>JBCBWI010000014.1:0-112343 GCA_039817185.1 Cyanobacteria bacterium J06648_16 | reverse complement strand
CAAAAAAAGCTTCAGAGCTGTGGGGACTGAGCGGAAGCTTTTTTTGCCACCGCTAGCTCCATCGTTAACCGGCCTATCATCCTCTCCAGCTCTGCTATTCGCTCTGATGTATCCTCTCCTGCTCCTTGCCCGCCAAAGGCTAGATGAGCCTGTTTAGTAAACTCGTTCCGCCATCGATTGATCACGGATATATGGACCTTATGAGCCCGACTGGCCTCGCTCGCCGTCCGTTTCCCGCTGATCACTTCCAGTACGACTTTGGCTTTGAATTCACTGCTGTAATTTCTTTGCTTGCTTCCCATGTTCATTGCCCCCTATGGACTCTAGCTTATGCTCGCTTAGCACTGTCCTATTTTTGGGGGTCACTACAGTCTCCTCTATCTGCCAGGTAGCTATGTGGTCCCCGGCGGACGCTTCAACGAGATGTACGGCTGGGACAGCTACTTCATTCAGCTGGGGCTGCTGCGCGACGGCGAATACGACCTCGCCAAAAGCATGGTCGACCAGCTGCTCTACGAGGTCGATCACTACGGCACCGTGCTTAACGCTAACCGCACCTACTTTTTGAACCGCTCTCAGCCGCCGTTTCTCTCGCAGATGGTGCTGATGTGGTTTGAACATTCTCAAGACACCCAGTGGTTGCACGATACTATTCCCCAACTGGAGAGCTACTACTATTACTGGAACGTGCCACCCCACCTCAACGCCGCCACCGGACTGTCTCACTACTACGCCATCGGTGACGGCCCTGCGCCCGAGGTAATCTTCTCTGAGCGGGATGAAGGCGGGCGCACCCACTTCGACCGAGTCAAAGACTACTACCGTACCGAGCTTGTGACGGATTACGATCTGTCGCTATATTACGACGATCACGGCGATCGACTCACCGATTTGTTCTATAAGGGCGACCGCTCCATGCGTGAGTCAGGACTTGACCCTACCAACCGCTTTGGTCCCTTTAGCATTGACATTATTCATTACGCCCCCGTCTGTCTGAATGTGTTGCTCTACCGCATGGAGCGGGACATGGCTAGGATTCACCAAATCCTCAGCCACGCCGATCAGGCTGTTCGCTGGCGCGACCAGGCCAAGCAGCGGGCTGAGCTGATCAATCAATATTTGTGGGATGAGGACAGCGGTCTCTACCTCGACTACAACTTCCGTGAAGGCCGCTGCCGTTATTACGAATATGCCACCACCTTTTACCCCCTCTGGGTCGGTATTGCCTCGGCTGAACAGGCCCAACGTATCGTCGGTAATCTGCCCCGGTTTGAGGCCCCTGGGGGTCTGCGTACCAGCAACTACATCTCGGGTAACCAGTGGGATGCCCCCTTCGGTTGGGCGCCGTTTCAGCTAATCGCCGTCAAGGGCCTATTGCGCTACGGCTACATGACCGAGGCCAGACGCCTAGCCGAAAAGTTTGTGGGGCTAGCTGCTCAGGACCTGAAGCGGTGCGGTCACCTGCTCGAAAAGTACGACATCGAGCGCTGTTCTGGTGACGTATCCGACGAGATTCAGTTTGGCTATAGCACTAACGAAATCGGCTTCGGCTGGACCAACGGCGTTGTTCTAGAGCTGCTGCACATTTTGGCCATCCTGGATGCTCAACAGTCGTCATAGACCGCCATAAGTAGGTGAGCTGAATTACTTCTAGGATAGAAACCGGAAGTTTGGTCTGCCAGATAGGTTCCCAAACCCCCAAAAATTCCGGCTTTGAATCTAGTCTCCCCCATCCTGGGGAAAAGGGGGCCTTAGTCTATAGAGTATAAAAAAGAGTTTGTAAAACACAACCTGCCTTACCCGAAGCGGTTTGACCTGAAAGAGACGGATGGTGAGAAATGAAAGTGAAAAGCCGTTGGTAGCGGCGACAAAACTATAGTCGGGCCTGCTGAAGCAGCTCCATAAGTTTGCGCTTGCGACCATGCGTGTCGGCAAGCTGCCTGCGGTAGCGCAGCCAGTCCGTTTCCTGATCGAGTGCTCGGTGTGCGGCCTTGAGACGCTTAAGCCATTCGATGGCGTCCCTGTAGTGGTTCGATCGGCCCTCTGACACGATCGGGTCAGCCTGTGCCTTAGCGTTGTTGATCACCCACTGGCTGTGGGAATTAACGACGGCGTCCATGACGCGAAGGACAAGGGCTGATCTGTGCTTGAGAACAGGGGAAACCGCTGCGATCGCATTTTCTAATAGACCCTCATGCAGAAAAATATCGACTCGCGCCTCATCGGCCCAGTAGGGGCGATCCCCTCTGAGAAACGTTAGCAGTTTTTCCTGTACCTGGGGCCAGCTTTCCTCAGCCAGCAGCTCTATTCGCTGATAGTCTTGAAAAGAAGGCCGTTCTTGAAAGACGATCTGACGCGCTTCTAGGGCGGCTGTGGTATCCCCCAGTTCTTCGGCCAGTTCGCTGGTCCACAGGGCAAAATCGGAGACCGAATGGTAGGGCTCACGCTCTAGTCTTAGTCCCTGCATCGCGATTGCTAGCGCCTCTGACCATTTGCCCTGCTCCCGCAGTATTTCTGCAAGCGACTTGGCCTCTGCCAGCGTCTCCATCTCTTCCTGGGCGGCGATAATGGCCTCGTCTACCCGACCGAGCTGTCCCAGCATTGACAGGTACTGCTCGGTTTGGCCTTCAGCCTCGGCCAGGTAAAGGTATTCTTCGTACCGCTGCTGCTGCGCCAAGATTTTCAACCGAATCAGGCTAAAATCATCTGCCCAGCTAGGCGCTTCCCCGCGCCAGGCTCCCTTTTCAGTAATGTGCCCACGCAATACGTTCACCAGTGGTTCGTAATCCCAGCCCTGGCGCAGCGCCTCCAGTGCCATTGGCAACCCTATCAGCTGGTCCTGCAGTGCCTTTAACTTCTCCTGCCAGATAAGCTGTTCGTTGTCGGTTAAGTCGGCGCACAAAATTGCTTCTGCCCAGGCATCGTCCAGGTCAATGCCGTTATCTTCTGGGCCTAGTCCGTAATTATTCAGCTCGTCTGCATATTCTGCGTAGCCCTCGGTGATGCCCTCCAGGACCACCATCGCGTTGTAGCCGTCTCCCCTTTCGGCAAATGTCAGCGCGTCATCTACGACGCCTTGAATTTCCTCTTCGATCCAGACCTCTTCCCAGCCTTCTTCGACCTGGTGCAGCACCTCACGAGCAACATGGCGAATCCGTCGCTTAAAGGCGCTGGCGTCTACGGTGGTCCGTCGCTGGCCTGACTTTGAGCCTTTCTTAGCAGGGGCGGTATCTTTGGCCTGCTGGAGGCTGATGAAAAAGTCTACCGACTCCTGCAGTTCGACATCTGCCTCTACCAGATGTCGGATCAGTGCCTTTGCCTGTGCTAAATCGAGCTTTTTAAGCAGGTCGTCCAGGGACGGACGTTCAGCAACCTGTCCTGG
This sequence comes from Cyanobacteria bacterium J06648_16, assembly GCA_039817185.1. Taxonomy (GTDB): domain Bacteria; phylum Cyanobacteriota; class Cyanobacteriia; order Phormidesmidales; family Phormidesmidaceae; genus CAWUKV01. The sequence continues at coordinate 108,961 of JBCBWI010000014.1, read as the reverse complement.
CTGGCGCACGACCAGCAGCAGCGTGGCAACAATGTGCTTACACCATCCTTCAAAGCTGTACGGACAGCTGCATCGCGCTGCCGTCACACCGCCATCGTCAACCGTAACCGTGACTCGGTAAAGGTCTGCGGAGTTACCTTCTACCTCGGCTGAGAGGGTTTGTCCCCGCAGAGTCACTTCTCCGACGGCTCCTGATGAAAAGTACTGCTCTCCCCGCTCGAAAGATTGCTGAGTTGCCTGATTTTTAACCGTTGCAATCTTTAGGGGAGAAAGGGGCATGACAGCAGGTAGATCACAGCTATTGGCTGAATTTTACACAGCAATCAGCACCCAGATTATTCGTCCTTCAAGAGATTTAGCACTCCGTCTTCGGGACCCACGAGGTTAGGAAGGATACTAATGGAGATGCTGACACCTGACCTAACGAAGATGCTGGCAAATAGCGTACTCCCTGTCAGGACGAAAGGCCTTGCGCCCCTGCTGTTATCGTTACTCGTCAATGCTCAGCTTATGGGTCTTCCGGAAGACCCCACAAATTTCGTACTGGGGACGTTCGTGGGGATGACTTTCAGTTGAACGGCATCGTTGATTCATGGGAGTTGCGAACTGACAAGTCAGCGCTTCGCTATCGTCTGCTCTAATCACGATTAGCGTTAACAATTCAAAAATAGAAACGGATGTGGGGAGCCGTTGTCCGCAGATGTGGGGATTCAAGGAGGAATCCTGTGGGGATTTACGGGGAGGAGTCCTATAAGGATTAATGTGAGGAACCGTTAAATCAGCTCTAGCTCTGCGGCTCGTTTCACAGCGGCTCGACGATTGGTGACATTGAGTTTGCTGTAAATCCGCTTGGTATGGGTACGCACGGTACTCAAGGCCACGACCAGTTCACGGGCGATTTCGGGGCCAGAGAGTTCGGTGTTGAGCAGCCGGAGCACCTCCAGTTCTCGCTGACTGAGGGGTTCGATTAGGGGTGGGGGAGTGGGGGAGTGGGAGGGTGCTTTGGGTTGTGGCCCCCAGGTTTCTAAGGTGGTCAATAGCCGATGGGTGTAGGTGGGTGTGATGCCGCACGTCACGGCCTCCCGCAGCAGATGCGCCATCGGTTCTCCGTGTTCTGCAAAGATGCGAACATAGCCCTCTGGTTCGGCCAGAATTAAGGCGCGTTCTAGGGATGCGATGGCGGAGCCTCTCCCTTGGAGAATCGCACCCGCCAAATCCCCTTTCGCCTCATACGCCAATGCCTGGACCACCAGAATTTCGATGATGCTGCCGGTTCTCTCCTCAGCTTCTGCAGTTTCCAGAAGTCGGGCAAGGAGCCCGATAGCCTGCTCAAGAGCGCTGTCTATGTAATCGCGTCTGTGCTGAGCAATCAGGACTCTGGCCAGGGTCAGGTGTTCGTATTCGCATAGATAGCTCAGCTCATCGTCTACCGATAGACCGCGATGGTCAAAGACAGGCCCGAAAGGGCCATCGCTCACCCAGCTCAGGGCTTCAGTCAGTCTGCCCTGCCTCACCCACAGCCGTGCCCTCAACGCTGAGGTCGGGCGCACATCTGGCACTGGCATAGACGTCCGGGAGTGGAGCCGCTCCGCCTCGTGAAGCTGGTCGAGGGCGGCCTCTAGATCGCCTTCGGCGGCTGTTAACCGTGCCCGCATCACCCACCAAAGAAATTTAGCCCCCGATAGCGAAGCCTGCCGACGTAGCGTTTCACCCTTCAGCAACAGCTGGCTGGCAGCCGCTAGATCGCCTTGTTCGTAGCGCACTTCGCTCAAGGCCAAATACAGTTCTGGCGTGCCCGCCCGCACCGGGTCGCCCTGCTCTGTCGCCAACTGTAAGGACTGCTCACAAATATTAGTTGCCCGGTGCAGACACCCCTGGGCTATGCTCATCTGCGCCAGGATAAAGGTGCCGCCAATGGCAATCTGAGTGAGGTCCATCTGCTTGAAAACTGCCAGCCCCTCAGCAAAGGAACGGTAGCCGGCTTCTGGCCTGCCGCTGGTCCAGTAGGCGAGCCCCAGCAGGGCGGCGGTGGTGCCGCGCTCGTACTCCTCATCTTCTGGCAACAGTTCGAGGGCCTGCTGAGCATAAGTCACAGTGCTAGACACATCCCTCAGCGCTGCCGCCCGATAGGCGCGGGCATTGGCGATAGAGGCAGGTAAAGCCTGCAACTGCGAGTAGTCCGTGACAACGCTCTTAACCGCTAGCGGCTCCTGTGAATCTGAGGCTGCTCCCAGGCATCGTTCTGCGTCTTGCAGACGGGCTTCAGCCGCGTCTAACTGGCCATCGTTCAACAGAACCAGGGCGTAGGCAAAGCTGAGGACGGGCCGGTTGCTAATCAGGGCGTCAGGGAGTGAGGTGATCCAGCCCAGTACAGTGGTTTCTCGCTGACGCCGACGCATGGTAGGCCACACCTGCTCGATTAGACCTGCCGCTCGCTCAAAATCCTGAGCGGCCAGGGCATGACGAATCGAATCAGAGAAGAACCCATTCTGCTCGTACCATTCGCTCGCCTGTCCGTGCAGGCTGGCTATGCGCTCTGGCCACTCCATCAGGGCATGGGCCTGAAGCACATCGGCAAACAAGTGATGGTAACGGTACCATTGGCGCTTGTTATCCAGCGGAATGAGAAACAGGTTGCCGCGCTCCAGCGTTTCCAGCATACCCTGGCCACTGGTTTGGCCCATAACGCCATCACAGACGGCATCACATAGAGAACCGCTCAACCTTTCCAAAATAGCGGTTTGCAACAAGAAGCGACGGACGTGCTTGGGCTGTCGCTGCAAGACTTCTTCCAGCAGATAGTCCACAATGTAGCGATCATCCCCCGAAAAAGCCGCCACGAAATCAGCAACGTCCTCACGCCCCTGTAGGGATAGCGCCGCGAGTTGTAGCCCGGCAATCCAGCCTTCGGTCCGCTGCTCCAGGGCAGACACCTCCACTGCCGAGATCTCTAATCCCATCCCCTGGTTCAGAAAAGCCGCCGCTTCGTCCGGTGTGAACCGCAGATCGCTCACCCTCAGCTCGGTCAATTCTCCATGAGACCTTAAACGCGCCAGAGATAAGGGCGGGTCGGCGCGGCTGGCAATAATCAGATGCACTTGAGGCGGCAAATGGCTGAGCAAAAAGCCGATCCCGTCATGAATGGCCTGGGTTGTGATCGCATGGTAATCATCCAGAATCAGGACAATATTCGCTTCAACGGCAGTAAGCTCATTGAGCAGCGTCATCAAGACCGACTCAATGGGTGGGGGCTGGGGTGATTGCAGTAACGAGAGCGATCGCTCACCGAGGCTGGGTTGAATTTTCTGCAGAGCAGTGATCAAGTAGCTCCAGAAAACAGCCGGATCGTTGTCGCTTTGATCTAAGGAAACCCAGGCAACGGGTCGGGTGGGTACTGCGGTCACCCATTCTGCTAGCAGCGTCGTTTTGCCAAACCCGGCTGGGGCTGAGACCAGGGTTAATTTGCGCTGCGGATGGATGCGATCGATCAGTCTCGAACGTGAGACCAGGTCAGCAGACCATTTGGGGCGATAGAGCTTGGCCTCCAGGAACGGGAGTTCTGTAATCATCATGTCTCAGCGATTCGGCTATTGAAGTGTGAAGTGGACCCCAGAGCTTGGACAGGATAATAAACGGTGCGACTACCGGTTTGTGTATTTTAATGATCTAATCGGGCTTTGGTTTACCGGAGGATTTGAGGCTGATATGCGTGTGTACGATATTTTGAAGACCGCTCAGCGGAAACGCTTTAGCGACGGTGCGATCGCACCGATTCTGCCCGCCCCCGGTCCCCGCCAGCTCGTGGTCCTATTCACCCAGCTAGGCGACTTCGACACCTTTGAATACGCCTGGTGGCTGAACCGCGAGGCCGACCGCCTCAGCGCCGCGAACATCACCCTGCGTGCCGTAGGCATTGGCAATCGAGCTTCGGGTCAGCGGTTTTGCGACTATACCCACTTCCCTGCCGACGCCCTGTTTATCGATGAAACGGCTGAGCTGCACCGACAGCTGGGCCTATATTCAGGGTTGCAGGTCAATCTGCCGGGCCTGTCCGCCGGGCCTCAGGGCTGGGTCAACATGATGCTCATGTGCGCCGGGCTAGGCAGTCCCGGTACCCTGGCAGAGGTGTTTCGCGGCTACCGAGGCGATCGGCAGGCCCCTCAGCTAATTGGCCCCGAGGAAACGGTGAAGGCCGGTCCGCTGCCGCCGCTGCAGGGTAAAGCGTTCAATGTTGTAGGTGGCAGCGGCTTCCAGCGCCCCATCGAGCTGGCAACGTTGCGTCTGAGAAACATGAATGAAGTGTTGAGTAACTGGGAGACCTACATTCCCACAGCGGCCTACCTGACCCAGCGGGGCGGAACCTTTTTATTCGATGACCAGGGCAATCTGCTCTACGAGCATCGCGATCGGGGCATTCTGGGCTTTGCCGAAAACATGAGCGATCCGCTGTCATTCTTGAATTCGATCCCCGCCCCCGCTACTGCTCCGTCCTGAATCTTCCCTGCTGGCATAGGCTCGGCATACCGTACCCCCTACCCAAGCGCTCCGCTTTATCGCATGCTAGACCTTGCAGAGACGCAGGAGTTATTCCATGAGCGCAGAGATGGATCCGGTAAAGCTAATGAAGCAGGAGGTAGGCCGCGCCGCCGCTGCCCAGGTCACCTCTGACAGCATTGTCGGACTGGGTACGGGCTCAACCACGGCCTTCGCGATTCAGTTCATTGGCAAGCGGCTTCAGTCGGGCGAGATCAAAAATGTGATGGGCATTCCGACCTCATTCCAGGCGTCAGTTTTAGCCAAAAAACATGGCATTCCCCTCACAACCTTGGACGATGCGCCCCGCATTGACATTGCCATTGACGGGGCTGATGAAGTCGATCCCCAGCAAAACCTAATCAAGGGCGGCGGCGCAGCCCATACCCGAGAAAAGATTGTCGATGGCCTGGCCGAACGGTTTATCGTCGTGGTGGATAGCTCGAAACTGGTTGACAAGCTGGGCACGACCTTTGCGCTACCGATTGAGGTTCTGCCGATTGCGATCGCACCCGTCTCCCGCGCCGTCGAAGCCCTGGGTGGTCAGCCCGACCTACGCATGGGCATCAACAAAGATGGTCCCATCATTACCGACCAGGGCAACATGATTCTAGACGTCAAGTTTAACGCCATCGACAACCCTACAGAGCTTGAAAAAAACCTCAACAATATTCCTGGTGTACTTGACAATGGCCTCTTTGTCGGGGTCGCCGACGAAGTTCTGATTGGTGAAGTTATTGACGGTCAGGCCAAGGTCCGCACAATGTAGCAGCCAGCAGGTAATCCACTGACGTTTTGTGGCTTACCATTGCGATCTCACGTCATAGCCAGAAGCGACCTCAGCTGAGGTCGCTTCTTTACGATCATCAAAAAAGCATGAATTTACGGACAGCGCAATTGCCAGGTTCAGAACCGTAAAGTTATAACCATGTTGAATAAGTCAAGTGAGAATAGAGGGATTTCGTTAGGGAATATTGAGACTAATTACGGTTTACTTCAGACAAAGTTTATTCTGCAGACAGCAGCCTCATATTAGCTTCATAATAGACACCGCAACCGTGTATAGCCACGTACACGGGCTGGCCTATGAAATATATGAAATAGAGTTGCTGAGCCGCCGTTCCAGATCCTCTTCTCCTCTCCCGATCGCGTGGCACTGCTCCTCTCCGTTAAAACCATATACTGACCGCTGTGTTGCCCTGAGCCCATTCTCCTATCCTTTCTTTTCCTGCACCTCGACTCATGCTGGACATCGTGAAAATTGAAGAGGAACGTCATTGCTATGGCTAACGCAGCGCATCTAGAGCAACTGGGCAATGGGTGCGAATCATGGAATCAGTGGCGTGAAGCACATCCTGCTACTGCAATCGACCTTAGCCACGCTCACCTAGTCAGAGCTGATCTGAGTGGATTCAATCTGTCAGGGGTCAGGCTGATCTCCAGCAATCTAAAATACGCCAACCTGAGCGGAGCAAACCTCCGGTCGGCCAATCTGTTTGACGTCAATCTATCTCAAGCGATCCTCGTCTGTGCGAACCTGGCCAACGCTAATTTGATCTCGTCAGTTCTGCATTCGGCCCAGCTCGACACCGCTGATCTGGGCTTTGCAAAACTCACTGGAGCGCAGCTCGACCGCGCCAGCTGCGAAGGGACAGATTTTCAGAAAGCTAATCTTAGCCAGGCCAGCCTCCGACACACTAATCTGAGCCAGGCCAATCTCACCGGTGCCAATCTCTGGTCAGCCAACCTTAAAGGTGCTTGCCTTTATCAGGCCACGCTATCAAGCAACAGCAATCTAACAGCTGTCATCTGGGGCGAAACCGTCATGCCCAATGGCCAGGTAGACGACCTAGCCCTTCTATTAGGTTAAAAGACGACATCGTCTATACCCGCTGATTGACTGACAAAAGTTTAGTCCGATTGGAAGTGGCTGGTGCGGGATTGAAACTCGAGTCTGTAAGAGCGTTTTTCGTGCTGTATGCGAGAAGCCATCGCTGGTTCAGGGTCATTGTCAGAGCGGAAGAGCACCTGTTTAACCAGCTTCCACCCGTCGAGTAGAGCAGCCTGCACCCAGTCAAGACCGATGCGGAAATAGCTGTTGCCGCGAAACCAGTGGGTATCGACCCAGCGCCGCTTCCCTTGTTCGACGACGGCCACACCTTGGGCGGTGACGTAAAGCGTCGCCAGCGCCAGAATGAAGCAGAGCCTGGAGAGGTCGCAGACTGAGCGAATCTCGGATTTCTGTAAGTTCCAACCGCTGGACTGCTCGTCCTTAAAGAGCTCTTCGATGTCGAAGCGCAGACCATTACCGTCGCATATTCTGCTTCTTCATCTCCGCCTTCATATCCCGCTGACTCGACGCGGCTACCTCCGCATCCATGATGGTGCGGCCCGTCGCCGCCAAATATACATCATCCAAGCTAGGGCGCGATTGGGCAATGCCAAAGGTGGGCAGACCTGCATCCTTTAGCGCCTGCTGCACGGTCATCAGCGCATCGGCGTTTGACTCGACGACCAGATTCAACGAGTTACCCTGAGCCGCATTGACGATCACTTCTTGAACTGCGGGGAGCTTTTCGAGTAGGGTTTTAGCCTGGGCTGCCTCATCGTTGGGGGTGAACTCGCGGACGCGAAGGGTGATGCGATCGCCACCAATCTGATCTTTGAGTTCGCTGGGGGTTCCGCTAGAAATCACCTTGCCCTGGTCAATAATCGCCACCCGGTCCGCCAGCGCATCCACCTCTTCTAAATAGTGGCTGGTGATCAAAATCGTGGTGCCGTCCGCTCGCAGCTGCCGCAAAAAGCGCCATACTGCCGATCGACTTTCAATATCGAGCCCCACCGTCGGCTCGTCCAGCACCAGCACATCCGGCTGATGCAGCAGTCCCATGGCCAGGTCCAGCCGCTTCTTGATGCCGCCTGAGTAGGTGCCCGATTTCTTATCAGCGTAGTCCTCTATCTCTAACAGGTTCAGCATCTGATCGATACGAGACTTGGCTAGCTTGGTTGGCAGGTGATAAATCGCCGCCTGTAGCTCTAGCAGCTCTCGCCCGGTTAAGACTTTATCTATCGCCACTTCCTGAGCAATATAGCCCAGCCGCTGTCGTACCTGACGGGGGTTGTCCAGTACTGAAATGCCGGTGACTTCTAGCTTGCCGGCGTCCGGCAGGGTCAGGGTACAAAGGCAGCGTATAGTCGTGGTTTTGCCCGCACCGTTAGGACCTAGCAGGCCAAAAATTTCGCCCGGTTTGATTTCGAGGGAGACGTCTTTGACGGCCTCAACGTCGCCGTAGCGTTTTTGCAGACCTTCGATCAGTACAGCAGAAGTCATAGTGGTTTGCGTGTTCGACACTGCCAGAGGCCCTCACCCCAAACCCCTCTCCCTGAGGAGAGGGGTTTGGGGTGAGGGCTTCCATGGAGATTGTTTCTTTCAATCTTTTTCACCCCAACATTCTACCGAACTTGTCCGGCAATCCCCGCGCGTCTACACTAACGCCAACACATAGCTCGTCACCGCCGTCACCCCATGCCGTACGACCGGCAAGCTATCTACCACCATCGCTGCCGACAGCAGCATCATGTAGAAAATGGAGTACTTAAACGTGTCGCGGGCTAGATCCCGATTGCTGGGGCACTGGCGCAAGGCATAAGCTTTGCCGAGGAAAATAATGCCGAGGTAGGTTGCGATCGCACCATATACCCAGCCGCAGGCCTCCGTCGGGCAGACCATCAGCAGCGTCAGCGGCACCAGCACTAGCGTGTAGCGCCAGATATGAATCGCGGTCTCTTCGTCGCCCGCCACCACCGGCAGCATCGGCACATTCACCTTGGCATAGTCATCTTGAATCAGCAGCGCCAGTGCCCAGAAATGGGGCGGCGTCCACACAAAAACAATGCCAAAGAAAATCCAGGCCGCCCAGCCCAGCTCGCCAGTCACTGCGGCCCAGCCCACCATCGGCGGGATCGCCCCAGCCGCACCGCCAATCACAATATTCTGAGGTGAGGAGCGCTTGAGCCAGTGGGTATAGACGGCAATGTAAACGACGATGCCCAGCATGGCTAATCCGGCAGCCAGCAGGTTGGCGAAGGTTGCTAGCAGGCTGAAAGAGGCTAGCGCCAGTACCGCCGAAAAGATCAGCGCATCCTGTATTTGGATGCGGCCCGACGGCAGTGGACGGTGGCGCGTACGCTCCATGTCATAGTCGATGTCGCGGTCATAGACGCAGTTGATCACCTGGGCCGAGGCGGCAGCCAGCGCCCCACCCAGTAGCGTGATCAGCAGCAGCCAAATATTGAGCTGGCCTTGAGCGGCGACCCACATACTGCCGGCTGTTTCAATCAGGAGTAGGGGAATGATGCGGGGTTTGGTGAGTTGAACGTAGCTGCGAATGACCTGCCCGAAATGTTCGTGGTGTTTTTGGGGCTGATCCCAGGTGGATTGTTGCATGGGGAGAGTTTTTAGAATGGAGAAAAAGTCCGTGGGACGTGATTTGGGACGTGATTTGCTAAGCGGGGCTCGCGGAATCGAAGGATGCGGTATCGGTATCGTTGGCTTTGGGCAAAGCGCAGTGCGCAGTGCGATCGCGAATGGCCAGGCTGGTGAAGACCACCAGCACGCCCAGCAGGGTTGCGCCGATGGCTTGGTGCGAAACAGTCAGGGGCTCAATCTGTAGGCGCAGTCGCAGGGTGGCGATTCCGAGTAGAATCTGCACAACTACCAGCAGACCAGCGGCATTAGCGAGTTGGCGTAGGCGACCGTCGAGGGCCGGGGTACGCCAGACCGTGATCAGAAGAAGTGCGATCGCACTTGTGGGAACAATCGCACCCCAGCGGTGACTGCTCATGACGTCGCAAAGCTGAGACAGCCCAAAGCACTGGTGTGCTGCCCAGCGCGAAGCGACGAGCCCACCCAGCAAACTTTGCCCGTAGATCAAAGTAGCGGCCAGCCCGCCCAACCAGGGGAGACGTCCCGCTGTGCCCACCGCTCGATAGGGCATCAGCATCGTACCCATCACCAGCAGTGAACAGAAGAACAGCAGCGCCGTACCCAGGTGCGCCGTTACAATGTCAAACCGCAATAGCTGGGTCACCGTTAGGCCCCCTAGCACGCCCTGCACTCCGATTAGCAACAGCACGCCGACGGCTGCCCAGGGCACCCAGCCCGACAGCCGCTGGCGAAACCACAGGCTCAGCCCCACGAGCCCGACTGCCATCAGGCCAATGAGCGATGCATCCAACCGGTGAAACCATTCCAGAAATACCTGCAGGTTCATCTGTTGGCTGGGCACAAGCTGCCCGTAGCACAGGGGCCAGTCAGGGCAGGCCAGCCCCGCATTCATCACGCGAGTGGCGCTACCCACCGCCATCAATGCCAGCGTCGCCGCCGCCATCTTCCAAATCCAGCGGCGGATGAAAGTCTGAGGAGAGAATTGGACTTTCTGTGCTAATGATGCGGACTGCTCTAATAAAGCGGGGCGGGCGGCAGAGGAATGGGCCATAGGTCTTTAGACAGGGCGTCAATCAACAAAACTGTTGCGAAATATTGCGAGACTTTGCGAACAAAATTATAAACAAATGTTTCGCGACATTCAGCCGCCGTAACGGCTTCAAGCCACACTCTAGGAAATTTTTCTCCTGTCGGGGAGATAGATACAGAGTTTCTTAGGAATTGTTGATAGCCAAGGGTTTCAATCCTGAAGAAAATCCGTAAACCCGCATTCTGGCCGCCAAACAGAGCCTCATGTCGCGGGTAGCCGCGTTACCGTATTAGGTGAAAAATTGCCCCGACCCCACCCGCTAAACGTTAAGAGGTTCACGTGCAGATTCCCAGTTCTGTTGTCTCCATGCTCATCGGTATCGCTGTTACCCTGGCGAGCCTCTGGTATGGTCAAAATCATGGCTTGATGCCTGTTGCCGCCTCAGCTGAAGCGACCCGAATTGACGAGCTATTCAACGTCATGATGACGATTGGAACCGGTCTTTTTCTTCTCGTTGAGGGCGCGCTGATCTACGCGGCGATCCGCTTTCGTCGCCGCAAAGGTGACGAGACCGATGGCGCTCATTTGGAAGGCAACGTCCCCCTTGAGATTCTGTGGACGGCGCTGCCCGCCATTGTTGTGCTGGGCCTGTCAATTTACAGCTTCGACATTTATACAGAGATGGGCGGCTTGAATCTGATGGAGCACCACAGTGACAAGGTCGTGCAGCTGGCCTATGCGACGGGTGGGGATGAGACGTCCAGCTATCCTATGCTGGCAGCGGCTGGATTGGGTGAGCCCCCCGGCGATAGCGATATGATGCCGGACGTCACTATAGATGTACTGGCAATGCAGTACGCCTTTGTGATGACCTACCCCGACACGGGCATCGTGGACGGTGAGGTTCACGTGCCGTCTGGACAGCTGGTGAAGCTGAATTTAAAAGCTCAGGACGTGCTGCACGCCTTTTGGCTGCCCGAGTTTCGCATCAAGCAGGACATGATTCCAGGGTCAGACACCTCGCTAGTGATCAAGGCAACCCGCGAAGGCACCTATCCCGTGGTGTGTGCGGAGCTGTGCGGTCCCTACCACGGGGGCATGCGAACGCAGCTGATTGTCCATTCGCCTGAAGATTACGACGCCTGGGTGCAGAGCCGGGTCGCCCAGGGTCCGACGGATGCCAGTTTGATTGCCAAGGCTGCCACCGATGAGACGGCCCCAGAGTATTTGGCCCACTACGCAGAGGCCCTCCCAACAGACGCCCTCCCGATAGGAACAATGCCGCATCACCACAGCGATTTGGCGTTCAACTCCTAGTAGGGCATTTCTTAAACACAAGCTTTTTGTATCGATTCAGAAACTTCGCATGGCACAAGCAGAACTCATCAAAGGCCCAACACCGACGCCCCCGGATACGCCCTTGGGCAATGAGCGTAATTGGACTGACTACTTTACCTTTTGCACCGACCACAAGGTCATTGGCATTCAGTATCTGGTCACGTCTTTCATTTTCTATATGATCGGCGGCGGTCTGGCGACGGTGATTCGCACTGAGCTGGCGACGCCCGCGCCGGATATTGTGACGCCGGAAACCTACAACGGTGTGCTGACATTACACGGCACGGTCATGCTGTTTCTGTGGATTGTCCCGGCTGGCGCGGGGCTGGCGAACTATCTGATCCCGCTGATGATTGGGGCCAAGGATATGGCCTTTCCCCGGATTAATGCGATCGCATTCTGGCTGATCCCCCCGTCCGGCATCATGCTGATCTCCAGCTTCTTTTTTGAGCCGCCTCAGGCCGGGTGGACCTCCTATCCACCCTTGAGTTTGACGACGGGGATGTTGGGGCAGGGCATCTGGATTCTCAGCATCCTGATTGGTGGGACCGCCTCGATTCTGGGGGCGCTGAACTTCTTGGTCACCATCCTGAAGATGCGCGTACCCTCCATGCCCTTTACCAAGATGCCGCTGTTTTGCTGGGCAATGGTGGCTACCTCACTGCTGATCTTGATCAGTACACCGGTTCTAGCCGGAGCCCTCATCTTGCTGATGTTTGACCTGGTGGCCGGTACCGCTTTTTTTAACCCCACAGGCGGTGGCAATCCGGTGGTGTACCAGCACATGTTCTGGTTCTACTCCCACCCGGCGGTGTACATCTTCGTACTGCCGTTATTCGGGGCCATTTCAGAAGTGATCCCCGTTCACGCTCGCAAACCCATCTTCGGCTACCGCGCGATTGCCTATTCCAGCTTGGTCATCAGCTTTCTCGGTCTGATCGTGTGGGCACACCACATGTTCACCAGCGGCACCCCGCCCTGGCTGCGCATGTTCTTCATGATCACCACCATGACCATTGCCGTACCCACAGGGATTAAGGTGTTTGGCTGGACGGCAACTCTGTGGCAGGGCAAGATCGCCTACACCAGTGCCATGTTGTTTGCGATGGGCTTTATTGCTATCTTCGTCATCGGCGGCATCAGTGGCGTCATGCTGGCGGCGGTGCCCTTCGATATTCACGTCCATGACACTTACTTTGTGGTGGCCCACTTCCACTATGTCCTGTTCGGGGCCTCGACCTTTGGCGTCTATATGGCGGTCTATCACTGGTTCCCTAAAATGACCGGGCGGATGATGAATGAGTTTTGGGGGCGGGTTCATTTTGCGCTGACTTTTGTCGGCATGAACCTGACCTTTATGCCGATGCACGAGCTGGGGTTAAAGGGCATGAACCGCCGGATTGCGCTGTACGATCCGCAGTTTACTGACCTGAACGTGCTGGCGACGGCTGGGGCCTATCTGTTGGCAGTCTCGACCATTCCTTTTCTGATCAATGCCGTCTATAGCTGGGGCTGGGGCGAGAAGGCGCCGACCAATCCCTGGCGGGCGCTCACCCTGGAGTGGCAGACCCTATCGCCCCCGGCCCACGAAAACTTTGAGGGTGTCCCGGTCCTGAAGACAGGGCCCTATGATTATGGTCTGGGCTACATTCCTACAACGGACGACGAGGAGATCTACGAGGAGGCGTTAGCGGCGGCTGCGGCGCATTAAACGCTGCTGCCCATTAAGCCAAGTGAAGTCGTGAGTAGTTGAATAGCGCTACATCAAAAGCCTCTTCTACTCCAAAAAGACTCCAAAAAATAGTCGCCACCCGGCTCTTTCCTCACGACTTCACCTTTTCACGACTTCACCCTTTCACTCTCTTTTCCTATGCAAGGCGCTGTCAATCTAGAAGAATCGACCGTTGCGGTCACTCACGAAGCCCCCGGTCACGAAGAACATCCCGACTTGCGGATGTTTGGCGTATTGGTTTTCCTCTGCGCTGAGAGCATGATCTTCTTGGGGCTGTTCATCGCTTATCTTAGTTTTCGGCTGATGGCTCCGGCCTGGCCGCCAGAAGATACGCCTGAGCTAGAGTTACTGCTGCCAGGCATCAACACGCTGATTCTGATTTCTAGCAGCTTCGTCATCCATCGGGCTGATACGGCGATCAAGCAGGACGATGAGAAAGGAATGCAAGTGTGGTTCGGCATCACCGCCGCCATGGGGGCAATTTTCCTCGCGGGTCAGGTATACGAGTACATGCACCTAGAGTTTGGCCTGTCTAAGAATCTGTTTGCCAGCACCTTCTATGTGCTAACCGGCTTTCATGGGCTACACGTTTTTCTCGGCCTGCTGCTGATGCTAGCCGTGCTGTTTCGTTCGCGTAAGGCGGGTCATTACTCGCACGAAAGCCACTTTGGCATTGAGGCGACTGAACTCTACTGGCACTTTGTCGATGTAATTTGGATTATTCTGTTTGCGCTGCTGTACCTATGGCGATAGGTAGGTTGAGGGTGAAGGCCGTACCCTGATCGGCGGGCGACCTCATGGTCAAACCACCCATGGGCCACCGTATAATGGGTGAACTCGTAACATATCAATCCAGAGGCAACCGGTGACCGTTACTCCGCTTTCTCCCCAAACCGCAGCGCCCAATCCTACGGCTCCTGAAGTTCGCCCTGACAAGCTGGGCCGCTTTGGCCGCTTCGGCGGCAAGTATGTGCCCGAAACGCTAATGCCTGCGCTGAGCGAGCTGGAGGAAGCCTTTTATAAGTATCGGGATGATGCAGCGTTTCAATCTGAGCTGAACGGCCTGCTCAAAGACTATGTTGGTCGAGCAAATCCGCTCTACTTTGCCGAGCGGCTGACGGCCCACTATGCCAAGCCCGACGGCAGCGGCCCGCAGATTTATCTGAAGCGCGAAGACCTGAACCATACAGGTGCGCACAAGATCAACAACGCCCTGGCCCAGGCGCTGCTGGCCAAGCGGATGGGGAAGCCCCGAGTGATTGCCGAAACTGGCGCGGGTCAGCATGGGGTGGCCACGGCCACGGCCTGTGCCCGCTTCGGCATCGACTGCGTCATTTACATGGGCGTCCACGATATGGAGCGGCAGGCGTTGAACGTCTTCCGCATGCGACTGATGGGGGCTGAGGTGCGGCCCGTGAGTGCGGGCACTGGCACGCTGAAAGATGCAACCTCTGAGGCGATTCGAGATTGGGTAACGAACGTAGAGACGACCCACTATATTCTGGGTTCTGTGGCCGGTCCGCACCCCTACCCGATGATGGTGCGTGACTTCCACGGCGTGATTGGCCGGGAAACGCGGGAGCAGTGCCAGGAAAAATGGGGTGGTTTACCCGATATTCTGGTTGCCTGCGTAGGCGGCGGCTCCAACGCGATGGGGCTGTTTCACGAGTTTGTCGAAGATGAGTCGGTGCGGATGATCGGAGTGGAGGCCGCTGGCGAGGGCGACACAACCGATAGGCACGCGGCGACGCTAACGAAGGGGCGGGTGGGTGTCCTGCATGGCGCGATGAGTTACTTGCTGCAGGATGGCGAAGGTCAGGTGATTGAAGCACACTCCATCAGTGCCGGTCTGGATTACCCTGGCGTGGGTCCAGAGCACAGTTATCTGAAAGACATTGGTCGAGTCGAGTATTACAGCGTGACCGATACTGAGGCGCTAGACGCGTTTCAGCAGGTCTCGCGCCTTGAGGGCATTATTCCTGCGCTGGAGACGGCCCATGCGTTTGCCTATCTAGATAAGCTGTGCCCGACGCTGAGCGGCAGCCCCAAGATTGTGATCAACTGCTCGGGTCGGGGCGATAAGGATGTGCAAACGGTCGCTAAGGTGCTGAAGTTTGATGAGTGAGGTAACGGAAGCCAATCCAGGGGCGAATAGTTTTGAGGTTTGCGATCGCGATCTCCCCCAGTCGCTGCTTGACCGCTACCTCAACTCTGCCGCCATTGCCGTCGATACCGAGACAATGGGACTCAATCCCCATCGCGATCGCCTTTGCCTGGTGCAGCTGTGCGACTGTGACGGTTACGTGTCTGCGGTTCGCATTGAGCGGGGGCAGACTGAGGCCCCCCACCTCAAAAAACTGCTCGAAGTTGAAGGCATCCCCAAGATCTTCCACTTTGCCCGCTTCGACATGGCCACGCTGAAGCACCACCTGCAGATCGACATTAGCCCCGTTTTCTGCACCAAAATCGCTAGTAAACTGGCCCGGACCTACAGCCCCAAACACGGGTTGAAAGAACTGGTCAAAGAAATCAATGGGATCGAGCTGGACAAGTCAGCCCAGAGTTCAGACTGGGGCAACGTGCTCAACCTGACGGATACCCAGCTCAGCTATGCTGCCAACGATGTGCGCTACCTGCACGAACTGTGCCAAAAGCTGACGCTGATGCTGCAGCGGGAGGGCCGCTGGCAGCTTGCGCAGGACTGCTTTAGCTGTCTGCCGACGATTGTGAAACTTGACCTACTGCAGTACGAGGATGTGTTCAAGCACTGACTCGTCAAGCTGTTGAACCTTTTCAAAAGGTCCCAAAAGTTCCAAGTTTTGCTGCTTAAGAAAAATAACTCATTCAGGCGACTGACCGTGTCTACTAGCTACTGACAGTCGCCGTACTGGGTCTGGCGAAAATCATCCGGCCTGCGGAGGTCTGTAGCGCGCCGGTCACCACGACCGTTAGCTGATCGCCGATGTATTCGCGACCCTCTTCTACAACGACCATCGTGCCGTCATTCAGGTAGCCCACGCCCTGGGAGGGCTCTTTGCCCTCTTTAAGAATCTTCAGATCGATATCGTCGCCGGGTAGGTAGGTGGGGCGAATCGCCTGGGCCAGGTCATTGATATTCAAGACGGGAACCTGCTGTACGCTGGCAACCTTATTGAGGTTGTAGTCGTTGGTGAGCAGGACAGCGTTGAGCTCCTGGGCGAGCTTGACCAGCTTGGCATCGACGGTGGGAATGTCGTCGTAGTCAGCAGAGTTGACAATCACTCGCTCAGGGTATTCTTTGCGTAGCCGTTGCAAAATGTCGAGCCCCCGTCGACCACGAATGCGCTTCTGGTCATTAGAAGCGTCGGCAACGGCCTGCAGCTCCTGCAGCACGAACTGGGGAATGAGAATCTGGCCTTCTAGAAAGCCGGTTTCCATCAGCCCCTCGACGCGGCCACCGATGATACAGCTAGTGTCTACGACCTTGGTTGTGGCAGGCTTGAGGGTGCCTTCGGCAATCATCATCGCCTCAACGCTGTTGGGGTTAATCAGCCGCAGCAGCGCCCGTCCCTGGGTGTCGGCCAGGTTCATGCCGCTGACGGCAAACAGGACGCTGCCCATGATGGCGGTCATGGGCTTGATGAAGCCAAACTCAGGCGGAATCGGCAATAAAAACAGGGGCGCCAGCATCAGGTTGGCAATCAATAGGCCGATGACTAAACCGGCTGCCCGGGTGAGAATCTTGTCCGGTGGCAGTTCGCGGATTTGCTTTTCGAGGCGGCGATAGCTGGTTTGTACGACCAGGCCAATGCCCGTGCCGATGAGCGCGCCAAACCCAGCCGTGACCGAGCCGAGCCCTTCCAGGCTTGTCACCTGCTGCAGGGCCGTGTCGGGGAGCAGGTCAATGCCATAAAAGCCGATGCCCGCCCCGGCAATTACAAATGAAATAACGATGAGTGCATCTAGCATGGGCGGGTTCAGAAGCGGGGGGTTAGTAAACTATGATTGTACTCTCGGCTAGTTTGCCTCAGCCACCGAGTAAAGCTATCCCGACTGCCTGAGCGCGTTTGCTTGCAACCGCCTTTGATCAACTGCCGACAACGCAATAGGGCCATTATAGTCATTGGCGTTCCTATCGCTGATGCGTCTCTAACACCCTGTCCAGCTTGAAACCTTGAGTTTCCTCACGGAAAAGCATCGGATCTGAACAGGGCCAAGTTTATTTAAGCCTGCTTTTGACGATTCCGAGTCCCCGCTCAGCCTATATTCACATTCCGTTTTGTCGCCGTCGCTGTTTTTATTGCGATTTCCCCATTTCGGTGCTGGGTGAGCGGCGTCGGGGGGAGTCTTCCGGCAGCGTGGCTGAGTATGTTGAGCTGCTGTTGCAGGAGATTCAGGTAACGCCTGTGCTGGGTGGGCCGCTACGCACCGTCTTTTTCGGAGGGGGGACGCCTTCGCTGCTGTCGGTGAGTCAGGTCGAGCAGATTTTGCAGGCGCTACGGCAGCGGTTCGAGATCGAGGCCGCTGCGGAAATCTCTATGGAGATGGACCCCGGAACGTTTGACCGGATGCATGTTCAGGGGTACGCAGCTCAGGGTGTGAACCGGGTTAGCTTGGGGGTGCAGTCGTTTCAGGATGCGTCGCTAGCAGCCTGTGGGCGGGTACACCGGGTAACCGATGTCTATCGGGCAGTTGCGGATCTTGAGACGGCGGGCATTGAAAACTGGAGTTTGGATCTGATTTCGGGCTTGCCGCACCAGACGCTGGCCGATTGGGCTGAGAATTTGGCATGTGCGATCGCACTTCGCCCGACCCACCTCTCGGTTTACGACCTCACGATTGAACCGCAAACCCCCTTTGGCAAAACCTATCAGCCGGGCACCGCCCCCCTACCGTCGGATGCGGCCACCGTGACCATGCTGCGTCAGGCTCAGCAGGTGCTCACCACCGCTGGCTACGACCATTACGAAATCTCCAACTACGCCCAGCCGGGGCACCAGTGCCAGCACAACCGGACCTATTGGGAAAACCGGCCCCACTACGGCTTTGGCATGGGGGCCACCAGCTATACCCAGCACCAGCGGTTTGGGCGACCGCGTACGCGGCGGGCCTATGCCGACTGGGTACGGGCCTATCAGGCGGGTGGGGGCCAGCTGGATTGCCCAGAAACGCCTTGGGCGGAACGGGTATTAGACGGGCTGATGGTGGGGCTGCGGCTACGGGAAGGGGTATCGCTGCAGCCAGTGGCGGAGCTGGGTGAGGGGGTTTTGAGGGGTGCGATCGCAGCGCTGCAGCCCCACCTTGACAGTGGTTTAGCCGTCTTGACCCACATGCCTGCGGAGCCCCATCTCCGGCTCACCGACCCCGACGGCTTTTTCCTGTCTAACACCGTTATCGTCAGCCTGTTTGAAGCGCTAGAATCCGCTGTGAACGGGCAAACTTAACGCTTTCCTAACGTCTACAGGGTCAGGAAACCGGCATAATTTGCCCAGGGAAGGTCGTGGGCAAAGCGGTAGAAAACCAGCCTGACCGTTTCCGCTTTTACGGCCTCACTCACTCCCCGTGCCATTCTGCCGTAAAATATCCAGGCTATTCGCGTATATCCCCCGCCCCTAGACCATGCCCAAGGTACTTGTTTCCGATTCTGTCGATCAATCTGGCCTCGATATCCTCTCCCAGGTCGCCCAGGTCGATGTCAAAACCGGCCTGCCCCCAGAGGAGTTGGTCAAAATCATTTCTGAATACGACGCGCTAATGCTGCGCTCTGGGACGAAGGTGACCGAAGCAGTCATTCAGGCGGGCAAGCAGCTCAAAATTATTGGTCGAGCCGGGGTCGGTGTGGATAATGTGGACGTGGCCGCAGCTACCCGCCAGGGCATCGTGGTCGTCAACTCTCCCGAGGGGAATACCATCGCCGCTGCTGAGCATGCCCTGGCGATGATGCTATCGCTTTCACGGCTGATTCCTGCCGCGAACCAGTCGGTTAAAGCCGGTGAGTGGAATCGCAAACAGTTCACCGGCGTCGAAGTTTACAAAAAAACACTAGGCGTTGTGGGGCTGGGCAAAATTGGCTCCCATGTGGCAACAGTGGCGCGGGCAATGGGTATGAAGCTACTGGCCTTTGACCCGTTTATTTCCCTGGATCGGGCTGAAGAGCTCGGCTGTCGGCTGGTGGATCTCGACCTACTGTTTCGAGAGTCGGATTACATTACCCTGCACATTCCCAAAACTAAAGAGACCGCCAATCTAATCAACGCGGCGGCGCTGGCCAAAATGAAGCCCTCTGCCCGCATTGTTAACTGTGCTCGAGGCGGCATTATCGACGAAGCTGCGCTGGCAGAAGCGATCGCCAATGGGCAGATTGCGGGCGCGGCGCTTGATGTCTACGCAGAGGAGCCGCTGGGCGAGTCGGATTTAAGGGGCTTGGGTAAAAACGTTGTACTGACACCGCACCTGGGGGCCTCCACATCAGAGGCCCAGACCAACGTGGCGGTAGACGTCGCCGAGCAGATTCGGGACGTGCTGCTCGGTTTGCCGGCTCGTTCAGCGGTGAATATTCCCGGACTGCGCCCCGACATTCTCGAAAAGCTGCGGCCCTATCTACAGCTGGCTGAAACGCTCGGAAATCTGGTGGGACAGCTGGCGGGTGGCCGCATTGAGCAGCTCAGTATCCGGCTGCAGGGTGAGCTGGCCGAAAATGACAGCAAACCTATTGTGATTGCGGCGCTTAAGGGGCTACTGTCCAACGCGCTGCAGGAGCGAGTTAACTATGTGAATGCCTCAATTGAGGCCAAAGAGCGGGGCATTCAGGTAATTGAGACGCGCGATACCAGCATTCGCGACTACACCGGTTCTCTCTTTCTCTCGGCCAAAGGCTCCCTGGGAGAGCATTCCGTCATGGGGACCCTGCTGGGCGATGACGAAATCTACATCACAAACATCAACCAGTTTCCGATTAACGTGCCGCCGAGCAAGTATATGCTCTTCACCCTGCACCGAGATATGCCGGGCATTATTGGCAAGATTGGCTCGCTGTTGGGCAGTTTCAACGTCAACATTGCCAGCATGCAGGTGGGCCGTCAGATCGTGCGGGGCGATGCGGTCATGGTGCTGAGTATCGACGACCCGTTACCCGAGGGCATCTTGACTGAGATCACCAAGGTGACGGGAATCCGGGATGCTTACACGGTTCGGCTATGAGCGTGAAAAATACGACTTCACTACGCACTTATTTACGCCCGCCCGTTGACCCGCTGACCCTTTTCTTGATAATCATTTTTTCGATCACCTAGTAAGGACGCCTCTCTTGGTCAACACCTGGTGGGAAATTCAAGTCACCTGCGCCCCGGCCCTCGAAGATACGGTTTTTTGGCGGTTTTCGAGCCTAGAAGGACGAGGAACGGCTAGTGAACAGCGGGGAAAGTCTCGCTTGGTTCGGGCCTATTTCCCGCAGGCTCAGTTTGAGCATCTCGATTTGGCGGCGTTGGCGCTGATGATTCAACAAGATGCGCTCTGTGCGGGCGGTGCGGCGATGCCCACGGGCATGCCTACCGTAGAATGGGGGCTGATCGAAGAAGAGGACTGGGCCAAAAGCTGGAAAACCTATTGGCAGCCGCAGGAGATTGGCGATCGCTTTGTGATCAATCCAGCCTGGATGGATCCGCCCGAGACCGATCGGTTAATTTTGCAGCTCGATCCGGGTGCGGCCTTTGGGACCGGTACTCACCCGACGACCCAGCTCTGCCTGGAATCGCTGGAAATGCGGCTCTCCGATTTACCAGAGACGCTGACCTTGGCCGATATTGGCTGTGGTTCAGGAATTCTTTCGATCGGGGCGGTGCTGATGGGGGCGACGCAGGTCTACGCGGTTGACATCGACCCGATGGCCGTCAATGCGACGGCTGAGAACCGCGATCTGAACCAGATTGGTGCGGATCGGCTGACGGTGGCGCAGGGCAGTTTAGACTATTTGGTAGAGACCTTAGCCGAGCCGGTCGATGGCGTTGTTTGCAATATTTTAGCTGAGGTCATTCTGGATCTGATTCCCCATCTGGGAAAGATCGCCAAGCCGACGACGTGGGGTATTCTCAGCGGCATTTTGCTCGAGCAGTCTAAGCTGGTGGCCGACACGCTAGAAGAGAACGGCTGGGTCGTAGCGACGCTATGGCGGCGGGGCGAATGGTGCTGTTTGAATATTCGACGACCGTAGGGGTTGAATGGGGGCGGGTAATGTTGAAACAACAGAAACAATCAAACAGAACACCCAGCTTTGCCTGCCGATTCCAAATAACCAAGTCAGCGCCAACTTCGATGTTGCGATTGCCGGTTTCTCCGCCTGTCGGTGGCATGATCAGCAGCGTTCCTCCAGGAGAGCGTTCAAACTTGACGTCAGGATTGGCCTGGCACAGGTCATAGAACTGATCCTCCGTTAGATTCACCAACGACATCAGGTTTGGGTGATAGTGATAGGGGGTAACCATAATCAGGCTAATAGGACGACTGCTGGAAGCTAGCTAGCGCCTCGGCACGATTTTTGATAACTGCACTTGTTGCTAAGCGGTTAACATCAAGGCTAGCTGCAAACTGGCTAGCTTTGCTCAGCTGATACGTAGCACCCACAAGCTGATGAATCCGAATTTGATTATCTTGCCAGAACCAGACCTCTTGCACACCCAGCGCAGCATATCTTGCTAGCTTGGTTTCACCTTCTCCGGTAATCACAACTTCGATCACCAGATCCGGTATGTTCTTTTGCTCTCCGAAGCTATAGGATTTGTCACCCTGGGCACTGGCCAGATTCTCTTCCTCCACGGTCATATCTTCGGTCGCAACAAAAGCAATTCCCTGCTTCAAAAACCACAGCTCTAACAGAAAGCCCAGATTACCTGCGACGATGCCGTGAAGGGGGGAGACAGTCACAATCTCAATCTCTCCGTTGAAGTAGCTGACCCTAACGCCAGGGGAGCCATCAAAGGCAGCTTGCAGAGACTTGAACTGCAGCCAGTTCAACCCAGAATGAACAAAGTGCTGTGGTTTGTCTAGCGCGTAGGTCATGGCCGCTAGGTCGTATACTCAGCATTGATCTTAACGTAGTCATAGCTGAGGTCACAGCCCCAGGCCGTGCCGGTGCCCTTGCCATGGCCTAGCGATACCGCAATCTGGATCGGTGTCGCCAGCGACTCTCGACCTGCGGCGTGGACGGCAGCCATGTTCTGATCGGCGTTCGCGATCTGTTGTTTCATCGCGGCGACGCTGGCAGTTGACTGCTTGACTAGATAATCATGGGCAGCCATGCGGTCAAACTCTAGCGGCTGCCCGTCCTGCATTAGCGTAATCTCGCCCAGCTTCACGCCCAGCTGATCCTGGTCAAAGGGCACGCCTGCGCGTCCGGCAGCTCCAGCAATGCGGCCCCAGTTCGGGTCGCGACCAAAGATGGCTGATTTTACTAAAGAAGACCCGGCAATGGTGCGGGCAACTTTACGGGCGGCGTCATCTGAGGCAGCACCGCTGACGATGACTTCTAAGAGGCAGGTGGCCCCTTCGCCATCGCGGGCAATCGCTTTGGCCAGGTAGATACACACTTCGGTCAGCATCGCCTCTAGCTTAGGGGCCGCTGGGCTATCGGCAGTAATCGCCGGGGTGCGCGATGCGCCATTGGCCAGGGCAATCAGGGTGTCGTTGGTGCTGGTGTCGCCGTCTACGGTGATCTGGTTGAAGCTTTTAGCAACGGCGCGGCCCAACATCGCCTGCCACAGCGGCGGCGAAACGGCAGCGTCGCAGGTGACGAAGCCCAGCATCGTCGCCATATTGGGATGAATCATGCCCGAGCCCTTGGCAATGCCGCCGATGCGAACGGGGCTGCCGTTGATTGTCATTTCTAATGCGATAGATTTAGGCACTAGATCGGTGGTCACAATGGCCTGCGCCGCCTCGTCTGAGCCGGTTTCCGATAGCTCCATTGACAGCTCGGGTAGGGCGGCGAGCAACGGTTTCATTTGGATGCGCTGGCCGATCACTCCAGTGGAGGTGAGGAGAATGAGTTCCGGACTGATATTTAGGGCTTTAGCGGCGGCTTCGGCAGTTGAGATCGCATCTTCCCATCCCTGTTTGCCCGTACAGGCATTCGCCTGCCCCGCGTTACACACAATCGCCCGAGCCGTGGGCTTTTCTTCCAACCGCTGCTGGCAGTAGTCCACGCAGGCTGCCCGTACCTGTGATTGGGTCAGGGTCGCCGCTGCGATCGCATCCACGTCTGACACAATCATCGCCAAATCCGGCGCACCCGACGGCTTCAGCCCTGCCCGAATGCCCGCCGCCTTGAATCCCTTGGGTGCGGTCACGCCGCCGTCGATAATCTGCCAGTCTGTCATGGGTACACCTTCTGCTGGATCAGAATCACCATATCGCACTGGTTTTCGGCAACCCAAGAATTTCTTCGATGGGTTTTGACAAGACGCGTTATGACATCATCTGATGGACAAAATTCGTGTATACCTCGCCCTTTAGGAACTCGGGCCGGTCTAGCACCTTTTGGTGAAAGCCAATCGTTGTCGGTAGTCCCGTGATGGCGCATTCTCGCAGTGCCCGCTTCATCCGCTGAATTGCCGTGTCGCGATTAGGCCCCCAGACAATTAGTTTGCCAATCAGCGAGTCGTAATAGGGCGGAATCTCATAGTCGGTATACACGTGCGAGTCCATCCGTACGCCTAGTCCGCCTGGGGCTAGGTAGCCGCTGATGCGACCGGGATTGGGGCGAAAATTGTAGTCCGGGTCTTCCGCATTAATACGGCACTCAATCGCATGCCCCTGCAGCCGAATATCGTCCTGGGTGATCGAAAGCTTGTCGCCTTGAGCAATGCGAATCTGCTCAGCGATCAGATCAATCCCGGTGACCATCTCAGTCACCGGATGCTCAACCTGAATGCGGGTATTCATCTCCATGAAGTAGAAATTGCCTTGGCTGTCGACCAAAAATTCGACGGTCCCGGCCCCTACGTAATTAATTGATTTTGCCGCCATCACCGCCGCAGTCCCCATCTTTTCGCGCAGGCTGGGGTTAAGTGCCGGACTGGGAGACTCTTCTAACAGCTTTTGGTGACGACGTTGAATCGAGCAGTCGCGTTCTCCCAGGTGAATCACGTTGCCAAAGCTATCGGCCAAGATTTGAAACTCGATATGGCGCGGGTTCTCAACAAACTTCTCTAAATAGATGCCCGCATTGCCAAAGGCCGCCTCCGCCTCGCCCTGGGCGGCCATAAACATTTTGCTGAGTTCAGACTCTTCGCGGACCAGCCGCATGCCGCGCCCCCCGCCGCCTGCGGTTGCCTTGATCATCACCGGATAGCCAATCTCAGCAGCCAGCTTCAGCGCCTCGTCTTCGCTTTCTAGCAAGCCCTTGCTACCAGGAACCGTGGGGACGCCCACCCGCTGCATCGTGGCCTTGGCAGTGGACTTGTCACCCATTGCTCGGATCGAGGCGGAAGAAGGGCCGACAAAAATCAGTTTGTGGTCGGCGCAGATGTCAGCAAAGCGCGCATTCTCGGCTAAAAATCCGTATCCAGGGTGAATCGCGCTGGCCCCGCGCGTCAGGGCCGCGGCAATAATGTTCGGAATATTCAAATAGCTCCGGCTGCTGGGCGCCTCCCCAATGCACACGGCTTCGTCTGCTAGCTGCACATGTAGCGCGTGCCGGTCTACGGTGGAATGTACGGCTACCGTTGCCACGCCCATTTCCTCACAGGTTCGCAGAATGCGCAACGCGATTTCACCACGGTTTGCAATCAAAAGCTTAGAAATTCGCATTGGGGCAGCAGGGACTATCGAAACTATACGCATCATAAGCTGGAAGCTGCGCCCCAGCGCTGTCAGGTTTTCCCCTCTGGTCAGCAACCTTGAATGACGTCGTCTTGACCTGCCCCGAAATCTGCCCCGAAATCTGCCCCGAAATCTGCTACGAAAAGAGCCCTTATGCTTTATTCTTAAGAACCAGCGTTATGGACGCTGCCACCTGCGGATGTGGTGGAATTGGTAGACACGCACGCTTGAGGGGCGTGTGGCTCACGCCTTGCGAGTTCGAGTCTCGCCATCCGCATTCAGGTTTTGATTACGATTCTCCTGAGGAAGGGGTACGCCAGCGCGTTTTAGGTCGGCCTCTCTTCTCTCCCGCTGTCTCTGTTGCCTACAGTTCACTGAGCCCCTATCGAACCGCTGCCCTAGCCCAGCTAATCCGTTTATGATGGAGCTGAGCTAGTAAATTTTTGTAAATAATTTGACTTCCGCCTCGTCTCCCCTCGATCTGTCCGCTCACCCAGTTAGCCTAACCTGCCCCCATGATTGGTATGCCCTGCAGCCACTGTGGTACGGCAACGAGACCGTCGTTAAGCAAGGGCTTCCCCACGACCAGCTCTCGCCCGCCTGGCAGATTTTGATGCTAGGGGATGGTTCACCAACCCGCCACCTGCAGCTGCTCACCCGCGAGCCCACTGAAGTAGACGTGATTGATATGTCGCCGGTCGGCATGGACAGTGACCATGCGCCCGATCAGATCGACTATGTTCCAGGGCCGCGCCTGCGTCGTCAAGTCTGGCTGCGGACGGCTTCGGGGCAGCGTCTGGCCTATGCCACCTCCTGGTGGGAAGCCAGCCACGTTGATGACTACTTAAAGAACCGTTCGCTACCCATTTGGGCGAGCCTGGCCCAGCTCAGAACCGAGCTGTATCGAGACATTCAGGGGATTTACTACGGCACGTCCGAGCCGCTGGCACAGGCCTTTAACGAACGCGGTCCGTTTTGGGGGCGGCACTATCTGTTCTGGCACCACGGCAAGCCGCTGACCCTGATTTATGAAGTGTTTTCGCCCTACCTGATGCGATATTTGGGGCCGATGCGCTCTCAGGCCTAGGGTATCCGTCGCCCTCGCTCTGGGCCAATCATCTCTGGGCTAGTAATTCGGTCGGGGGGGTAAAAACGGATTGGTGGCCGGGGGCGGCTGCGGCGCAACGTAGCCCTGCTCTACCCAAATCTGCGTTCGTACTGGGCCAAACTGGCGGCGTAGCGCGTTTTCAACCCGTTCGCCCACTGACCGGGACATGCCGATAAATTCAGGGTGCAGGACCAGGTGCAGCTCAATCCAAACCTGGCGGCCCACCATCCCCCGCGAGAGAATGCGGGTGCAGTGGGTGACCCCTTCTACCTGAGCGGCGACCTGGGCAATCGCCTCAGGGGCAATTGCCGTCGGTCTTAGCAGCATCGGCAGGTGGGTGTCGAGTACGTGCCAAAAGCTGTTGACCGCGAGTAAGGTCAGTGCGATCGCAAACAGCGGATCGACCCAGCGATATCCTCGCCAGATTGCCACCAGCCCCACCAATAAACCAATGCTTAGCCAGGCATCCCTCAGCAGATGCTGGGTATTGCACTTCAGCGCCAGGCTCTCTAAAAAACGTCCCTGGTAGGCAGACACCAGCGCCAGCGTCAGGACGATTGCCACCATTGCCGCCATCAGCTGAATCAGCGGGAGCGTCACCTCCACCGGAAACGGTACCGCTACCCGCTGCAGCGCCGACTCGTACTGACGGATAGCAATTAGCAGCAGATTCACCCCTGCAAATCCTAAGGTCGCTGACAGCATCAGGGCACCTCCCGCCTCACCGCGACCATGCCCCCAGATTTCCCGCCCCAGTGTTCTCTGGGGTGAGGCCACCGCTACCAGACTCAACACTGTGCTGAAGACGTCAATGAGCGTATGCAATGCCTCTGCCAGTAAACAGAGTGAATGCGTTACCCAACCCGCCGTTGCTTCAATAATTAAGACCAGCAAGCTAGCCCATAGCATCATTAACAGCAGGCGATAGCTAACTCTCCGCTGGCGCGCTTCCTCATTCATAGCCCACAGGCTACCACAGAACTCCTGAGCACCTAGCACCCTTCAGCAGCGGGTCTCCAGGTTGACAAGCATTGCCCTAAACGCTGTGTGCGATGGCGACCCAAGCCACGCTCAGCGGTTGAAAGACCGTAATACTCGGCGACTTCAACAAAGTTGTCACACGACTTATGTAATGGCTCACTCCGGCAGCCTAGCCAATGATTGGCCCTAGCGTAGGATAGGATAAGCTCCAGAATTTTTAAAACAGAAAAGGCACCGACGACTGGCCGTGTTTCGTCTCGGTGCCCTTTCTGGTTCGCTCCTCACACACCTTCAGAGTATAGAGGATCGGATTTGCTTTGTCACCCCTTTCTCGCGAAAAGTACGGTTTTCACGGAGCCCCTCCGGTCTGGCGGACTCCGTATGACTAGTCTTTACTGGGCCATTCGTTCTGGGCCGTCCTCTCTGTGTCATACTTACAGACAGTTGTCGAGCCTGCACGTTTGAGCACATCTAGATCGCTCCGACTTTGCCAGGAAGTTTGCCAGAAAAAACACCTGGTCTTTTCAGTCAGGAGGCTCCGTAGTTGGGCGGAGCATTTGAGGGTTCTGGCCTTCCCATTCAGTCCAAGCCACCGGTATCTTGCTGAGATGGGGGTGTTTTTTAGGGGATTCTCCGGATGACAGCCAATGAGAATTTACCGATCCTTGATGTAGGCGTCGATGGGTACCGACGATCGATAAAAAACGGGTAAAGGTATCGAAATTCGTGTGATTTTCGGATGCGATTGTCCAATCTAATCAAAGAAGTTATGTTCGCTCTAACGAAAAGTATGTCATATTTATGTAGGCTATCCGGCTGGCTGGCATGCATCGTCCGTATATCTGAGGTGCATGTCCATTAGGTTTTAATTGTTTGTTTCGATGAATGCTGAAGCACTGATAAAGAAGACCTCCTAACCTGTCAAAAAATCAGCGAATTATACTAACCTACTTACAACATTTGCTTCATTGACAAACGAGTGATCTTACGGTTGACCTCTGGTTCACGCTAGACGTTAACCCATCACTTTGATTCTGAACCCCACAGTGATTGCTTCAGGGAGCATCTGAGCGGGGTTTTTGCGTGCGCTGACGCAGATTAACAACCAGCCGCTACCCATCGATTCTCTTAGGACTCTATGACGTGACCTTAACTTAGATGACACTATCCGCAACGACAACAACTCCCAGCGTTTCCAACATGTCTTCATCTACTCCTGCGGACGACGCTCGGCCTTTTCTCGTATGGCAAAGGATTCTCGATTGGGCTCAAGAACATTATCGCTGTCGCACGTTTAATCGGGATGAACGTATTCCCACCCGTCCGGGTTTGCTTTACTTGGTTCAACGAGGTGCGGTCCGTCTGGTAGGCAACGCTCAGGTGAGCGCTACGCTAAAGCAAAGCGCTGCAGCCACACGCATGCCTCTCGTTGCTGCCGAGGAGGCATTTCTAGGCTTTGTTGGCGCCGGTCAACCGTTTGAAATCGTGGCGCAATCGCCTTTCAGCCTGCAGAGCTTTGCCCACGTTGACCAGACCACGATTGTGTGGCTTTACTGGAACGATCTAGATACCTGGCCACACCTGCGTCGGGAAGTGCTCGATGCCTTTCGTCGCCAGCACCAGCGCAAGCTGCTGTGGCTCAGCACCCTGGGGCAGCGGCGGACGATTGATCGGCTACTCGGCTTTTTAACCTTGCTGATTGACGAGTACGGTGAGCCCTGTGAAACCGGTTACTACCTGCCCTATCCGCTCACGCACGCCCAGATTGGGAGTGCAATTGGCTCGACTCGGGTCACGGTAACTCGGCTGATGGGCAAGCTTCGACAGCGTGAGCTCATCCGTAACCATAACGAGAACCTGATTTGTATTCCCTACGGTTCTGGCCTCAGCCAGCAGCAGGAAGGATAGCTCAAGGGATCGCGGGGCGGCTCCCGCTATCCGGTATCCGCTAACAGACGCCAGATGGTGTTGACAGCTGGTATAGCAGCCACCAGATCCGTTAGGGCAAGGCTGCGACGCCATTTCGTTCTATGCCAAGCAGGATCACTGCACTCGGTGTCCTAACGTAAATGGCGCTAGCTATATCTACAACTGACTTCTAAACGCTAATTTTTTTTGGCTATATGACGGTTTCTGTCACGTTGCCGTAGGAGCAATCGGTTAGGCCGATGGCGTGTCTTGAGCAGCGTGAGCCATCAACACAACCAATTACGGCCAATATTTTCTAATATTTGCGCGGTTTGACTGGCCTAGATTCGATTTGAATCAGGCTAGCGAAGTCGCGCAAATCCTTTTCTACCCAGTAGTCGCTGGCCCTCCGCAGAGATAAGCAGCTGAGCATAGGCCGTGCCGACCTCTGGCTGGTCGGCTCTGACCACGATGTAGAGCGGTCGGGTCAGCGGATAGCGGCCCGATTCAAAGGCCTCAAGATGGGTCTGATTGCGTGGGTTTGGGCAGTTAGCCAAGGGGACAAAGGGTGGCTGATAGGGGGGAATAGCGGGCGGGTTGCCGCTCTGTAGCGCTAGCGGCTTGATCGTACACTGATTGACAATTTCAGGCGAAGAGGCAAAGTATAGGCTACCAGGCGTATCGGCTACCAGGCGCAGCGCCTCGGTCGTCGTATTAGCCTGCTGTAGGGTCGAGGCAAACGCTGCGCCTTCCAGCACTTTGGTTTGAAAAAACTGTACCGTTCCGCCCCCGGCGTCGCGGGCAATGGGCACAACGATCAAATCAGGACCGCCAACCGCTTGCCAGTTGGTGGTCTGACCCGTATAAATCGCTTTGAGCTGCGCAAGCGTAATGGAGTCAATTGTGAGGTCAGGGTGAGTTGCGATCGCAACCCCCTCCACCGCCACAGGAATTTCGACCAGTCCCGCCTGTTGTTCGTCCGCCGTTAGCGGGCGGGACGACTGGGCAAAGTCCAGCTCCCCTGCCAGTAGCATCTCTAGCCCCGCCTGGGTACTCGCGGGCTGATTGGCCGGATCGACGTAGGTCAAATCAAAGCTTGACCAGGCGGCCTCTAGCAGGGGATCGATCTCACCCCGATTCGGGGCCCAGGTCGTACTGCCCCCGTAGTTGAACTGCCCGGCGGGGACGTCCTTGACATCCTCAAAGGTAGCCGCGCGGCTACCCAGGTTAACGGCAGCCCCCATCGACTGCCCGGGCCAGATGCCTCGTTGGTGCAACCACCAGCCCCCGCCGACCAACAGCAGCGCCGACAGGCCCCGCCGCTGCCAAAACCGGGACTTCGTGTTTAGAGGACGTCATGGCAGTGAGGCGTCAATGGGAATGTAGTCGTAGCCAAAGCCTG
The DNA here is from genome assembly GCA_039817185.1 of Cyanobacteria bacterium J06648_16. Lineage (GTDB taxonomy): Bacteria > Cyanobacteriota > Cyanobacteriia > Phormidesmidales > Phormidesmidaceae > CAWUKV01. The sequence goes on along the minus strand of JBCBWI010000014.1, from coordinate 78,689 downwards.
ACCGCTCACCAGGAACCACGTAGACAAGTTGGGTTGCCTGATTGCGATCTCCATTAGCAAAAAACTTCACCGGACGGTCGGCCCCAGCCACTTCAAAGTCAGACTGACTTAGGGCTTGCTGAATGCCTGTGCGGGTTGGGGATTGGGCGATGGCGGCTGCCATCGCCTGGATGGCGTCGTAGGCCATCGCCGTGCGCCAGCTCACATCCCCGCCCCACAGCTGGCGCGAGGTTTCCACAAAGTCACTGCCCTCATGACTGAGCACATGCCAAGGTACCGAAACTACCATGCCTCGGGCATTCTCTCCCCCAATCTGTAGCACCTTCGGGTTGTAGAGGTCATCTCCGCCTAGAACCGGAATCTGACCGCGATTGACCGAAATTACCTGCAGCGCCAGATCGAGCGTATCAACATCGTTGACCAGAATCAGTGCCTCAGCTCCCTGCTGGCGGGCCTGCTGCAGTGCCTGGTTGGGGTCAAAGTTGGGTTGGGCCAGGTCAAATTCAGCGACCACCCCTCCGCCGTCGGACAGCAGCGCCGTGGTGAATTCTGAACGGAGGGATTGGCTATAGGTGCTAGCCGACGAGTAGAACACGACTGCCCGTTGATTGCCCACCTCGGCCTGAAAGTGACGTGCCAGGGTCGCTGCGGCCAGGCGGTCGCTCGGCACCGTTCGAAAGATGTAGTCCCCTGCTTGGGAAATTGACACAGCTGTGCTCACAGGGGAGATCATGACTAGCTGACCGGCTTCGTAGGTTTCGGTCGCCCCCAGGGTGGTACTGCTGCTGTAGTGACCGACGACGGCCAGAACGTCGGGATTGGCAACCAGGGCGTTTGCCACCGCGTCGGCAACGGCTGGATCGTTGTCGTCGCTGACGATCAGCACCCGCAAGGGCACACCGCCAATGCCGCCCCCGTCGTTAATCGCTTGCTGGGCCTGGGCGACACCGCGCAGCAGCTCCAGGGCCGGGTTGGGCAGCGTTGCTAGCGGGGCCGCGATCGCAACCATGTAGGCCGTTTCCTCGCCAATCCGCGCGTTGTTTAAGTAGATCCGCGTCTCCGGGTCGTTGCGCCGCTGGGCGAGCGCCGCTTCAAAGCTGGCAATTGCCTCGGCATAGCGTCCCGCTGTCAGGGCTTCGGTGCCCGACTGCTTGGCTTCAATCGCCACGCCCGGTGTCAGCACCCGTTCGCCCAGGCTCAGCCGATTGGCCAGGCCAGCGGTGCGGGTTGCTTGCCCCGCCGGGTCGGGGCTCGCCGGATTGCCTGCGAGATCGCCCAGCGAAAGCCGATCTCGCAGCAGCCAGGCCCCACCGGCTAAAAGTCCAAGGGTGACCAATAGGGACAGCAGTAGCGCTGGTAGCTCGTTGCGTTTAGCCATCGCTAAAGCATGCCTGAGACAATGCGGTAAATCAAGCGAAACAGGGTTGCGATCGCAACCAGTCCCAAGGCCACCATTGCCGCCACCACGATCACCTCAACCGTAGACAGTCCCACGGCCACTGCTGCTTGCCGCAGTGGACCCACAAACAGCACCACCGGTAGTGTCACCCCAGCAATGATTGCGAGGTCTATTCCTTCAATCACCCGTCTCACTTGCAAAAAGATCAGCGCCAACACCAGCAACAGCCACGTACCGGTTCCAACCAAAGTCGTGCCCAGCAGGCTAGCCGTTGCGACTGCCAATAGACTTCCCTCAAACCCGGTAAAGGCGGCCCCGCCCAAAAACTCAGGCAGCGATCGCATGGGCAGCGAAGCCCTCTGCCGCATAGGCGGCTGTGGCGCAGGCACGGGCATCGGACGTGGGGGCTGCAGCTGTGTCGAGGAGCCCGGCGTGGGCGAACCTTTAGCAACTGGCGGGGGGACCGGCTGCGCCACTGGACGGGGCAGGCTTGGCATCAGCGCCTGCAGCGCCGCCTCAGCAGACGCAAATCGTTCACGGGGCGTTGCCGCCAGCATTTTGTCGAGTACTGCCCCAAACCCGCGATCCTGTAGCTGAACGTGAGACCGCCACTGCCAGCGGTTCGCGTAGCTGTCGTAGAGTTCATTGGGCGCTTTGGCCGTGAGCAGTACCGCCGCCGTTACCGCCAGCGAGTACAGATCGGATGACGGGTACACGTTTCCGCCGGACATCAGCTCCTGGGGCGCGTAGCCCATGGTGTAAATGCCCGTTGACTTACCCATGCCGGTCGCACCCGTTACCTGCTTGACCGCGCCAAAATCCAGCAGGTAGAGCCTGCCGTCACGACTCTGCATGATATTCGATGGCTTGATATCGCGGTGAATCGCGCCGTTTTGGTGGACAAAGTCGAGAATTTTGAGGGTGTTAACGACAATGGCCCGAACTTCTGCCTCCGGCAGTGCTCCGTCTCGCTCCACCCGCTGTTCCAGGTCTTCACCATTGATGAACTCCTGTACCAGGTAGAAAAATTCGGTGGTGGTATTGGGTTGCTGACCGGGTACCACCAACGGGAAAAAGGCATACAGGTCGGGGATCTGCGGATGCTGATTACCCAACTGCTCTAGTACCGCTGCCTCGCGCTCGAACAGGCCCTGGGCAATCTGCAGCTGCTGCGGGCTCAGCTGCGAAGAGGGCTGAAACAGCTTGACGACGCAGGGCCGCTGGGTCGGGGTAAAGCGGTCACGCGCGTAGAAGGCCGCTCCAAATCCGCCCTGCCCTAGCAGCTTCTCAGGTAGGTACCGCCCGCTGAGAATGAGCGGCATGCCACACGTGGTGCAGTATTTTTGCTGAGCCGTCTTGAGTGCAGCTGCGCTGCTTAAGCTTGGAAAATGATTGACCGGTTTAGCACAGTTCGGTCGGGTGCAATACAGTTGCATAACCGCTCAATTGTCAGGTCCACCCATTGAAACCTTTCCCGGTTAGCTGCCTAACTTTGCCGAGGAGGTCTCTTTAATTGTTTTTTCCTTCCCAGGCTTGCTGGCCGACTTAGGTGCCACCGTTGGGTTCGCAGGCTTTGCCTCAGGGGTTGCCTCCACCTTAGCACCGTCCTTATCCGCTGGCTTAGGCGTCCCGTCGGCGGCCCCATTCTTCTTGCGAGGTTCCCGGTTGAAGGAGCGATCCAGCTGGATATCGCGGTTGGTAAACTGGGGCAGAATCTCCCGAGTAAAGGCGGCCGCTGCTGTCGAACGGTAGCGATTGGGGTTGAAAATGACAGAGAGGGTTCGCTTTACGATCACCGAATCGATCTTAGCTCGGTGCAGAACGCCCATCTGCAGCTCTTTTTCAATTGCCGAGATCGACACAAAGGCCACGCCTAGCCCAGACTGAACGGCGTTTTTGATCGCTTCAATTGAATTGAGCTCCATCTCGACGCGCAAACGGCGGGTTTCAATGCCGCAGCGCCCCAGCACCTGGTCAATCACCTTGCGGATGGTTGACTGGGAGTCGAGGGTGATGAACTTGAGCTTGTAGAGGTCTTCTTTGTTGATCGCTTCGTTACTGGCCAGCGGATGAAACACCGGCATGATCAGCGCCAGTTCATCTTCGGCGTAGGAAATAATTTCGAGGGAGTCCTGCAGCTCTGACGGCACCTCACCGCCGATGATGGCTAGGTCAATCTGGCCGTTGGCCACGCTCCACGAGGTTCGTCGGGTTGAATGGACGTGGAGCTGAACGGCTACGTCCGGGTACTGCTGCCGAAACAGACCAATCATCCTGGGCAGCAGGTAGGTGCCGGTGGTTTGGCTCGCGCCCACAATCAGCGTGCCGCCCTGCAGGTTTTGCAAATCTTCAATGGCGCGACAGGTTTCTTGACACAGGCTCAGGATGCGATCGCCGTACTCTAGCAGAAGATGCCCTGCCTCCGTCAGCTGGGCCCGCCGACCGCCCCGATCAAACAGCGGCACGTCCAGCTGCCGTTCTAGATTCTGCACCTGTAGGCTCACCGCAGGCTGGGACACATAGAGGCTGTCAGCAGCGCGCTTGAAGCTCCCCTCAGCGGCAATCGCTCTGAGGATGCGAAGCTGATCGAGCGTAAACGGAAGGTCGGACATGGCTATAAACCCAGTTGTAAACCGAACTTTGGCAGGGCAGGCAGCTAGCCCACTGTTCATCGGTATCACCCGATTAGACCATAGCATCCGACCGGGGATCACCCGTAGACAGGAGAATCGCGCAGGCTGTCGATTTTCCGTATTAGGAGGGAAAATCAACAATAATGTCGATTTTCCGCGCCCAACCGGTGAATGCTATGTAAGTAAACGTTGCGCCTACCAGCAGACCCTACCCGCTATAATGCGCTCTCATCGCTTTGCTTAAAAGGCCTCAATATTTTCTCTGTAGGGCACCTCTTCCATTCGTGCTTTACCAAACCGTCCTATGAAAAGTCAACTCATCGAGGACTTTCTGAATTTACCAGGAATTGACGGAATTGCCCTAATTGACGGCCACTCCCGCGCCTATGTGCATGGATTGCCTATGGGCGCTGAGGCGGCGCAACAGCAGCTGACAGAGGGAATTCAGCAGATTCTAGAGACTACGCCCAGCACGCTGGAGTCCTTTGCCTTTTACTTTGAGCGGCAGCACGTCTTTCTCCACAAAGTTGACCGGGGGATGGCGCTGCTGGTCATGGCCCAGCCGTTGGTATCCGATGCCTACGGCAAGCTGATCGCTCAAATTACCCGGTTTATGCGCACCGACTTTGACGCCGTGGTGACCGCGCTGGTTGAGGTCGTCCGTCCCGTTTTGGTGCTGGAAGTCGGGCAGCCAATCGTCCAGGCGACCACGCCCGCACCGGTCGAGATGCCTGGGGTATCCCCGGCCACAAGGCCCGCTCTGGCTGATCCTGGGGTGTTCCCCGTCTCTCAACACGATGCTATGCCCCTTCCTAGCCTCGGCGAGGTCGCAATGGCGCTCGAACAGCTCAGTCAGTTCACAACCCAGTATCTGGGCAAATTCATTGTGGCCAACCACTGGCGGAATTATCGTCCAGATGACCGCTGGATCACGCAATTTCAAGTCACGACAACGGGCACTATAAGCTTGGCTAATCCATCGAGCTTGGACACAACGCTCACGCAATCGCAGCTGGTGCTGGTCCAAACCTGGGTAGACGGCTTTAGCCAGCGCTGTGCCAAAATTATTCGCGATTATCCCAAGCTCGTTCGCACCCAGGCCCTCGATACCCGACAGTGGCAGCTTTTGTTCGGTGTGGATTGACTGCTGCGGCCGCTTTCACCGGCGACCTTGGCTCTGCCGGGTTCCGTTTGTCTATCCTTACTATGCCGATCAGTTTGTTCATCCCTATTTGACCCACCTCGACGATTCCCATGGCTAAAACCGTTCGACTCGAACCCATTGCGCAAGAAAGTACGGTCGCCACCAACAGCAATCTTCTGTCGGTGCTACTCAACAAGGACCTGGACGTCCTCAAAGAGTGTGGCGGCCGTGGCATGTGTGCAACCTGTCATATCTATGTGCAGGAAGGTATGGAGGCACTGACCCCGATTAATCGGCGGGAACAGCGGACGCTTGAAATCATCACCTCTTGCAAGCAAAACTCCCGACTGGCTTGCCAGTCTCGGGTGGTAGGCAACGGCGTAGTGGTTGAACTCCCGCCGGGTATGTACGTTAATTCGCTGCAGGATATTGAGGAGCTGATCGGTCGGCGCGCCGAGCAGGATCTGCTCCACCCCATTACCGGTCAGGCGCTGGTTCGTGCTGGTAAGCTGATTACCCGGTCGATGCTGAAGCAGCTAGAAAATACTAGTAGCTTTAAGGTCAGCGAGTATTATCAAAATTCTACGGACGCCTAGTTTTCTTGCTCAATCCATCCTCCTGAACCGATGACTCGACCGTCGATTGAGCCTTTCTTGGTGACGGCAGCGCAGATGCGTCAAATCGAGTCGCGTACGTTTGCGGCCGGGATGCCTGTCGCTGCGCTCATGGAAAAGGTAGGGCAGCTGATCGCCGCGCGTATTCAAACGGTCTACCCGGATGGGAAGATTGGCATTCTAGTGGGCCCTGGTCACAACGGTGGCGATGCGCTGGTGGTTGCCCGAGCGCTATTTTTGCAGCACCGCCAGGTTCAGATTTATGTTCCGTTCCCAGGGCTGAAGCCTCTGACCCAACAGCATCGGCAGTACGCTGCGCATTTGGGGTTGCCAGCCGTTGAGCAGGTTGAGCTGCTGGAGCACTGTGCGGTGATCGTTGATGGGCTGTTTGGCTTTGGCCTGACACGTCCCATTGAGGGCAGCCTAGCTGCGGATATCGACTGGCTAAACCGGTCAGAGGTGCCTGTGGTCAGCATCGACCTGCCCTCTGGTATCCATACCGATACGGGGGCGGTGATGGGTACGGCGGTGCGATCTCACCGCACCCTTTGCCTGGGTCTGTGGAAGCAGGCTTTTGTCCAGACCGCAGCCCTGCCCTACCTGGGCGAGAGCGAACTGATCGACTTCGGCCTCCCTCTGGCTGATATCCAGGCTGAACTCGGCCAGCCGCCAACCATTCAGCGGCTCACGCCCGCAGCTGGACTGGCGGCGCTGCCGCTCGATCGCGACCCGACCGCTCACAAATACAAAGTCGGGCATCTCTTGCTAATGGCCGGTTCTCGTACCTACTCAGGCGCGGCCATACTGGCGGCCCAGGGGGCTAAAGCCAGCGGGGTAGGCATGGTCACCCTGGCCGTGCCGGAGTCTTTGCGGCTAATGTTGGTGACCCAGTCGCCGGAAGCGCTGGTCATCGGCTGCCCCGAGCAGGACGGGGCGATTAGCGGCCTGCCCGATACCCTGACGCTAGACAAGTACGATGCGATCGCCTTGGGGCCAGGGTTGACGACCCTGGCAGCGATTCTATCCCTGCTGGCTGCGCCGATACCGTTGGTGATTGATGCCGACGGGCTCAACATTTTGGCGGCCCACGCGCCGGTTGAACGGCTCCGCCAGCGGTCTGCCCCGACCCTGCTTACGCCCCACCCGGGTGAGTTTCAGCGGCTGTTCCCCGACTTGGGAGAGGCCTTAGCGGTGGCTCAAACGGCGGCGGAGCTGACGGGGGCCACCATTATTCTAAAGCGGGCGAGAAGTGCGATCGCAACGCCAGAGGGCATGCTTTGGCTCAACCCTGACAGCACACCAGCCCTTGCCCGCGGCGGCAGCGGCGACGTGCTGACCGGTCTGGCTGGGGGACTGCTGGCCCAGCTGCTGACCAGCCAGCAGCTGACTCCCCAAGCCGCGACCGCCCAAGCCGCGATTGGAGCCGTCTGGTGGCATGCCCAGGCCGCTCGCTATGCCCATCAGCGCAGCACGGTGCTAGGCGTTGACCCGCGCACGCTCGCAGCGGCACTCTCCCCCGCTCTAAGATCCCTCAGTTGAGGGGGGGCAGCCAGGCGATGTCCCTTGACAGGCGGCTTAGCGTCCTGGTTTCGGCTGAGTGACTCACGGACGTAGCGACCCAGGCGCTTGCCGCGCCATTTGTTGACATACATGGCAGCGTCCGCCTTCATCTGCAGATCGACTGCGCTGTCAGCACGGGAGGCTAAGGCCCAACCGATGGCAGCGCTCAGCAGCGGCAACTGTTGGCCTCCCTGAAGCATGCTCTGAATGGGTAGCTGGGTCTGGAGTTCACGGCCAGCCTGCCAGATACGATGCTGAATTTGCTGAATGAGTCGTTTGATATCCATATCGGGCAGCTGCGCCGAATCGGTGAGCAACAGCGCGAACTCATCACCGCCCAGTCGAAACGCTTGACCGTAGGGCCGGAGACTGTCGGAGATAGCAACGATTACTCGGTCGCCTGCAGCATGACCGTAGGTGTCGTTCACGCCCTTGATGTTATTGCCATCAATGTAGAGCAGTGCAAAATCCTGACCTTGCTCCACATAGCTGTTCCAAGCACTAACCAATGACTCGTCAAAAGCGGCCCGGTTACCGACCTGCGTCAGGCTATCTGTATAAAATTGAGACTTAAGCTGACGCAGCTGCTGTGATTGTATGCACAGCGCCAACGTCAAAAATACCGCGTCCATTAAAAGTGCACTCCATCAGAGTCAAGCAGACCCTGGAGGGTTGGTCGCGTGCAGCCGGAAAGCGTCTATTTGATTAAATTAACTTGTTCACCACCACGCAGCAGCTGGACGACAGGTAGACCCTATGAATCCAAGGACAGCCTCAGATAGAACAGCCTATAGATAACCCAGCATTCAACATCCGTAGGAACAGGCTTCATTTTTTCGTACAGCCTGGCAGGGGGCTTGCCGGGCATACACGTCGTATCCTATAACACTAAGGCATATCCGTAGATTTGCCGTAAGCTGTAGGGACCGTAGCAAGAGCCTTAGTCATGTACTTCAAAAGTAATAGAAATATTACAGATATTGTACGAGCTTAACGATATCTTTAGGGTCGGACTTTCTATGTGATCACTTATACAATTGCTCGCATGATTGTGACATCCGTAACGCAGCAGTCAGCAAGTCGCCAGTCACGTTAGGACGCGACTGCAAGCCACGGAGCGCTTTACGCTTCAGGGACACCGCTACTCAGTGTCCTAAGCGAAGTGACCAAGGTTATATCGCCAAGGTTATATCTCTGTGGTGAGCAGGCTTAGTTTTCCGGTTTGTGGCGGCGAGCGCTGCGTGAACGCCAGGTCATCACTAGCAGACCCAGGACCGTCAACGGCAGTACCGCAAAGCCCAGAATCGCCCCAAACGTCTCGGAACTGTCGTGATCGGCAGTTTTCAGAATGAGATAAAGGACATAAACCAGGTAGTAGCCCAGCAGTAGTCCCCCTTCCCAGCGACTGATCAGATTACCTGAGAAGAAGATCGGAAAACAAAGGACCGCCACTGCCACCATGACTGGAATATCGAATGTCAGGGCCGCAGCCGAAATCTCAACCCCCACCGGAGACAGCGCACTGGTCAGTCCCAGGACAACTAAAATATTGAAAATATTGCTGCCGACCACATTGCCCACTGCGATATCGCGCTCCCCGCGAAAGCTCGCCACCAGCGAAGTCGCTAGCTCAGGCAGAGAGGTGCCAATTGCCACTACCGTCAACCCGACAACCAGCCGACTGGCACCGAGGGCTGTGGCAATCGTTTCAGCACTGTCGACGAGCAGCTGTGACCCGATCACTAACGCGACGAGTCCCACCAATATCAGCAGCGCGTAAACGCCTACTTTCTTCCAGGAAAAGGGCTGGGGACCGTATTCTTGCGCGTATTCGTCCTGTACGTTCTGGTCACTTTCTTTACGGCTCTGATAGAGCAGAAATAGGGTGTAGACAACCCCTCCGACGAACAGCACAATCCCGTCAGTCGGGTTGATGGTCTGGTCCCACCCAAACAGCAGCACCAGCCACGACACCCCAATCATGATTGGCACATCCAGTCGGATCAGCTGTTGGGCCACGATCAGCGGCGAAACCAGGGCCGAAGCACCTAGGATCAGAAGCACATTACAAATATTGCTGCCCACAACGTTGCCAATGGCAATGTCGGCCTTGTCAGCCAGGGTTGAATGCAGACTAACGGCCAGTTCTGGAGCGCTCGTTCCAAAGGCCACAATCGTCAGGCCAATGACCAAGGGCGAAACGCTGAACATGGCCGACAGTCGGGACGCCCCTCTGACTAAAAATTCTGCGCCGAGGACCAACAGCACCACTCCCAGTACCAAAAAAGCGATCGCCGTTATTGTCATGGGTGCTAAACTATCGCCTTTTTCAAACTAAATTTCAAACCAAATGGCTGGCTGCTAAAACTTACGATAACCGAGGGGTACAGCATCCAATCGCCTGTCAGTTCCCACGCATACTCCCGGCCTGTCATCAGGACTTGGATCATCGGACTCGGACTGGATCACCCAGGCAGACGCCGCAGATTTGCATCCCATCTCGGACCCCATCCGTCGCCGTAGCGCTGGCCAACTTGCGCAGGCCATCAGAGCGCATCACCCGACTCCTTCTAGAATAAGCAGCTGCGGCTTAATTTACGACACCCTGAGCTAACCTGTAACGTCTTGCAAGCAACTTGTCTGTCTACCCACGTTACCCAAAACAGCTACGATCCCTACTATCGAGGCGGGTTGAGGCTGCGCGGGTATCCTTTACCTTTGCCAGTTCCGCAATCGTACTCATCGCCGCCTTGGCAGCGCGCCTGCCAGTATCTGTCTTTGTTTGCACCCTTGCCATGGCCTTTCCCTCTGACGTATCTGCAGCGCCATCCCTGACTGAATCCTTACCCCTGTGGCGGCCCCCCTTGTCCAGAGCCCTTCACCGTAATCGCAGCCAGCCCCAGGCTCGCTACTTTCAGCTGGCGACGCTAGGAGAGAACGGCCAACCCGCTAATCGAACGGTGGTGTTTCGGGGGTTTGTGGCACCGCCAGTGGCTGCGGTCACCGGGCACAGCCTCAAATTCGTCACCGATGGCCGCAGCCAAAAGATTCATCAAATGGCTCAAAACCCTTGGGCGGAGGCCTGCTGGTACTTTGCCAAAACCCGAGAGCAGTTTCGCCTGTCTGGGCTGCTCCATCACATTCCCTCCGGGGGCAATCCAGCCCTGCGACGCGCCAGCTGGCAGGCCCTCTCGCCCTCGGCCCAGGCTCAGTTCGGCTGGCCCGATCCGGGTAAGCCCCAGGCCCCTGATACCTCCTTTCAGGCCACTGCAGTAGACGCAGACGAGCCGCCCGAGACCTTTGTCGTCGTTCTGCTGACGCCTAGTCAGGTGGATCACCTGGAGCTGCGGGGCGACCCCCAACAGCGGACGCAGTATCAGCAAGTGGGCACGGTTTGGCAGCGCCGGGCGGTCAATCCATAGCCCTCTATTCAGCGCCCTCTACTCAGCGCCCCCTAATGATGGGGAATCACGTGGGGAACTAGCGAGTGAGGCTTTTCGAGTTCGTAGGCCCGCATCAGGGCCTCGTCCCCCATGATCTCGCGTGGGTGACCGTCGGCGGCGATTTCACCCTGGTGCATAATCAAAACGCGATCGCACACTTCCAGAACAAACTCCAGATCGTGGGAGGCGATCAGCATGGTCTGATCCAGTGTCTGTAAAAAGTTAATCAGTCGCCGCCGACTGCGAATATCCAGACTGGCAGTAGGCTCATCGTAAAGCACCACGCGAGGCTGCATCGCCAGCAGACCGGCAATGGCGACCATTTGCTTCTCACCACCCGACAGATGGTGGGGCGGTCGCTCGGCCAGGGGTTGAATCCCCACCAGCTGTAGCGCGGCCGCGACGCGGGCATGAATCTGCTCGTCTGCTAACCCCAGGTTGAGCGGGCCAAAGGCAATATCGTCGCGGACCGAGGCAGAAAAGAGCTGATCGTCAGGGTCTTGAAATAGGAGGCCAATCTGGTGATGAAACTGCCCCGGCACGACCGGCTGCTGGAATAGCTGAACCTCTCCACTGCTAGGGCGATAGGCGCCGCACAGGGTCATAAACAGGGTGGTTTTACCGCAGCCGTTGTGGCCGATAATGCCGACCCGCTGCCCGACGGCCACCTGTAGCGATACATTTTTGAGGACGTGGGGCCGGTCGGGATAGGAAAAGCAAAGCTGGCTCAAGGTAACGGCAGGCTCAGGACAGCGGTGCTGTAGATGGGCGGGTTGAGTAATTACAGAGGTCATGAAGGCGCTGCAGATACGGAGAAAGGCACTGTCCAGACTCTAAGGAACCGGACCAGCAGTTGGTCATAGGCTTAAGCAAACGTTTCAAATCACAGTACGCTGTTCTCAAATCGTTATGAAAATCGTCACACAGGCAAGGGTTAAAAACGGGCCAAGTGCCATTGGGCGAGCATCAGGAACAGTGCGATCGCACCGCATCCAACTAGCCCCGCGACATCGCCGACCTCACCCCAGCCGCTGACCGTGGCATCTCGCGTAGGCCGATCGCCGTATCCCCGCAGTCGCATGGCTTTGTACACCCGCTCCGATTGCTCGTAGCTGCGAATGAGGAGCGTCCCGGTGACGGCAGCAAACGGCTGCCAGGCCCGTGTTTGGTGAAAGCTAAAGCCCCGCAGCCGCATGGCCTGCTTCAGGCGAGAGAGCTGGTCGGCGATGTCAAACAGGTAGCGGTAGGCCAGCAGGGCCATGTCGGCCAGCAAATCGGGCAGGCCCAGCCCCCGTAACGCGCCCACCAGCTGTAAAAATGGCGTGCTGCCCAACAGGACGATGCCCAGTGTGATAATCGAGCAAAACCGGCTGGCGACCAGCACCATCATCAGTAGCCCCTCTTGTCGCAATGCCAGTGGCCCCCACTGCCAGAGAATCGTCGCTCCCGACAGCCAGGGCAAGGTGACCACTACCCCCAGTAAAAACAGACTGGGGTAGCGCAGTCGCGATCGCAAAAAGCTGAGCGGCAGCCCCGACAGCGTGTATAGCCCTGCTGTCACTCCGAGCATTACGGGCACCAGCTCCACTGACTGGATCGTCGCGTAACTCAAAACCAGCAGCCCTAGCCCCAACAGCTTGGTGCGGGGCGACCATTGGTGGATATGCGATCGCAGCCGCGTGTAGGCCTCAATTTCAGCATTCATAGGGAGGGCCTCCGGTCTGGGGGGGTTACCACTGGACCGGCGATTGGCACCGTTGGACCGGCGATTGGCACCGTGACTCGCTGCGCTGCCGGGCTCACCAGCTCGGGCTTCACCCGCTGTAAAAACGCCACCAGCAGGGCCGTAAATGCGCCCTCCGCCAGCACCAGCGGCACATGGGCCAGCCCTAGTCCCAACAGTGCTGTCCGCTCTGCGGCGGCGTCCATCTCAGGCGGAACGTTTAACACGATCAGGCCAATGAACAGCAACGCTGCCAGGCCAACGCCGACGCTACCCGCGAGAAAACTTGCGATCGCATCTTGTTGCGGTCCGGGGACCCGTCGCCGCAGCCGAAACAGCCCGTAGGCCACCAGCGCGGGCAGCCCCATGATGCAGGCATTCACGCCCAGCGTCGTCAGCCCGCCGTGCCCAATAAACATGGCCTGAAAAAACAGCCCCACCAAAATTGCAGGAAAGGCATAGAAGCCGAGCACTGCCCCTAGCAAGCCATTGAGCACGAGATGCACGCTCAGCGGCGGCACTGGAATATGAATGGATGAGGCGACAAAGAACGCCGCCGCCAACAGTGACGCCTTAGGGATCTCGCTGGTCGGGTCGCCCGTCCGGTTAATGCGTTTAATCGAATACCAGGTCACCAGTCCGGTGAGCCCGTATCCGGCGATGCAAACAGGGGCGGGTAAAAAACCATCGGGTACGTGCACTAGGCCTCCTTTTCTTGTGGGACGGATGGGGCGACGGGGGCCGTCGGGGCAGATGAACGGCGAGCAAAAAATAGCGCTGTGCCCACAAAGCCCCAAACGATCGCGGCTGCCGTCAGTAGTTTTTGGATGGCTGAAGTCCCACCCAAAAGGCCGCTGCTGCGGCCAGGGTTGATATCCGCAGCCGTCATCGGCACCGTAATGCTCTGCCCATGACCCGCTTTACGGATAACCACCTCCCAATCGCCAGCGATATCAGCCGGGGTGAACTCGAACACGCCGGCTGCGTCGGTTGTCCCCGTCATCCACGGCGACTCTAGGTTGTTGGGACTGTATACGGCAACCTGGCCCTGGGCAATGGGCTCACCCGTATCGTATTGGCTGATTACGCGGACGCTAATCGTTTTCTCAACGGCTGAAATAGCCCCATGCCCCTGAGCCGGGGCCGCCAGCGAGCCGCCCAGCAGCCCACTGGCCGTCAGTCCCCATAAGATACTGGCTGGTCTCACCCTAGAGTTCCTCCGCCAAACAGTGCCCTTCACCGACGTGGCCGAGCCCCTTGAAAATGGACTGGAGCCGCTGGTAGTCCGCTGCGGGTAGCTCCGCTGCCAGCTGCTCCGGCGTCAGGCTAACCCCGTCGGACGTTGCCAGCGTTGCGAATGGGGCAAACCCCAGAGCGCCCTGGTTGAGTTCGTCGTCAGGGGACAGTTCCGCGTCGCCAAACAGGTGATCAAAGTGGAAAGTGGCTTCTACCGAGGCCACTGACGAGGGGTCTAAAAATCCCTTTCTCTCTTCACCCACAAAATCACCACAGACAAACCGTAGGGCTGGGTCCATCGCAATATTAAAGGGAATCGTCTGACCGTCCCGCGTGGCCGTGCCGACCATGATCAGGGCAGGCCGATCGGCTGCCGCCAGTGCCCAGGTGAGTGCGTTGTAGCGACCTGCGACGGTTTCCACCTCGCCTACCAAAACAGGATCGGCGGATTCGTCACCGGCAGCCAGGTCAACGATGACAGGCCCTGCAACGGTCGCCGGGGTCTGAGCGCTGGTAATGGTTTTAGCGGTATCTGGATCGAAGGCGGGGTCAGCCTGATAAGCGCTGATGTTATCCAACGTCACCTCGACCGTGTCAAAGGTAATGGCCCAACCGTCTTTGGTCGTAAACCCCTGTCTGACAAAGTCTTCACCGTTGGCCTCAATGACCAGCGTGCCCGAATCGGTCGGCGCCTGGGCAGCAGGCTCAGTCAGACCACAGCTGGCGAGCCCCAGCAGGCAGCCCAACAACAGCAGAGGGTGCGATCGCAAACGCGTAGGCAAGGAGTATGACATGGTTCTACGCAGCAGTAGGTGTGAGACGCCTCCAAGTTAAGCGCTGCAGGACGGCTCAGTTCAATACCCCCTCGGGGGACAACTGCCATGTTCACATCCAAGTCAATGCCTGGAAACGATGGCTATGAGGGCTGTTGATTATTTCAACGGCCAGATAAACTTTGACAACAAAGAATTCGGCAGTAACAATCGCTTACGGTTTGTGCCAAAAACTTATCGTAATTGCCACAAAGCTTTGTGTAGAACAGCCCGCCATCTGGCAGCGAGTGGCGGTTCGATCCGGGTCGGTTAGCTCCAATCAAAAATCCCTCCAAAGGCTGATGAGGCCTTTGGAGGGATTAAACATGACCTTGCCCACTTTGCTTAGGCCACCGAGTAGCGGTATTCCTAAAGCGCAGGGCGCGACCTGTCTCGCAGTCGCGTTCCAACGTGACTGGCGATTGCTATAGATGGAAAATTGGGCTCAGTCCGCAGGCGAGTCAGCCGCTACTCAACCGCCACTCCGACCGGGCGAGCCGCCAGCTGCGGCGTCTCAAACACCTGGGCAAAGAAGGGCACCGTGCTACTGCCGTCTGCCAGACGAATGTTTTGCACGCGGTTAGCCACTTCAGAACTCTTGATATCGTAGGTCTGCGTTGCCAGCTTAGGATACAGTCCGATGCCAATGATGGGCACTAGCAGGCACAGCGCAATGAACGACTCCCGAGGCCGGATACTCCAAGCACTGCCCTGGGGTAGCTCGATCTCACCCGGCGTTCCGTAGAAGACCCGGCGCAGCATCGACAGCAGGTAGATGGGCGACATGACGACCCCTACTGCCGCCAAAATCACGATGACCGACCGAAAGGCTACGTTGTAAGCATCGCTGGTGGCAATCCCCAAGAAGACCGCAATCTCAGCGACAAATCCGCTCATCCCCGGCAGCGCCAGCGACGCCATGGCCCCTGCGGTAAACAGGGCAAACACAACCGGCATCGCCTTCGCTAGGCCGCCCATTTTCTCCATCGACAGCGTGTGCGTGCGCTCATAGGCCACGCCCGAGAGAAAGAACATGACCGCCGCAATCAGACCGTGGGAAATCATCTGCAGCAGCGCCCCGCTGACGCCCAGCGTCGTAAAGGCTGCTAGGCCAATCAGGACAAACCCCATGTGGGCCACCGACGAGTAGGCCATGCGGCGCTTCAGGTTGTCTTGAGCAAAGGCGGTCAAAGAGGCATAGACAATGTTAATCACGCCCAGAATCGCCAGGATCGGCGCGAAGTAGACATGAGCATCGGGCAGCAGCTCAATGTTCATCCGAATCAGACCGTAGCCTGCCATCTTCAGCAGCACCCCTGCCAGGATCATCGACACTGGCGCAGGCGCTTCGCTGTGGGCGTCAGGCAGCCACGTGTGTAGCGGAAAAATCGGCAGCTTAACCCCAAACGCAATCAGGAAGCCGCTGTAGGCCAACAGCTGGAAAGTCAGCGGGAAGTCCTTAAGGGCCAGATCGCTCAGGCCAAACGTGACCGTATCGCCATAAAAGGCCATCGCCAACGCCGCTAGCAGAATAAAAATAGACCCAATGGCAGTGTAGAGGATGAACTTGGTGGCCGCGTAAAGACGCCGGGGCCCGCCCCAGATAGAAATCAGCAGGTAGACCGGCACCAGCTCCAGCTCCCACATGATGAAAAACATCAGCAGGTCCTGGGAAAGAAAGACCCCAAGCTGGGCGCTGTACATCAGCATCAGCATCGAAAAATAGAGCTGAGGCTTAAGCTTGACATTCCAGGAAGCCAATACGGCCAGCGTTGTGACCAGGCCGCTCAGGACCACCAACGGCATCGACAGCCCGTCGGCAGCTAAGGTCCAGGTCAGGCCAATCTGAGGTACCCAGGTGATGCTGTCAACCAACTGCAGACCGGAAGCTTGGAGGCTGTAGTGCTTGGCAAATACGTAGAGAATTAGGCCAAACTCGGCCAGGCTAACGCCCAGAGTGTAATTACGAATCGCCTCAACCCGCTCTTCGGGGATTAAGGGAATGACAAACGAGGCCAGTATCGGAAACAGTACCAGCACCGTCAGCCACGGAAAACTTCCATCTATCATGGCAATTGAACTTCCAACTCAACAGAAGCGCGCAGAGTTGCTCTGAGAGGTCGTTGTCTAGTTCGAGGAGAATACAATATTGAACCCAGCAGTAGAATTCAAAATTTGATATTAGAGCGCTCCTCAAAGAGGAATTGAAGACTGATTTCGCGGCGGCCTACCGGACGAAGGTCGGAGGAATCCAGAACGCGCTGCTACCCAAACACGTCGCTAGGCGAACGTCCCTGACGGCAATGAGAATAAATACCCATCGTGCGCACGTTCATCAGTATATGAAACTTGATTAACTTTTGATAAGGTATTTCCCCTTAAAAATTGACGCCTTTTCGTATAGAGCCCTTCTATGTAAAGGCTTTAGGAATTTTTAAGGCATTTGAATATAAGCAAGTCAAATCAAATGGTAAGTGGACATTGATGTAAATCTATATTAACGGATTACTTCTTGGTAGAAAAGTTGAGCGGCTGCAAGCGCTATGCAGGCGGGTATGCAACTATGAGCACCTCAGCGTTCTGTCCCTGAGCTGCGGTGCTGTTGGGGGTCCTAACCCAGGCGATCAGCGACATCTATCCAACGGCACAGCCCTAAGCTATCTGGGTGCCCTGCCTGTCCAGCGATAGTTGCTGGCAGATCACCCGGCAATTGGGCAGCACCCAATGGCGTTCTAGGGCATTGGCAACAGCTGCCGCCCGGTCGGGTGGGGTCAATGCCAGAAGGGTCGGCCCGGCACCGCTGATCACGAGCCCCCAGGCACCAGACGCCAGCGCCGCCTGACGGGCACGGTCATAGCCGGGAATGAGCGACTGCCGGTAGGGCTGGTGAATGCGATCGCACAGTGCCTGTCGCAGCCAGTCGTGATGACCACTCGTCAGCCCTCGGATCAAAAGCCCTACATGGGCGGCATTGAACACCGCATCTGCGCGGCTGTAGTGAGGCGGCAGCACCTGTCGCGCCGCCGCCGTGGATAGCTCAAAATCAGGAATCGCGACGACGGGCGTGACGCCGTTGTGCCAAGGAATGTCACACAGGGTCAAGGGTTTGTCCGTCCCCCCGGCTGCCAGGTAGCACCCGCCCATTAGGGCTGGGACAACGTTATCAGGGTGACCTTCTAGATCGGTGGCCAGCGTCGCCAGCTCGCCTCGACTCAGTGGGTTCCCAGCCAGCTGATTTGCGCCCACTAGACCGCCAATAATCGCGGTTGATGAACTCCCTAACCCCCGCGCCAGCGGCACCCCCAGGTCGATACTTAGGTGAAGATTGGGCGGGGTCAGCCCCAGCTTCTGATACAGCACGCCAAACGCTTTGTAGACCAGGTTGGTGCGATCGCACCTGACCCGGTCGGCTTCAGCGCCCTCGACTTCGATCGTCAGCGGCCCCACCCCAGGCGCAAACCGAAAGCGGTTATACAGGGTCAGCGCCGCACCCAGACAGTCGAATCCGGGGCCTAGATTGGCGGTGGTTGCTGGCACCGTAACCGTGATGGGAGTAAACGTCATGCCGTTGCTAGAAATCGCCGTGGTTAGCCAGCGCAGCCTTTAGCCGATCGAGGACTTCCGGCACTGCGATCGCACCGAGATCCCCTGCACCGTGCATCCGAATACTGAGCGTATTTGCTTCGACCTCCTTATCCCCAATCACCGACATCAGCGGAATCTTGGCCTTCTCCGCGTTGCGGATCATCTTACCCAGGCGTTCGCCGCTGTCGTCCACCGTCACCCGAATGCCTGCTGCCCGCATCTGCTCAGCCACCTGGTGGGCAAAGCTGGCGTGAGTAGCACTCACCGGCAGCAAGCGAATCTGCTCCGGCGCCAGCCACAGCGGAAAATTCCCGGCATACTCCTCAATTAAGATGCCAATCAGCCGTTCCAGCGAACCGAACGGAGCCCGGTGAATCATCACAGGCCGCTGACGCGCTCCCTCCTCGGTCACATACTCCAGCTCAAATCGCTCCGGCAGGTTGTAATCCACCTGCACTGTGCCCAGCTGCCACTCACGCCCCAGGGCGTCGGTAAAGATAAAGTCCAGCTTCGGCCCGTAAAAGGCCGCTTCGCCGATGCCTTCAAAGTGTTCCATTCCCAGGGTTTCGACCGCCCGGCGAATCGCCGTTTGAGATTTATCCCACACCTCATCGGTGCCGATATACTTGTCTGACGCTGGATCGCGAAAGCTGAGGCGTGCCTTAAAGTTCTTGAGCTGTAGGCTCTTGAACACTGCCAAAATCAGGTCAACCACCTTGATAAATTCATCCTCTAGCTGATCGGGCGTGACAAACAGGTGGGCGTCGTCCACCGTAAAGCCCCGTACCCGCGTCAGCCCGCCCAGCTCGCCCGACTGCTCGTAGCGGTAAACGGTGCCAAACTCAGCCAGTCGAAGCGGCAAGCCCCGGTAGGACCGCAGCTCGCTTTTATAGATTTGAATGTGAAACGGGCAATTCATCGGCTTCATTACAAAGCCCGTTTCGCTGGCCCGATCTGCGTCATCCTCCGCCATCATCGGGAACATGTCTTCTTTGTAGTTCTGCCAGTGTCCAGATGTTTTGAACAGATCGACGCGGGCAATGTGGGGCGTCACTACCGGCAGATAGCCGCGCTTCACCTGCTCCTGCTTCAGAAAATCTTCCAGCGTCGATCGCAGCAGCGTCCCCTTGGGCGTCCACAGCGGCAGGCCTGGCCCGACATCATCGGCAAAAATAAATAGGCCCAATTCCTTGCCGAGCTTGCGGTGATCGCGCTTTTTCGCTTCCTCACGACGGCGCTGGTACTCGGCTAGCTGTTCCGGCGTCTCCCAGGCAGTACCGTAGATCCGCTGTAGCTGCGCCTTTGTTTCATCCCCACGCCAGTAGGCGCCAGCCACGCTTTCCAGTGCAAAGGCTTTAGGGTTTAAATCTTTGGTGTTGCTGACGTGCGGGCCTGCACACAGGTCCCACCAGTCTTCACCCAGATGATAGATCGTAATCGGTTCTTCCAAACCTTCCAGAATTTCTAGCTTGTAGGGCTCGCCTAGGTCTTCAATCCGCCGTTTAGCTTCTTCTCGACTGACCGTTTCCCGTTTGACCGGCAGCCCCTTATTGATGATCTTGATCATCTCCTTTTTGATGGATTTAAGATCTTTTTCAGTAAAAGGGTCTGGGCTGTCAAAGTCGTAGTAAAACCCGTAGTCAATCCAGGGGCCGATCGTTACCTGTGTCTTAGGAAAAAGCCGCTGCACAGCCATCGCCATCACGTGGGAAAAGGTATGGCGAATCTGCTTGAGATGTTCAGACTCGTCAGTTTTGGGTAGGTGAAGGGGTGGATCCTGGTCGTTGTTTGCAGGGGAGGCAACCATAGCAGGCAGAAGGTGAATGATCAATCGGTCAAACCGAGTCGGAAAGTATTGCCCTGGCCATCTTGCTTAGGACCCCAATTGTCGTGGTTTCCCAAGCGCAGAGCGTGACCGGGTGCGCAATCGTCACAAACGGTTCGTCTGCGGCGACTGCTACAAGCCATTCGGCTTTCCATATTAGCGGTAAGTGTTTTGCTTCGGTGGATTTATAGCGCTCACGCTGGTGCGGGGGGGGCTTTGAAGGTCAATGGCTAACTGAGTCATTGCTAATGGGCTCGTGATGGGCTCGTGTCGGGGGCCTGTTGAGGGTTATCAGTCTTTGGGCTTAAAACAATCAGATTTCCCGTTCAAACCTGACACGCTGTGCTATCGTGTTGCACGGTGACAGCTGTTACAGCTCATGGTTCGTTGCCCTGTGCAGGATTTGTAGCAGCAGCTATCCCCCGAATCTCAGTTGCCTACTGCGTTTCCGTAGGCGTTGAGCGGGTTCAGGGAGTATGGGCCCAAAGTTTACACATTGATAAAGCCCACACATTGATATCGACTATCGACAACTTTTTCGGAACTGAAAACTTTTCTATGACTCAAACGATGACAAAGCCGTTGGTCAGGCATCCAATGGCAAAATTTCAGCGTCAGGTTCAGTCGCTGGTGGATACCCGTGCGGTAAAGCAGACCGATCATCTGTGGAAGATGGCTCTGCTGTTTGGTGATCGCTGGACCTATTGGAAAGCGGAATTAGAGGACTTTGACTTCTCGATGCGCGATCCCATCAGTGACCTGCTGGCAGTCGAGAACTGGGACGAAGACTAGGCGGAGACTCAGCGCAAGGGGGCAGTTCTCTCAGTTCGGTACCGTTCCTGGTTAGCCCATTTGCATTTGTTCAAGGTTGGGCTTGACTCTGAGTTTGACAGCAACCGCCGTGATGTTGTCATGACCGTTCACCTCATTGGCCAGGTCAATCAGATCGGACACGCCCTCTTCAGTGTGCTTAGGACCACGCAGCAGCGGATCAATATGGCTCTGGCAGTTCGTCTCTAGGAGATCGTGATCGCTGAGGCCGTCTGAGCACAGCAGCAGCAGCGTGTCTTCTGTGAAGTTGAGAAAGGTAACGCTAGGCTCTAACTCACTATTGTCCCGAGGCCCGAGTGCCTGGGTCAGCTGGTAGGCATCCGGACGGGCATAGGCGATCGCTGGCTCGACCCCCCGCTGAATTTCCCGTTGCCCGACTTCATGGTCAACGGTTAACTGATGCAGTCCAAGTCTGCGGGTATAGCGATAGAGTCGGCTATCACCGACGTGAGCCACCACGGCTTGGGTATTGCTCAACAACATCAGTACTAGCGTTGTGCCCATGCGGGCTGCCCCCGTCCGCGCCTCGGACTCGTTGCGGTCAAAAATAGCCTGATTGGCCTGGTGAATAGCCTCTTTAATTTGGTCTTCTGTCGGCAGGGCTTGCTGCCAGTTTTGCGCAAAGTAGGTCTGCAGCGTACTGACCGCCAGGCTGCTGGCAATCTCGCCACCTGCATGCCCGCCCATGCCATCGCACAAGATATACAGACAGTGAGCCTCTAGCTTTTGCCCGTTGGGGCTGTCCTGCTTGCGCAATTCCGACTGAATGAAGTAGGCATCTTCATTGTGGTCACGCTGTTGACCGACGTGCGTGAGCCCGGCTTCTTCTAGCCCAATCAGCTTCATGGGAAGCACCATAGTGGGCATGTCGAGCGGTTCTTCGTCAGCTGCGTTGTCGGGTTCAGGCAGGGCAAGCGCCTCAAGCGCGTCCGGTGGGCTGAAGGCTAAATCGACCTCCCCAGAGGTTAAATCGGTTGCGTCCGGGTCATCAATATCGTTGGGGTGTAGCTCGTCGGCAATCTCCACTAATCGATCTTTAATTGGGCGCACGCTATCTAAATCGCCGGCAATTATTTGAGCGTTGAGTTCTTGCAGTGTCGGCAGACACTGGGGCGCTGCACTCAGCAGCGACTGCCACAGCAGCCCCAGATCCATCAGGCTTCGGCCTCCGGCGACCGGGTCAATCTGCTTGAGACAGAAAATCTGGTCCTCATCCAGGCAAAGGTTGTTGAGCTTTAGTAGACTTCCCTGCCCGTTTACTTCGGCCAATACGTCCCACAGCTCGACCATGGCGTAGAGGCAGTGCACCTGCTGAATGTCGTTTAACCCGGCAGCCGTCCACGCCTCAAACAGCTGAGTCAGCTCGCTGCGGTCTTCGATCAGCAGGATGGTGTAGCCCGGCGTTACCCAAGCGGCCTGCAGCTCTGGGATCGCCGGAAAAAAACGCTCCTGTAGCTTCAGGTAGGGATAGGCCGTCATCGGGATCAGGTCCGACAGCTCATTGAGGCCCCATTCACCCGTTGCTAAAGGCGTTAACGTATTCTCATCGTTGAATCGCTGACTCAGCGGTAGGGACTGGTCTGGACAGGTATCGGTCAGGAGCACCTCGCCTGCGCCCGTCGATAAGGTCAAATCGTCTAGCAGACGATAGCGCTGGGCCGCGTCCAGGTAGCTGCCTTTCTGTAGAGTCAGCTCTGTTCCATTCGATGCTGAAAAGACAGAGGCGGCTGAAGCATCAGATTCTGGCTGGCTGGCCGCTAACGGGCCGTTTAGCTTGAACACAGCGCTGGGTTGCCCCACCTGTACGATCGCCCGCCATAGCTTCAGTGCCGCGCCGCACTGTTGGCAAAACCGGTGCGTCGCCGGGTTTTCAGACTGACACTGAGAGCAGACGATCATAGGGCGAGAAATAGGATCAAACTAAGCAGGCGACATCCCTTAGCAGAGCGGACTTGGAGAAAGCGGAGCGCTCTCTGAGATCACAGGTTAGCCGGCTGGCGGGCCGGGTATATCAAGGGTTCCCGCTTTGCCCCAAGAGTTTAGCCTTCAATCCAGCGTCGGAGTAGGATACGCACTTGAGTAGATTGCTAATCAGCATAGCGACTTATTTGCTCTCTCTGGGGTGTGATAAAGCACTTTAAGCAGTTTTAACCGTCTAGCTCCGGTCTCACGCCTTTTTCCCGGCTCACCCACTGCACCGGCAGCCTGCCCGATTAAAACGCTAGGATTTGCTGCCGTTCCTGACGCGTTAGCGGCCGCCACTGTCCGGGCATCAGCCCGTTTAACTGCAGTGGGCCAATGGCAACTCGTACCAGCCGCAGTGTGGGAAACCCTACCACAGCCGTCATCCGCCTTACCTGCCGGTTTTTGCCCTCGGTTAGGGTGATCGCCAGCCAGGCGGTCGGTACCTGCTTACGAAACCGAATTGGCGGCTCGCGCGGCGGTAAGGGGGGCGGCTTGCTCAGTTGACTAACCTGGGCCGGACGTGTCCGATACTGGCGAATGGTGACTCCGCGCCGCAACTTTGCCAGGCTGGCCTCGTCGGGTATTCGTTCGACCTGGACCCAATAGGTGCGCGGGTGATGAAATTTAGGGTGCGCCAGCCGATGCTGCAGCTGGCCGTTGCTGCTCAGTAGCAGCAGTCCCTCGCTGTCGCGGTCTAGTCGACCAATTGGGTATACCCCTGCGACCGGGATAAAGTCTTTGAGTGTGGCGCGATCGCTTTCATCGGTAAACTGGCTCAGCACACCGTAAGGCTTATAGAACAATAGGTACTGGTGAGGCATGGGGGTGAATGAGCCAAACCTTGCAAGTTGTTGAGAAGTGGTGCGCCGTATTAAGTAGGCTCGATATGCTGATAGCACTCTAATTACTAGCACCGTCTCCATGAACACTGAACAACGCTATCGATTTGTCTGTACGCTCAAGTTTGGCGATATCTATGGCCAAATTATCGTCTGGCTGATTGTGCTATTTGTCAGCTTGGCTGCGGCGCTGGGGCTGATGGGGGCCAGCAAACCGATCTATGCGCTGGCAACGGTCGGTCTTATTTTGGTGCTGTCGCTGCCCTTTTTGCTGTTTGCCTTTGTGACCACGCTGATCAACCATATCGAGTTTTCGGAACTCGATCCGGCGACGACTACCCGCTCTAACGAGCCGAATTCGGTCTCTGCAGGTTCGCTTAAGGTGCCCAGTCAGGGCGTGGCCTAGGGCGCTTTATTCGGCTGCCGGCGCTTCCGTCGGGGCCGTTTCTGATTCTGTCACATCGGTCTCGGGACTAGTGCCTGGGGCCGTCTCGGTTTCAGGGGTAGTGTCAGCTGCGGGTGCCCCCTCGTTAACCAGCTGCTGAATGCGGTCCTTGAACTGTACGGGTGCCATTGAAAGCGCCATTTCAAACAGGGGCTGGGCTTCTGCCTCGTTTCCTGTCTGTCGGAAGACGAGCGCCTTGGCCAGGGTCGGTCTGAAGTCAGGTGCGTCACCGGTCTGCGCCGCTGCCGCATCTTGAATTGCGCTGTCGTAGACTGCGATCGCATCTTCAAACTTTTCTTGCTCAACGTAGACCTGGCCCAGCAGTAGCTTCACAGAGATCGTGTCGATGCTGCCCGGCTGAATTTCGTTAGCCTGCTCGGCGGTCTTGAGCGTGTCCTGCAGTAGCCCCACCGCCGCCTGGGGACGCTGCTGGCTGAGTAGGAGGGTTACCAGGCCTTGCAACGCTTCCATGTTGCCTGGGGTTGTCGTCAAAATGCTGCGGTAGACCTGGGCAGCCCCTTCCAGATCCCCTAGCTGTTGTTTGGTTTGGGCCAGCAGGACCGCATAGTTGGGGACATCCGGGTTCAGCTCAGCCAGCCGCTCTAGCGGCTCAACAACCCCCGGCAGGTCACCCAGAGCAATTCGTGTTTCTACCAGGCCCTGTAGGGCAACGGCATTGTTGGGTTCACGCTCTAGCACCAGCTCATAGCCTTTGGCCCGACCCTCCAGCTCGGCCCGCTGGTCTTCAGCCGTTGCTGGGGAAGCCGCGGTGTTCGGGGTACTGTTGGCTGCCGTCGGGTTCAAAGCCGCGCCGATAAATGGGCCAACCGACACCGCCAGCAGCGAGGCGACCGCGACAAATAAAATGCTCCCAACCAACCAGCGATTGCGTTTAACAGACACGACAAACCCAAAATTCGACTTGCCCATCTTAAACCCTAACGGCAGAGACGGCGGCAAGTTCCGGATCGTCAACGGGTCAGGTGAATCTTAAGGAGTATTGAGCAGAGCCACTTGCTGATAGGGAAGCTTGAGTTATATGGAGGTGTGGGCAATAATAAGGCCTTCTCATGGTGCCGGCTTCTCTTGTCCAGCACGATAACGACCTGGGGGGCTAATCTTCGTGGGCGTGTCGCCTAAGGCGTTATAAATACGTCATACATATGTCTTTAAACACACCAGTCCGGTCAAAAAACGTCGCAATCCAAAATTCGTTGCAACATACAATCCGTTGCAACATTTATATAAAGTGCAACATCTAATCGTTCTATAGTTGACATCGCCCTTAGACTTGAAGGATATCGCTGGGTAATTCACACTTGCCTTTCGCAATTCAAAGTGTCTAAGCGATTGTAAGAGTGAGTCTGCAGCGCTACTGGTGGAGCATTTGGCTCCGTTTTACCAGTCCGGTTTCCGTCAGGAGGTTCAAACGTTAATGAGTTCTTCAGCTAGTCGCCCCCCCGAGTTTTCAGAGTCTACCACCGGTTCAAAGTCACCAGGGGCTGCCAGTCGACCCGCGCTAGTCGGGCCACCCAAACGCCCAACTAAGCCTGTCAAACCTCCGACCGCTAGTCCGCCACCCACCGCTGCGCCCCCGCCGTCGGCCATCACCGCTACGCCGCCACCGGTCGAGGCTGCTGATCCGCCATCCGAGCCCGAACCCCTTCGCCAACAGCCAATTTCGCCTCCCAGCGAACCCATGCAATACCGGGCGATCGGGCTATTGCGAGGCCGCTACACGCCGACGGAGGAAGTCTTCAACCGAGGGCAGATTGTCTCCCAGGACGGTACGAGTATCGATGCAGTATTGCTCGGTCGCGTCACCAGTCTGGTCAAAAAATATCTGGATATGGAAACCGACCACCTCTGGGTTGTCTACCCCCGCACCAATCCGGAAGATAGCAACGCGCTTAACGTGCAGATCGTCGGCGTCTGGGAACCTGAGACGCTAATGGAAAAGGAGGGCGACGAGAAAGAGGGCGACGAAAAGGAGGGCGCGCGCGATCCGGATACGACCACCCCCGAAACCGCTTCCGAAACCGCTGAAGTTGCTGACAAGACATCGGACGCAGCCGTTGGCCCTGCCGCCGATGCGACCGATGCGGCGACTGAAGCCCCGACCGCTGAAGCTGATTGCTCTACAGCTGATAGTGGCCCAGCCGCCACCGATTCAGCCAAGACTGTCCTCGACTACGTCCCCTCTGCCGAAATTGAGGCAGATGTCTTCTCCATTCGCGGGGAAGTCAGTCTACCACGAGGAGAAGGGCGAAATCTTGATCGGTATTCAGCAGAAGGTCAAATCGGGTAACCGTCAACAGCGCATCTTTAAATTGCTGATCAACGGCACCATCCACGGCAAAACCATTGGCTATTTCTGGGACTTTGATGTGCGCCGCGAAGGACGCCTGCTGGTGGTCCATGGCGGTAACTGCATTGGTGCTGTGCCTCCCAAGAAGAATAAAAAGCGCGCTGGGGGTGGCAAAAAGCGATTTCCTGGCAAAGGTGGGCCACCGCGCAAGTCTCATGGCCGTCGAGAGTTTCGCGACGATGCCCGAAGTGAGCCTGGCTCGCCCAAGCCCAAGCCGGTGATTGCCAACTCAGCATCGGCTCCCGCGCCGCCTGCGACTACCCCCGAGGCCGCGGTGCCTGAGTCTCCCCCTCAAACGAACGCCCCGGAGTAGAGCCCCAGGTGTCGAGCGGCAAAAAGCTGCGGTCTGTCGGTAAAGCGGCCACGGGTTCGGTCAGTTGGAATTCACCGGCTTCAATCCAGCCTTTGAGCGTTTCAGCCACCTGCTGTGACAGATACAGGCTGGCTAGCGGAGCCGTTCTTACCTGGGTGCCGTTGATGGTGATGCGCCCAGAGCGGAGCTGTTGGTAACTTACCAGGCCAAAGGTCGGCCGCACCCGGCGAGGGATTGAAAAATCTACCACGGGTGCGACTAGCTCGGCGTCGGTTACAGCGCACCGCTGTAGAACCGCATCGTTCAAAACGGGGATGGGGATGCCCACGCCCATCATCAGAGAGGGGCCGTAGCCTTTGAAATAGCAGCCCCGCACCCAGCGGGCGTCCATCTGCTTGGCGTCTCCAACCAATGCAACGGTGGCTGCAGGCCCGATCGGGGTGCGATTGGGCAGGCGTTTCTGCAGGGGGAAGTGCTGCGTCCCTTCCCAGGCGAGGTAGCCGATGCCGCCGCCTAAAAACAGGCGAGTGCCGATGCCGATGGTTTCTAGGTCAGGATCGTTGAACAGTGGCGAAAGCGCCCCAGGATTGGCATAGACGGCGTTGCCTAAAAATGGCTGGAGCGGTCCCAGGTAGGTGTAGAGGGGGCGATCGCTGCTGTTGACTCCCACGATAAAGTTTTGATACAGGTTGCGCGGGTTAAACAGGTAAAACTGGTTGAGGGTGTCCTTGTGGATTGAGACCTCTAAGCTGGCTCGGGGGTAGCAGTCCGAAACATAGCCCGTCGCCTGGAGGGGGACTCGCTTTCCTGCGATCAGATCGGCAATGACGTGCCCCCCCCCTCGCCCTTCTTCGGGGTCGGTATCGTCTAAGCGACGCGTGCTTTCAGTCGGTTGACTGGCCCCCAGATACAGATCTACCGTGCCAAAGCCGCTGTAGGCCAGCACCTGATCAAGCCAGCAGGTGCGAATGTTGATCGGCGGGTCGGTGTGCCCCAGATTGAGCACCGCCCCCGACGATTCCATCGGCTCAAAGGTGCCGGTGGTAATCACGTCTACCTGCTGGGCTGCAGCCGCAGCACCCAGTTCGGCCACCTGGGCTTTAGCTTCAGTGGCGGTCCAGACCGTGACGGTGCGATCGCAAATCTTTTGATTAATCTCTGCAATCGTCCGCATGGTTTTGAGTCTCGGCATTGTACGTCTGGGCTTGCCAGGTTAACCATAGCCCCATCAGCACCGCTGGGGTGAGCACCAGCAACAAACTGATGCTGCGGGAAGCCGGTAGCTGGAGCAGCGGTCCCCCATATTTGAGTGCGGCGCTGACCAACGCTGAGGCGAGCAGAACTTTGGCGATGAAGCTGAGGGGTTCTGGCATTGGTTTTCGGTGTCTACAGGGGCTAAAAGCACGTCAGTATCAAGGGGATCCTAAGCTCGCGGACGGCGGGTTTAGCGATTTGCGAACGCTCCCCCACCTGGTTTGAATCTTTTGCTTGGCCTGATTGATTCAACGCCGCACTGAGTAGGTTGACCTTAGGTTGACCTACTTGTTGACCTAATTAAAGGTAAGACGCCAAGATTCTGTCTTTAGGAGATAGGAGGCAGAATATAGGAGGCTTCTAGCTTCTGTCTCCTGTCTTCTAATGACCTATCCGGTCTTACAAATGATTGGCCATACCTACCTATAGCCAGTCGGGTGTTGGAGGACCTTGATTGACCTGGGGCCG
The DNA here is from genome assembly GCA_039817185.1 of Cyanobacteria bacterium J06648_16. Classification (GTDB taxonomy): domain Bacteria; phylum Cyanobacteriota; class Cyanobacteriia; order Phormidesmidales; family Phormidesmidaceae; genus CAWUKV01. Next base: position 50,232 of record JBCBWI010000014.1, on the reverse strand, counting down.
GTTGACCGAGCCAATCGTTCAAGGCATCGTAGAAGCAGGCATTTTTTGCAGCGTTGGTTCGGTTTGAGCGCTACCTAATCTTAGAGGGCAGGGTCCCCTCTATACTGTTCAAGCTCCCGCTTCACCCTCGACGTTCAGCCACTTTGTCAGTCAATCAGCAACCGGTCTTGCAGGCTTATGTGTGGTCGATATACCCAGACAAAATCAGGCGAGGTGTTGGCCAAAACTTTCAATCTGGTAGAAACGCCAGACGTGCCGCCCCGCTATAACATTGCGCCGTCTCAGCCGATTCTGGCGGTGGCTGCGTCCAAGGGGACGCGACAGCTGCGAGCGTTTCAGTGGGGGCTGGTGCCGTCCTGGTCAAAGGACCCTACTATCGGCAATCGCATGATCAACGCGCGGGCAGAGACGGTCGCAGAGAAGCCCTCGTTTCGCGCGGCTTTTAAGCGGCGGCGGTGTCTGATTGTGGCCGATGGGTTTTATGAGTGGAAAAAGATCGACGGTCAAAAGACTAAGCAACCCTTCTACATTCATCTCCAAGATCATGCCCCATTCGGCTTTGCTGGACTGTGGGAGCATTGGGAAGGGGGTGACGGTAGCTATCTGGAGACCTGTACGATTTTGACGACAGCGCCGAACGCGCTGATGGAGCCGATTCACAACCGCATGCCGGTGATTGTGCATCCGGACGACTACAATACCTGGCTTGACCCAGAACGGGGAGAGTTCAAGCAAGACAGGGGACTGTTAGAATCTCTGCTGCGGCCCTATGAGGCCGAGCGTATGGAGGCATACCCGGTGAGCACCGAGGTCAACAGCCCGCGCAACGAAAGCCCGGACTGTCTGGAGCCTCTAGCATGAGTGCTCGTCAAGTAGTACAGGTATTTTATGCGGCGATCAATCGTCGGGATGTGGCGGGTGCGATCGCACTGATTGACGACCACTGCACCTATCAGGATTTCAACTTCTCTGAGCCCTTCGAAGGCAAAGCCGCGGTCCAAGCACTGTTCGAAGCAACCTGTCGCAGCGCCCCTGCAAACCTATTGTTTGTGATTGACGAAATCACCAAGGGTGACGGCCTCTCGGTCGGCATGACCTGGCACGTCGAGCTAGACGGCATCCCCTTTCCCAACGGGCGCGGTGTGAGTTTTTATCGCCTGTCGGCAGACAGCGGCAAAATTGTCTTTGCTCGCGATGTTGTTGAACCTCCGGTAAAACCAGGGAAAGTCGCCTTTGGCCTAATTCGGCTAGTTGCGCCTTTGGTCAAGCGGTTTCTAGATCCTCAGAAAACGCAGAAAAGAGATATCTAATGACAACAACCGCAACGAAGAAGGTGAGCCTGACGACTCTGACCCTGTGGGTAGGTGTTGTTGCCTACGTAGGGCTGCTGCTGCTATCGCCCCCCAGTTGGCTGCCAGGGGAGCCGGTTTGGGCCATTAAGCCCGAGACGTTGCAAGCGATTCTCAACGAATCGCTCAATTTCTTCTTTGTGCTCCCCATTCTTGGCTGGCTCGGCCTGCCGGGGATAGCAGCGCCCGTGGTGCACCCTGTGTCAGAAGCGTTTTTTAACTTCGCTGAAGCCTGGATTTTTATGTTTCTGCCGCTGCTGCTGCTCGACACAAAAGGACAGCATTTGCCCCAGCTAGCCATTTGGGGCCTGACCATGTTTTTGACCAACGTGTTTCTGATGCCCTACATGGCGCTACGACAGGAGAGGGCAGGGGCCGTGTCAGAACCGCCGATTTGGTTATCAAAGGGTTTTGGCCTTGTCGGCCTGATAGTCGGAACGCTGGCGGTTATCTGGTTCATTTTTGCCCGTCCCGCTTTTGGCGGGCTTGATCAGCGCAGTGCCTATTTTGTTCAACAGGTTCTCTCCGATCGGGTGACGCTGGCTTTCTGCGCGGATTTAGTTCTGTTTGGCATATTTCAGACCTGGCTGATGGATTCGGTGATGGCGGAAGACAGCCAGCGCTGGCTGCGCTGGGTTCCCTTTTGGGGGCTAGCGATGTGGCTGGTTTCGCGTCAGGGCTAGGCGTCGATTTGTTCGCAGGCGGCGGCAGCGACTTTTTCGGTGATGGCACCTTCTTCGAGTAGGGTTGCGATCGCACGTTCTTTCCCCAGGCCGGCGACGCGCTGGGCGATCTGCAGCTCAAACTGGTGAGTCGCTTCTGGCTGCTTTTGGCTGCTTTGGGTAATGCGCTCTTGGGCGAGCTGATGCACCCGCTCGTAGTAGTCCTCGCAAACGGAGCGCTTGCCGTCTTCGTGGGGGTAAAGCTGCTGGGTGCGTTGCAGGACCTGACGACTAACCTGATCAATGACCAAATCGCATTCGTAGTTTTGGCGAAACTCAGTCAGCCTCAGCTGCTTACGCCGGTGACGGGTCGGGGCTAACCGGCGAATCAGCGCCATCAGATGAGATTCTAACGGCGACATCAGGGTTTTGGGCGTCAGCAGCGGTGGGGGCAGGTGACCCATCAACACGGCGTCCTGGCGAATATGGACGCTGATGCCTAAATGCAAAAAGGCAATCTCAGATAGCAGCCCCTGGTCGTAAAGCTGGCGGTAAGCTTTGGTCTCTAACGCCAAGGACTGTAGCCACAGAGCCTGGTCCAGTTCCTGCTGTTGGCAAACGTTAGTTTTGAGCGATTCAAAGTTGGCCTCCTCTTTTTTTAGAGATTGATGCAATTGGTCGCTCAGCTCAGCAATTTCATCCTCGTACTGCATGCCCTGCTCGCGATAGTCTGCCAGCGCTTTTAGCGCCTGCTGCTTGGCGTGAATGAGCGCCTCCGATGTTTCTAGCCGGTCTAGAACGGACGGCTTGTTGAGCCCTAGCGACTGAATTAGCCAGCCCATGGTTGTGCCTGGGACTAACAGGGTAAACAGGGCCACGCCCAGGGTGAGGGTTACCAGCAGGTCACGATTGACGTTCTCAGGGGCCAGACTCAGGGCCAGGGCCAGCCCCACTGCGCCCCGTAGCCCGCCCCAAACCAGTATGGTCTGCTCCAGCAGGGTAATGGGAGGTGCCCAGTGCAGCCGATTAAGCAGGGCCGCAAAACTAAAGACAACCAAGGTGCGCGAAAGGAGGACCGCTACGATCGCAACACCGAGCCCGACCAACACCACGTTTGCATTCCCCAGTTGCTGCACCACCTGTACCGTTGTGGTCCCCACCAGCAGGAAAATCAGGCTGTTGGCCAAAAACGATGCATATTCCCAAAACTCGTTCAAGAAGGCCCGCGCCTCCGATCGCAGCCGTACCGACATCATCCAGCTGGTGACCATACCCGCGCTAACCACCGCGATCACGCCGGACACGTGCAGCGTGTGTTCGGCCAGAATGAACGTGCCGAACGCCAGGACGGTTGAAAGCGTACCCTGTACCAGCGGGCTACGCTGGGCTAGCACCATCAGATAACTGATGCCCCAGGCCGTCAGGCCACCCACTACCAGCCCACCTAAAAAGGATTTGAAAAACTCAAGCCCGCCCTCCAGCAACAGGTTGTTGGTTTGCATGGCGGCAGCGGCCAGGATCAGGTTAAACGTGACAATGGCGGTCGCGTCGTTGAACAGGCTCTCGCCCTCGACTAGCACAATCAGCTGGTTGGGCACGCCTAGGTTCTTAAACAGGGCAATCACCGCGACCGGGTCCGTTGCAGAAATCAGCGCCCCAAACAGCAGCGCCTCCTGCCAGGTGAGGGCCGTGAAATGGGCCATGCAGACTGCAACCAGCCCCATCGCCACCAGCAGCCCCGGCGCGGCCAGCACGAGCACCGGCGTTAGATTTCGCAGCAGCAGGCGACCGTTCAGGTTGAGTGCCGACTCAAACACCAGTGGTGGTAAGAACAAAAACAAAATGCCTTCATGGGAGAGTTCCAGTTCCGTCAGCGGCTGCATGCCTGGAATCGCTTGGCCTGCCAGCCCCAACGCCAGACCGATTACGACCAGGCCCACGGTGTAGGGAAAGTGAATGCGCTTGAGTGCGATCGCGCTGAGGGAGGCAATCAGCAATAGACCGAGAATAGCGATTTGAAAGGTGAGCAGGTCCATAATCGAAAATGGGTCGGGCGGATATCAGTCAAAGTGAGTCAGGGATGATGGCATCATAGCGGTGGTTGTTCGTGAATGCCCGGTGCAGGAAGTTGCCTATGCGTTTTGTTGATCTGGGTCGTTGGGGCGGTGGAATCTTGCTGCTGGGCTGCCTCTGGCTGCTGCCTGTACTGCCGCTGCCTACCCATCCCATCACTGCTACAGCCCAGGCAGCGACGGTCACGCCGGAGACGGCCCTGTCCCGATTGTTGACTGCGGACGAACTGGAAGCGGCCTGGTTTGCCGATAGCTTTCTGGCGCAGATTTCCCTGGCGCAGATCGAGCAGATCCTGCGAGGGATCACCACATCGCTGGGGGCCTATCAGAGTGTTGAGGCGGCGGGCGAGCAGTACCTGCTGACCTTTGAGCGAGGCATTGTCCCTACCCGAATTGTGCTGAACAGCGCGGGCCAGATTACGGGATTGCTGTTTGAGACACCCCAGCTGACGAACCTAACGCTCGATCAGCTGATCGAACGACTGACTGAGCTGCCAGGTGAGGTCAGCCTGCTGGTGATGCGTGACGGGGCGGAACTGGCTGCCGTGGCCGCAGATCGCCCCCTGGCCATAGGGTCGGCCTTCAAGCTGCTGATTTTGCAGGCGCTGCAGGCGCAGATCGAATCGGGCGAGCATGCCTGGGATGAGGTTGTGCCGCTGCAGGCCGAGTATCGCAGCTTGCCCAGCGGTCGCCTGCAGGACTGGCCGGTGGGCAGCCCGATGACGGTGCAAACGCTGGCGACGATGATGATTTCTGAAAGCGACAATACGGCCACTGATCACCTGCTGGCGCTGGTCGGGCGCGACGCGGTGGAAGCGCTAACGCCACGAAACCGACCCTTTTTGTCGACGCGGGAGTTCTTCTCGCTGAAAGACCCGCAAAATCAGGCGTTGCTGAGGCGCTATCGGGACGGTAGCGAGCGAGAGCGGCGAGGCGTGCTGGGTGCGATCGCAACCCTGCCGCTGCCCTCGGTCAATATCTTCAATAACGGTCCCGTGGCGCTGGATGTGGAATGGTTTCTGAGTGCCCGGGAGCTGTGCCGCACCATTGCGACCGTGGCCGATCTGCCGTCGATGCAGGTGAATCCCGGCTTGGTCGACCCCAACCACTGGCAGCGCGTGGCCTTTAAGGGCGGGTCCGAACCGGGGGTGATCAACTTCACCACCGACCTGCTAGCGGACGACGGGCACCGCTACTGCATCGCCGCCACCTGGAATAACCCGGAGGGGGTTGACGAGATTGAGTTCTCGACGCTGTATCGGAGTGCTGTGGCGGCGATGCGATCGCAGTGATCGCGATCTCACCTGCCCAAGGGCCTCCCTCACTCTGAAACGGCTGCAAACTCACGTCGCCGTCTGCGGTGCGTCACCCAGTGAACCCGGCATTTACGCGACTATAAACCCATTGGAACGGATTGAAGCCTGACGCCTGAGACCGCTTGCTTCATTACCGACTATCAGAGAGCCGACTATTAGAGAGCGGGCTATCCGAGAGCCGGCTGTCCAGGTTGACGACCTCAGTTCTACGGCCAAGGTCATCTCATCGCCTCCTTGCTCATCGACTCCCTGCCCAAGCAGGTTCATCTACAACCCATGCCATGAACTCCGATTCCCTGGCCCTGTGCTGGGGATTTTTTTTACCCAATCGCTAGGGAATGTGAAGATTTGCAATCTGCATCACAAAAGCGGTCTATTCTAATCGGAATAGATCCGGAACACTCATTCAGAATAGCCAAGCGTGTATTTACAAAAGGGACGCTGATATCACTATGAAGCTAGCAGCACGGGTACAGGCGGTGGCACCGTCAATGACCCTGGCGATCTCGGCCAAGGCCAAGGCCATGAAGAAAGCAGGGCTAGATGTCTGCAGCTTTAGCGCTGGCGAACCGGATTTTGATACGCCTGAACATATCCGTGCGGCCGCGAAGCAGGCCCTTGACGACGGCAAGACGCGCTACGGTCCGGCGGCGGGCGAACCGGCCCTCCGCGAAGCGATCGCCCATAAGCTGCAGACCGATAACGGGCTAGACTACGCGGCTGAAAACATTATTGTGACGAACGGCGGTAAGCACTCCCTTTACAACCTGATCATGGCGACCATTGAATCAGGGGACGAGGTGATTATTCCTGCCCCGTATTGGGTGAGCTATCCCGAGATGGTGCGGCTGGCTGGGGGGACGCCGGTGGTGGTGGAGACCACGGCAGACACGGGCTACAAAATCACGCCTGAACAGCTGCAAAAGGCGATCACGCCCCAAACCCGGCTGTTTGTCATGAACTCGCCTTCGAATCCGACCGGCATGGTCTACAGCCCCGACGAGATTCGGGCGCTGGCTGAGGTGGTGGTTGAGTCAGGCATTCACGTGGTCTCCGACGAGATCTACGAAAAAATTCTTTACGATGGGGCAGAGCACCTGAGCATCGGCGCGACCAGCACTGCTGCGTTTGAGCGAACGATTGTCAGTAATGGCTTTGCCAAGGCCTATGCCATGACGGGCTGGCGGCTGGGATACCTAGCCGGTCCAGTCGAGCTGATTAGGGCCGTCAGTACCTTACAGAGTCACAGCACCTCGAACGTATGTACCTTTGCCCAGTACGGTGCGATCGCAGCGCTAACCCAGCCCCAAGATTCTGTAGAGAATATGCGTCAGTCCTTTGCCCAACGCCGAAAGACCATTATCGAGCGGGTTAAAGCGATCCCAGGACTCACCTGCGTACCACCCCAGGGTGCGTTTTATTTATTTGTCGATATTCATAAAACAGCGCTGTCTTCCCTGGAGTTCTGTCAGCGACTGCTTGAACAGAAATACGTGGCTGCCATTCCGGGTGTCGCCTTTGGCGCAGAGGGTACGATTCGACTCTCCTATGCCACCGATATGGACACGATTGAAGTGGGAATGCAGCGTCTGAGCGACTTTGTGGCAGAGCTTTAGAGAAGGCAGGCAAGCGTAAAGCCACCCCTGACTTCAGGGATGGCTTTACGCTTACGCAGTTCGAATAGAAACGGACGAAATAGTTCGGACGAGTGGGTTACGTATAGCTGGCCGCTAAGGCCACTGAGGCATATTGAACTAGCTCGAATACTGCCGCATCGAAACCAGTATAAGTATCCAATTTTCCAACCCGTAAACAGAGATGAACCTAAACATATCCCTATCAGATGATAGGAGAAACGTAACCTGCGCAGATTACAAAATGGGAAGGGATATCTAAGAAGAAATGACTGGTTGGGGAAGCCCCCATCGCCAAGTTGAGACTTCTTAAATATCAGTTGGATTACTAAGCGATTACGCTTACCTTCTAATGCGCAAGGTCGGCGTCTCTTTCCGGGAGGTTTCCGATCTTTTCTCCGCAAAAGCGCTTATTTTTTATACCAGTAATTGCTTAGATTTTGGCTGGGATGATTGCCTGGAAAGGCTTACAACGCTTTTGTGGGCACCAAAAAATTTTCAATTATAAGGAACATTCGATTTCTTAGCCTGAATTTTCCCTTGAATTGTTCGTTAGGCCGAGCGCTTCTATAAAGTAATTTTGCTGATGGATAAACAGTTTAAATAAAACTTGAACAGCTAACGTCGTTGCTGCGGATGGATCAATATATTCTGATGAATGATCTGCCAGCCCAGCCCTAGAAAACCGATAGTGAATAGGGTTCTAGCCGCTAGTGACGGGTAGCTCATCCACTGCATCAGTTGGGCAAACTGCGCCACCGGCAGAATGCGTGAGGCGATGACCGGTGCCAGGTCCGCTACGCCCATTAAAGCCGTGCTAATGACAAGTGAGCCGCCGATCCAGCGGGGCGCTCTGCGAGCGATCAAGACCGCACCCAGAATCAGACCCAGGTGGGTGAACAGTGAGATCGCACCCAGCAGCAGCAGGATAACGATTGCAGGACCGCCAAAGTCTAGATCGGGTAATACCAAAATATAATGCAAGGGTCGTTCCCGTTTCTCTACGGCAAAATTCAGGCATGGGCCAAATTCAGGAATGGGCCCGCTGTGCCAGCGCACTGCGGGGGTCGAGGGCATCTCGCAGGCCATCGCCGACGTAATTGATGCTGAGTACGGTCAGAAAAATGCTGGCTCCCGGAAACAGGGCCATGTGGGGGGCCGTTTCTAGATAGTCTTGGGCGGCTGCCAGCATGCGACCCCAGGTCGGTACGTCCGGCGGGAAGCCTAGCCCCAAAAAGCTCAGGGTTGCCTCGGTCAGCACGGCATTGCCGACGGCGAGCGTGGCCGCGACGATGACGGGGCCAATGACATTGGGCAAAATGTGCCGCCAGATAATCCGTCTGGGCTTAGCGCCTAAAGCCTGGACCGCCTGTACAAAGGTTTGCTCTCGCACGCTGAGAAATCCCGCTCGGACCAGCCGCGCCGTCGACATCCAGTTGAGTCCGCCAATCACCAGCACAATCAGTAGAAAGATGCCGGTCTGTGGGCCAAAGGCAACCCTAGCTGAGTCCCCAAAAAGGTACAGAATCAGCAGCGCTAGGGGGAGCTGAGGCAGGGCCAAAAATAGATCGGTGAGCCGCATGAGCAGACCGTCTACCCAGCGACCGTAGAAACCTGCAATCGCACCTACTAACACGCCCACCGTCATGGCCACGCCCATCGCTGCCAGACTCACCGCCAGCGACACGCGCCCCCCCCTCAGTACCCGTGCCAGCAGGTCCTGACCCAGGTCGTTGGTCCCAAACGGGTGTTGCCTGCTGGGCGGCAGCGTCGCTTGGGCAAAGTCAATCGCTTCGGCAGACACGCGGTACAGCCACGGCCCCAGCACCACCGTTAGCACGATCACACTGAGAATCACGCTACCTAAAACGGCCGTTTGGTTGCGCCAAAACCGCCCCAGCGCTGCCCGCTGGGCCGATTGGGTTGGCGTTTGCAATACCAGCGCCCTCATTGCCGTACCCCCAATCGTACGCGCGGGTCTACCCAGGCGTACAATCCATCAGCGACCAGGTTGAACACCACTACCAGCACCGCGTATACCCAGGAAATCGCCATGATTACCGGCGTATCGCTGCGGTTAATCGAATCAATCAGCAGGGCGCCGATGCCCGGTATGCGGAACACCTGTTCAAGGACCAGCGAGCCGGTAAACAGACTAGGAATATCTAGCGCCACCAGCGTAATGACCGGGATAGCAGCATTACGCAGCATGTGAACGCCCACGACCCGCCGTCCCGACAATCCCTTGGCCCGTCCGGTGCGCACATAGTCCTGCGGGAGTTCCTCTAGCACCGCTGCCCGCATAAATCGCATCAGTACCGCCATTTGGAACAGTGCCAGCACGCCGACCGGCATTACTGACTGCCGAATCAGGTCTAAAAAGCTGCGCCAGTCTTGCACCACCAGGGTGCTGCTGTAAATAAAGGGGAACCACCGCAGCTGTACGCTGAAAATCAAGATAAATAACAGGCCCGTAAAAAAGGTTGGCAGCGAAAACCCCATGAACGCCACCGTTGTGACGATTCGATCCCCCCAGGAGTAGCGGTGTAGCGCCGAGAATACGCCCAGGGGCAGCGCCAGCATGACAGCCAGCAGATAGCCTGCACCCAGTATCCAGAGCGTAGTGGGTAGTCTTTGGAAAATTAGCTCACTGACGGGGCTACCGCTGGTAAACGAGAGTCCCAGATTGCCCTGCAGCAAGGCCCACAGCCATTTACCATAGCGAACAGGAATGGGGTCATCTAATCCTAGGATGCGGCGAAGATTTGCTTGGGCCTCAGGCGGAAAATTAGGATTTGTGGCTAATTCGCTATAGGGGTTTCCTGGTGCCAGCGACAGCAGCGTAAAGATGACGAGGCTGATCACCAGCAGCGTTGGAATCGCCGTCAGCAATCGGCGCAGTAGGTATTTTGGCATGGGTCACCGTGTCAATCCGATTACTTTAACCCGGCGCTGGGTTAGCGCCGACGTTTGCAGTTATTAACTCTTCTTAATACTATTTATAGGGATATGATCTAGCCGCAAACGAAAAATACCAACTTCGACCGGCTTTGCCTCAATTTTTATTAGGACCGCTGTGACCTCACTTAGCTCAAGCTTCAAACGTAAATCGATCCAGCAATCCTGGTTCTCGAACGTACCTGCCGATCTACTGGCGGGTACTGTCGTCGCCCTGGCCCTGATTCCAGAGGCGATTGCCTTCTCCCTTATTGCCGGTGTTGATCCGACCGTTGGCCTATACGCCTCGCTGACCATGTCAGTTACGATTGCCTTTCTCGGTGGGCGACCGGGCATGATTTCGGCGGCAACGGGGGCCATGGCATTGCTGATGGTGGAGCTGGTCAAAAACTATGGGCTTGAGTATCTGTTTGCGGCCACTCTGCTGACGGGGCTGTTGCAGATTGGCTGGGGCTTTCTGAGGGTGGGCCGTCAAATGAAGTACGTGCCCCGAGCCGTGCTGGTTGGTTTCGTCAATGCGCTGGCGATTTTGATCTTTGCGGCGCAGCTGCCTGAGCTGGCGGTGGGTGATGAGTTTTCGCTGGCGGGTGCGATCGCATATCTAACAAGCCCCGAAGGGCTTGGGGTTTATGCCATGGTGGCGCTGGGGCTGGCGATTATCTACCTGCTGCCACGGTTGACCAAGCGAGTGCCTTCGCCGTTGGTGGCCATCGTGGTGACTACGGCCATTACTATGAATACGGCTATGGCATTGCCGACGGTGGGTGAAAAGGGGGACCTGCCGGTTTCGCTACCGGGTCTGCACCTGCCCCAGATCCCGTTCACCTGGGAGACCCTGAATATTATCTTGCCGGTAGCGCTAACCATGTCAGCGGTGGGGCTGCTGGAGTCGTTTCTCACAGCGTCGGTCATCGATGACATGACCGATACCCACAGCGACAAGAATCAGGAAGCAAAAGGGCAGGGGATTGCGAACATCGTCACCGGATTTTTTGGTGGCATGGCCGGTTGCGCCATGATTGGTCAGTCGGTAATTAACATTCGCTCCGGCGGGCGGCAGCGGCTGTCGACGCTGAGCGCTGGCATTTTTCTGTTCTTGTTCATTTTGCTAGCCCGTCCGTGGGTTGAGCAAATTCCGATGGCGGCGCTAGTAGCGGTGATGATTATGGTGTCGATCAGTACCTTTAACTGGGCGTCGATTACCAACCTGCGCCGCATGCCTAAGAGTGAAACAACAGTGATGGCGGTGACGGTGCTGACGACGGTGATCACTCATAATTTGGCGATTGGCGTCATTGTGGGCATCGCGCTAAGCTCACTGTTCTTCTCTCGCAAGATTGCCAAACTTATCCAGATTTCCTCGCGCCTCAGCGCCGATGGCAAAGAGCGAACCTATCACGTCGTCGGCGAACTGTTTTTTGTCTCAGTCAGTGATTTTCTCGCAGCCTTTGACTTTTCCGAACATTGCGATCGCGTCATCGTCGATCTGACCCACTCCCATATTTGGGACCAGTCAGCGGTTATGGCGATTGACAAAGTGGTGCTTAAGTTTCGCGCTAAAGGCACCGAGACTAAGCTAGTTGGCATGAACGAAGCCAGTGAGACGCTGCTGAAGCGATTGGCTGTTCACGACAAGCCCGGAGCCGAGTTAGGGGCTCACTAGACGCATCTCTGACGCACCATGATTACTGTTGTTGGGCTGTGTGCTACAGGTTGCAAGCTATAGCACCCACCACGTTGGGATCGTCGATCTTGAAAAGTGCTGACCAATAACGCCTTGAAAGAGGATTAATCCCAAAATATAAGTCTTGACGATGCACTGGCTGAGATGGCCCTAGTTTGTAAAAAAAGATACTGATATTCCGAAAGAGCTAGGCACTCTTGTCTGCTTTTGTCTATACTTCTTGGACAACGGTGCTGTGGCTAATCCTCAGCTTACGGATTCTGAGGGGCGTGCCCCGGATGAATCTGGCTTCGTCATCGTTTGATGAGTGAGTAAAGCGGGAACCTGGGTAAGCTCTAAGTGGTCTGAGGGTTTTGGATTGGACGTTTCATCGCTTCGCTGAGGGGCAGGGTGAAATTGTTTGTTTCAGAAGGTTATACGAAATACTGAATTCTGCCTCAGATTACGCTGGAATTCGGTTGACTATACTCAATCGTTCTTATCTAAAAGGGGCGAGTATTTGAACCGTCTAAGCTTTTCAGGGGGCGTGTTCAACTTTTACCTGTCCTTAACCAAACGTTAATGGATTCATAGTGAATTCACCTGTTCTTCTTAATCTGAGAAGAATAGATTACTTCGTGGCTTGTGCAAGAGTTTTTTGTCACTAAAATTTTCCGCCACGGAGTGTGTAGATAATGTTTATGAGCAAAGTAAAGGTTCTGGGCGCTGCTGCCGCAACTGCTGCAACCCTTGGGCTAATGGCGACTGAAGCAATTTCCCAGAGCCGTAGCCTGATTGCAATTGATGGTTCCAGTACTGTTTTTCCCATCTCTGAAGCGATCGCTGAAGAGTTTATGGGTGCGCAGAACAACGTTAACGTCACTGTTGGCGTTTCGGGTACTGGCGGCGGCTTTAAGAAGTTCTGTGCAGGTGAGACTGCCATCTCTAATGCCTCTCGTCCCATTAAGGATAGCGAGATCGAGCTGTGTGCTGAGAACGGCATCGAGTACGTTAAGCTAGATGTCGCTTACGACGCCATCACGGTTGTTATCAACCCCGAGAACACTTGGGCTACTGAGATGACCACTGAGCAGCTGGCTGCCCTGTGGTCTCCTGATGCTGAAGATACGGTCACTCGCTGGAATCAGATTGACCCCTCTTGGCCCAACGAAGAGATCAGCCTCTACGGCCCTGGTACTGATTCTGGTACCTTCGACTACTTCACCGATGAAATCAACGGTGAAGAAGGTGCGAGCCGAGCTGACTATACTGCCAGTGAAGACGACAACGTTCTAGTCCTGGGTGTTGCCCGTGACGTTAACGCCCTGGGCTACTTTGGGATGGCCTACTACCTGGAGAACCAGGACGCCCTGAACGCAGTTGCGGTTAACGGCGTTGTTCCTTCTCCTGAGACTATCGAAGAGTACGTTCCCCTGGCTCGTCCTATCTTCATCTATGTCAACAAGGCTGAGCTGGGTCGCCCCGAAGTTCAGGCCTTTGTTGAGTACTACCTAAACAACGCTGGCGATATTGCTGGCGAAGTCGGTTATGTTGCTCTGCCCGACGAAACTTACGAAGCGGGTCTGGCTGCTATCCAGTAGTTAGCGCTTCTCTGATATCACACTCAGTGTGCATCACCTTTGAGCGCCTTGGGGCTGGGCTACGGTCCAGTCTCAGGGTGCTTTATTGTAGCCCCCTCTTTTAGAATGCATGGCTCCCTCTGTTGGTCGCAGCTCGTCTGATAGGCTTTCGTTGTCAGAAAAGCTAGTTGCGATTGCGCTGCTTCCTGTCCGCTTTCTCGTTCGTCTGCCTGGCCTGTCGGTCCAGCTCTCCCGATTTTTTCTTTCAGAGGTCTTCACTCGACCGACGGTTCTTGCTGCTGTTCTGCTGCATGGCGGGCTGCTAGTGCTGCCTGCGCTAGAGCTGTCAGAACCTGAACCCGAAGAACTCAATGCACCTGAAGAAGAGGAGGAGCCGATTGAGGTACAGAGTCTAGGTGACCTGATAGCCGCCTCTCCTGAGGCGGAAGCGCCTCCACCCGAGCAGCCCGCCGCGCCCCCGCCAGAAGCGCCGCCCCCGGTCCAGCAGCAGCAGGTGATCACAGAGGTTCCCCCAGACTTACCCCCCGAAGAGTTGCCACCGTTAGAAGACGTTCCGCCAGAGTCAGAGTTTGAGGAGGAAATCCCCCCAGAGGAGCCTCCCCCGGAGGAGACGCTGCCGTACGATGCGGGGGCAACCCGTTCGCAGTTTCAACAGTTTGCGGGCAATAGTGGGTATAAAGACGAAGTCGGGGCCCCGACTTTCCAAAAAGCTGACCGCCCATTTTTCTTTATCTCTGACGATACTGATCGCAACGGCAACCCAGACTACTCTCTGTTTGCGCCCAGGGTAGATGGCATCATTGCTATGTACTACCTGGACCTCGTCAGTCTATTTGACGCGTATCCTCAAGCAGAGGCCCTTGCAAAAGGTAGTGGACTAACCCCAGCCAGCATGGGCAGCTACGCTAACGGTGACCTGTTCCAACTCGCCGACGCTGATGGCAATGTGCCCATGTACATGTCGCTAATTACTGCGAGGGATTCCGATAGCTCCATCATCGTGCTTTGGGACCGAAACCCGAACGGAGGTTGAGGTCTTTGTAGCCCAGTGTTTGTAGCCCAGTGTTTTTATAGTCCTCTTTATAGTCCGGTGTATTTGCAGCCTAACTGTCACCTGCGTCTGACTGAGCCTCTGCAAATTGCGATACAACGGACAATGCATCTGCCTCTTCCTGTTTGCCATCGCGGGCTGGATTTCGTCAAGCTTTAATCGATCAAAGCTGTAAATAGCATTAGCCCAAGTACTGTTACGCAAGCCTTCCCTGATAGTCCTGATACCCTATGAAACTGCCCGGTCTCGTTCGTCCTCTATTTCTGCTTGTCCTGGGTCTCCATGCTGGGCTATTGGCCATTCCGATTTCCGGTGCATCGGACGAAGTCATACCGCCTCCAGACCCTGAGGGCGATACCATCACTGTGACTCGAATTCCCCCCAAGGACGATGAGGCGACTGCAGCCGCAGGGTCGGCTCAAGGAGCACGTCCGGCCTCAACCGGTCAGTGGGCAACCCAGCCCCAGCCAACCGTGACCCAGGTGGCCGCTCAACCCCATCAGCAGCGGCAGGCTAGTGGTCAAACGCGTCGCCGCCAAAGCCAAAGCAACAGTGCCAGACAAGGGGACAGCACTGCTGGAAGCACTAACGCGGATAGAACGGATGGCAACAACGGTCAGAGCACGACCGGTGGTTCGTCCAGCAATAGTAGCAGCGGGCCGAATGGCAGCTCAGAAAACGGGGGGAACGGCATCAACTCGGGTTTGGATCCCTTACCGGCGGATCAGCAGCCTGCTACAACACCTGCTACGAACAATGACACAACTGAACTCACTGACGGCACCACCCTGATTGCCGCTCTGAAGGAAGGCGCTAGGGAAGGTAACCTACAAGCGCTGACAAACCTAATTGCCTCCTTCAGCGATGCGTTTACCTATAACGACATTCAGACGTCGCCTGAAGATGAGGTCGAGGCGACCAACAACTGGCTGGCGAAGTTGCGGGAAGAAACGGGAAAAGCAAATCTGACACAGCAGGCGTTGGAGACCCCGCTGAAGATTCCTTACCCGCTAGAAGAAACGGTGGGGTTTGAGGCGGACGAGTGGACCTACGATCGCGATTTTGTGGGCTGTCTCAGCCAGGAGCCGAAACCAGCCACCGTTGGCCTCTACTTTGATGAGCGGGGCAGTCTGGCCGATGAGCCGATTTTGCTGAGAAGTTCCGGCTACGGTTTTCTCGATACGGAGGCGTTGGCCAGAGCTCAGCAGTTTAACCGCCTTCCCGAGGCGATAGCGGGACAGGCCTTTACGATTCCGGTTGAAATTGAATATGACAAGGCGGATTGCTGGGAGTTGGATACCCCTGTTGCGCCGGGCGAGTAACGCGCTAAACCCTCGTACGGTCGGTTAGAATCTCGTAGCCGTCCTCGGTTACAAGTACCGTATGCTCAAACTGGGCCGAGAGCGACTTGTCTTTGGTCACCACGGTCCAGCGATCCCGTAGCGTCTGGGTCTCCTTCGTCCCCTCGTTCACAATCGGCTCGATTGCCAGCGTCATCCCTGGCTGCAGGGTAATGTTGGGCAGCTCACTGGTGCGAAAGTTGAAAACCGACGGCGGCTCATGCAGATTGCGACCGACCCCATGTCCGGTAAAGTCTTCGACCACGGTAAAGCCGCTCGCGTTGATTGAGTCCTCAATTGCCCCGGCAATATCGAGCAGCTTGTTGCCTGCCTTAACCTGGCTAATGCCAGCGTACAGAGCCTTTTCGGCAGCCGTCATCAGCGTTCTCGCCCGCTTGCCCACACTCCCCACAGGGATCGTGATGCAAGAGTCGCCGTGGAAGCCGTCGTAGTAGGCCCCGGTGTCTACCTTCAGCAGATCCCCCGCCTTAATGACTGTGCGGTGTCGGGGAATGCCATGTACGACCTCATCGTTCACACAGGCGCAGATACTGGCCGGGAAGCCATGGTACCCCTTGAAGCTGGGTTGAGCGCCCATTTCCCGAATACGCGTCTCGGCATAGTCGTCCAGCTCTGCGGTAGTCATACCGGGCTTGGCCTGCTCGGCAATTTCCTTTAGTACCGTTGCCACAATTTTGGAGGCGGCCCGCATGGTCTCTAGCTCGGCTGCATTTTTGATTTCAATCGTCTGACTGCGACGAGGACCGACCATCACCGGGCGAAACAGGGTGCGATTGAGCAGACTGGTGATGACGTTCATGGGTAAGGGAGTGAGAGGTGAGGGAATGAGCGGGTGAGGAAGTGGGATATCCTCATGCCTTCACACGCATAACATAACTAGTATGGGGTATGAGAACAGCGCTTTGCCAGTACATATTTTTAGATCGCTCTCCCTCTCCGCCTTTCCTCCTCGCTGCCTCACCCCATCGGCCTCATCTCCAAACTTCCCTAGTCAAACCGTCTCAACATGACGTACTATTATAGACCGTGTGCTTTTCAAAGCTTATGAACGCTGAAGCGATTATCCGCTCTATCGAAGCGGAACAACTCAAGGACGATTTACCCACTATTTATGTTGGGGATACGGTTCGGGTCGGTGTCCGAATCCAGGAAGGTGGCAAAGAACGCATTCAGCCCTATGAAGGCACTGTGATTGCCATGCGCAATGGTGGAATTAATGAGACGATTACCGTACGTCGCATTTTTCAGGGGGTTGGCGTTGAGCGGGTCTTTCTGCTCCATGCACCGCGCGTTGCCAGTATCAAGGTCATTAGACGGGGTAAAGCTCGTCGAGCCAAGCTCTACTACCTGCGCAATCGCGTCGGTAAGGCGACTCGCCTAAAGCAGCGCTTCGACCGCGCGCTGTAGGCCCTAAACAGCCTTGTGCGTCCTTAGTTCAGTTGGTAGAACGTCGGTCTCCAAAACCGAATGTCGGGGGTTCGAGTCCTCCAGGGCGCGCTCCATCATCAACACCCATGACTACCCGGAGCTTCATCAAAGTTAGCGCGCTGCTCGTGCTATCGCCGAAGGCTTCGGGTAGAATGTGTGTCCGGTATGCCTGTCTGATGAATTGAGTGAATCTTAGGAACCCGCCATCGTGGTTAAAAAAGAAGCCAAGCCAGAGGCCAAGCCCAACAAGGCCAGCAAAAAGGCGGTATCTGAGCCAGAAGCCGCCCTCAGCATCGGTTCGATGGGATCCTTCGTAGAGGGGACTCGTGAAGAACTCAGCAAAGTTGTTTGGCCGTCACGTCAGCAACTGATTAGTGAGTCGGCGGCGGTTATTCTCATGGTGAGCCTGTCAGCGACCTTGATCTACTTCATCGACAAGCTATTTGGTTGGGCCTCTGGGCTTGTGTTCTAGTCGGTGCCCTTGACCCAGTGCTTTAACCCAATCAGGTATTCTTGCCGGAAAGTTCTAGCCAGAAATTCTAACCGGAAACTTCCATGACCTACGCGGCGGACGACAACGAAACCAACTACGACGAACTCGGACAGGCTGACGTCGAAAATGCGGACGAGACCAAAAAGGTCAAGGCTCGTTGGTATGCCGTTCAGGTCGCGTCGGGTTGTGAGAAGCGTGTCAAGCTCAACCTAGAGCAGCGAATTCAAACGCTGGATGTGGCCAACCGGGTACTTGCGATCGAGATCCCTCAGACGCCCGCCGTCAAAATGCGCAAGGATGGTACCCGGCAAAATATTGAAGAGAAGGTATTTCCCGGCTATGTGCTGATTCGGATGGCGCTAGACGATGATGTCTGGCAGGTGGTAAAAAATACGCCCCACGTTATCAACTTCGTTGGTGCGGAGCAGCGACGGGCGACAGGGCGCGGACGCGGGCACGTTAAGCCCATGCCACTTAGCCATTCTGAGGTCAAGCGCATCTTTGCCCAGACTCAAGAGCAGGCACCGGTGGTTAAGGTTGATCTGGCCGATGGTGACAAGATTTTGGTATTGTCGGGGCCGTTCAAAGATTTCAGCGGTGAAGTGATCGAAGTAAGCCCTGAGCGCAGCAAGCTTAAGGCCTTGCTGTCAATTTTTGGTCGGGATACGCCGGTCGAACTGGAATTTAATCAAGTGCAGAAAGAAGGTTAATCAATGGCAAAGAAGGTAGTTGCGTTAATTAAGCTGGCGATCCCAGCGGGTAAAGCCAACCCCGCTCCGCCCATCGGTCCCGCGCTGGGTCAGCATGGGGTCAACATCATGGCATTTTGCAAAGAGTACAATGCCAAGACCCAAGAGAAAGCAGGGCTGATCGTCCCGGTCGAAATCTCCGTTTTTGAAGATCGAAGCTTTACCTTCATTCTCAAGACACCGCCCGCTTCGGTCCTGATCAAAAAGGCCGCTAAGCTAGAGAAGGGCTCGGGCGAACCTAACCGAACGAAGGTTGGGTCTATCACGCGTGCTCAGCTTAAGGAAATCGCTGAGACGAAAATGCCCGATCTCAATGCGAATGATGTCGATGCGGCGATGAATATCATTGAGGGAACGGCCCGAAACATGGGCGTGACGATTTCGGATTAATTTTACTTGTTCAATTAGTGGGGCAGAGGCTCAGGCTTCGCGACGACCCCAAAGGAGTCAACATGGCAAAGAAACTATCGCGTCGGATGCAGGAGCTGCAGGCGAAGGTCGATGACCGCCTGTATGCGCCCCTAGAGGCGCTGCAGCTGCTCAAAGAAACGGCTACCGCTAAATTTGAGGAGTCGGCTGAGGCACATATCCGCCTGGGTATTGACCCCAAGTACACTGACCAGCAGATTCGAACGACGGTCGCCCTGCCTAAGGGCACGGGACAGACCGTGCGAGTGGCAGTGATTGCCCGCGGCGAAAAAGTCAACGAAGCCAACGAAGGCGGCGCAGACATGGCCGGTTCTGAGGAGCTGATCGAAGAAATCCAGAAGGGCATGATGGATTTTGACGTGCTGGTAGCGACGCCGGACATGATGCCTAAAGTGGCAAAACTGGGTCGGATGCTCGGTCCTCGCGGTTTGATGCCCTCGCCCAAGGGGGGGACCGTCACGTTTGACCTGGCCAACGCTATTGAAGAATTCAAGGCAGGTAAGTTAGAGTTTAGAGCCGACAAAAGTGGCATCGTCCATGTTATGTTTGGCAAGGCCAGTTTCTCAGCAGAGGATCTGCTGGTAAACCTGAAGGCGCTACAGGAAACGATTGACCGTAATCGTCCTTCAGGTGCCAAGGGTCGCTTTTGGCGGACGGTCAACGTTGCCGCTACCATGGGCCCGGCGATTTCGATTGACGTGAACGCTCTGCGTGACTACAGCTTTGCTGATGCGGCTTAGGCTGACGATCGGGCTGAAGTAACCAGGCTTTACTGACTGTACTAATTAGGGGAAACGCTGCTTCAAAACGCTACAAATCAATAGGCATCCGAAGACAGCAGGTGCGAGTGCTTAATGCCCTGCCGAGGTTTGCGAGACGACCGTGTGAATACTACGGTCAGCAGCGTTGGCTCTGTTTGAGTTAGTGCGATCGCAACCCCGGCCTGTGCGTCGGGGTTTTGTTTTGGCCCCTCCTTCGGACCCGAAGCAGCTTCACAAGCTTGTTCAACTATCCCAAAACCAAGGAGGTGAGATACGAATGGGGAGAACGTTAGAAAACAAGAGAGAGATTGTCGGCGAACTCAAGGAACTGCTTGATAAGTCGCAGCTGGCGTTAGTCATCGACTACGGCGGTCTATCTGTAGCAGAGATCTCAGACCTGCGTAATCGACTGCGACCAAAGGGCGCGGTCTGTAAAATCACCAAAAACACCCTAATGCGAATTGCGGTGGACGGTGACGAAAACTGGCAGCCGATGACTGAGTTCTTGAAAGGCACCTCGGCCTTTGTCCTGATCGAAGAGGACATGGGCGGGGCTATCAAGGAGTATCAGGCCTTCAAGAAAGACACCAAAAAAACCGAGATACGCGGCGGTGTCATGGAAGGGCGTGCCCTTAACCAGGACGATATCAAGGCCATTACCGAACTGCCGACGAAGGAAGAGCTGATTGCCCGCATTGCCGGTGCGATCAACGCGATTCCAACCAAGCTGGCGGTAGGTGTCAGGCAGGTTCCGACCAAGCTGGCCGTGGGTATCAAAGAAGTTCCGGCTTCTCTGGTCCGCGTTGTCGATCAAGTCTCGAAGAAAGAAGAGGGGTGAGTTACTGGCGGTTAGCCACGTAACAGGCGGAGAAGGTGAAATGGTGAATGAGTGAAATGGTGAAATGGCACGAGTTCTTTAACTATGAAGAAGTTAGATAACAAACACCACCTCACCACCTCACCACCTCACCACCTCACCATCTCACCCAAAAGCCAACCCTTCTCGCCAATTATCCAATCCAACAAAAAAGGAAAAACAAATGTCTGCTGCAACTGACGAAATTCTGGAAAAGCTAAAGACGCTATCTCTGCTGGAAGCGTCTGAACTCGTTTCGCAAATCGAAGAAGCCTTCGGCGTTGACGCCTCTGCCTCCAGCGGTGGCGGCATGATGATGATGGCCCCGGGTATGGCCGCTGGTGGTGGCGGTGCTGCTGCTGCTGAGCCCGAAGAAGAGAAGACCGAATTTGATGTTGTTCTCGAAGATATTGGTGGTCAGAAGATTGCCGTATTGAAGGCCGTTCGTGCCCTCACCGGTCTGGGCCTGAAGGAAGCCAAGGCGATGGTCGAAGCCGCACCTAAGGCCGTCAAGGAAGGAGTGCCCAAGGACGCCGCTGAAGAAGCCAAGAAGCAGCTTGAAGAAGCAGGCGCTAAGGTCAGCATCAAGTAGATACTGACAATCGGCTTTTTCTATATGAGGGGTCGAGTTCAACTCGCAAAAAAAATAGGAGGTTCTAGATCAGTATCTAGAATCTCCTATTTTTGCTTTTGTGGAGCTTGTCTTTGGGTATGCAATCTCTACCTATAACAAGCTCTAGTCCCGTAAGGACGCGACTATCAGTTACGGAGCCCTGTGCGCTCGGGAGGACAACGATATTCGATATCCTTAATCAAGCGACAAAAGCTACGTGGTAGTAGACTCTCGGATGTTCTAGGTACAGTCGCCGAGACGGTAGGTAGTCTACTTGGTCTGATTATCTAGGTGTTCTAAACGAGCCTCTTGGATATCGCCAACGGCTTTGGTCTGGTTATCGAGATGCTCTAGACGTTGCTGATGTACTTTAGTACCGCCAGCAACCTCTTGCAGCTTCTCATCGGAGATTTGCTCTTCTGTCTGAGTGTTTTTAGTTTGGTCTTCCATGATTGTTACCTCAAAAAAGTGGGATGGTTTTAACAGGTAGTCGCAATCGAGAGATGGCGCTGTTGGAAACAGTTCGTTCCGTACGGCTGTCTCTCACACTGCTACTGTATCGAGCTTTCTCTGCTGATGGCTGAGCGATGGCTGAGAAAACAGTTATGGTTCTCTACGAACTTGCTGAAACCTCTCTCATCAGTAAATCGCTCGAATTTATAGGGCCAAGCAAAAAAAGACACTCCCACTGCCATAGGAGCGTCTATCAGTGGTTGTTACGAATGCACCAACTTCTATGACGGATTGTGTCGAGGAAGGGGGGCAGGGGTAACGGGTCTGTAGGGCGAGCGCCCTCGGTCTTCGATGGCTATACCTGTGAAAGGCTAGGGGGTCGAGGTGCGAAATCGAGCGCAAAGGACGCCATCGGGCGTAGCGGCTCGACGCGGGTATCGAGGTTGGCTTCGGCCAGTTGCGATCGCAACTGCTCAGCTCCACCCGACTGCTGCAGCATCGTCGATAGCAGGCCGGTGTAGGTAACCTCCCCCCCTTCAGCCGTTTGTAAGATAACCTGCGGATGGGTCAGCTTGGCCACCTCGATCGCCCCTTCCCCGCCGCGAATGACCGGCCCAGCCAGCGGTAGCTTTAGGCTCACAATCGGGGTGATGGCGACGTCCACATCGCGCATGGACTCTAGCTGCTTAGCGGGATAGCCGTGGGGCTCATAGTAAATCGTATGCCCAGTTGCCATCAACGTCAGCAGGTAGGCATTTTCAGTGACGAAGGGACCAATGGGGGCACCCGGCAGCGCCTGAATTTGGAGCTGATCGCTAAGTTTATAGGTCTCACCCGGTGCAAGGGCGTGAACCGACTGAAAACCCAGGTTGCGTGCTACATCGGCCCCGTTGGCCGAGGCGACAACCGGAATTTGCTTATCCAGCGCCGCTAGCGTCTCCGGGTGCGCATGGTCGGCTAGCCCCTGGGAGAGCAGCAGCAGGTCAATGCGGCTGGGGATGGGTACAGGGGTAGGTCGCTGACCGCGAATCAGCCAACCTGTGTTGTTGAAGACGAGATCACCCAGCAGCCAGGGGTCGATCAGAATGGTTAGTTTCCCGAGGTTTAGTTGCCATGTGTTGACATCTAGCCAGGTTAAGCGAGGGGAGGCAGCCATAACGTGCGTTTGAATTGTCTTTATTGATGAACATCGGTACGCTAAAGAGACCCGCCTTCTCAGGCCTCAATCGCCCTCACAGCTACGAACTGAGCGGGCTTAAAAACTTCACCTTAACAAAGTTTCAAAACTTAAGATTTACTTATCATTCTTTCCAAACGCTTACCGATCTTCGAAACTCGTTTGGTTTTTGATCTGATCCCCGTATAATCGCTCTTGGTGCGAATTTCATAAAAAGTAACTTTCAGTAGCACTACTGGGTTTTTAGGAAGGCTCGATTGCATATGCGGCAGCAATTGCTGAAGAAGTACACGGTGCTAATTGCCCGAACGGGTCAGACGCCTGTTACGCTTTGTTTTACCCCCCTCAGTGCCCTAGTGGTTCTTTTGGTCATTACCGGGGTGCCTCTGGGCTGGCTGGGAACTGTTGTTTTTTCACTGTTTAACAGCAATGCTCAGCTCAGTCAGGAGAACCAGCAGCTGACCGAGAAAGCGCACGAGGTTCTGACTGAAATTGACAATCTTGACTCTGAAATAGACAGCTTGCGAGAGCGCGCAGGTATTGAAGCGGGCGAGCAGCCAGTCAACGTTTCCCAAGCGCCGCCGAGGGGTGGAGTGCCCGGCGCGACTAACGCGCTAGAGCTATATGATCAGGCGGCTCAGCGAGTCCCCGTTCTCGACCAAGAGCTGGACGTGCAGGTCAAGCCTGCGCTGGTTAAGGCCCTAGAGGCAGAAGCGGCGGAAGCGGCGGCATTTCCGGATAGTAAGCCGCTGACTGTGCCGATGGTAACGACGTCTGGCTTTGGCCTAAGGCCCAACCCCTTTGGTGGCCGGTCCTATGAAATGCATGAAGGTCTGGACTTTACGGGGCCCTACGGAACGCCCATTGTGGCGTCCGCCGATGGCACTGTGAAGCGAGCGAGCTACTATGGCGGCTATGGCAAAACGGTCGAGATCGACCACGGCTATGGGCACAAGACGCTGTATGCTCATATGTCCAAAATCACGGTACGCGAAGGGGCCGCGGTGAGAAGGGGCGATGTTATCGGCCATTTAGGCAATACCGGTCGCTCTTCGGGTCCCCATCTGCACTATGGCATTTACGTCAACGGCGAAGCGGTGGATCCGATGGACTATCTCACGGCGGGACAGCCGGAGTCGGTGGCTGATTACTGGCGGCGGCGGTAGATTCTGGCGGTAGATTCTGGTACTAGATTCTCAGGGGGGCGGTGTCCCCGCCTGGGTTAGGATCAAAGGGCTGTATCGAAGGCCAGTTTTCAAGCATCCATGGGCAATACGTTTGGTCACCTGTTTCGGATTACGACCTTTGGGGAATCCCACGGCGGTGGTGTGGGGGTTGTGATAGATGGTTGCCCGCCCCGGCTAGCGATATCGGCAGAAGAGATTCAATCCGAGCTAGACCGGCGGCGACCGGGACAGAGCAAAATCACGACGCCGCGAAAAGAGACGGATACCTGCGAGATTGTGTCCGGGGTGTTTCAGGGGCAAACTCTGGGTACGCCGATTACCGTTCTGGTGCGGAACAAAGATACGCGCCCCCAGGACTACAGCGAGATGGCGACCAAGTATCGTCCCTCTCATGCTGATGCCACCTACGATGCCAAATACGGTATTCGCAACTATCAGGGCGGTGGGCGGTCGTCAGCGCGGGAGACGATTGGTCGCGTGGCAGCGGGTGCGATCGCAAAAAAGATCCTCCATCAGGTTGCGGGCGTTGACGTCGTCAGCTACGTCAAGCGTATTCAAGATATTGAGGCCCCGGTGGACCCAGCCGCGGTCACCCTACCCCAGGTTGAAAGCAACATCGTGCGCTGTCCCAATCCGGCGGTGGCCGATGAAATGATCGAACGAATTGAGCAGATTCGCAAAGACGGCGACTCGATTGGCGGTGTGGTGGAGTGCGTCGTCCGCAATGTCCCCGTGGGGCTAGGCGAGCCTGTGTTTGACAAGCTAGAGGCCGACCTGGCTAAGGCCGTGATGTCGCTGCCTGCGACCAAGGGGTTTGAAATTGGCTCAGGCTTCGCGGGGACTCGGCTGACGGGCAGCCAGCATAACGACGAGTTTTACACCGATGTCGACGGGCGGCTGCGCACCCGGACCAACCGCTCAGGCGGCACCCAGGGCGGGATCTCTAACGGAGAAAATATTTTGCTGCGGGTGGCTTTTAAACCCACGGCAACTATCTTGAAGCAGCAAAAAACGGTCGATCAGCAGGGAAACGAGACGATGCTGGCCGGGAAAGGCCGCCACGACCCCTGTGTGCTGCCCCGCGCTGTGCCGATGGTTGACGCGATGGTGGCGTTGGTGCTGTGCGATCATCTGCTGCGGCATCATGCCCAGTGCGATTTGCTGCCGTGACCCGGCGAGGACTACTTTTTGGGCTGTTTTTTCCGGCGGGGCTGGGGCTGGCCCTGCGGCTAGGGTTTGAACGCGACCTGGCAACCCAGCTGCTGCTGCTGGGGACACTGCTGCTGAGCATTGAGCAGGCGCGGGCGGCAGACTGGGATCTGGTCCAGATTGAGCAGGTCGCATCGGAGCAGGCAGACGAGCGGCTGCTCCGATTTCGTCGGGTCACTCAGCTGACCATTGGGCTTGAGCTTATGGGCTTTTATAGTGCTATTGTCTGGCCGGGCTGGGGGGCGATGGGGGTGCTGGTTGCGCAGATGATTTTTAACGGGCTGGCCCAGATCGCACTGTGCCCAGACGCTGTGGTCAAAATTATTCCCTGGGGGCTCAAAGACCGGCTACCCGTACTGATAGCCGACGGGGTTGGCGTTGCGCTAACGGTGCTTTGGAGTCTGGGGAAAGGGCGACTGGTGAGTGCTAGCGCACTACTCGGGCTGGTCCTTGTTTATCTTGCGGTCAAGTATTTATCTGTTTTGGGGCAGCCCGTCCGTCAGTAGCCCTCGTTCGCCAATAGACCGCCGTGCGATCGCAAATCTGACCCATATTTAACCTGCATCACCCCTCGTCAGAATGAGAAATCGTGGGCTAGTCTATGGGTGGCTCCTCTAATTCTTAAGATTTATGTTGGACGCGCCCGCCTGTAACACGATTGGGACATCGCAACAGTGGCTGCAGTTCACCCAAACGATGGGCAAAGTTGTCAACCAGCCGTCTAGCCTGTTGCTGATTGTGGGTATGGTCGGTCTGGTTGCCTGGCTAGGGCTGCAGCATCGGGCCCTACGTCGCTGGTCATTGCGGGCCTCGCTCGGGGCAATGGCGGTGGTGGTCCTGATGCCGCTGCTGGGTAGTGTCCTGCTAACCACGCTGATACCGGCTGACAGCGGTCAGGGTGCCGATGCGATCGTCATTCTCGGTCGGGGGCACGAACTGCGAGAGATGCGTACAGCGGTGGCGGCAGATTTGCTGGCGGCGGGTCGAGCCCCGAGGGTTTTTGTCAGCGGCGGTGGCGATGCCCCCAATATCGTTGAGCTGCTGCGTGAAGAGGGCGCTAACCCGGCAGCGGTGGATGGGGAAAACTGCTCGCGAACGACTAAGGAAAATGCGCTGTATACGGCGCAGATTCTAAAGCCGCAAGGGGTTGAGCGAATTATTCTAGTAACGGATGCGCCACACACACTGCGATCTCACTTGACGTTTCGCAACGTTGGGTTCGAGGTTATCCCCCATCCGAGCCCTTTTCCACCGGGCTTTAGCCGCTACAGCAAGCAGGTAATTGGGCTCAGGGAAACGGCAGGCTTCGTTGCCTATGGACTGCTGGGCCGCTATTGAGCGGCAGAATCTGAGCAGGCGCTCCCCGCAGCGGTATGATGGCACTGAGCGTATCAGGAGTAGGAGGCGATCATGCCCTCAGAAAAGTTTAGCCCGCAGGAAAAAGCCTTTCTTGAAAAGGTAATGAAAAAAGCGAGCCTGCCGGACATTTACGATGCTAGAGATATCACGATTGTTGTCTTTCGTTCATTGCGAGATCTAATGACAACAGATGCGTCGGAGCGAACCGAGTCAGAATTTGACGACGAGAAAATTGCCAAACTTTGGCGAGATGACAATCCCATTGTTGCCGCCCTCTCTAAGCTCCGCCCGCCGCTCAATATCGATACAGAGACATTTCTGCGACGCATCCGCCAGGAGGGTGGGGTCCCCAAGGAAGTGACGGCTGAAGCCGCCGTGATTGCGGTGTTCTCTACCGTCCGAGAAGAACTCTCTAAAGAACGGGTTGATGAGATTTCTAGCTTTTTGCCAGAAGGGCTTAAAGTAATGTGGGACCAGATTTAACGCTGTTCGATAATCAGACTCCAACGATGACACAGACCGCTTCTGACCCTGTGCCTACCCAACTGTCGGACTATCACGACAGCTGGGTCGATCGACTATTTATTTGGCTGTTTTCTCGTAAGATGGCAGTGGCATTGGGTCAGAAGACAAAACTTACGGGCTACGACGGTTTTGTCGAGCTGTCTAAACAGATTATGCAAGGCCGAAATGCCCTGCAGCAGCAGGCGGTCGTGGCTACTGTGCTGCAGTCGCTAGTACCCGCCCCGGTCCTTTGGCTGATCCGTAATCTTTTTTCTCCAACCCGGCTGGTGTGCGAGCTGAATGCCTGGTTTGCAACGCAGCTGTTCGAATGGCTGGTGGGCCCCTGCGACGTGGTCGAAGCGGATATTACAGATCATCAGGGGGAAACGACGACTCAAAAGAGCGGCGTTCACATTCAAAAATGTCGCTACCTAGAGCAAAGTCAGTGCGTAGGGCTATGTGTAAACATGTGCAAGCTGCCAACGCAGCAATTTTTCACAGAGAAGTTTGGCATTCCCCTGACGATGACGCCGAACTTTGAAGACCTGAGCTGTGAAATGGTATTCGGTCAGGTTCCAGCACCTATAGAAACTGAGGCCGTTTATGCGCAGAGCTGCCTATCGTCCTGTGGGGTCAGGGCACAGAACACCGCTAGCTGCCCAAAGGTGAGATCAGTTTAACCCCAAGCGAATCCCTGGGGGACAAGCACTGTGCCCGTGCTTTGAGGGAAGATTGTCGAATTTTAGGCGACAATATGTCAAGCAGAAACGATATTGTCTTTTCTGGTGACCGCAATCATAATAAAGCTGTTGTAACTCAGCTTTTGGTTGAGAGGAGACTGTATGAGTGAACCCGTAATTGCCGATAAGCAACCTAAAGTGATGGAGCTGGAACCCGGTGACTACTGGTACTGTACCTGTGGTCAATCTGACAATCAGCCCTTTTGCAATGGTGCTCACAAGGGGACTGACTTTACGCCGATGAAGTTTACGATTGAAGCGAAGCAGCAGGTGGCCCTTTGTCAGTGCAAGCATACGGGGAATGCGCCCTACTGCGATGGTAGCCACAGCAGTCTCTAAGATTTGTTTGTTTGGCCGCTGTTTTCGATTGGCGGACAGGCGATCAAGTCCGCGATCTGGGCCTGCAGGTGGCTGTTCATCTCAGCGACCTGCGCCTGGAGTCGATCGAGCTTGTGGCGGGTGCGATCGCACCGATCCTTGAGCGCGGTTCGCTGTGCTAATTGTTGTTGTAGCCTGTTCTGCTGACTGCTCAGGTCCATATCTATCCGTTCAACAACCTGGGCCGTATATCGCTCGAAGTTGGCTTTAACCGCCTGATAGGTTAAGGTCCATAGCGTAGCTGCTATCTGGGGCAGCTGCTGAGCACACGCATCACGGGCCGCTTTTTCAACCGATTCCTTGGGGAGAAACAGATCATTAATCCAGTCGATCCAGTCGAGTTCAGATAAGCCCAGACCGGGCGAAGTGGGTACCGATATTGCAGCCAGCGCCTGATGGGCGTAGGTTCGGTGCCCTTGCCCATAGGGATCGACCGGCTGCGCCAGGTCGAGAAACGCTGCCTTGAGCTGAGGCAGCCAGACGGCTTTCCATTGTTCCACTGCGTCGCTCAGGTAGCGCTGAAAGGCTTGCTCTAGTTGGGTATTCAAAATCTCCCTGGCCGCTGGATTGAGCTGGTCGGTCAGCGAGTGCAGTGGCTGGTAACGCTGAAAGTCATGGTCAAACGTACCGGAACGCTGGGTCAGGTCATGCTTTATGGCGTCCGCCAGGCGAACGGCGTTGCGGTCTTGCGTTTGCTTAGCCGCTGTTTCGAATACCGCTCTCAGATTCGCTAGCCGTTCGAACTCGGGTGCAGCGCCCAGAATCTGTTGTTTCAGGGCCGTCATCTCCTGGTCGCAGCTCGATAGGTGTTCCGCTGAGATCCCCTGTGAAAATGCAACGGTCTGGTTTGCCAACACCTGTGTCGGCTGAAGCGTTGCAACCGCTCGTTTCTGGATCAAAAAGGTATTGAGCGCGCTGAGGAACTTAGGAAATCCCGTTCCCGAAAGGTTGGAGTCCAGCAAACGCTGTCGGAGGGCCTGCAGCGCTGATACTGGGAAAACTCTTTCGTCATAGTCTGCTTCGAAGCCGGGCTCAGCGCTACAGTAGCTCTGAAGGCTCGATCGAAACACTTGATGCAGTTTGGACTCAGCTGCAGCGACCGCAACGGAGTCGTCTGGATCAAGCAGGCTCTCTCTGACTTGATCCCAGCCATTGAGCAAAAAGAAGGTAGTAATGCCTTTGCCTTGTAGGTGAGTATGAATATAGCGCTGTTCGGTTAGGGTACAGGGCTGAATTGCACGCATGACAAACAGAACCGCATGACAGTTTTGTAGATACGCCAGCGATTGCTGATCGAGTGCTTCTGTATCGTTGAGCCCAGGACTATCGACAATTTCTATGCCCATTTTCAATAGCGGTAGCGGATACTCGATCACGGCCTGAGTAATGTTGGAAAAGACCGGCGAGGCGTTACGCGGCACTGTTGTAGACAGGGTATAGTGCTGTTGAAAGGCTGAAACATCGATTATTTCAGCCGGACGCCCATCGGTAAAGTTAAGCGTTACTTGAGGATGGGGCCCATAGCGAATGATGGTCAGCAGCGCTGTACAAGGATTGACATCGCTGGGTAAGAGCGTCTCGCCTAACAGCGCGTTGAGGAAAGTACTTTTACCCCGTTTGACATCTCCCAATACCAGTAGCCGAAACGAAGCTTGGTGGAGCCGTCCTTGGTTTTGGTGAAGTGCGTTGAGCAGCGTCGCTGCCTGGGCGCAGTTGGTGACCGACAGCGCGTCAAGCTCAGTCACTGCCGCAGCCAGCTCAGTCATGGCCTCAGCAGCGGCAGTTCGGATTCGGGCAAATCGGTCGAGCCCCTGAAGCACCGTCATACCCTTTCCTCCATCTCTCTAGCGAACCTGCTCGGTTAGCTGAGTCACGATTAATTCGCTGTCTTTCACCAGCGCCTGCAGGCGGGCGACCTCTTTTTCGTAGTCTAGGCTCTGGTCCTGTTTCTGTTCCACCAGCTTGCTCAGCTCGACTCGCCGGGTAGCAATATCTGCGCTGATGCGCTCAATTGCCTGAGTCTCGTAGGTTTGAAAACAGTCCTTTACGGCTTTGTGAATCGAGCGCTGCTGGTCGTCTGCCACCTGGGGCAAGTGCTGCACAAAGGCTTGCTTGGTGGCTTTGAGAAACTCTTGACGAATGTAGGCTGCCTGGGCCACAAGAATGCCGCCCGCTGCCGCAACGATGCCAACCACATTTAGGAACAGTCCGCTAAACATCAGACCGATGAGCTGCAGCACGACTGACACGCAGACGTAGACCAGCACCATTTGCAAGACCGACTGCCAGAAGCTGTTGAATGAGCTGACCGCGTCGTTGAGATTGCCAGGAATCTCCTCGAACAGGTCTTTGATGTTGTCAGTCCAGATTTGAGCATCTTTGGGATTGTACTTTTGCCCAACCGCATAGAAGCGCCGACCCATCAGCTTTTCATGAATAACTTCGACGACCTCAGCGTAGGCGACCTGATATTCAGACGCACTATCGTTGAGTTCATCAAAGGCCTGGCCGATTTTTTGCTTGGCGGTGAACTCCCAGGCGGCCAGACGGTCGTTGATATATCGTTCAAAGGCCCGCTTGAAGGCTCGATAGAACTCTGCTCGCTTTTCGGGTTGCAAAAACTCAAGAAATTCTAGGTCGGGTTGGGACTCAGTGAAGTCCTGCTCGAAGGTGTCCGCTAGGGAGAGAATGTAGGTTTTGAAAGAGGTGGAAATTTCGAGGGCGGTGCGATCGCAACTGGTGCGAATTAGCTGTCGGTACTGATCGCGAATCGCTTCCAATCGGCTGAAGTCGCTCTGGACCGACGTAACTTTTTTCTCAATTTCATCTAGCGACTCATCAAGCAGCGGTATGCGTCGGGCGATGCTGGCTGCTAGCGTGCGCTGGGCTCGCTCAGCCACCGTTACCGCTTGTCGCAGTTCGGTCCGTCCTCGGTCGTGGGTCAAAAATTGCTGCAGCGCCGCTAGAAAAGGCGCCAGATGGGTGTCTTCCAGCGACGCCCCTTGGGCTCTCTGACGGAGGGCAGTCAGTGCAGCGGTCTCAAAAACGCGCTGTTCATACATGTCTTCGGGGGTGTCTTCAGGCAAGCTAGAAAAATAGGTCGACAGGGCGCTGCGGTAGGTCTCGCGAATTTTGTTTTCAGCAGCGGCCACTGCCACCTCATCGTCAGGATTGATCAGTCCGGTGCGAATGCGATCAAAACCATTAATCAGAAAAAAGACGGGCCGGTCTCGGTCACTCAGATAGTTTGTCAGGTAGCGCTGTTCGTCTAGCGTCATCGGCTGCGTCGCACTGAGTACGAAGACGACTGCTTGGGCCTGATTTAGATACGTCAGAACCTGCTGATTTCGTGCTTCCGTGTCGTTTAGCCCCGGTGTATCGACCAGTTCGACACCTGCTTCTAGCCAAGGTAAGGGATAGTTGATGACGGCGTGACTCAGGTCTGGAAAGGCTTCCTTGTGCGAAGCTTCTAACTGACGGGCTGTGTCCGGTGGAATGGTGTAGTTCTGTTTGAAGGTCTCAAAATCAATCGATTCTGTCGGTCGATCGTCCTGATACTGTAGCGTGACTTGGGGACTGGAACCGTGGCGGATAACGGTCAGTACCGCTGTACAGGGGGTGACATCGCTGGGCAGTAGCGGTTCGCCCAGGAGTGCATTGAGCAGGGTGCTTTTACCCCGCTTCATGTCGCCCAGAATGACGATTTTGAACTTGCTCTGGCGCAGTCGGTCGGCGACTTGGCCCAATTCCTGCCGGACCGTCTGGAATTCAGCTGAATCTGTGGGGGTCTCCTCTGCCGATGAGTCTCCGCTCGATAGGCTCTGGGCAAGCTGCTTCAATGCCGTAACGACTTGCTGACGCTGCTCAGCCAGCTGTAGCAACCCTTGAGAAAACCGTTCCATACTCGCCCGATCGAAATAAGATGACACGGATACCTTCAACCCAGTATGCCCTAATTTCCCATGGCGCGTTCGTGACCCGTGGGGGATAAGAATCCGGAATCAGCCTATGGGGGCATGCTAGTTGACAGGATTGATCGAGGCGATTAGGTGACAAGAGCTGGCTGAGTTGTGGTGTGCAGTAAGTCCTATGGCTGGCTAATTCTGGAACGGAGTTTTTTGAGGTTTAAGGCAGGATGGGGAACCGATCGTATTTGAAATATATAAAGAAATACCGCTATCTTCTGCTGACTAACCTATTCCTGTTCTCGTTCTTCGTTTGGATAGCGCTTTATATTAAGCTGGCGGCGCTTACAGATTCTCCCGACCGAGAGCAGCGTTTTCAAATACTGGTCGCGCTGTTTCAAGACCCCTTTACGCGGGCACGTCCCTACGTTGGCTTACTTACAAGCATTTCTGAGATTCTTTGGTGTGTAATTGCGACGATCTGTTTAGTGACGGTTGTGACGCTGTGGCAACTCCGCTGCGCCCATCGGTGTGGCAGTCGATTCCTCAGAGCTGCAGGTATTTTTATCAGTGTCTTGCTGTTAGACGAGGTGCTGCGTGTAACGCTGCTACTGCATGCGCTGGTAGGTATACCTAAGGCTGTTTTATATTTGATTTACATCGGGGGGGCAGTTGCGATCGCAATTCGATTTGGTCGCTATGTTCTATCGGCGACGCCATACTTCCTTTTGATGGTGACTATCGCGCTTTTTCTCGTTTCAGGTATCACTGATGCCTTGCCCTTGACAGGGCGAGGTTCGCTGATTTTGCTAGAGGATGGTACCAAGTTGCTGGGCCTAACCAATTTGCTCGTCTATTTCTGGCAGGTGTCTCAGGCTAACCTATCCGCCGCCATATCTCCGGCCATTGCGGACTCTCAGCGATCGTGAGGATAGCTATATTTTTTTCATGAATTATTCATACTCTGAGTTAAGCCTTGCTAAAGGGGTGCTTATTCGTTTGCTTCTGTCCGTGAAAACCGGCACGATTTTGAGGATGAAATAAAGTTACGAAAATTCAGCAAATGTTCCAGCATTGGGTGCTGCGCCTAAATGATCTTGCAGTGTGAGTCCTGATATTGCGAGCTGCTGATGGCGCTGACTTATTGGTTGCGAGGGTGTATGCGTAAGCCGGTTTTGACTATCTTTTATCAATACGATCCTTGGAATGCGACTATTGGGGGCATTCAGTCTTTTATCAATACGTTTATTAAATATGCGCCAGATACCTTTGACTTGAGAATGGTTGGAACCGGCGGAGATCCGGCCCAAACGCCCGGTGAGTGGCACGATGCTGAGTATATGGGCAAGCCGATCCAATTCTTCCCTCTTTTTACCTTGGTTGAGGATGATACGCGTGGCCTGGTGCCCACTTCTGTGAAGTATACAGGGGCACTGTTAGGCCAGACGCTTGCCTCGGACTTCATGCACTTTCATCGGATAGAACCGACGCTGGCAACGTTTAGATGGCCGGGTGAGAAGACGCTGTTTGTGCATAACGATATCCAGCAGCAGGTCAGCGCGGCTAAGAACGCCAATTCCATTCTCTGGCAGCGATTTCCGGCACTATACTTTACGCTCGAACGGTTTTTAGTTGCTCAGTTCGATAAAGTCATCTCCTGCAATTCGAACTCTACTCAGTTCTATCGACAGCGATATCCTCGTTTTGCAGACCGTATCGACGACTTCAAATATGCGATTGACCCCAAGGTGTTTGCGCCCCTGTCACCCGATCAGACGCAGGCAGCCCAGGCGACGGTACTCAAGCGGCTCGGGCTGCCTGCAGATACTCGACTGATTCTGTTTGCAGGTCGTTTGCATCCCCAGAAGGATCCTCTGCTGCTGGTTCGTGCGATCGCAGCCCTCAATGATCCTACAGCCCATTTATTGATGGCTGGAGATGGAGAATTGAAGGCCGATATCGTAGCTGAAATCGAGAAGCATCAGATACAGGATCGGATTACTCTTTTAGGTGCAGTACCCCACGACCAGCTAGCCGAGTTGCATCAGGTGGCCAGCGCCTTTGTGTTAAGCAGCGTTTACGAAGGTCTGCCCCTAGCCATTTTAGAGGCGCTTTCCTGTGGAACGCCGATTGTGACCATGCGGTCTGGGCATACGCCCAACGTGCTGACGGTCGACAGCGGAATTGTTGTTGATGAAAGGACGCCAACGGCGCTGGCGGCAGCGCTAGGGCAGGTGGTTGATCATCCTGATGCTTACCCTGCATCGGCCTGCACGCAGGTGGCTGCGCCGTATCAAGCCGATCAGGTGATTGGTAATCTGTTCGAAGACATGCTATCTCGCTGGCAGGTTGCCTAATCGTCAATAAAACCACCGTCCTTACGTTGCGTATGTCTTCATCTAAACCCACGATTCTTGTTACTGGAGGAGCCGGTTATATTGGTTCCCATACCGTACTCGCGCTCAAGCAAAAGGGTTACAACATTCTCATTCTAGACAACTTGGTTTACGGGCATCGAGACATCGTCGAGACAAGTCTGGGTGTAGAGCTGATTGAGGGAGATATCGGCGATGGGGCGCTGCTGACTGAGCTGTTCACCGCCCATGATATCGCTGCGGTGGTTCACTTTGCTGCCTATGCGTATGTAGGAGAGTCGGTTAGCAATCCCGAAAAGTATTACCGCAACAACGTTGTCGGTACGCTCAATTTGATTGCCACCATGCAGTCCTGTGGCGTTAGCAAGCTTGTCTTCTCGTCTACCTGTGCTACTTACGGTAAACCTGACATTAATCCAATTCCTGAGACACAGGTACAGCGGCCCATCAATCCCTATGGTGCGAGTAAGCTCATGGTTGAGCGCATGCTGCAAGATTTTTCATTAGCTTATGACTTGCGCTCGGTGACGTTTCGGTACTTTAATGCGGCGGGTGCCGATCCTCAAGGGCGGTTGGGCGAAGATCACGCGCCGGAAACGCATCTGATTCCACTTGTACTCTTCACCGCTTTGGGTAAGCGCGACCATATTAGTATTTACGGAACAGATTATCCTACGGACGACGGTACCTGCATTCGTGATTACATT
The DNA here is from genome assembly GCA_039817185.1 of Cyanobacteria bacterium J06648_16. Classification (GTDB taxonomy): domain Bacteria; phylum Cyanobacteriota; class Cyanobacteriia; order Phormidesmidales; family Phormidesmidaceae; genus CAWUKV01. The sequence continues at coordinate 15,242 of JBCBWI010000014.1, read as the reverse complement.
CATGTAAGTGACCTAGCCGATGCCCACGTTTTGGGGCTTGAGTATCTGCTCAACGGCGGACAGACCAATATTTTTAACCTGGGCAACGGGAGCGGATTTTCGGTCAGAGACGTAATTGATACCGCTCGCCAGGTCACGGGCTGCGACATCTCTGTAGTTGAAGGTGAGCGCCGTCCCGGCGATCCCCCTGTTCTAGTTGGGAGCAGTGAAAAGGCGAGGCGCGTGCTTGGCTGGAATCCCCGATACACTGACCTCAGTGAAATTTTGGGTCATGCTTGGCAATGGCATCAGCACCGACATGGAACTATTCCGATTGACTAGATCACCGATGATTAAATGCTTTGGACCTATTGACCAAGTGCAAGCTTGGCTGCTGGCCTAGACTTCCGTTCTTTGGCTAAACGAATGCCTCTAGCTCTGTTCCGGCCAGGGCTTTTTTAAGCTGAGTAAAATTGCTGACGAGTTCACAGAGCTGGTTAGAGTTTTGTTTTTTGAGCGGTGGTTGAAGATCGTGAATGTCGGGTGAGACACCGATAAACTTCAACATTTCTGTTTTGACCACACTACTGTCTTTACCCACAATCTCTTCATAAATTAGATCGAGATAGCTTTGGTTTGAGGCTGCTAGATGCTGCCGCATTTTCTCAAAGTAACGATCGTATCCATAACTCCAGGCAAGCAGGCGCTTCGGATTGATCGTCACAGAAATCTTAGGGCCATTCAACTTGTTTCCATACAGATCCCACACACCAGTTTTTCGGGCGATGGCGCGAGACACATAGCATTTGACCTTATTGCGGCGTACTAGCAAGATCTTCTGAATATTGTCGTCTTTGATTATGGATGTTGCTGCGTTAGGGATGTGGGTAGGGAACAAGTTAAATCCTACGGCTTTTGCCTCGTAGGAGTGCTGCCAGAGCTTTAGCATGAATCTCTCTGGCGATGTGTTCCGTTCCCATTTAGAGCCAATACCTACCTTTCCATCAATCAAGTCCAGCCGAGGTAGCGGTTGCTCCCCTCCGCCCAGCAGCTCATGAAAATTCTTGGCATAGTAAATCTTCTGAGGGTTAAACACCTCATGATGGCAGAGAATATCTGGATGCTGATTCAGCATGCTACAAAGCAGATTACTACCGCTTCTAGGAAAATTGAAGATGACAAAGCGTCTGGGGAGGCCATCCTCTTCGATATCGGGTAGCGAATTCATCATGCCGCTGTATCGTCGTTGGCTTAAACGCTGTACAAATGCGTTCTGCATTAGCTGGTAGATCACCGACTTGAAGAAGAAACAACTAAGGGTTTTTGCTCTGCTGAAGACAACTGTTGGGGGGCGATAAACTGCTCGACAGCATAATTGTAGATTTCCATGTCGAGCTGGCAAAGCTCTCTTACCCTATCCAGAACGGCATCGGACAGGACTGATTTTTGGTAGGCTGTGGACTTTGGATTCTGATTCCATCGGCCAACCGAAAGTCGACGTTTGTAACGGGCGTAAAACTGTTCGACAAATACGTCCAGATATTCTGTGCAGCCTACTAAGTCGAACTTGTGGAGATTTTCTTTAGCTTTTTCAGTCAGCTCTCTGTTTGAGTACCCTTGCGTCTCAACTAACCCACATAAGCAGCGGGCATAGGTTTTAGCACTCCTCTGTGCCGCTTCGGACTCCAGATATTCGTCAATTTCCAACTCCGTCTGTGCATTGCCGTAGTCTTTGTACCGATTATAGAAATAGGCTGACACCCAACGTTTTACTGGATCTCTCAAAACAGTAAGAAAGCCGTACTCATGCTGAAACTGATGATAAGCCGCCAAACTGAACTGGAAATGTCCGCTGATGTACCGAACCTGATTTTGAGACATCCCATACATAAGTAATGCCTCTCGGAGCCGAGTGACTTCTGGATGACCAACTTGTAAGGGTTCGTTGGTAATGGCTTGACTGGCTTTAAGGCAAGCGACAGAATCGAGCTTATACAGGGTATCATCGCGCAGATTTGGACTGATATAACAAGCTTTGAGTGCTTTGCTAATCGAGACACCTCCACATTTTGGAATGTGAATATAGGCTATCTTTCGATCGAACCGAGGGACAAATAGGCTCCGTAAACGGTTACTGACTTCGAATATAAGGGTTTGCTGGGTTAGTTTCATCATGCTTTCTGGGGATTAGCTTTTCGAGATTGCATAACAGCTTTAATCTCTACAACAATGTTTCTGGCGCTAGAGTTTACTGCAAACACAGCGCCATAGCTTACTACCAGCAGTAATAGATTTGCCCAGGTTGGCAGCCATATCCCTGCTAATGCAGGAACCGCGGATGCCAAAATCAGCCAAGAGGTTAGTTGGTAATCAGGCGAGCCGTAAATTTGCGTGAGTACCCTATGGGTTGTGAGATAGGCCGGTGTAGCTAGTATTTCGGCGATGCCGTATCCCCAGACGCCCAAGCCAGGGATTAGGCTTAGTGAAGCAATCCAAAGAATAGCAACATAGCCCAGGTTCATCAAAATAACCGATCTAATTTTGCCCGCTGCGTAGAGCGTGGCACTGTGCAAATCAAATACGGATCCGATAAGTGTAGATATACCAACTAGGGGAACCAACCGAGCGCTAGGTAACCATTCAGGACCAAAGACAGTTGGCACTAACCATGAGGCTACGCTGGCAAAAAGAGCGCATATGCTGCCAATCAAAAGCGCCTGATATGCCATCCCTCGACTGATCGCCCGGCGAGTTGCAGTTGCATCATCCATCAACTTAGCCATGATGCTCATAGACATCCGCTTCAGCACGTTCCGCAGTAGCATGAGCTGTCTTACCATCCGTACCGCAATATTAGCGATACCTACGGCTTCGATTCCGGCGAGCCGACTGACAAAGAGTGGAATTGTTAGATTACGTAGATTGAATAGCCAGGTCGCGCAGTAAAAGCTGATGCCAAATCTAAGAGCTGGTGAAAGAGTCATCCACTGCCATTTCATCCTCCAGCGAACGGGGTAGAACCAACAAGACAGCCCTGCTAGAAGTACAAACTGAAGTAGCGTTCCTGCAATAGGTCCCCAGTAGCTCTCGTAGAGCAGCACTAAGGGAATAGCCAGCAAATAGTTGGCGGTCTGGGCTACAGCTTCGACCAGGCTGATTTTGTCGAAACGCAATCGACGATTGAGCTGACTCAAGGAGACATTGCTAACCATGTCGAGCCAAATGGCAGGAACGAGTAACCTCAATAAATAAGTGATTTCGCTCCGGCCAATCCACCATCCAAACGCGGGTGCCAGTAGCCACAACAAAACACAGAACAGAACACCACAAGTGTTATAAAAGGCGAGTACTTGTTCGGCGTCTGCCTCAGTGATATCAGGTTCACGAATAAGATAGGCACCCAAGCCCATTCGGCTGGTCCAGCGTAAAAAGTAAAAGATGCCCAACGTTGCTGAGACAATACCATAACTTTCGGGACCTAGCAGGCGGGCTATCACTAAGGTACTAACTAGCGAAAAGCCAGAGGCTAATAACTGTCTGAGGGTCAGGTAGACTCCGCCTTTGAGGACTTTGTCTTTCAGAGAAACAGAAGCAGTCATGGGGACAGAGGTATTGTTAGTTTATGTGGCTAGGCCGCTATCTTGGGCAAACGGGTTAGCTGGTACTTCAGCTGGTGCAGCTTAAGTCGTAGCTGGCTATATCCATCAAGTCCAAAAATGCGAACGAGTGCGATCGCAACTTTTAGCCGAATATTTTGGCCAGAGAATCTAGCTTTTGGGTAGTATGTCAAAGCTTTTTTCTGGAAATATTGAGCAGTTTGATAGTCTCCCCCAAGATTTTGTAAGGCCTTCCATGCGATGCAGAGATAAGCTGACGCATAGCTGCGTGATTTATAGACTTGACGTTTAGCGGGTGCTGTAGCAAAAACTTTTTCAATAATGGCGGTAAAGCTGGCTTCCATTGTTTGCCACTGTTTTGAGATGTTACTACTGTGGAATCGATAATACACCAGGGGCTCTTCAATGACCCGAAATGGAAAAACGTCAGCGATACGCAGCCACATTTCCCAAGTTTGAGCATAGGCAAAATTTGAGTCAAACTTGCCGACACGATCAAAACAGTTTCGTCGAACCATCGGATTGCTGCCACACTCCGTTAGGTCATGTTCAATTAGGGATGTCCAAACATCGCCCTCTGCCGAATTCCGATAAATCTTCCCCTGTGGGTGTCCGTTTGCATCAATCGTTGCTACCCAACAATAGACCAGTCCCGCCTGCGGGTCTTCCTCCAAAGTACGGACTTGTTTTGCTAGTTTTGTCGGATCCCATAGGTCATCGGCGTCGAGGAAAGCGATGAAATCTCCACTTGCATGGGTAATACCCGTATTACGGGCAGCCGCACTACCAGCGTTTGCCTGAGAGAAGAATCGAATACGTTTATCGTCTATCTGCGCAGCCCACTCTTTGATGCTGTCGCGGCTACCATCGTCGACGATGATAATTTCGTAATCCTGAAATGTTTGCTGTGCGACGTTTTCTAACGTCGCTGGCAAGTATTTCATCGCATTGAATGCCGGAATAATGATTGATACCTTAGGCATGAAGACCTACTCTACAAAACTTTCATGTAATTCGCTTTTGGAGCGCCAATCGAAGGAAACAACAGCAGTTAGCGATAACCAGTAGAAGAACAGCGCCGTATGACTCCAAATATTTTCTGTCAGCATTCCGACAGTCATAGCAATCAATACAGAAAGAAGCGTCCAGGCGAGATTTCTCTGAGGAACTGTCGAGAGCTGAGATACAAAAATCCGGAACAGTCGGACGGCATGAGCACCTATAAAGGTAATGAAGGCGATGAAGCCAACGATACCGCCTTCGACCAACGAACGTATGTAGTCGTTGTGAGCGGCACTACCAAAGTGTGTTAGATATCTGGGCGAATCGAACCCATATCCCAACCAGGGATGCTGTTGCCAGGCTTTAAGAAGGAAGGTCCATTGTTCTAGTCGCCAGTAGAAGCTGTTGATACTAGTTTGCCTTAGCAGGATGGCTCTTGATACATCAAGGTCAGCATTGAAAAATGGCATATCCACAAATAGAGATAACCGTTCTCGGCCAAACTCTGTGCTGCCGAAAGCTATCAATGCCAAGCCAATCAGCACTGTGCTCCCAAGTAATTTCGACAATGTAAGCTTAGGAGCAATAAGCATTACGATTAGTACAACTAGCATGACTAAACCGACTAATGCCTTCGTTCCTACAATAAAGAAAGTTAGAACTCCCATCAAAGCATACCAAGGCCACTGCTGCTTTCGACTAGTTGCCTGCCAATAGGATAGCGCCAGAAATAGAATCAGAAATGTCACAAATGCGTTTGGATGACCCAACGTGCCGTTGATACGTGATGCGTTCTCCAAGTCGGTAAAAGCATTTCCTCGATGGGCCAAAAATGCTGGTAAGGCTGAGGCAGGGAGTACCATTTGTAGGGCTGCTGCCAGTAAAGGCAAGACTGTACTACAAAATAACGCTGTGACAATCTGGGCTGGATGCAGCCTATCTTTTAGCTGCATAATTAGTAGATAGACCATCAGCCACGAAAATAGTCGTACCCATTCCCGGAGACTGATGGAAAAGTGACTAGCTCCAAGCCCCAAGCCGCCGAGTGGCAGCAAAATGACCCAAAGGCCTTGAAATGCGACCCAGCCTGCAAACAGCCAAAGAAAGCGACTTGTGTAAACACGCTGACCGGTAAGTATTGAGACGGCTACATAGGCTAATGTCAGTAAGTCTATGCTCACTGCAAAGATAGCCGGTATTTGCTGAGCAGAGAAAATATCAACAGCGCTTCTCAAGATGAGAAGTACCATAACCGTCTGCTCAAACTTCAAAGAGAAGCAGAGGAGCGTCATCCCGACGATCAGAAGGGGCGCTATCAAAACAGCGTTTCCACCTGAGAGCCACCCTATAATGGCGCTCAGCAGAATGCCTACAATGCAGATTACCCACGTAAGAGCAGGTGGAAGGGATGAACGACGTTGAAATAGCATAGTTCTCTAGCTGCGTTGCAGGATAACACCCAGACGGTATCGAATCACTGAGAGAATCTCCTCCGGGCTACGCTGAGCTCTATGTTCTGACTTATTTGACTTAGAAGCAGATCTGAAGCTCTTAATTCCTTCATCGTTGAAGCTTGCCAGACTTTCGATGAGCTCATAATCGGCCTGATAGAAGCTTTGGATATCTTGTTTGACAGATGTATCAACCTCTGTAGAGGTAATTCGACTTAACGATCTGTTTTTCTTTGGAATTTTAACTGAACCGAGGTCTAAGACTTCTTTAACAACCTCGAAGTCTTCCAAGAAGGTTCTTTGATTGATAATATAATTGACTTTTACATGAGGTTGGGTAGGGGAAAAAAAACGATTGGTCTGAGGCAGCAAAAAAAATTCGCCTTTATTACTTTCCCAAAACTCGTTAAAGCTGAGGTTGCCCGCATAGGCGCTTTTGTTTTGCAATTGAGAGCGCTTCAGGCTAGGTCGAGATCTGAAGTTATACCAGCTAATAACCCACTCTAAAGGATCTCGAATGACAGCAAACTTCAAGAAAGAATCAAACGGAAAATTCTTGAAAATAAAGCCGAATCGTTCGTAGATCTTCTCAATGCTCATATGTTTGCAAGCGTAAGCGTTTGTCAAGCGAACATCAGCTAGGTTTGCTAGTCTGGATGCTTCTATGGAGCTAGAAGCTGACTTCGAGTTAGCTACGAAGATAAATTTTTCTTTGCCTTCATACCTTAGAATCATGCAGATATATTCCCCATTGTACGAAAAAACTAGTCGATAGACTTTGCCTATATGACACAGAAATTATTATGCTATTGGTTCTAAATCCTGCCCAAGCTGCATTAACTGTCGCCTTATCTTAAAGACGATAAGCGTTGCCTGGCTGTAGCTTTTATCACCTAACAACTTCATGATGATCATTGTTGTTAGCAAACGTAAATATCCCCTAGATAGACAAATAGGCGGATAGATTTTGGCTGCCTTCCAGGCAAAGGATATAGATTGTGAATAATCTTTGACGATTCCCTGAAGGGGTTTCCATGCTAGTGACAGATTAATCGAGCTGTAGGACTGCTTCCGTAGAAGATTGAGCTCCTCTTTTGTAAAGTCTGCTGGTGCTGCGTTGAATGACTTATCTAAAATAATTTTGGCGCTACGTGCCATTGCATTCCAATTTTTAGATGCGCTAGCGGGATGCTGCCGATAGTCTACAAGGATTTCTTTGACTACAGAAAAATCGTAGACAGGAGCTATTCGGAGCCACATATCCCGATCTTCCATGTATGAGCCCAAATTTTCGTCGAAGTCACCCACCCTGTGAAAGCACTCCCTCCTCACCATTGGGGTACTGCCCGACCCGACACAGTTACGTAGGATCAGTTGAGACCAGATACGCCCTTCGGTACGATTTTTGACAGTTCGACCAGTAGGTACGCCATCTGAGTTAATGAGCTTCATCCAGGTGTACACTACCCCTACTTTGGGGCGCTGCTCCAGCAGTTCAACCTGTCTAGCAAGCTTGGTTGGATGCCAGCAATCATCGGCATCGAGAAAAGCCAAATACCGGCCCCTGGATTCTCGAATGCCTGTATTACGAGCACCAGCCAGGCCTCTATTTTCTTGAGAGAGAAGACGGATCCGAACATCAGTCAAGGCTGCAGCCCACTCTACAATCTGGTCAGTGCTCCCATCGTTGACAATGATGACTTCATAGTTTTTGAAAGTCTGGCAGAGTACGCTGGATAGCGCTTCTGGTAAGTAGGCCATGGCGTTGTAGGCAGGAATGACTACACTAACGGTGGGTAACGATGGGAACGACATTCAGAGGAAACTCCATAAACAGACGGCCTCCGGGGAGGGTGCTGGGACGAATATCAGGTGGGAGTAGAGCGTTGTGGCTGGGGCTATGTGACTCTAAGGCAACGTTGCAGAAACAACAAAGGACGATGTCAATCACTTGACTACAACTACTTGCGCTAATCAAGTAAGCGAAACAAAAAACCGAAGGGGCCTAGAATGCGGCCCAGGAAGTCGAAGTTGTCGCCGACATTGCCGCGCGAGGAGGGCTTGACTACAACCAGATCGCCTTGCATTAATGTGGTTGAAACATCCCCAAAGGCAAAGGTCTGCTCTGCCAATCGTCCATCGGGAGCCATCCGGAAGAGCACTAGCTCGTTGGCGTCGGCATCGGGGGTTAGCCCCCCGGCGGCTGCGATCGCAGCGCTCACATCAGCGCTGGGAGTAATATCAATCTGGCCAGGACGCTCGACTTCGCCTGCAACGTGAATAGTGATCTCGTCTGGGGCAACCGTAGACGCGAGCAGCATCTGCTGGTCGACGTTGCTAGCAGTGGCTTTAGGAACAATGACTTCATCTCCATCAAAGATCTTAGGGTCGGCATCCAGGTCACCATCGCGAATAGCTTCCCAAAGATCCACCTGGACTTCGGTTGGAGCTGAACCTGTGCCAGTGGTCCGACGAATAGTAATGTTGCGCAGATCAGCATCGGGAGTGATGCCGCCTGCCATCACTAGCGTGTCGCTTAGGGTAATAGTGCGGCCTTCGCCCTCACTGGTCGCGCTGAGAAGTCGTGGCCCGGGTTCTACCACCGCGCCGGTAATGCTAATACGGACGGGACTAAGGTCGGTGACGGCTAAGCCGACCTGCGGCCGCCGAACGTAGGGACGGAGTAGCTCGGTCAGCTGAGGAACAACCTGGGCTGGGGTAAGACCACTGACGCTGACGTAGCCAACTAGCGGCATCTGAATCGTGCCGTCCGGCGAAACAATATGGTCACCGGACAGGTCAGGGAAGCCCACAACCGCTATGCTCAGACGATCGCCGGTCTTGAGGGGGATAGCGGATGAGTCAATGGTGGCAGGCATCTCGACCGGTATGGGTGCCTGGGCAGTCTCATCGGCGGTGGTTGGCGTGCTGGTAGGCAGTTCTGGCAGCTGAGCCAGGCTGGGGCTAGCCTTTGCCAAAATTAGCAAAGGGACAACCGCCATAATCTGTTGAGCGGTGGGGAGAAACAGTTTCATGGTCACAGATGGATAAGAGATAGGTGAGCGAACAGCGATGGACTGATTAGACTAGACCCGAGCACTGGTGCTGTCAGGTTGACGAGTCTCTGGTGCGTAGTTGGCGTAGGGCAGCAACTGTAGCTGTTCGTTCCCGATTTCTGTGTACAGGCTCTCTTGGCCGGGCTTGGCATTGCTCAGGGCGACACCTAAAACATGGGCACCACTCTTTTTGAGTTCGGAGGCGACGTGAACGGCGGCCGCCCGTTGAGAGATGCCAGCCTGCAGAGAAAGCAGCAGGCCATCGGTGTATTGGCTGAGGGTGGCTGCGTCGGCGCTGATGCTGGCGGGGGCTGTATCAATAATGACCATGTCGTATTGGCTGGCTGCTTCGGCCAAAAGCGTACGAATGGCTTCGCTTTCCGCTAGTGTTGAAGGCCGATTGAACAGCTGGCCGTGGGTCAAAACAAACAGATTGTCGACAGAGGTTGGCTTGACAACCTCTGTCAGGGTTTCGGGTGCGGCCATCGCTTCGGTCAAGCCCGGGTAGGCCGGGAGCTCCAGTAACGCATCGAGGCACGGGGACCTGAAGTCGGCGTCCATAAGGAGTGTCTTTTGAGACAGCATCGCCGCTGTTGCCGCCAGGTGAGATGCTACCGTTGATTTTCCTTCGTTGGCAAATGGGCTGGTGACAACAATCATTTGGCCAAGAGAGCGCACTGTTGGCGTACCGTTGCCATTGCCGTTACCGGCTGTTTTTAGCTGTTTGACCGCGCGCCGCTGATAGGAGAGGGTTTTAAGCAATGACCGATAGGGCTCAACCCGATCGGGACTGTCTAAAAAGGTTTCTAAGCGCCAGGCTCCCTGACGGCGGGTTACTTTGGGGAGAACGCCCAAGACTGGAAGCTTGAGTGCGGCTTCGGTGGCCGACGCTGTACGAAGCGTCATGTCAGTAGCTTCTAGTAGGACCATGAGCGCGGCTGATAAGGCTCCCCCTGCTACTAGAGCCAGTACCAAGACGGCCAGTGGCTTAGGTGCAACAGGCTCCTGGGGGACTTCAGCCTGACCAATAATTCGAACGTTACTGATGAGCTGAGCTTCGGCTAGGCGAGCTTCTTCGAGCTTGGCCTGAAGAAACTGTAGGGCGGATTCGGCTTCCTGCCGCTCACGGGATAGGGTGGCGAGCGGCTGCTGCTGAACGGGAATTTGCAGCAGTCGAGCGTCTAAGTTGGCTAGCTCAGCATCAATGACGGCTAGGCGGCTTTCAAGGCCCTGTCGCTCAATATCGCTGGTGATGTAGTCGGCAAGTAGAGCTTGGCTGAGGTCCCCTGCTGCTGCAGATTGACCACTTTGGGGAGCTAGCGTCGTCAGTCTGTCGCGGTACAGCTGGTCCAATGCGGCGCGCTCTTCTAACAGGGCAAGCCAATCAGGGTGCTGCTCACCCAGGCGAGTGCCAGCATCTGCGATCGCAACTTCTAGTTCGGTCATTTCCTGCTCAAGCGACTGTAGGGTCTCATCCTGGCCGACTCGAACGCTCTCATAGGCGGCCTCGGGCGTGTAGACATCAGTAATTTGGCGGAGCTGCTGGTCACGGGTAATGGCTTCTTCTAGCAGCGCCACGGTTTGATTGCGCTCGGCTTCTAGGGCCGAGACCTGATTGACCAGTTCTCGGGTTTGGGCTTCGAGAGATACAATGCCGCTGGCCTGCCGGTAGTCACCCTCAGCAATTTCTGCCTGCCGCAGGCGAGTCTGCTGTTGGGGAATTTTATCTTCCAGAAACTCCCGTACCACCGATGCCTCTCGGCGAATGGCCTCAACATTCTCAGCGACTGCCGCCGCCGCAATCGCGTTGGCCAAGGTTGCGGTCAGCTCAGGGTCTTCACCTTCTACGCTCAGCCTCAGAATGTTGGTTCCCGGCAAAATTTCCACCTCGACGGCCTTTCGTAATGCCTTGGTCGAAGGGAGTTCCTCCAGCGAGCGTTCTGTTGCAACCGCTGCCAGGGCTCCCTGTAGCACTCCCTGGGAGCGAATCAGCTCGGCCTGAGTAGCAATTGGGTCGGCCTTACCCGGTGCATTTGAGCTGATGCCGGTAATCCCCTGACCCAGGTCAGAAACGCTGACGTCTTTCTCATCAACGATGATCTGGTTTGAGGTGCGGTAGACAGGCGCAGCCGTTGATAGATAAAGCAGTGCTGCACCTGCGGCGGCGGTTATTACCGGTAGTGCAATCCACCCACGGCGTTTGAGCGCTGTCTGTAAGTCAAGAATAGCTTTACCCATTGGAATGGCTCCGGTAGATAGGTGGGAAGAGGACGGTGAGTGTCTAAGTACAGATGAACCGTGGTCAATACAAAACGATCAGGCAATCGCTGTCAGCGAGCGCTGGGGTAGCAAGCTCTGCCCCTCGAAATAATCAGGAATCGGTGCACCCATCAGATCTAAAAGCGTTGGGGCTAGGTCCAAGGCGCTACCGGTCGAGACCGATTCTCCGGCTTCAACATTAGGGCCATTCATTAACACAAATCCGTGGGGTGTATGACTGCCTGACCGCTGGTAGGGAACTGGACCAATGCTGCCTAAGGTGGGGCTTTCAACGATGTCAGCCAGATGCTCCTCATTCCACATGACAATGAGGTCAGCATCGGGTAGCCCCTGATCCGCTTGGTTAGCTCGCGTCCGAGTTCGAATAATCCGGTCAACGACTGGCTGGTGGGTCCGTCCGTTTTTCAGGCAATTCAGCTGCTCAATGAGTTCTTGGCAGACCGCATCGTAGCTTTCTGGGGCCACTAGTCCGTTGGGTTCGCGTCCCTTGAGGTTAATCCGGATGTAGCCTTCGGAAAAGCTAGGTAGAGCAAACGCTTTCATCTGGGGCCATACCGGCTTGTACCAGGTCGCTGGCTGCCAGTCAAAGGCCCCTCCTGAGTTTTGTAGCGCGTAGGGCGAGACAAAATCAGAGGTTGCCCGGTATCCCAGTCGACTGCCTAACTGTTCGAGAATGCGATGTCCCTTGGTGGGTAGCTGAGCCCGCCAAAACCGGGTTAGCGGATTCGGATCATGTTTTTGCGCCCAAATCTGTCGGTACCATCGTTGCCGGGCAGCTTTACCAGATACTGGCTGACGTCGAGATCCGTTCGCATTGGCTGCAAACCCAACCTTAGCGGGAAAATTCCATCGGTAAAGGAGTTCTGCCAGAAAGAAAGTGCTAGTTACGTCCAGATTGTTGTTTTGCATACCATGAGCTGAAAAGACCACCACCGATGTCTCGGGTGAGGCCGCTTCTATGATGTGGTTGATAGCTGCATCAATAGATTTAAAGACTGAGAGCAGAAGATTATTGCCTGCCGTAATCTGCTCCCCATAGAGAGGATGAGCAGCTTCGTTGAGGTGCCACATGTAATGACCTGCTGCATGAGCTTCACCAAATACGGTCAGCAAGAAGTCATAGTCGTCCGATTGGAGTAAATGATTGCAAATTTCTCCGCGGCGAGCAATCCCGGTTTCTAACCACTTTTGCAGGCGAGTAATGGATTTTTGGCTGTAAATATTGGCATGATCTCGTCCAAAAGCTGGATGTACTCCAAACTGATTGACCAAATCGTTAAGCAGCGAGGCGGGCTGAGAGCCTCTGGCGACCTGGGGCGAATGGCCCCCCCATGCCAGCACCTGAACGCCATTGAAAACCGGCATCAGAGCCGTTTGTGGCATATCAAAGATAGCAGACTTGAAATCGTCGTTAAGAGCATAGAACGGCAAAAAATTATTGTATTTATAAGCGCCCACTTTCTCGACGTCGTAGCGGTCGGCATGGTATTTCACCGGACCCCAGTAGCCGGTTGTTTCGGGGGAACAGCCCGTTAAAAAAGTAGTCCAGGGCGTTTCAGCCCGGTAATAGCCCTGGTTTTGAAGCCGCTGGTAGCTACCCGTTGCACGAAGCCGAGCTAAGGCCGGAAGCTGCCCCGCGGCAATCCACTCCTCAATAAGGGATGGCTCGGTAGCGTCAAGACCAATGGCAATTACAGGTGTTTTCATAGGACTATTGACAGGCAGTTTGTAGAGTAGATGCGGATCACAGCATTTATGGGTGGTGTATTTGGCAAAGCTGCTGATAGGTTAGCTGCACCGTTGAGGGCCTCTCCTTGTTCAGGGCTGCACAACCTGCTCTGGCGAGGTAACAACATTGGGCACTGAGATGGGACGGCTATAGATCTTGAGCGTTTCTGTTGTGATATGGTCCCAGCTGTGATGCAGCTGCGCATGTTTTTGGGCGCGATTGGCCATGTCTTTAAGGGCGGCAGGGTGATGTATAGCCCAGTCCATTTGCCGGACACAGTCGTCGATACTGCCTGTTTCAAACAGTAAGCCCCGGTGGTGATCAAGCAGTTGCTGGTGAGGGTCGATATCGCTCGCTAATACCGGGATTCCTTCGATCATGGCTTCTAACATGGCCAACGGCATGCCCTCTAAATAGGAGGGGAGCACAAACAGTCCGGCACCACGCATAATCTCTGCGAGCTGCGTGCCGTGGAGCTGGCCCGTCAGAACAATGTTAGGGTCACCGGCCGCTAGCGCCTTGAGGGACTGCGTATAGCCAGAGGTATCGCTCGTCCCGCCAATCAGCGCCAGCTTCCAGCCCTGGGGACGGAGGCGCTGAAATGCCTGGATCAGCAGATCAGGGCATTTTTCGGGAACTAGCCTACCCAGGAACACAACATATTTCTGAGGGATCAGTCCATGGGTCTTGCCAAAATCGAAACCTGCTGATGCCTGGTAGGCCGCTGGCGCATTTGGAATATAGTGCGTTTGGCGACGGTGCGTCTGCCAGAAATAGTCTCTCAATGCTTCAGAAACAACAATGATTTCGTGGGCGCATCTGACCGCCATACGTTCACCTGACTGCAGCCAGATCCTGGCAAATCGCCCCCACTTAGCCCGCTGCCAGTCTAGGCCATGGCAGGTAACAACGATTCTAGTATCGGGAGATACAACGCGAGGAATACAGGAAAATAGAGCAGGCCCAACCGCATGAAAGTGGACGATATCGTAACGGTTGCTAGCGGCAGTTGCACCGAAGGCGGCTGTCGTCAAGGCGTCTATACCGCGCTTGTCAAAGCTCGGTAAAGATACCACTTTCACCCCCTGGAAATGACTTTTCTGAAACCATTTCAGCTGTGTGGAGGACGCTCGAGCAAATAAATCAACATCATGCCCCTGTTGGGCCATGCGAGGGTACATTTCGGCGCACGCTTGCTCAATCCCTCCCTGCCGAGGGGGAAGCTGCTTCACCCCAACCACCGCTATTTTCATGAAAACTCCTTATTGGCAGACCGCACAGCCCACAAGAAACAGGTAATCGAACGGCAGCACAGCATCACATTCCATCGGGGCTTTTCCTGGGACCTTCCTAAGAAAAGGCCCCCGAAATCCCTAACAGAATGGCTAGATGTTTCTGCAATCGGCTAACACAGAGGAACAGGCTAGGTAGCCTACTCTATGGAACCACTTTGAAGATTATGTGATGGGATAGTTACGTACTCTTTTAGCTTGAACAGGCCAGGGACAAGAATGAAATTAGCCTCCTTGACATGCCTTCTAATGACGACTGTAAAAAACTGGCGGAAGCTAGCACTTTATCAGCCACTGTCGAGTGATCCAGATCGCATCGTCTCGTTCTATGTAATTTCGCGTACTTCGGTGATTACTTCAAAGATAGATGGGTCGTCTTTTTAAAATTTTTAAGGAAAGAGTGCCCGTCTTTAAAGAATCTTTATAAATTCGATCCGGAAATTTTAAAAAAGTAGCCTGGCTGGCCGCTCTTAGACCCTATATTCAGTGAATATTTACTGAATATTTACTAAGATACCCATCAGCGAAGGCGTTGCAAGTCCCGCAGCGTAGAAGCTTTCCTGTGACAGGTGCTTTTTTATACTTTGCATCACCTTAGCAAAAGGTACTGGTTAATTGGAATAAATGTCAAGAGAAAACCAAGTTTTCTCAGGGGATTTACTTGGGTGTTAATCAAGCCTAATTGATACCATCAAAATTAATAGATGGCTTAGCCTTGACTAAATACTGGCAGCTCAGTATTAAGGTTCAAACGGGTATAGCTGATTGACTGACAAAAGCTGGCGTTTACCGTGCCGAACCGCTTGTCAGTCCTGGGATATAGAGAATGAGGAAAG
>JBCBWI010000149.1:0-509 GCA_039817185.1 Cyanobacteria bacterium J06648_16 | reverse complement strand
CCAAAGCAGACAATAGTCACGACAGAAGAGATTGAACACTTTCAAAGGGATGGATTTTTGGTTGTAGAAAATCTGTTTCCAAAAGCGCAGATTGAGCGACTACTAGAACGCTTTGACGCGCTCTATGCGGGCGAATTTGAGACGGGCATTTTCCCCGATGAATGGCACTGGAATCCTTATTTGGGCCGCGATGAGGTGGCTGGACAAATGACGGGCGTATGGCGATGCGATCGCACCCTAGCCAGTATCGTCATGAGCGAAACCGCTGGCCAAATCGCTGCCACTCTGGAAGGCTGGAACGGTTCCAGACTCCTCACCGATGGTCTCTGGCAAAAGCCGCCTAACGCAAAGGAGACCACGCTCCATCAGGACTCGATGTACATTAACTCGCACACCCCAGTTGGCGAAACGACCACCTGCTGGGTGGCGCTGAGCAACGCCTATCCAGGCGCGAGCACCATTGAGTATGTGCCGGGCTCTCACCGCTGGCCTAGATCCAACGCTGTCCC
>JBCBWI010000148.1:284-514 GCA_039817185.1 Cyanobacteria bacterium J06648_16 | reverse complement strand
TCTTCAGCGTTCTATCAGGGTTGTAGCGGCTGTCCACGATAGGTAGCTCAACCTGCGTATTGCTGAAATACTCGTCAGGACGAGGAGTGCCAAATGCGTCGTATGCAAGACCTGTCGACACAAACAGCCAGCCAGCAATAAACAAAGCTGGGATTGTGATGCTGTGAATAATCCAGTAGCGGATACTGGTGACAATGTCACCGAACGGTCTTTCGCCTGTTACGCCAGCC
>JBCBWI010000148.1:0-274 GCA_039817185.1 Cyanobacteria bacterium J06648_16 | reverse complement strand
CCTCACAAGGAAGTCTTTAGAATCTGGCCCTAAAAATTTCTGCCGCCCCGAAAAATCATCCAGACGTGAGCCCCGGAGCATTACCATCTGCGTCGCCCCTAGGCTACGCTACCAGGCTCTTCCGAGTAACGCAGCAAATAGCCCCGCTGACCCAAAATGTAGCCTCTCTCCTTACCCAAAAACTTAATCCGGTAAAAGTTCGTTGGGACATTTTCCACACCCTTATCCTTCATCCAGGTTTCGCCACCGTCGTCACTCATCAGCAAGTTGCCAC
>JBCBWI010000147.1:0-519 GCA_039817185.1 Cyanobacteria bacterium J06648_16 | reverse complement strand
ATCTCGTCGATCCGATTGAGGAATTCGGGACGGAAACTATCCCGCATCGCTGCCATCACTCGTGATCGCATTTCTTCGTACTGGGTATCATCTCCTGACACGTCAAGAATATACTGTGAACCAATATTGCTGGTCATGATGATGATCGTATTGGTAAAGTCTACAGTACGACCTTGAGAATCGGTCAGCCTACCGTCGTCGAGTACCTGAAGCATCAGATTAAAGACATCTGGGTGAGCTTTTTCGATCTCGTCAAACAAGATTACCGAGTAGGGACGGCGGCGAATAGCTTCGGTTAGCTGTCCTCCTTCGTCATAGCCGACGTATCCTGGAGGCGCACCTACCAAACGGGAAACAGAATGTTTCTCCATATATTCCGACATGTCAATCCGAATAATTGCCTCTTCTGTGTCAAACAGACTTTGTGCTAGGGCTTTTGCCAGTTCTGTTTTACCTACTCCAGTGGGACCTAGGAAAATAAAGCTAGCGGTGGGGCGATTGGGATCGGCTAATCCTGCT
>JBCBWI010000146.1:0-520 GCA_039817185.1 Cyanobacteria bacterium J06648_16 | reverse complement strand
GCCTGCCAGAATTTTGAGCAGGTTTTCGGGCGTTTGGCCCTGGGTGATAACGGTGTGCGTGCCAGCGGCGATCGCAATCTTCGCAGCTTCTATTTTGGTAGACATCCCGCCTGTCCCCCAGCTAGAGCCGGCGGCACCTACTTTGGCCGTCAGCGTCTCAATATCGGTCACTCGGCTAATGGGTTCAGCTGTTGGGTCTTGCCGGGGATCTGCGGAATACAGCTGGTCGACATCGGTAAGTAAAAACAAATAGTCTGCACCCACCAGACTAGCGACCAGGGCAGAGAGGGTATCGTTATCGCCAAACTTTAGCTCGTCAGTGGCAACAGTGTCGTTTTCGTTGACGACGGGGATAATGCCTAGCTGCATCAGCTGGCGAAAAGTGCGATAGCTGTTTACGTAGCGCGATCGCTGTGCCAAATCGCTGCGCGTCAGCAGCACCTGCGCAATCGGCTGCGTCAGCTCACTAAAAAAGTCGTCGTATACCCGCATCAGTCGGCCCTGGCCCACCGCAGCCACG
>JBCBWI010000145.1:0-526 GCA_039817185.1 Cyanobacteria bacterium J06648_16 | reverse complement strand
TACCAATATCAACCTTGGCTTCGACCTGTGGTATAGCCTTTGGGACCCAGTCATTATGCCTGCTATCGGCATCCTAATGGCAGGTGCACTAGTCAGCGGCATCTCTAGCTGGGTCAGTAAAAAGTTTCTACAGCGCTCTCAGCTTTGATTGGCATCTCGATTACCAGGCTCCCTGCGTCCGCTCGTACCACTTTACCAACACCTTCGCTAGCCGTTTTGGATCGTGGCGGACGGTGGTGTCGTCTTCACTCATGACGTTGGCAATTACGATTCTGCGGCCTGAGTCTATGACGGCTTTTCTATCTAGCATGACGGGTGTTGATCCTTCTTTTAGGTAGCGGTCGATGGCCGCCTGAGAGGGTAGGCGCTTTTGGACTAGCACCGCATCAAACAGATACTGTCCGCAAGATCTATCAATGGCTTCAATGTGTTTAGAAACGGTGTAGCCCTGGGTCTCACCAGGTTCGCTCATAATATTGCAGATATAGATGCGTGGGACCTGGCGAGCCGCGATCGCATTCACCAG
>JBCBWI010000144.1:0-527 GCA_039817185.1 Cyanobacteria bacterium J06648_16 | reverse complement strand
GCCAGACAACGGGAGCCAACTGCCGACTATCAGGCAGACTATGCACTCCGTGCTGGCATTGAAGGAACGTTGTCTGAAGGAGTTCGAGCCCATGGTCTACGGCGAGCTCGCTACGCTGGCTTAGCCAAAACCCACCTGCAGCATCTGATGACGGCGATAGCAATTAACTGCAAGCGCATTCATCGCTGGTTACAAGGAGTTCCGCAGGCGGCTACCCGCACCTCCCAATTTGCCAAGCTCATGGAACCGCTCACTTGTTAAGCAATATTTCGCCACCAGTATCAAAAACGGACATGAGCCCGAAGCAAGCGTCATTTTGCAGTACATTCATAGACTTCACTAAAAGCTCGAAAGGACCTCTTGTTGTGTTACAGCATATGTGTCTTGCCGGAACTCCCACGGGCTAAGTCAGACTGTGTATCATAGCTGTGTTGCGCAACGCTATTTCATGGACCTCGGTCACCAGTTCAAGTTGATGCTTATCCGCTCAGATGTCTTTACCAGCAGCGGCTTTACCATTGAGCAAT
>JBCBWI010000143.1:0-532 GCA_039817185.1 Cyanobacteria bacterium J06648_16 | reverse complement strand
CGGGAATATAGTCCATCACCATGTACGGCAGCTGATCTTCCACAAAAAAGTCCCTAACCTGGAGGAACTACAGCAGCAGTTTCAGGATGAAGCCCGGCGGCTAGCGCTGTGCAGCCATCCTAATGTGGTACGGGTTAGCGACTTTTTTGTGGAAGATCAGCTGCCGTACATGGTGATGGACTATATTCCCGGGCGATCGCTCTACGACATCGTACTGCCTGAAACCGGCTCACCACAGCCCCTCAGCGAAGCAGCAGCCGTAAACTACGTTCAGCAAATTGGGAAGGCCTTGCAAGCGGTACACAGCAAGGGACTGCTGCATCGCGACGTGAAGCCGCAAAATATTATGGTGCACCAGCTGACAGGAGAGGCGGTGCTGATTGACTTTGGCATTGCCCGCGAGCTGAGCCAGAACCCGAATAAGACGCACACCAGCATTGTGTCTGAGGGGTATGCGCCGATTGAACAGTATTTGCCGAAGGCACAGCGGTCGGCGGCGACGGACATTTATGGGCTGGCAGCGACGCTATAT
>JBCBWI010000142.1:0-533 GCA_039817185.1 Cyanobacteria bacterium J06648_16 | reverse complement strand
CCCGACCCGCTGGTGAGTCAGTTTACGCCTAGCTATGGCATGGTGCTAAACCTGTTGCAAATTCATACCGTTGAAGAAGCGCAGGAGCTGATTGAGCGCAGCTTTGGGCAGTATTTGGCAACGCTGCATTTAGCACCATGCCATAGCTAGGCGTAAACTGACTCACCAGCGGGTCGGGTGGCGCCAGCGCCAGGTGAGAAGCTTCCTTAGCACCTTCAAAAGGCGATTCTACGGTCACCACATGGCCTTCGGTATCCATCCCCCGACGCCCCGCCCGGCCAGACATCTGCAAAAACTCAGAGGCATGTAGCAACCGATGCCCGTCGTCTGTGCGTTTAGAAAGACTTTTAATCACCGTCGTCCGCGCTGGCATGTTGATCCCTGCAGCCAGGGTCTCGGTAGCAAACACAACTTTGATCAGGCCCGCCTGGAACAATTCTTCTACCAGGCTTTTCCAAGCGGGAAGAATGCCATTCGGGCCAACCAGCTAGAGCCCTTATACAATGGCATCGCCGCTCACCACGCGGGCATTC
>JBCBWI010000141.1:0-533 GCA_039817185.1 Cyanobacteria bacterium J06648_16 | reverse complement strand
ATATCCCGACTGCAAATATTTTGGTAGAGCCGCAGGGCAGAGATACCGCACCCGCTGTGGCCTGGGCGACCCTGGAAGTGGCCAAGCGCTATGGAGATGATGCGGTATGTGGCTTTTTCCCGGCAGATCACTACATCACTGAACAAGACCGTTACTGCGATACGCTGCGGGCGGCGACGGATATGGCGGTAAGTGTGGGTGCGATCGCGACCCTAGGCATCACCCCCACATTCCCCTCCACCGGCTACGGCTACATAGAGCAAGGCAACGAAGCCGGGAAATTCAGTGCAGGCACCGTCACAGATCTGCCCGCCTACAAGGTCAGCCGCTTTGCCGAAAAGCCCGACCTGCCCACCGCCGAGAAATTTGTCAGCAGCGGCCAATACAGCTGGAACAGCGGCATCTTTATTTTTCCGGCTGCCATCATGCTTGACGAGCTAAAAACCCACGCGCCAGAAATGATGAGCGCCTTTGCAGAAAAAGGCGCAGACGCCTACGCCACCCTCGAAAAGCTCAGCACTGCCTATGCGGTG
>JBCBWI010000140.1:0-537 GCA_039817185.1 Cyanobacteria bacterium J06648_16 | reverse complement strand
ATTTGTCATTGCGAGTGGAACAAAGTGGAACGACGCATTCACCTGAAGGGTGTGGATCATCGCAAGACTTTGAGATTGCTTCACGCAGTGAACAATGACAATCAAAATCTTAATTATGCAAAATTGGGATGCTCCCACCTATTTTAAAAAGGTAAAGGCTCGTTTTGTGTAATTGGTATTTTAGCGCTGTAATGATAAAGGTAATAAAGCTAATTACTGAAGCTACAATTTACAACATCTATTTAACATGAGAACGGGACTGACGGGATTCGAACCCGCAACTTCCGCCGTGACAGGGCGGTGCTCTAACCAGTTGAACTACAGTCCCATGTATTTGCGACTTTCCAAGTATGTCTCTTCTACCGTGATTTGTCAAGGGGTAATTTGGATTAATTTTAAAAAAGGGAGTAGGAGGTAGGAAGTAGGGAGTAGCAAGTAGCAAGTAGCAAGTAATAATTTCATTATCAATCATCAATGCCCAATGCCCAATGCCCAATGCCCAATTCCCAATGCCCAATTACCAATTCCCAATTACCA
>JBCBWI010000013.1:0-114236 GCA_039817185.1 Cyanobacteria bacterium J06648_16 | reverse complement strand
CTAAAAGGCACCATCGAGCGATTGTGCACCGATATGTATCAAGGGTTTGTGGCCGCTGCTGAAGAACAACTGCCAAAGGTCAAGATTGTGGTCGACCGGTATCATGTGGCCCAAGCCTATCGTGACTGCGCTGATACGGTTCGCAAGCATGAGATCAAGCGGTTGAAGCAGGAATTATCACAAGCAGAGTATCAGCAAATCAAGGGAGCCATGTGGCCGTTTCGCAGAGCCCCTGGCGATCTCAACGACGAGGAGAGGGCGCTGCTTGACCGGCTGTTCACCTACTCGCCTAAGCTTGAGCAAGCCTACACCCTGCGAGAGGAATTAACGGAGATCTTTGAGACAGACTACACCAAGGCGGGAGCCAAGTGTGCCATCCGAGCCTGGTGTAAACGCGTGCGCAAAAGCGGAATCGATGAATTTGAGAGCTTCTTGGGGACTGTCGACACCTGGCTTGACAAAATCACGAACTACTTCCTAGAAGGATGGTCAAGCGGCTTCGTTGAGGGGTTTCAATAACCGAGTTAAGGTGCTCAAGCGACGCTGCTACGGCATCTTCGACGTAGAACAGATTTTCCAACGGCTCACACTCGACATCAATGGGTATGAGAGATTTGGCTACACCTAACAGCCACTACATCTAGTGGGTACCACGGCAATTCCAGAAGACCCAAAAAGTTTCCAGTTTTACTTGCCCTTTAGCCATCGGTCAAAACGGGTATAACAACCCGCACCTGTTATACCAATCTTCTAAGTTAAGAACCTGCAAAGACCCTGACGGTAGTCTGATTGTACTGCTCCTTGCGGAGTTCTATACCAATTTCTATACCAGTTTTATACCAGTTTTGAGGCTAAAAGGGCCTAATAATGACCAACACGACCACACTCTAACCACAAAATAATCCCAAACCTAAACGCTGAAACCCGGCTCTAGAGCCGGGTTTCAGCGTTATATCTGGAAAAGCGGATGATGGGACTCGAACCCACGACATTCAGCTTGGGAAGCTGACGTTCTACCACTGAACTACATCCGCACCTCTTATCGCCTTTGTTTCCAACGGCTTTGGCTAACTATAGCGAGTTTCTGACTTGACGGCAAACAGATGATTACAGACAATGACGTGCGTTTAGTGCGTTGTAGCACCTCAGGTGCAGCCCCTGTGTTAGCAAGGTACAAATAGCCTCACGTCACAATATCGACCGTAAAAGCATACATTCTGGCTTTCGCATATTGAGCTCACAAATCTGGATTCAGATAATTAAAGCATGTCTTAAGCTATTCCCAATCCAAGGCAATTTGGATCATAGCAACAGATTTTTCTAACTTTTGGCCTGACTATCCCCATAGTGACAAAATCCTAGCTAATCAAAGCGATAGATGTATTCCATCCTTTGTTGTATTAGCTATAGAAATTCGACGCTAGGGGTAAAAAAAACAGTTTCGGCTCGCAGGTAGTCGCTATCCGTCCGTTTTAATTGGGCAGTCGCAGACTTCCTGATCCAACCATTGTCGACCGACCTGATCCAGCGCGATAAACACAGGCCTTAACTCCTTCCCTTTATCAGTCAAGGTGTACTCTACTCGAGGCGGCACCTCGGGATAGACCTGGCGCTCAACTAGACCATAGGCTTCGAGATATCGCAGGCGGCTGGTTAGCGTTTTAGTACTGATGCCCGGTAGTGCCTTTAGCAGCTCGTGAGTGCGGCGATTTTCGGTCCACAGCGCGCGCAGGAGTAAAATTGACCACTTGCTGCCCAGCAGGTCTAGCACAAACTGAATAGGGCACTGGATTCGAAGACAGTCCTGGGTATTGGGAGTTGGGGTGCTGGGAGTTGGGACGCTAGGCATTGTGGCAAGTAGTGGTGGCCAATACCCCCATTATGGGGATAGGTCGGACTTGATTACGGGTGCGATCGCAAAGTTTAGATTTGTTTAAAGTGCGGTGTATACCTCAGCAGAGCCAATTTTTTACCCAGGGAAACGCTAATTTTTTCTATTGAGAAACTAGAAGCCTTCGTAGAAACCATCTTGCAGAGGATCAGCAGATTTAGCAGAGTATCAGTGTGTTACTTCTAAGCCCGCTATTCATGAGCTTAAAGACCTCTCCTAGACCTGCGCCTCAAGCCCTGACGCTGCCACCCAGCGATTCTCGCCTGCGCTTCAGAACCTATGCTCAAACCTTACAAGACAATATTTGCGCTGGGCTAGAACAGTTAGACGGCAAGGCCAAATTTACAGAAGACCTCTGGCAGCGCCAGGGCGGCGGTGGCGGTCGCACTCGGGTCATTAAGGAGGGCGATGTCTTTGAACAGGGAGGCGTCAATTTTTCAGAGGTATGGGGGCAGTCTCTCCCTCCCGCAATTCTGAGTCAGTATCCCGAGGCCACGGGACAGGAATTCTACGCGACGGGCACCTCAATGGTGCTACACCCGCACAGTCCCTATGTACCTACAGTTCACCTCAACTATCGCTACTTTGAAGCAGGCCCGGTGTGGTGGTTTGGCGGCGGTGCTGACCTGACGCCCTACTATCCAGAATGGGACGACGCGGTCCATTTTCACACCACCCTAAAGCAAGCCTGCGACCGTCACCATCCCAATTTTTATCCTGTCTTCAAACGTTGGTGTGATGAATACTTTTACCTGAAGCACCGGCAGGAAACACGTGGGGTCGGGGGCCTTTTCTTTGACTATCTCAATGGTCAAGGCGAGCTGTACCAGGGCCCCAATCCTGACTCAGGGACAGCTGAATATAGCCGCCAGGTCGGCTCGGTACAGCAGAGTTGGGAGGCGCTGTTTGCCTTTGTTCAAAGCTGTGGCAATGCCTTCTTGCCCGCCTATGTTCCTATCGTTGAGCGTCAGCGGCACCGTCCCTACGGAGACCGCGAACGCAGCTTTCAGCTCTATCGCCGGGGACGCTATGCGGAGTTTAATCTGGTTTATGACCGGGGCACTGTATTTGGTCTGCAGACGCAAGGGCGTACCGAATCTATCCTGATGTCGCTGCCCCCCTTGGCGCGTTGGGAGTATGGCTACGCCCCAACACCCGGCACACCAGAAGCCGATCTCTACAACACTTTTCTCAAACCACAAGACTGGTTAAGGAGATAATTATGCGCTACCCACTCGCACTCTCGCTAAGAGAAGGGACCCAGCACGCCCACGCGCTGGCAGAGAATACGGTCTTGATGAAATGCCTCTTTCAAGGTGTCGTTGAGCGTGAACCGATACGTCTGTGGCTATCGCGGCTTTACTACATCTACGAAGCCTTAGAAGTAGAAATGCAGCGCAGCACCCACTGCGCCACCGTTCGAACGATGTATTTCCCTAGCTTAGAGCGACTTCCTCAGCTTGAGAAAGACCTCGCCTTTTACTTCGGAGAGAACTGGCATCATCTCATTCAGCCGTCGCCCAAGACCATTCGCTACGTGATGCGGATTCATGCGATCGCAAACGATGCACCAGAGCTTTTGATTGCCCATGCTTACGTTCGATACATGGGGGATCTATCCGGTGGGCAGGGATTGAAGTCCGCCATCCGTCCGGCGCTGACACTGCCAGTAGGCGAGGGAACCGCCTTCTACGAGTTTTCCGACTTGCCGACTGTTCGAGATCGTCACATGTTCAAACATCGCTATCGGGATGCGCTCAACAGCCTATCGCTCGATAAAGCCACGCTGTTGCAAGTTGTTCATGAGGCTAATCTGGCGTTCAAACTCAATTATGGCCTTCTACAAGAGTTGGAGCCTGCGGTCAAAGCGGCTATTGGGCAGACTCGATTCGCCCTGATCGCGCATCAGGGCGATCTCCCCAGTAGCACTGCCCACTCGCCTACCCACCGGACCCAACTCGTGATGACGGGCGCGTAGGCGCACAATATCAGCCCAGCAATAAGAGCCCCCAAAACCTTTAGTACTCATGACAACTGTTGTACCTTCTAGCCTGACTCAAACAGCGGCAAAATCTGCTGTCGAGGAGAATCTGCTAACGCCTAGGTTTTACACCACTGATTTTGATAAAGTCGCCAGTCTCGACCTGTCCGAAGGCCAGGAAGACCTCGAAGCGATGCGATCAGAGATGCAGGCAGACTACAACCGCCACCATTTTGTCCGCACCGAAGACTTTAAGCAAACCTGGGGACACATCCAGGGCGAAGAGCGTCAGGCGTTTGTAGACTACCTAGAGCGCTCCTGCGTGTCTGAGTTCTCTGGCTTCCTGCTGTTCAAAGAACTATCTCGCCGTCTCAAAGGGCGCAGCCCGATCTTAGCGGATATCTTTTCGCTCATGGCTCGGGATGAGGCTCGCCATGCCGGTTTTCTGAACAAAGCCATGTCTGATTTCCATCTCTCTCTCGATCTGGCCAAACTTACTAAAAACCGGACCTATACCTTCTTCCCGATTGAGTGGATTATCTATGCCGTTTACCTATCAGAAAAAATAGGTTACTGGCGCTACATTCTGATTTATCGCCACCTGGAGCAGCATCCTGAACACAAGTTTTACCCGCTGTTTAATTATTTTGAGAGCTGGTGCCAGGATGAAAACCGACACGGCGATATTTTCAAAGCGCTGCTGCGATCGCAGCCTAAAATGTGGCAGACCTGGCGATCCAGGCTGTGGAGTCGATTCTTCCTATTGTCAGTATTTGCGACCCACAGCCTGACGGTACACGAGCGTACCAAGTTCTATGAAATGCTCGGTTTAGATGCAACCCAATTTGACACCGAGGTCATTCGCAAAACTAATGAAACCTCAGCCCGAGCTTTCCCAGTCGTACTCAACGTCGAGCATCCAGAGTTCTTTCGTCGTCTAGACCGCTGTGCGGAGCGCAACTTAAAACTCAAGACCATTACTACCCAACCCATTTCTAAGCTACGCCAGCGGCTACGACAGATCCCTCTGATAGCCGGCATCGTTGGGGATCTGCTGCGTTTGTACTTAATCAAACCTCTGGATGCAGAAGCACTTAGAGGAACCGTTCGATAGCAGGCACTGCCCCGCGCCAATCGGTTGTTTCCGTTTCGGACGACATCAATCCTCATCTAGAGCAGGAAAGGATTCTTCAATTGTCCAGAGGCCGCTCTTGTTGGCCATAAACCAGCTGCGCGTTTCAGGCGTCAGCACATCCCACACCCGATCTAGGTCAACATGGGGAGACTCGTACTGGTAGGTCTGGCCAAGCGATCGTAAATTTTCAGTGATCGTGTCAGTCAGACCAAACACTCGCCAGTCTACCTCAATCCGCTGACTAGAAACCCCGCCAGCCGGGTCGTATACTAGCTGAGCGACCCGAACCAGATCGGCAAAGTGGGTCGGTCTGAGGCCCGTGAGCTGCTGAATTTCTTGAATGCGGTTTAAGTTTCTAGAATGAGACATTGGTCGATAGTTTCCTAGTGTTTCCTAATTGTCAGAGACACCCGAGTAGTTTTTAACCCGCTGCTCGGCACTCAAGCCAAGAATTTTGGCAAGCCACGGTGGGGGAGAGGTCGCGATGGCCTGCTGCAGGTCGGCAAGCTGCTCCCGAATCGGACCACCGGCCGCTACCTTCATTGGGTAGATATTGGCCTGGATAACCTTGGCGGCGGCAGGACCACCGATGGACGTCACATAGAGAACCGGGCAGTCTCGAATGAGATCGACACGGAACTGGTTCTTGTTGTCACTAAGATCTGCCGCCAGGGCTGACCGGACGTCGATGAGTTTGATACGGTCTGCAGAGAGCTGGTAGATTAAGTACCGCTGGCAGGAGCCAAAGTGACCGTCTAGCTGCTCTCCAACATTAGAGGCCACTGCGATGCGAATCGAGTTGGGCATATCGTCACCATCAGGCTCAACCGGTAGTGACTGATCGCACAGGTCCATTTCGCCCCAGAGAATACGGACCGCTTCTTTAAAGGCGCTGATATCTTGGTTGTTGGCATCTTCACCTTCCCACTCGCCCTCATCCACTTCGTAGATGTTGCCAAGAGCACGTTTGAGCTGGGTAACCGTAATCGTACTCAGAGATTCTTCTGAAATCTCGTCGTCTAAATAGGTCTGCAAAACCTCAATCAAATCTCTGACGGAAACGTCAGGCAATACCCTGGCGGCCAGGGCAATTCTCACAGCGACTTCATCGGAAATGGGTTGGGAAGCCATAAGAGAAAATGGAGAATTAGTTAGCAGTTTTAGAATCTAGCAATTCTGTTATCATAATCTTACCGCTACAGTTTTGACTAATACAACAACTTTTGTTGCAAATCTACCTTTCATCATAAGACCATGACACCTGCAACTAGCCCACCCTGGTTTTCTGTTGCTGCCTCAGCTCAGCCGCTGCTGGCAGCGGCGGCTAAAACTTGGGAAAATACCCTCGTTTCGGAACGCTATATCCAACAGGCACTGGCTCAGCCCGATGCCGATTTAGGCGTGTTAGAGAGCGCCTATCGTTTTTATTTTTACAAAAACGACAACTGTAAAGCGCTAGACGTCGCGATCAGAGTTTGCGATCGCATTCACGAGACCCATCATTGGCCACACGACTGGGGCTCACTCATGCCCATATTGACTGCCCAAATCGACCAGCCTAGTGCACGGCTCTATCTGAGCGCCTACGCGGCGTCTGGCTTGCTGTTGGCCCGTTTAGGACAGATTGAGGCAGCTCAATCTGTCGCTGAGCAAATTCAGCAGATTGACGCCAAAGAGTTTGGCGCTGAGCTGTTACTCAATATTCTAAACACACCCACAGAGGAAGAAGACTAATGGCCATCATTGACTTTTACGAGAAGCCAGGCTGTGTCGGCAACGCTAAGCAGAAAGCCTTACTGCAGGGGGCAGGACATCAGTTACGGGTCCACAATCTGCTGACAGCAACCTGGTCTGGCGAGACACTGCGTCCCTTCTTTGGTGAGGCTCCGGTGACTGAATGGTTCAATCCAACCGCTCCGCCCATCACAGCCGGGGAGATTAATCCTGCGGCGATGGACAAGAAGCAGGCATTAGCACTGATGGTGGCGTGTCCTATTCTGATTCGGCGGCCATTGCTGCAGGTCGGTACCCGCCGGACATTTGGGTTTGACCTGCAGGCAATCGATGCTTGGATTGGGCTTGCGCCCAGTAGCGATCTCACCCAAGATCTGCAGACCTGTCCTCGTCAGGCGTAGGGTTTGTTCCCTAACTTGCTAGCAACAGAATACGATTTGGATCGAGGTGAACGGCCCAGGGGAGCGGTAATGACTTCAGCACCGCCCATTTATCCTTGAAAACCTCCGCCTGCAGATGATAGTCCTGTTTGTTCAGGGGGGCCGCATTGAGCTTGAGGTAAAGGGTCATCCGATGGGGCGTCTCGCTGGTTGCTGTCAGCCAGCAGGCAAAAGTATTCGGCGGTAAGTGAGCGGAATCGCTAGCGGAATCATTACTTACTGTCTGAGCGGCTATCGAAACTTGTACGGTTCCCTGTACCTGAATGTCGCTCAATGAATCCGCCTGATGAGTTGTCTCCAGCAGCTTCGTATGGGACTGATGAGCCTGGCGAAATGGCTGAGAAAGGGTTTCTAGGAAACTGATCTGGTGTGCTCGCACCCCCAGATGCGTGAGGGCTGGCGGAATCGGCGGAGGAACCTCTACAGTACAGTTCCAGTCCAGCACCTGCACAGTGGCGGGGCCAGTCTGAACAGCCCGAGAAAGGTTTTTACAACCGGTAAGCCGCGCCGCGCTAACTGTCTTGGGATGTTCCAGAACCACTGCCTTACCATCGTGAACAGAAATGCGGCCCTGATCCATTACCAGAAGTGTACGACTCACCCGATAAGCCTCCTCGATGTTGTGGGTGACAAACAGCGTGACTCCTGAGAATTGAGCGAGCCGCAGTCTGAGTTCTTGCTCAAGCCGGTAGCGTAGGTGGGTGTCGAGGGCAGAAAAGGGCTCATCCAACAGCAGCAGCTCTGGCTCGCTCAGCAGAGCGCGGGCTAAGGCCACTCGTTGCTGCTGCCCGCCAGAAAGGGCAGCCGGATAGCGGTTCTCCATACCCTGCAGCTGCAGACTGGCCAGCTGATCGCGAACGATTTTTTGCTGGTGAGGGAGCAGGTGTCTGGGCAGGCCAAAGGCAAGATTTTGGGCAACCGTGAGGTGAGGGAACAACGCGTAGTTTTGAAAGACAATACCGATGTTGCGATCGCAACTGGGTACGTTAATGCCCTGTGCCGAGTCAAACAGGACTCGCCCGTTCAGCACAATGCGGCCCGCATCGGGCGTTTCAATCCCGGCAATGCAGCGTAAAATCAGGCTTTTTCCGGCGCCAGAGCTGCCCAGCAATCCCAGGGGTTGGTCATCGGTCGAAAAGGCAACGTCTAGGGTAAAGCCTGGCAGTCGCTGGATGAGCGAGACTGAAAGATAGGGGGCTTGACGACAGCGGTTCACGGAATCAAGACAAACCCGAGTATAGGCATCTGCGCCAGGGGCCTTCCCGTCACTCCGACCCCAGAGATAGCCTGGTTTCCATTTCGATGGCAGGCAACCCGGCCCCCAACGATTGGCCAGGGTCAGCCCGCCCAGAGTAATTAATAAGATCACGCCGGTCCACACTGCGGCTTCACCAAAGTCTCCGGCCTCAACCGCAAAGTAAATAGCCATCGGCAGCGTCTGCGTTTTGCCAGGAATGTTGCCCGCCAGCATCAGCGTTGCCCCAAATTCACCCAGCGCCCGGGCAAAGGCCAGCGTGGCCCCAGCGACTAGACCAGGTAACGCCAGCGGTAAGGTCACTTGCCAAAACAACCTCAGGTTGGATGCGCCCAAAGTCCTGGCGGCCTGCTCCAGGCTGCTGTCGATTTGCCCAAACGCGGCCAGAACCGTCTTATACATGAGTGGAAACGCCACTACCGTAGCCGTTACCACCGCCGCGTAGCTGGTGAAGACAATATTCCATCTCAGCAGTCTGCCCAGCGGTCCCTGCTGGCTCAGTAGCAACAGCAACAAAAACCCCAGAACCGTCGGTGGCAGTACTAACGGCGCGAGAAAAAGACCGTCGATGAGAGACCGTCCGCGCCCGCGATAGTGATGCATAAAGTGGGCAGCCCCAACACCCAGACAGCAGGTCAAGGCAGTGGCCACGGTGGCAATGCGAAGGGAGATCCAGAGGGGAGAAAAGTCAAGCATCATCAGACCGGGGCGAAGCCAAACTCTATAAAGGTCATTTGTGCAGGTTCTGTTTGTAGAAAGTCAATAAAGGTCTGAGCCGCTGCGGGCTGCGGGCTCGCCTGGACAACCGCGGCTGGATACGTGATGGGTGCATGGGCTCCTGCAGGGGCCGTAGCGAGAACCTTGACCTGC
The DNA here is from genome assembly GCA_039817185.1 of Cyanobacteria bacterium J06648_16. Lineage (GTDB taxonomy): Bacteria > Cyanobacteriota > Cyanobacteriia > Phormidesmidales > Phormidesmidaceae > CAWUKV01. Next base: position 104,930 of record JBCBWI010000013.1, on the reverse strand, counting down.
TCAGACAGGGCCGCATCGGTGGCGTAGACCATGCCCACATCGGCACTGCCGGTGCTGACTGCGCTCAGGACGCTACGTACGGTGTTGCCAAAGACAAACTTAGACTCCAATGCGTTCAACACGTCCAGATTCTTTAACACCTGCTCGGCGTATTGCCCAACGGGAACGCTGCGAAACTCCCCAACGGCAAAGCGATCAATATCAGCAGTTTTGAACTGATCAAGGCTAGTAATGTCCAACGAAGATGACCGGGGCGCGATTAACACCAGACTGTTGGTGACGATATCTTGTCGAGACGCTGCAACAATCAGATCTTTCTCAGCCAGTGCATCCATCTGCTGAACAGCAGCGGAGAAAAACACATCGGCGGGCGCGCCCTGCTCGATTTGCCGCTGGAGCGCACCCGAAGCGGCAAAATTATAGTCTACAGAGATGTCGGGATGGGTTGTGGTGAAGGTGGGTGCGATCGCAAGCAGCACGTCCTCTAGACTGGCCGCTGCTGAGACGGTAATGGTCACGGGTGAGTTGCTAGTTTGAGACTCTACCGCAGTACAGCTCGCCGCTAACACACAGGTAATGAGCGCGATCAGACAAAATCGACGACCGATCCAGTTAACCAAACTTCCAGGCCCATTCATGATGGCTTCAGAACAGCAGAGCCCTGAGTATAGAGCCCCAGCTGGCGCGCTAATTCACGAGCGATAAAAACCAGAAATTTAGCGGCTTCTGAATTGTCCTGATGGGCAAAGTAGCTGGCCGTTTGCATCAGCGTCTGAACGAATCCAGCATCGAGTAAATCGGCTTCAGCAGCGAGAATCTCAGGTTCTTCACCGCTAGGACAGGCCAGCAGCCGATCGATCAGAGCATAGTAGCGGGCCTGCTGCTCGGTCACTTGCTGATTAGGCGGGGTAGGCAACGTCATCATAGTCTCCTGATCATCTCTTGATTGCTAAACGTGCTAGCCGACAGGCGCGGTCTGGTATTCGGCGGGTAGCGTATCGGGAATAAGGGAGGGCTGCACCGGTTCTAAATCCTTAAACAGCACGGTGCTGAGATAGCGCTCGCCGAAGCTGGGCTGGATCATCACAATCAGCTTATCCGCGTTTTCAGGACGCTTACCCACCTCGATTGCTGCTGCCAGGGCGGCCCCGGCTGAAATACCTGAGAGTAGGCCTTCTGCGCGGGCCAGTCGGCGGCTGTAGCGAATGGCCGCATCGTCGGTCACAGTGACAACCTCGTCAATCAGGTCGACCTGCAGCACCCCCGGAACAAACCCAGCGCCAATGCCTTGAATCTTGTGAGGACCCGGATCGCCACCTGAGAGGACAGGACTGGTGACGGGTTCAACCGCGATCGCGCGAAAACTCTCTTTCTGAGCTTTCAGCGCCCGAGCCACGCCAGTAATCGTACCGCCTGTACCGACACCCGCAATCAGGATATCTACCTGACCGTCCGTGTCCTCCCAAATCTCGGCTGCAGTGGTGTTTTCGTGCACCTGCGGGTTAGCTGGGTTCTCAAACTGCTGTGGCATAAAGGCATCGGGCAGCTGCTCGGCGATCTCTTTGGCGGCGTTGATCGCGCCTTTCATGCCCTGGTTGCCGGGTGTGAGTACCAGCTCTGCGCCGTAGGCTCTCAGCATAGCTCGCCGCTCCAGGCTCATGGTTTCAGGCATGGTAAGAATTAGCCGATAGCCCTTCGCCGCAGCCACCATCGCCAGGGCGATGCCCGTGTTGCCAGAGGTGGGCTCAACCAGGACGGTTTTATCAGGTGCGATCGCACCCGAGGCTTCTGCTGCCCGAACCATATTCGCCCCGATGCGGTCTTTGACCGAAGCTGCTGGGTTCATGCCTTCCAGTTTCACTAAGATTTGAGCCAAACAGCCCTCTGCCTGAGGAATTCGGTTTAGCTGCACCAGCGGAGTCCCCCCGATTAACTGAGTGATATCCTGAGCAACTTTCATATCATCAATCTCCTTTCGCTATCCATAACAATGCTACTTTCTAAAAGCAAAACCGTATTCGTCGCGTCAGGCCTGTACTTTTAATCTGATCTAAAGATTTTAGTCTTTTCTATGATCTCCTATGACTTTTTAGAGTGTGGCCGTTTGAGATATCATCACCGCTTGCGCAAAACGAGGTGGTATAGATGCCAGTACTTCTCTTGCCCCAACGCTGTTTTGCCTTCATGCTCTTCTTCGTCTAAAAACTCTACCTCAAACAATCGCAATAGGTTATACAGTTGGGTGCGTGTATGGGTTGTCACGTCTGGGTGAACCGCCCAAGAATCACGCTCGCCAAACAGCTGCCCGCAAAATCGCCCACCTATCCGCAATGCGGCAACAATTTCTTCCCACAGGGCCGGGAAATAGGCTGGAGGACAAAACGGCAGGCAGAAGCTGGCATTAATCAAATCAACCTCGGGTGGTAAGGTCATATTCTCAAACGGTTGCACGCGGGCGTCTAGCCATAGGCGACTGATGTCGGAGCGCAGAAGGAGTTGAGAAATGGCTTCGGGTTCCCCATCAATTGCCAACACTCGCCATCGGCGGCGCAGTAGTTCGACCGTATCGCGCCCCGCACCGCAGCCAAGGTCCACCGCGAACCCAACCGTCCCTCGAGACGGTTGCCCTTCATTCTCGCAGTGATCCAAGGCCGTGATCAGCGTGTCACGGGGGGGACGACCTTCAACCGCCTTATAGTAGTCAGCCCAGCGACGTTGGTGAAGGCTGTGATCGGACGGCGGGGTCGAATCTGTGGACCATCGCTCCCAGAAGTGACACATGATGAGTGCAGGGTGAGTTCGGGCGAGACCTGTGGTTGTGGCGACTACCCCAGAGAGGTCACTAGCCAGCCGCTAAAGCAGGAAAGTGAGTCTTCAGAGATGCCAACCAGTCAAGGATACGCTGTTCTGTTTTTTCACTTTCGTTGACTTCATCCAGGGGGAGTCCCACAAACTGTCCATCGCGAATGGAGGTCGAGTTCTCAAAGGAATAATCCTCCGCTGATACAGTACCAACTAGTGTGGCACCGAGCGCTTTAAACTGCTCATAGAGAATACCTAATGCGCCAACAAAGTGTTTACTGTGGCCTTCACAATCGCCAGGGCCAAAAATCGCAATGGTCTTTCCAGAAAAATCGGGTTTATCCATCTCCATGTCAAACAGAGGCTCACGCCAGGCATTCTGAACTTCTCCAGCGCCCCAGGTCGAGCAGCCTAGTAGCAAATATTCGTACTTTAAGAGATCATCAACGTCGTCAAAATCCTCTTCCATGTTGCAGAGTTCACAGGCGTCTTCCCCGATATGCTCAGCGATACGCTCAGCGATCTCCTCGGTGACGCCGGAGGTACTACCGTAGAAAATTCCAATTTTGTCCATTGTAACAATTCCTAAATCGATACTGGATTGCGTACATAAATCGACTGAATCATTGGTTGAGATAGCGCCACGGTGCCTTGGTGAGTACGAACAACAAAGCGAGGAAAGCGCTCCTCTAGCGTAATAGATGTACCGGGGTATAGCCCCATTCTTCTCAGCTGTTGGGCAATAGATGAATTTTCATCTGTGATTCGGGCAATGGTACCTCGCTCGCCAACTCTTAGTAGTTTAAGCGAGGCACCCGATACGGTAAACTGAGTAAACATTGTATTTTCTGCGTAAGGTTATTTCTTGAGAATCAGCGCGTCTAAACCAGATATGCCTCCATGTGTGTTTTGATCGTGCAGTCTGACCGTGGATAGGTCGAGCAAAGCACAATAAAGCCCTTGGCAATTTGCTCATCATCCAGGAAAGACTGATCTTCCTGGTCTATTTCACCTTCGACCAGCTTGCCAACGCAGCTGGAGCAAGCTCCGGAGCGGCAGGAAAAGGGAAGCTCAATATCGTTCTCTTCAGCCGCATCAATGATGTACATATCATCCTCAACCGGAATCGTGACATCGATTTTGCGCTTTTTGTTGATTAGGCGAACTTGATAAGTGGTCATGGGAAAGTCCTCTCAATCTAAATTTGAACGGGAAAGCGTGAATGGGAAGCAGAAAGCGATAGACACTCGAACAGCTTATGAGCAGGGCACACCAGCAGGCGTACAATCGTCTGCCTGGAATGACTTACCACAGCCACAGGTACCGGTAGCGTTGGGGTTTGTGAACTTAAAGCCGCTCTCCAGCAAGCTATCGACATAGTCCACGACGATCCCCTCCAGCAGCGGTGCACTGTTTGGGTCAACAAAAACGCGTAGGCTGCCCAGGTCGGTAATCTGATCGGTTGGACTAGGGGCATCAGCCACTTTGATATCGTACTCGTAGCCATTGCAGCCACCGTCTTTAACCGCCAGGCGGATGCCGCGCGTGGCCGTGTAGTTGGGAGCGCCGCGAACAAAGGTTCTCAGTCGGAGTTCGGCCAGTTCGGTTAAGGTAACAGTCATGGAAGCCTCCTCGGAATTCTATGGGTGTGCATTACGTAACGTTCTTGGGCTATGGCGGGCTGAATTAGCAAACTCAGTAAAATCAGACTCTGTAGCAAAATAGGTGCGGTAAAGAGTCCAATCAGCAGACATGCGATCGCGCTCAAACTCGCCAAGAATCGGGCTACCTCATGGGGATGAACCTGTACAAATCGCCAGCAGACAAACGTTAAAGAGAGAAAGATAAAAGCAGTCCAGGGCATGGTTCACAACAAATTTAACAAAGGGCAATGACTAGACAGCCGCCAGCGTTGGCCAACTATCGGGCAGAACACTCTCAGCAGCCCCAGTGATACTCTCAAACAAAACAGCTTTGGAAGTACCGCAAACTGGGCAGTTTGGGTCACGATACGGACGACGTTTAGCAAACTCGGCGCGGGCCAGATCCATCGTCAGCAGCTGACCCAGCAACGGTTCACCCAAGCCGGTGATGAGTTTGATCGCTTCCAGCGCCGCTAGACAGGCTAGCGTTCCCGAGACCGCTCCTAGTACACCAAATCCCCAGCGGTCCCAGTCTGGCTTCTCAGGAAATAGGCAGGTTAGACAGGGGGTTTGGCCCGGAACAACCGTGGTCAGGTAGGCCTCCATGCCGTTCATGGCCGCCTCGATCATGGGTTTGCCCCAGCGCACACAGGCCGCATTTAACAGGTCACGCTCTTTGAAATCAAAGGCGCAGTCCAAGGTAATGTTGGCCTGCTGCACCAGCGTATCGATATTATCGGCGCTGACGTATTCGCACACGGCCTCAATTTCGATGTCGGGATTGAGGCGCTGTAGCGTTTCCTGAGCTTTAAAGACGCGGGGCTGCCCCACCCAATCATCGGTCATCAGCACCTGTCGGTTGAGGTCGTCGCGCTGCAGGTTTCCGCCCCGTACCAGGATGAGCTTACCTACACCTGCAACCGCCAGGTACAGGGCGGCAGTACCGCCTAACCCACCCACTCCAGTGACCAGAGCAGTGGTGTTCTTGAGCTGACGCTGGCCGGTTTCGCCCAGCCCTGGTAGCTGCATCTGGCGGCGATAGCGCTCAAGTTCGGTGGTAGAGAGCTCAGGCAACATAGCTATTCCACTCCGATATCAGAAACCATGACAACGTTTTTGGGGCGAGTTTGAAATACCTTAAACAGTTTTTGCTCAACTGAGGAAGAGGTCAAAAACAGGTCGTAGGCAGTTTGGAGGGCCTGACAATAGGCATTCAAAATATGGGCATCGCCCTTTGATTTGTCCACATCCCGCGTTAGCTGTGAAAATTTACGCAGGATGTGGAGCCGGTTGATATTAACTATCTGGGGGTCGTAAGGCAGGCCAAAGAATTCAAAGTATTCTTCAGCGTCTCGCAACTGATTAAACTGAACCAGCGTCTTAGTCAGCGTTGTCATGGCTTGTCTCCAGATTAGGTGGGTACGTATAACTGCTTTCGGTTTCACTTGCTTGAGAGATCCCCCCTACCCCCCTTAATAAGGGGGGTGGCGCAGCCGGGGGATCAGCACGAGAAGTTGAAAGACTAGTTGTGCGTTTTATCTACTCTCTAAAGCCTTAAGCTGCTGCTTGAGATCGCGCAGCTGGCAGTAAATGTCATAGGTGCGGGCGGCCGCGTCCGGTAGCAACTCCAGGTCTGTCGGCAGCCCTTCGGCAATGTCGTGCAGGTCCATTTTCATCTGGCCTGCTTTACTGTTGAGTCGCCTGATTTTGACCTTGAGGTCGTCGATCGTGGTCGGTTCGGTAGTGGTGGGCATAACGATTACAAGTCACAAACAGCAGCGTATTCTTGAGCCAGTGCCACGCCTCGCTGCACCAGCTTTTCGCCTTCGATATTGAGCTTTTCTAACGAGTCGAAGCCGAAGCGTTGGGCATCGCGCAAGGTCTTAGCAACGAGGATCAGACGACCTGAGAAAACCAGCGCCCAGCCGAAGCCCTCATGGCTCAGGTCAATGACGACCTGAGAGAGCTGGCCGGTTTCTTCTTCGATTCGGGCTGCGACCGCTCGATAGAAAGCTAAAATGCGTCCCTGCGTAATCGGGTCTACATCACCCTCGACCGGAATATTCCGGCGTTCTTTCTTCGAGAGGATGTAGGGCTTGAGCAGTAGCTCGTCGGCCCAGCTACGGTAGGTACCATAGGCATCGTTAGCGCGAATCTGTTGGACAATAGCTTTCAGAAATGGGGCCGAATCGACAGTGAGCGCAGCGCTCAGGTTAGGTGCGGTTACAACGGTAGTCATACGAGAACTTCCTCCTGGGTGGTTTCAAAATCGTCAGCGAAATCGTCGGTCCAATCATCCTCAAAGCTGTGGAGCTGGTGATTGGCCAGCACCTTGCGGAGCCACGGCGGCGGGCTGCCGTTGAGCATTTCCACCAGCTGAGCTAGTACCGCTTGAATATCGTCTGCTTCGGTCTCTCCCCGCAGGGGCGCGATATTTTGTCGGAGCAGGCGACCAGCGGCGCTACCACCGATAGCAGAAACATACACAATGGCGCAGTCATGCAGCGCTTCTACTTTGGGGGCAAGCTTGTCTTCATTGCCATCTTCTTTGAGGTTGCCACCAAAGGTGAGCGTCTCTAGGAAGGTGGAGCCGCTGGCATCGACGTCATAAACATCAACCTGACTGGCTGAGCCAAAGTGGGCATTGATGGAAATCGAATCACGGGTAGCGAATGCAACTTTCATGGGTCGTTTTTATGGGCTTGAGTTTTCTGCGGGTGGAATATTTTCGGGTGGGGATCCCCCCTAGCCTCCCTTAGCAGGGGGGTAGCGAAGCCGAGGGGATCCATCAGAGCCGTTAGATCTCGAACAATTCATCTTGCTCACGAGCTGACCTTCCCCCCCTTCTCCCCTTCCCCCCTTCCCCCCTTCCCGCCAGCTGTGAACCAATTCATGGGCCTGAGCTTCATCGGCTTCAAGAAAAATGTTACCAATGTCAAACAGCAGCTGCATTGTTCCGGCATAGCCCACGGTGCAGCGCTGCCCGTTCCCTAGCCGGTCAAATACCGGGAAGCCCAGTCGATAGAGGGGAATGCCAAGCTGTTTTGCAACTGTCTTGCCATTCGAGTTGGTTATCAACAAATCTGCACCCTGAGCCAGGTCAGCAAAGTCTTCTAAGTCACCGATTGTGACCGACTCAATCGGCAGATCTTTCAACAGCTTAGACTTGGTGGTTGTCACCGCCGTCTGAACTTCGGCGCCAGTGGTCGTAATCCACCAGGCAATGCTATGGAGCAGATCGGGCTCCAAGGCCAGGGCTACCCGCTTACGTCCAAAGAAAAAGTGGGTATCTAGAATGGCATCTTGGAGCTGGCGACGCTGATGCAGTAACCCCTCGGGAACTGGCTGATCGCTAATCCGCGAGAGCTGCTGCAAGAAATCATCGACCGCACTCAGCCCCGTGAGACTGTTGAAGACCCTGTACTCAGTTCCAAAACGCTGCTGCAGAATCTCGGCAGCCGTGGTCATGGTGTAGCCAATTGCCAAAGTAAACTGAGACTGGGGGAGCGATCTCAACTGCTCCAAAGTCGTCCCACCGCTAGTCACTGCACTGTACTCATCGCTGAGATGACCGTCTAGTGAAGTAGACAGATCGGGCAGCACAACGGGGCTTAGACCAAATTGGCGAACCAAATCCTTAACGGCCTGTACATCTCCTGGTGCCAGTGCCGACCCAACTAGAACCGTTACCTGCTGAGTTACAGGAGCCGGATAGTCACAGCGAGGAGACTCACCACCGGGAACATCTCTCACTAATGCCTCAACCGCCGCGGCGTAGCCATCTTGCAAGGCTCCCTTGAAGTCAGGTGTAGAGGCAAAGGCTAGAGGTAGCTCTGCCAGTTCTGGGCGACGCTGGCGCAGGGTCCGCAAGATGCCTTGCATATCATCTCCCCGCGTTTCGGTCAGTCCCGTCGTGCAGAGGCCAACGATCTGCGGCTGAGCCTTTTCGACCAGCGTTAGCAGCGCTGTTTCAATATTGTCTTCACCACCAAGAATGGTCGTCACCTCCGACATCGCTGTGGTAGACATGGGTACCGCCTCACGGAAATGCCGCACTAGCATCACCTTGGCAAACGCCGTACATCCCTGTGAGCCGTGGAACAGCGGCATCATTCCCCGCACGCCCAAGTAAGCCAGGGCCGCACCGAGGGGCTGACTTTGCTTCAGCGGATTCACTGCCACGGGCTTCCGACGAGAGAGAATTTTAGTGGCAGCTCTCTCCACCTTTTCCCCTTTCCCCTTTTCCCCGTCTACCTGCTCCCAAGGAGCCGCCAACCGCACCTGCCGCCAGATGGGACTGTGTAGGGCCTCATCCAGCTCCTTCGCCATCTCCACCATGCCTGCATACCCCGCGTAGGGATGATGCCGTTCCTGGTTGATATCGAGGAAGGGGATTCTGGCTTTCAGTGCGGTGTACTGATTACGGCCACCTGCAATTAGCATGTCGGCTTTGGTCTTGGCAATGACCTTCAGCAGCTCCTGGGCATTACCTTTTTTCAACATGATGCCGTCTTTGCCCAGCAGCGTTTTGATGCGAGCCTTGTCTTCTTCTGTGCTCTTTTTAGTGCTGGTGGCGACGACTTCGATACCCAAATCGTTTGCTGCTGAGATAATCGACCAGCTCTTGACGCCACCGGTGTAAAGAACGACTCGTTTGCCCCGCAGCCGCTGACGATAGGGCTCAAGGGCAACGTCTAGCTGGGCTGTTTCAGTCTGAATCAGCTGCTCAACCCGCGCTTGTAATTCCCTATCCTCGAGCTTAGCCGCAACGGTGCGCAGCAAATTGTTCATGTCTTCTACGCCATAGATCGAGGCTTCGATGTAGGGAATGCCGTAACGCTCCTGCATCTTGTGCGCCATGTTGATCAGCGCTTTAGAACAGATCATCACGTTGAGTTTGGCGCGGTGGGCGCAGGCCACCGCGTGGTAACGGGCATCGCCAGTAATCTTTGCCAATACTCGAATACCGAGCTTTTCGAACAGGGGTAGGACGCTCCACAGTTCGCCTGCAATGTTATATTCACCAATCAGATTGATATCGTAAGGCGTGGTGTACTCGGGCTCTTCACTGCCAACTACATACTCTAGCAGGGCTTCGCCACCGATCCGGTTACCTAAATTTTTGCTACCCACAAAGCCTGGCGAGCTAACGGGCACTATCGGAATGCCAAACTTCTGGCGGGCAGTCTGACAAACAGCCTCAAGGTCGTCGCCGATTAGGGCCGTGACGCAGGTTAGATAAACAAAGATCGCTGCGGGATTGTATCGCTCTTTGACGTCGTGAATCGCCTTATAGAGCTTTTTCTCACCGCCAAAGATAATATCGTTCTCGCTCAGGTCCGTCGTAAAGCCCATTTTGTAAAGCATCGGCCCTGATGAGAGACTGCCTCGGCTACCCCAGGAGTTACCTGAACAGGCAATGGGACCGTGAACCAGGTGCGCCACATCGGTGATGGGAACCAATGCAATGCTTGCCCCGTCAAATGCACAGCCGCCTTGAGCAGCTCCTGGCTGAGCCTGCTGCTGGCAGGCCTTATTTTTGCCCTGACCCTCTTTTTTATGGTTGTGTTCACAACCAGGCTGTGTCAGCAGTTCGTTGATTTTGCCAGATGTCATTTTCATGGCACTGCAGGGGATAGAGAACAGTCGAGATAAGCGTCAGGCTTACTGCTAGAGTTCTTTTGGCAGGTCGGCCAACACGCTCTGGAGCCAAACAGTCCGTAGTCGTGAGTAAATTGGTTGCTCTAACAATACGGTCCAAAAGAGATTGAGTGCAATCAGTAGTAAAAGGCTATTGCAAATAGAACGAGATATCTTCTTCATAAACATCAGCCAGGTAGCAGAGCGCTCGGAAGCGAAGAGCCACAATCTCTTCGTAGACAGGATTTAGCTTGCACAAAGCAGGAACATGGATGGTATAACCGAAGAGCGTCAGATCTCGCTCGAAGGGGCAGCTTCCTGGAATCAGACGACAGATACGATGGGCTAGCCGGTAGTTTCTAATTTGAATTTGATTGAGCCCGCGACGTAGCGGACGGAAAATATCAGGTTTAGGAAACTTGTTACGGCGTGGGCGTTGAGCAATGGGCGAAGCGATAGAGGATGACAGAGAAGAAGCCGGGAAAGATGTAGTCGAAGAGGTCAAGGTAGACATGATATATGCGGAGGGTAGAGTCTATGCAGTTGAAAGCGAGGAAGCGTCTCGGTCTTCAGCCAGCTCGAGCTCTTTGCTAAGACAGCCAACGACGTAGTTGCTTTCTAAAAAGTGAACAGAATAGATATATGCCCGCTGTAAATAGGTGCCAATACCAACGATGTAGCCAACATCTCCCTTCTTGGCCAGGTGAAAACCCACATCTTTTCCAGGAAAGGTTCCATCGTTACGAATAAGCTTGCGGACGCAGACGCGGGCACCCATTTCAAATATGGGCGGTGAATCAATTTCGATCTCTGCACTTAAACGCATGAGTGTTTCAGGTGTAAAGAAGAAAGGGGGAGCCGGACGCTTTTTCTAACTCCCCCAAGAGACTGAACGTTGGAGAGGAAGAATCGGAAGTAAACTAGCGAATCAGGTCAAAAGAGATGTCCGTCTTCGCCGGGACGATAGTCTTTCGATCTAACTCATCGAGAATCGTGTTGACGATCCAGTTGAACTGGTTGATTGCGCCCTGGTAGCCCAACGTGGCATAGCGGTGCATATGGTGGCGATCAAAGATGGGGTAGCCGATGCGTACCAGCGGTGTGCCAGTGTCGCGCCAGAGGTACTTGCCGTAGGAGTTGCCAATCAGCAAGTCAACCGGCTCAGTGAAGAGGAGCGATCGCAAGTGCCACAGATCCTTCTTACCCCAAACTGTGGCTTCTTGACCGTAGGGGCTGTTCGTGAGTAGCTCCCGCAGTTCGGCCTCAAAATCAGGGTTCGAGTTCGTGACAACGATGTGAACAGGCTCAGCCCCCATCTCTAACAGGAAGCGCGTGATGTTAGTCACATTGTCAGGATCACCGTACAACGCAACTCGCTTACCGTGCACCCATGCCTGAGAGTCGGTCAGAGCATCTACTGCCCGTCCCCGCTCCTGCTGCAGTTCTAGGGGAATTGGCTTGCCAGTGACGGCTGAAAGCGCCATCAGAAACTCGTCAGTTCCCTGGATGCCAAAGGGCCGGAAGTTGTAGGTCTTTTGCTCCCAATCTTTGGCGACATAATCCTGAGTCTTTGGCGTGGTGTACTTCTGGAAGAAGAAGGTGCCTTCCGCGTTGATAGAATCAGCCGCGTCTTCCAGAGTGGTGAGACCGTTGTACATCTTAAATTCACCCGTATTTGGGGAATCAAAGGCGTCGGAGTTGTCAGACAAGATAGTGTAGTCAACCCCGAACAGCCCCAGGATGCGCTTCAGCTCACGGATGTTGCCCACATAGGGGTCAAAGCCCAGGTTGAAGTTGAACTTGCCGTTGGTCGTCTCGGCTTTTTTACCCTCAGTGAGCGTTGCGAGAATGCTCTTGAGCATATTGTCGTAGCCGGTAATGTGCGACCCGACGAAGCTGGGTGTGTGGGCGGTGGGGACCGGCAGATCCTGGGGAATTAGATCCTCATTCTTGGTGGTTTGAACAAAGGCACCGATATCGTCCCCAATCACCTCAGCCATGCAGGTGGTGCAGAGGGCAATCATTTTGGGGTTGTAAAGCTGGTAAGCGTTCTCCAGCCCCTGTTTGAGGTTGTTGAGCCCGCCAAAGACAGCGGCATCTTCTGTCATGGACGACGAAACGGCCTGGAAGGGTTCTTTGTAGTTGCGAGTGAGGTGAGTACGGAAGTAGGCAACGCAGCCTTGAGAACCGTGACTGTAGGGCAAGGTGCCTTCAAACCCAGCGGCAACAAATAGTGAGCCTAAAGGCTGGCAGGCTTTGGCTGGGTTGACCGTGAGGGCTTTGCGCTCGAAGTTCTTTTCGCGGTAATCCCAAGACTTAGTCCATTCAGCAATTTCAGCAACTTTATCAGTGCTATGGGGCGCTTCAAACTGGCGCTTGTACTCAAATAGGTCCTGATATTCTTGCTCTTGAAATAGATCGAAGTGGTCTTTGATCACACCAGGTGCATCAGCTGTTTTTGGAGCTATCTCTGGTGTGGTTTCCGGCGTAGTCTCCGGAACTTTAGGGTTAGTATTGTCAGTCATGGTGTTCTCCTCGAAGGGAAATGGAGAGGGAAGGGGTAGAGGAAGGGTGGAAGAGGCAGAGAGAAGGCGGAAGCTAGGCTAGGCGGCCTGCCAGGGTGGGTTAACCAGGCCCCAGGTGGGGTTGTTAATGGCCATATCCATATCACGGGCAAAGACTTCAAAGCCTTCGTAGCCGTGGTAAGGGCCGGAGTAATCCCAGGAGTGCATTTGGCGGAAGGGCAGCGCCATTTTCTGGAAGACGTACTTCTCTTTGATACCTGCCGCAATCAGGTCGGGATTGAGCTGCTTAGCAAACTCTTCAAACTCATAGCCGCTGACGTCGTCGTAGATGACAGTGCCTTCTTTCACGTAGTCGGCGGTGCGCTTGTAGTCGTCCCCGTGGCCGAACTCGTAGCCAGTACCGATAACGTTCATGCCCAGGTCTTCAAAGGCGGGAATAACGTGGCGGGGACGCAGGCCACCGACCATCATCATTACGGTTTTGCCTTCTAGGCGAGGGCGGTACTTGGCTGCAATCTCATCCATGCGAGCCTGATTTTCGGCAATCACCTGTTCAGCCTTAGCCTGAATCGTTTCGTCAAACTGCTCAGCAATCTTGCGTAGCGATTTGGCAATCTGGGTCGGGCCAAAGAAGTTGTACTCTAGCCAAGGAATCTCGTACTTTTCTTCCATGAAGCGGCAGATGTAGTTCATCGACCGATAGCAGTGGATGAGGTTCATCTTGGCGAGGGGTGTCATGACTACTTCATTGAAGCTGCCGTCACCAGAGAACTGACAGATAACGCGCAGGCCGATAGCTTCGAGCAATCGGCGGCTGGGCCAGGCGTCACCGCCAATGTTGTAGTCACCAATGATGTTTACATCGTAGGGGCCGGGTTCATAGCCTTCTGGCGTCTCACGATATTCATCAGCTTTGGGCAGGACCCAATCACGGACGGTGTCGTTGGCAATGTGGTGACCCAGAGATTGAGACACCCCCCGGAAGCCCTCGCAGCGGACGGGAACAACCGGCTTAGCGTACTCTTTGGCCTTTTTCTTGGCAACCGCTTCGATGTCGTCTCCGATCAGGCCGACCGGGCATTCGGACTCAATCGTAGTGCCTTTGCTGAGCGGGAAGAGAACTTCAAGTTCGTCGATGAGCTTGTCGAGCTTTTTGTCACCGCCGAATACGATGTCTCGCTCCTGGAAGTCGGAGGTGAACTGCATGGTGCCGAAGGTGTCCACACCGGTTGTGCCGATGTAGTAGTTACGGCGACCAGACCAGGAGTAGTAGCCGCAGCCTACCGGGCCGTGGCTGAGGTGAATCATGTCTTTGACCGGCCCCCAGACCACACCCTTGGCCCCTGCATAGGCACAGCCGCGGGTGGTCATTACACCAGGAACAGACTTTTTGTTAGACTTAACGCCACAGTCGGATGCGCCTTCGTCTGTCACGTTGAGGTGCTTGGAGCGCTTTTTCTGGGCTTTTTCAGGATAGGCGTCTAACACCTCCTGAACCAGTAGCTTTCGATCTTCTACGGTGGTCATGGTTATCCTCTCTTGTAGCGGTAGGCGGAGCGGGGTATGTAGGTGAGGCTGAGGTAAGTTGGGTTTCGCAGAGCTCAACCCAACCTACGGGTGGACAGAGCAACTACGCGGTGACTAGCCCAGCAGACTGGTCGGCAGCAAGGGCCTTCTCATACTCTTCATCGCCGCCGAGTAGACCGAATTCAACCAGTAGTTCTTCCAGTTCGTCCATCGAGATGGGCGTGGGAATTACCAGATTCTTGTTCTCTTCGATCTTACGGGCCAAGGTGCGGTACTCCGCTGCCTGGTTGCTGTCTGGGGCGTACTCAATCACCGTCATGCGGCGTAGCTCAGCGTGCTGAACGATGTTGTCACGGGGGACAAAGTGGATCATCTGAGTACCCAAGCGTTCTGCCAGGGTCTCGATCAGTTCGACTTCTCGATCAACTTTACGGCTGTTGCAGATCAGGCCGCCCAGGCGTACACCACCGGAGTGAGCGTACTTGAGAATGCCTCGGGCAATGTTGTTGGCCGCATACATAGCCATCATCTCACCAGAGGTGACGATGTAAATCTCTTGAGCCTTACCTTCCCGAATGGGCATGGCAAAACCGCCGCAAACAACGTCACCGAGTACGTCATAGGAGACAAAATCGAGATCTTCGTAAGCGCCCTCTTCTTCGAGGAAGTTGATAGCGGTGATGATACCCCGACCAGCACAGCCGACACCAGGCTCAGGACCACCGGACTCAACGCACTTAACGCCTTTGTAGCCGGTGAGCAGCACTTCGTCGAGTTCCAGATCCTCAACGGCGCCGCGCTCAGCTGCCAGGTGTAAGATAGTAGTCTGAGCTTTGCTGTGCAGCATTAGGCGAGTGGAGTCTGCCTTGGGGTCACAGCCCACAATCATGACTCGCTGGGTGTCGGCCAAACCGGCAATCGTGTTTTGGGATGTGGTGGATTTGCCAATACCGCCTTTCCCATAAAATGCAATCTGACGCATGATTTAGATTCTCCTTAAAGGGTTACGAGTTGTCTAGCGTAAGCGAGCTGAAACAGAGATTCGAAACAGAGGGAGTTCAAGCAACCGTGAGAAAGCTTCAGACGGGAATGAACTCTGGGCGTAGAAGCGGGGGAGACCGCTCCAGGGGAAACAAGGCAGACACTGTTTTCATGGCTCAAACAGCAACAACGGTAAGCGCAGGTGAAACGCCAGCTTGTAGGCGAGTTTCAATCGCGTTTTTAAGCGTTTCAGTACTGCTGGCGCAGTCGCCACAGGCCCCTTTGAGCTGAACTTTAACAACATCGTCGGTAACGTCGTAGAGTTCAACATCGCCACCGTCTGCCAGCAAAATGGGCCGGACTTCTTCGGCAATCACCTGCTGAATGCGATTGATTTTTTGAATGGGCGACAGGGGGGCGACTTCTGCCTCTACTCGGGCTGATAGCGCCGCTTTTTCCTGCTGTACCTCAATCAAAATGTCTTCGATATTGGCTAGGCATGAGCCGCAGCCGCCTCCAGCTTTGACATAGTTGGTTATCTGCTCGACGGTGATCAGGTCGTTTTCGATGATTACTCGACGGATACGAGGCTCTGTAATGCCATAGCAGGAGCAGACTATCGTGCCTTCATCGTCGTCGTGATGCTCGACCTCGATGCCGCGATACTTGTAGATAGCGGCTTCTAGTGCTTCTTGTCCCATCACCGAGCAGTGCATTTTGGCTTCGGGCAGACCGCCTAGGAAGTCCGCAATGTCTTTGTTGGTGAGATTCAACGCTTCATCTAGGGTTTTACCCTTGATGATTTCGGTTAGGGCAGAGGAAGATGCGATCGCACTTGTACACCCAAACGTCTGAAAGCTGGCATCAAGAATGGTGTCTATTGATTCCTGAATTTTCAGATGGAGCCGTAGCGCATCGCCGCAGCTAATGCTGCCCACTTCGCCATAGACCACAGCGACATCGGGTTCTTGCGGATCTGCGATCGCACCCTGGTTGATCGGGTTGTAAAACAGTTCGAGTACTTTTTCAGAATAATCCCACATAGCAGTTTCTGGGGTAGGGAGAGGAGTGAAGGAGAGGGGGAGCAGGGGAGAGGGGGAGCGCTGGCTCCTGCTCCTCTCCCTGGATTAAGCGCTGTGAACGAGATCGCGTGACTGTAGCCAGTCAGATTGGTCGTTGTTAAAGGGGGAAATCGCGCGGAGCTTCTCGATAATGCCAGGCATGACATCCACTACTCGGTCAATTTCGACCTCGGTAGTAAATCGCGACAGGCTAAAGCGAATCGAGCCGTGCAGAATGGTGTAGGGCAGCCCCATCGCCGTCAGCACGTGGGAGGGATCGAGTGAACCGGACGTGCAGGCTGAGCCCGAAGAAGCACAGATGCCGTGCTTGTTCAGCATGAACAGAATGGCTTCACCTTCGATGTACTTGAAGCCGATGTTGGTAGTGTTGGGCAGGCGCGTTGTACCACCGCCGTTTACCTCACAGTCAGGAATTAGCTCAAGCAACTGCCATTCTAGGCGGTCCCGAAGCTGGCGCTCTTGATCTACCGAGACTAGGTGTTCACGGGCCAGGGCAGCGGCTTTGCCCAGACCGACAATGCCTGCGACATTATGAGTTCCCGCCCGTCTGCCCCGCTCCTGGTGTCCGCCCAGCAAAAAGGGCCGGAACCGGAACCCGCGACGCACATAGAGGGCACCAACCCCCTTAGGCGCGTGCAGCTTATGCCCCGAAAGCGTGAGCAGATCAATAGTGCTGGTTTGCAGGTTAATCGGCACTTTACCCACAGCCTGTACCGCGTCTACGTGGAAGGTTGCACCGTACTCCTTCGCAATGCCACCAATCTGTTCAATGGGGAAGATGACCCCAGTCTCGTTGTTGGCGTACATGGTGGTGACCAGTGCTGTGCCGCCTGTCATGGCCGCTTCTAACTCCATCAGGTCAATCTGACCGCGCCCGTCCACCGACAGATAGGTGACCTGATAGCCCCGCTTTTCCAGATGCTTGCAAACATTGAGAATGGCGGGATGTTCAACAGAGGTGGTGATGATGTGGCGCTTGTCGGGTTGAGCAGCTAGGGCGGCATGAATAGCGGTGTTGTTGCCTTCGCTGCCGCAGCTGTTGAAGATAATTTCAGTATCTTCAGCCCCTAACAGCTGTGCCACCTGTTCTCTAGCGGTTTGGACAGCGGCCCCGACTTGGCCGCCAAAGCTGTGCATTGAGGAGGGGTTACCGTAAAGCTCGGTCAGGTAAGGCATTAGCGCCTCCCGCACAGCGGGGTCAACCTGAGTGGTGGCGTTGTTGTCTAGATAAATTACCATTGTTACACTCCCACTGGCACTTGGCCCAATACATGCTCGTTGTAGAAGTCACGAGCCACGGTTTCAATCACGTCGTAGGCTTCTACCACAACCAGACCGGCTTTTTGTAGCTTCTTCTGAGGGCAGGGACCCACTTTGGCCGAGAGAACCGCTTTGCAGTCGGCGATGGTGTTGATGATGCCGTCGAGTGCAGCCTCTTCGCCATAGCCGCCCTGGCAGTAGTCCGCGACTTTGCGGTGGCTGATAAAGGTGGCTTCGTGAGCGTCCACTTCATAAATCATGAACTCTTTGGCATGGCCGAAGTGCTGGTTGACTAAGCCACCGCCTTTTGAAGCCACGGCGACGAGAACCTTAGGAGACTCAGTTTTGGCGGCCTGGCGACGGGCAGCAGCGGCCTGCTTTTTCTCCGCGACAGCGGCTCGTTTCTGAGCGATTTCCTGGTGAACTTCCTGACGGTTTTCCAGGCTGTAGTCCGCTGACATCTCCATAAACTTATCTTTGGTGAACTCCTGGCTGCGGTCTTCACCCAGTAGCCCCACTGCGTCCGCCCGGCACTGACGGCAGTGACGCATCAGTTTCATGTTGCCGCTGCAGTTGTCCTGAACTGTTTTAAGTTCTTTCGGAGTGGGGCCGCGCTGACCGTTGAGGCCATAGTAGGTGCCGAACTCAGGAGCCGAAATCAGCGGCATGATGTTGTGTAAGAAGGCACCGCGCTCACGAATCGCCGCGTTTACTTCTGGCAGATGCTCATCGTTGACGCCGGGAATCAGCACCGAGTTGACCTTACAGAGAATATCGGCCTCCTGTAGAGCCTGTAAGCCCTCCATCTGCCGCTCGTGTAGAATCTTCACTCCTTCGATACCGCGATAGCGGCGGCGACGGTAGTGAACCCAGGGATAAATCTTTTCGCCCACTGCCGGGTCAACCATATTAATAGTGATCGTCACGTGGTCAACGTTGAGCTGCTTAATCCGGTCTACATGGTCTGGCAACATCAGGCCGTTAGTTGAAAGACAGAGCTTGATGTCTGGCGCTTTGTCAGCAATTAGCTCAAAAGTCCGAAAGGTCTTTTCAGGGTTAGCCAATGGGTCACCCGGTCCGGCAATGCCCAGCACCGTCATCTGTGGAATTTTGCCGGCTACCACCAAGACCTTATGGGCAGCTTCTTCTGGAGTCAGTAGTTCGCTAACTACGCCAGGACGGCTCTCGTTAGCACAATCGTATTTACGGTTGCAGTAGTTGCACTGGATGTTGCAGGCAGGTGCAACGGCAACGTGCATCCGGGCGTAGTGATGATGGGCTTCTTCGCTGTAGCAGGGGTGTTTTTCGATACGGGCCTTGAGCGTTTCACTCATGCCGGTTTTGTTGGTGCTCTTGCTGCTACAGCCGCAGCTACCGCCAGACCGCTTGACCTGAGTTTTGGTTTTGGTCAAGGTAATGTCCAGCTGGGGCGTCGTCGTAGGCGCATCGGCAAGGGCAGTTGGCGGTGGCGTCATGGGTTTACAAAAGTTAGAGTACAGATCGGTGTTAGAAACAAAAGGCGCTGCGCGGACTGCATCAAGACTGTTAAGACAGGGGTTGTTCTAGCGGTAATACCAAAACATCAAAGAGATGCCAGGCGGTGCAGCGCTCTTTCACATAGGGAGATTGAGCGGAGACCAAACGCCCAGTCGGCAGCCATTTCCAGGTGTAGTGGGGGGGAAGCGCTCGGGAACTCTAACCGATTTATATAAGTTAGAACCGGAGGGCAACCCAGTAAGGGTGGCTATGCCTGAAATCGCTGAGCCCTATATCGAGAACAAGACAAGACTGATAGGTAAGCGCTGTGCTGGTGAGTCGGGTGATGACAACCTTGTCTAGCCTCAACCGGGAACTGGGTGCTTGGCGTTGAAGAAGTTATAGCAACGCAGCTGCTAGTAGCTAGGCGAGTTGCCCCCATAGGAATGATTAGCTTATTAGCACGCTACTCAAGCGCTGTATACCCTGACAATGAGGGAGAAAATGTTTTTGGGGAGAACAGGGACGAGTATTTTTGCCTGTGGGGATGAGTATTTTTTCGCCCCTGATCGGTGATTACTGTACTCAGTTCAATCCCTTTTATATCAGCTATTTCAGCGTAATTTCGCGACTCTGAAGCGGTCGATAAAACTGAGTACTTCTATGGCTGCTTCAGCCATGGTTGCGGACACAAGGCGCTCATTCCAGGAGTTTTTTATTCTGTCTGTATCAACTTTAACAACATCCTAATCTGTTTGTAGCAGAGGGAACCAAACTATGTTAATTAATATGAGTCATGCTGTTGTTGTCGTTTTCTGACCTGAATAATTTTATATTAGTGTAATTGAATACAGACGATTAGAGCAAGTGCAGCATCTTTGCGCGTCTGCATCTGAACTTCGCTCAAATTGCGTCTACGATGAGTACAGCCTCCGATTTTCTACAATTGGCTCTAACTTTTCTGAAACCCTTTGAAGCAAGACTTTTTGTTGAGTACATAATACCTGCCCCCTGGGCTACAAATACCCACCCCCCGTTGCCTCAATACCTGTCCCTATACTCTACATGAATTGTTAAACGCCCCCAGCACAGGGTTTTCGCCTTTGAGTACAGCGTTAATTACTCTATTCAACTGGATGGAGCAGGTGCGATCGCACCCTCTCTTTGGCAGCTGCTATAAGCAGTTAAACGCAGCCCCTCAGAGCCATGTCATTCCTACGTTCATTTCAGCAATCTCTCCTATCCTTTGCTTCTCAACGTTTGCTCTGGGCAGACTTCAATATCATATTTAAGCGCGACCCGGCAGCTCGGCACTGGCTAGAAGTGCTCTGCTGCTATCCAGGGCTGCACGCGATCGCCGCTCATCGATTAGCTCACTGGCTCAATCAGCACCATATTCCCTTCTTTCCCCGCTTTATCTCTCACGTCGCACGTATGCTGACCGGCATTGAAATTCATCCCAGTGCTCGCCTCGGTCGAGGCGTTTTTATTGATCACGGGATGGGCGTCGTCATTGGCGAGACTGCCATCATCGGAGACGAAACCCTCATCTACCAGGGAGTAACCCTGGGGGGTACGGGCAAAGAAATTGGCAAACGCCATCCCACGATTGGCAAACGAGTGGTCATCGGAACCGGCGCTAAAATCCTCGGCAACATTCACATCGGCAATCAAGCCCGCGTCGGCGCAGGGGCAGTTGTACTGAGAAATGTGCCAGCTAACTGCACTGCTGTGGGCGTTCCGAGCCGCAATGTCTGCGAATGTAATACGACAACAACCCCACTGGAGCACGGTCAGTTGCCGGATGCACAAGCCACGGTTGTTCGACAGCTGATCAACCGAATTGAAGCTCTGGAGACCCAAATTTCTCAACTCACCTACCCCGTCAAACTGGAGTATACCGCTCATGAAGAAGTTCGCCTCTAATGTTGCAAACCGGGGGCAGATTGTCCCCGTTCATCGCAGTACACGCTGGTCTATTCACTATCGACTGCAAGAATTGAGCATCCCGAGTGCCTGTCCAGCAGATGGCACACTACGAGTCGATATTGATTATCCCGTTTCACTAATGTTACTTCGTAGCGTTGTTCAGCAGTTCACAGAATCTCGTCAATCTGGAATAGACTGGCTAGAGCGATGCTGGCAGAGTAAGATCACCTGTCAAACAGATTCTTAATTTTAGGTGATCAGGCTGGCACAGGAGACAGCTTTAAAGCTAGACTTCGACCCTGATAGTAACAAAAGCCAACTCTTATCTGGGGCGTTATTTTTACGCCAACGTCCCGTAGACCAGCACCTCCAGAACTGCTGGGCCTGTATCGTTTTCCCAGATTTTTGCTAATTTTCTGGATTTCCTGTGAATTTGACCTACGCGCCCGGTTCTCTGCACCGGGTTGCCGCTTGTAACTAGCTGTTCTAATTAATCACTTGGAGTATTTTCCTATGGCCACTCAGACACTTGTTCGTGCCTTTGGCGAAGTTGGTACAAACCCGGTTGGGTTAGAAAGAGACGTCACGACTACCGTTTGTGAAGGGCTCAACCTAGTCTACGCAAGTTTTCAAGCGCTGTATCTGCAGTATCAAAAACATCACTTTGTTGTTGAAGGCGCAGAATTTTACTCGCTGCATGAGTTTTTTCAAGAGAGCTATGACGCTACCCAGACACACGCTCACGACGTTGCAGAGCGCTTAAACGGGCTCGGCGGCATCCCAGCAGGTACCTTTTCAACCCTGGCAGAACTTTGCTGCTTCAACCCTGAGCCTGATGGTGCGTACACTTGCCGCCAGATGGTCGAAAGTAATCTCGCTGCTGAACAAAGCATCATCCAGCTACTCCGTCGCCTGGCTACTCAGGCAGAAAGTGTCGGCGATCGCGCTACCCGCTATCTCTATGAGGAAATTCTCCTCAAAACGGAAGAACGGGCTTTCCATCTAGACCACTTCCTCAGCGAAGACAGTCTTACTTTTGCCTTTGTTAGATAGGGATACCTGTATCTGCGCTGACTGCCCTACTGACGACTGCTCACTCATCCCACCCGTTTCCCTGGACTTCCTCATGCTCACAACACTCACGACAATCGGATTTTTTGGGGCCTTTGCAGCCGTTTTTCAAAGCTACTTAAACCGTCTGATCGAAACGGATCGAGCAAATTTCCACTTGCGTTCTGCCAACCCTGACCATGCCTCGATTTCAGGAGACGACTATGATCTTGCCCGCTCAAGTTTCCATTAACGATACAACGCTGCGCGATGGTGAACAGGCAGCAGGCGTTGCCTTCGGCGTAGAGGAGAAAGTTGCGATCGCAACTTTCTTGGACGCCATCGGTATTCAAGAACTCGAAGTCGGCATCCCGGCCATGGGGCAAGACGAAGCCTACGCCATCGAAAAGATTGCTGACCTGGGACTCAATGCCCAGCTGATGGGTTGGAATCGTGCCGTCATCGAAGATGTTCAAGCCTCCCTGCGCTGCGGGCTCAAGCGTGTGCAGATTTCGGTCCCCGTATCTGACATTCAGCTCCGACTCAAATTTCAGGGGCGCTGGCCTCTGATGTTTGAGCAACTGCGCAAAACGCTCATCTTTGCGCGAGAGCACGGGCTAGAAGTCAGCGTCGGTGGCGAAGACAGCTCCCGCGCAGACGAGACGCTGCTGGTTGACGTGGCCCAATTTGCTCAAGAGTGGGGGGCATTTCGCTTCCGCTTTTGCGATACGGTTGGCATTCTCGACCCGTTTACCACCTTTGAAAAGGTGCAGAAGCTGACCGCCGCCCTCGAGATCCCAGTGGAGATGCACACTCACAATGACCTAGGCTTGGCCACAGCCAACGCCCTGGCAGGCGTGCGCGCCGGTGCAACCTCAATCAACACCACCGTAAACGGGCTGGGTGAACGAGCGGGTAACGCCGCGCTCGAAGAAGTCGTCATGGGGCTCAAACACCTCTGTGGCCTCAAAACCGGCATTCGGACTCAGCATCTAACAGAGCTCTCTCGCTGCGTGGCTAAAACGGTCAACTGCCCGGTTCCCCCCTGGAAAGCCATCGTAGGAACCAATACCTTCGCCCACGAGTCTGGCATCCACGCCCACGGCGTTTTACGCAACCCCAGCAGCTACGAGCCGTTTGCCCCCGAGGAGGTCGGCTGGCAGCGACGGTTGGTAGTGGGTAAACACTCGGGCCGTCATGGCCTGACGCAAATCCTTAAACAGCAGGGTATCGATCTCGACAGCCGCGAGAGTCAGTCTATTATGTGGGCCGTTCGAGATCGCGCGACCCAGCTTAGACGTAGCCTCACACCCGAGGAGCTATTAGCCCTGCTGCCGAACCAGCAACCCGTTGTAGCTAATTAGATTTTGTTTCTTTCCCACACGCCAGGTATCTCTATGAAAGTTATGCTTCACACTGACCGCGCTGGAAAACTGATGGTCTACGTTGCCAAGAAAGATTTAGAAGAAGAGGTTGTCTCACAGGCTCAAGTTGACGATAGTCACGTGTTTACCCTGGCAAACGGCTGGGAGCTGTCTGTCAAGGGCCTAGAGACACCTTTCAAAACACCTCAGACTGTCCAAGCCAAACGATTGAGCTAATGACCAATGCACGAGAATGCATGCTTACCACCAATCCAGTCAGCACCCGCTTGGAAATTTAATCTAGAAGGCACGCTGGTTGCTTTTTTGGGCGATGATATTGAACGCCCCCGCTCGCTCGTTCTAGAAATCGAGCAAGAGAACCTTGCAATCTGCCTGCCTGAAAGGCTTCGATCGGTTGTAAAACACCGGCTCAAGCTAGGCGAGAGCATCGGCTGTGTAGGACATAGCTACCTCGACCGGGTTGGCGGGGTTATCAGATGCTATGCCTATCGCCTCAGTTCATCAACATCTTCACTAGGGTTAGACGTTGAGCCCGAAACAGCAGCCTAATCCGCTAAACCTGGCGTCGTTGGCACTAAACCTTGTATAGACAACGCGGGTAGAGGAGATCACTATGAAGATTAAGGTACGTCAGCTTGTTTTTAGATTGTCGATGTGGCTAATTGCCGAGATTGTGCTAAGCCTTTTAGGCCTAGACGATTTGGCAGACTATGCCGAATACCTCAATCAACCAATTAACCTGGTTCTGGTAGAAAGCGTGTAGTCAGATTGTCTGGAGCAGAGCTATGCCAGATCGCGATACTCTAACCGTTCCTCCACTCGCATAACAAACGGATCGCCTGACCCCTCGGGAGGGTGTACCCGAATTCTGGCGCGAGGGTGAAACCCTGCTAAGCAGTCAGCAAGCACGGTGATCTGATTGAGAACGCGCCAGTTTTTCTGCGCGTCAGGACAGTGAATCACCAAGTTTAGCCCGCTGACTGCGCTGATATACCAGCGACAGGTCATGAGTAGCGCTTGCAGGGGGCCACCACACGCCTCAAAGAAACGCTGGTTAGTGGAGTATTCTAACTGCCGCTGCAAGCTGATGTCCAAAGGTCCAATGGACTCGGGCGGCTGATCTTCGGGAGGAAGCGAGGATAAAATCATTCTTGGCTCAAGCACAAAATAACGTTAGCAGTCGCAAAGCGAAGACTCTCTCAAATAATACCGCCTGCGCGCTCAGCTGCGACCACTGCTGCTATCTTATGCGGAAATTCTTCGAGATCGTCATTTTCACCGGAGGAAACTGGCGAAGAGAATGTGTAGCAGGGATCACACTGCCCGGTATCAAACACCTGAAGTATCCATCTATCAGGTAGGCCTTCTATCCCAATCTCAATGACGTACCAGTCACTACCCGTATCACGAGCCGCTATTACGCAGAAAAACTCTCGATCCGCTGCCAAAACTTCTAGATCATCAAGCAGAAACTCTTTTGCAATCGTCTCCGCATCCGAGGCACTCAGCATATTCATCGTATGCTGCTCCTCTAATTGAACAGTCTTACCCCGAAACTTAACACAAAAATAGAAATATGTTTCAAACCATCTACAGCAAGTTTCAAATGCATTGAAATTTGCGCCTCACTTGACCTGCTGTTCTATGGAGCTTTTGTCTGAATATTGGGAGTCAAGTCAAGTGAGAAACGCTATAACCCAATCGTCTAGACTATCAGCCTGTAAAGATAGGTATGACGAGAGTTTGTAAAGAAATTTAAGTAAGTCAAGATTAGCTTGTTTGATTGTTCCCAAAGCGTATTAATAACAACAGAACTGAGGTTTTGAATGCTCATTTTGGACAGTTTGCCCCAGGAAAAATTAAAGAATGGTTAAACCGTATCGGATGCGATAGAACGTCATCGCTTCGGATTGTTATCCCTGTGACTATCGTTATGAGTTGACAGTGCCTCTAGCGCAGCCCGTGAACAGTCAGAAACGGAACAGTCTATGGCTTATACCATTAAGGACGGTTGTATCTCCTGTGATAGCTGTCGCCCAGAATGTCCGCAGGGCGCAATCCAGCCAGAAGCAGAGTGGAACGGCTATTGGATTGATCCCACCCGCTGTGACGAGTGCAAAGACTTGGAGGCCCCTCGCTGCCTGACGGCGTGCGACATCGGCTCGCTGAAGCCACTCCAGCCGAAAAAGGGGCGCGCTAAAAGTAGCCTAC
Source organism: Cyanobacteria bacterium J06648_16 (assembly GCA_039817185.1). Taxonomy (GTDB): domain Bacteria; phylum Cyanobacteriota; class Cyanobacteriia; order Phormidesmidales; family Phormidesmidaceae; genus CAWUKV01. Next base: position 79,419 of record JBCBWI010000013.1, on the reverse strand, counting down.
TGCCCCCCGCAATTCTAGATATTTTTCTCAACGGCAAAACCTCTCCTTTTGCCTCGTCCATGGTTATGTGGGAAACCTGTAACATTTTGGCGCAGGGGCAAACACTGCCTTGGTCAGCAGACAATCGCCATCAACTGTCCTATCTGCGCTCTGTCAGACGAGGAAAAGGTGAAATGCGGTTTCGGCTAGCGGCCAATCCAGAGTCGGATAGCCTAAAGCCTGTTGATGTCGGTCAAGGGAAACTCAAGCTTGCTAGCTTTGATATCCGTGCTACCTGCATACATCTGATTTTCGCCGCCTATGTTGTGGCAACTGATGTACCTTGGCAAAATTCTTTTGTGATCAACAATCAACACATTGAACAGTATTTAGGTCTAGACAAGCGCAAGGACCTGACTAAGTTAGAAAAGCTAACGCTGATCAAGAAACTGGTGCATCAAACCTGCCAAATATTGGTGGAGATTAGCTGGCCTCGACAGGGCAAAGTTCCTGCTTTTGAACTTCCCGAGACTGCCGTTTGGCAGCTACTAGATACTCAATACTATTTTGAAGAGGACTCCCAGGGGGGGCGTCACCTGATTGGTCTAGCCTTTACTATTCAAACGGGGCACTGGTCTAAACATTTTCTAAATAAACATGATTTTCGCGGACAGACGGCGTTCTATCAGTACAGTACACTGCCTCAGTCTTTGATCTTAGAAGTGATGAGCAACTGGCAGCAGCACGAAGGCGCTGTCAAATTACTGCTTTGGTTAGTCTTCAAACTCCGACTTGGCGGTGAGCAGCGCATGACTGTCCGCACCTTACTGCGAATTGCCTATGGTGATGACAAGCTGACTGAAGCGGTCACCGTCAGGGGTGCTCACAAACGACTGCTTAAAACTTTTGAAGGCGATCTAGAGACCCTTTACTACTATGGTCTTAAGCCGATATTTGATGCTGATGATACGTATCCCCTTGATATCCAACCGCTATGGGCGAGAGTGAGTGATATTCCCGATAGTGCCGAGGATGCGCTGGAGTTTTGGGCTGAGGATGCCCACTCCAGTCTTAGCCTGACGGATACAGCTCCGAAAGATAAGTGGCAGCGTTTGCTCAACGCGCGCCTGCTGGGATTTGACCTTCCTGAAGAATGGCAACAATACAAATCTAGTAAGTCGGCAAAACGTCGCCATCGGCAGTCCCAACCGCAGCCCAAGGCTCTTCCTGCCCAGCAGCTCTCCAACGCCGAAATTAAGTTGGCTCGGCAACGACAGCGCTTATCTCAGCGAGCTTTAGCCGATAGACTCGGTAAAAGCCAGAGTTGGATTCGGGATGTTGAAAAAGGACGATTCAACGTCAGCCTAGAGGATCAGGCCTTGCTACGTAAAACTCTGAATCTCTAAACTCTGAATCTCTAAACAAATAACGTGACAGACACTATCGCGCTATTTGCTGACAGGCTGCTGAGGATATTGAGTCTTCTCAGGCTCTGCTGGGGGTGGGGCAATGTCGGTGACACGACCCAAGAGCTTTACCAAGCCACGTTGGAAACTGGCGATGTAGGTGAAAAAGACGGGGACGACGACCAGGGTAAGTAGCGTCGCAGTAGAGAACCCACCGATGACGGCAATCGCCATCGGGCTACGCGTTTCCCCGCCAGCTCCCCACTCTAGGGCAATCGGCGTCATGCCCGCTACGGTAGAAATGGAGGTCATGAGAATTGGGCGCATACGAGTGAGCCCGGCTTCGATCACGGCTTGTTTGAGAGACTTACCTCGCTGGAGCGCAATCAGGGCATAGTCTACGAGCAGAATCGAGTTTTTGGTGACCAACCCCATCAGCAGCACAATCCCGATGAGAGCAAACAGCCCCAACGGCTTTTGAGCGATCATCAGGCCCATCAGCGCCCCGCCGATACACAGGGGCAGGGCAACCATTACGGCTAGGGGATAGATAAAGTTGTTATACAACAGCACTAGCACGGCGTAGATCATCAGTACGGCGGTGGCCAATGCCAGCAAGAAGCGGCTAAAGATGTCGCGCATAATTTCGGCATCGCCCGTAGCCTCCTGAGCAACGCCCGCCGGGAGGTTTTGCAGAATAGGCAGGGCGTCAACCGCTTCGAGCCCTTGGCCTAGGGTAATGCCTTCAAGGTTTGCACCGACGGTAACTTGGCGCGAGCGGTTGTAGCGGTCAATTTGAGCAGGGCCACTGCCGAAGTCGATCTCGGTCACGGCTGAGAGTGGGACGAGCGTGCCCTGCTGGCTAGGAACTTTGAGATTTTCTAGCGTGCTCAGGTCGTTACGGAACTCGGGGGCAAGACGGACGCGAATGGGGATTTGGCGATCGCCCACGTCAAAGTCGGCCAGGTTCGACTCGGAATCACCCAACGTGGCGAGGGACGCGGTACGAGCAATATCATTAACGTTGACCCCCAGGTCGGCCGCCTGGGCAGGCAGGGGGCGAATCAGGATCTCGGGCTTGACCAGATTAGCACTGGAGGTCACTTCGACCAGTCCCGGAATCTGTCGCATCGCCTGAGTGAGCGCGTTAGCGGTTTCAGTCAGGGTAGTCGGGTTGTCGCCCTTTAGCAGAATGGTCAACGCTTTGTTACTGCCTGCTGCGCCCTGATTCTCGAAAGCGATGCGGGCACCAGGAATCTGCTGCAGCTGTTGACGCATCTGGTTCTCAAATTCCAGACGGGTCAGGTCGCGCTCATTTTTAGGCTTGAGTTGGATGACCGCGCTGCCTTCGGTATCGGTTTGAGACGTATACACCCGGTCTACGGCGGGATTGTCTAATAGTAGGTTAGTAATTCTCTCAGTAACGCGCTCTGTTCTTTCTAGCATTGAACCCGGAGGGAGTTCGACCGTGAGATTCGTGATGTCGGTATTGCCGGAAGCAAAGAGACTGGTAGGAATGAACTGGGCTAGCATCAGGCTGAGAATGAAGAAGCCCAATGCCATGCCGATCGTGAGGGCACGATGGCGTAGGGCTCCGGTCAGCAGGCGGTAGTAGGGGAGGAGAGATTGGGGGATGTTAGGGCGATGGCCGTTACCGTTTGCTCTATTGCTGTTGTTCTCCCCGTTGTTGTTGCTGCTGCCGTTAGCGCTATAACTGTTGTCCAACGCAACTGTCTGGGAGGCTAGTTTAGCGGGCTTGAGCAGGTAGGCGGCCATCATTGGGGTCATCAGGCGGGCTACCAGGGTCGAGAACATGGTAGAGACCGCTACGGTGACACCAAACGGTTGGAAGAATTGGCCTGGAATGCCACCCATAAAGGCGACGGGAATGAAGACGGCGACGATGGTCGCGGTGGTGGTGACTACGGCCAGTCCGACTTCGGCGGTGGAGTCTAACGCGGCTTTGAAGGGATGCTTGCCCATGCCGATATGGCGTTCGGCGTTCTCAATTTCGACAATGGCATCGTCAACCAGGTTACCGACGGCCAGGGTCAGGGCCAGCAGCGACATGCTGTTAAGGGTGTAGCCCAATGCCTGGATGACAATGAAGGTGGGGATGATAGAGAGGGGCAGGGCCGTGGCGGTAATCAGCGAGGTGCGCCAGTTGCGGAGGAACAGACTAACCACGACGACGGCCAGAATGGAGCCAATAATCAGGGCATCGATGGAAGCCTGGTAGGAGTCACGAATGTCGGTGGCGCGGGTGAAGATCAGCTGAAAGCTGACGTTGTCGAGTTCGGTTTCAAGGGTTGCGATCGCATCTCTGACCCCTTCTTCCACGCTCACCAGCAGCGACCCGCTGCTACGCAGTACCGAAAACGCCACGACTGGCTCGTTGTTCACGTAGGCCGACTGGCTCAGCTCAGCAAAGTCATCCCGCACCGTGCCCAGCGTACTCAGCGGCACGCTCCCCCCACTGGGGAGAACCATGCCTAAATTCTGCAGCGCGCCTACGGTCTCGGCACTGCCCAGGGTCCGAATGCCCTGTTCCTGCCCAGAAATCTCGCCTTGCCCCCCGGGTAGGTTGATATTGAAACCGCGAATCTGGTTATTGACCTGAGTGGCGGTAATGCCCAGGGCATTGAGTTGGTTCGGGTCTAGGTCAACGCGAATCTCCCGATCGAAGCCGCCTGCTCGACGAACTTGAGAAACGCCAGAGACCGACAGCAGTTCGGGGGCAATGGTCCGGTCGACTAGGTCGCTCAACGCCTCGACCGACAGCTCATCGGAACTCACGGCGTAGGTAAGAATGGCGCCGCCCTCAAAACGCAGGCGGCGCACGCGAGGCTCCTGGGCGTCTTGCGGTAAATCTTGGCGGATGCGGGTGATGGCATCGCGCACGTCGTTGGTGGCCTGCTCCGTGTCGGTCCCCAGTTCAAAACTGATGACGGTGGTAGAGCTGCCGTCGGTAACGGTGGAGTTGATCTCGTCGATGTTGCCCAGGCCTGAGACGGCATCCTCGACTTTCTTGGTCACCTGGGTTTCTAGCTCTTCGGGGCCTGCGCCCAGCTGATTGACCTCGACCAGCACCGTGGGGATGTCAATGTTGGGGTTGGCGTCGATGCCAATTTGGGTGAACGAAATTAGCCCCGCTAAGGTGAGGACCAAAAATAGAACCAGCGTGGGGACCGGACGGCGAATCGACCAGGCAGAAATGTTGAAGTTCATGGGTTCCCAATAAATCGCCTAGTCGTTAAAGATACTCTCGACCACATTGACCGTGTCGCCGCTCTGCAGGTAGCTGGCCCCTTCGACCACGACCGTATCGGCGGCGGTCAGGCCCGAGCGGATTTCGACCCGGGCAGGCTGGTCGCCATCAGCGGCGATCCGCTTGCCAACCTCGACGGGGGTGGCCTGTACCGCGTTGTCGGGCGAGACGCTATATACGATAAAGCTGTCATCGGACTGGGGCACTAGTGCTTCTGCTGGAATGACGACGGCCTCTGTCTGGCCGGTAACGATGTCGGCCTGCAAAAACATGCCCGTCCGCAGCTGGTCGCTACCCGAGAGGCTGATATTGACCGTAGCCTGTCGGGTCTGAGGATCGACTAGGGGGTCAATCGCGCGAATGCTCCCCTGCAGATTCAGGCTGCTGTCGGCGGCAGAGGTCATTTCGACGGGGGCACCCAGCGAAACCTGGGTGAGCTGAGCCTGGGGGAGCTGTACCTCTAGCTCTAGCAGGTCATCTTGAATCAGGGTGTAGAGCGCGGTTCCAGTCGAAGCGGTGTCGCCGACGGTGGCTAGACGCTCCGCAATAGTGCCACTGGCGGGGGCGCGGACAATGGCCTGGTCCAACTGAGCCTGTAGGCGAGCAATATCGGCACGGCGGCTGTCGACGGTCGCTTGGGCACTTTGGATATTTGCGATCGCAACTGCGCGCCCTTCCCTCGCTGTCAGTACCTGCGTGCGCCGTGACGTGAGCTGTTCTTGGCTAATGGCCCCTCGTTCAAACAAATTCTGATAGTTCTGAAAGGATTCCTCGGCCTCGGCTAGGCTGGCTTCATTCTGCGCTAAGACCGCTTGCTGCTGAGCCACCTGGGCCTCGGCCTGGGCCAGGTTCGCCCGCGCCTCCTGCAACTGGGCCTGCAGCACCACGTCGTCCAGCACCGCCAATACTTGTCCTTGGCTGACGCTATCCCCTTCCCGTACGCGCAGGTCGATAATCTGTAGCCCACTGGCCTGGGGCTTGACCTGCAGCAGATCGAACGGTTGAACCGTACCTGTTGCGGTGAGTGTTCGGTTGACCGCTGCCTGCTGTGCCCGCTGGGTGGTCACGCTGGCCGCCGCAGCGGTGGCCGCCTCGGTCGGCGCCTCTGATTCTGGCCGAGACGGGGGAGTAAAACGTCCCCCGACTAAGGCCACCAGCAGCCCGATCAACAGGCCCAAGAATAAGCCTTTGCGTCCCGATAGTAGCCCCGCCTTCGAGGCTGTGGGCGTTATCTCGTATCGCTGGACTGCCTCGGCCCTCTCTGGCGATCCGCTCTCTGACAGGTCACTCTCCGAAAAACTTTGCGTCACAATGATTCGGTCGCAGCTGCGCCAACTGCAACGCCTCGGTAGGGGTGGGTATAGCAGGGCACAGCTTCGCAAAAAACGCAAAAATTACGAAATGTAAACCCTGCCAATATTATGCCGCAAGTTGGCATGACCGGGATCACCGGCAGGCAGCTAGGAGAGTGTCACAGTTAGAGCGTGCATCGAGGGTAAGCGCGTCACGAATGAACGCAGTGCCCGCCTTAATTTTGAGCAGAATGCTGCCTGACCCCACACATTTTTGCCTGACCCCTAAGAATCTAGACTTTTTGGCGGGCATCCTGAAGGCAGCGTGAATAATAAACCTATGTGCTAGCGTTAGCTAACTTCTAAATGCCGTGGTACAAACCAGCTCCAGAGCTTCCCTAAACATGTTTAACGTCACCGAAATCCTAATTGCGGACTTCGTCGAGAAGCTGCGGATTGGCTACCAGCGTACCTACGGTGGATTGCACCCGGAGTACGAAGACATCATTGCCTGGGCAGGCAGCATGGCGTTGGAAAATATTGCCAACAGCGACGCGCTCTATCACAACGTCGAGCATACGATTTTGGTGACGCTGGTGGGTCAGGAGATGCTGCGTGGTAAGCACATCCGCGAGGGGCGGGTCAAGTGCGAAGACTGGCTACACTTTATTGTGTCGCTGGTGTGCCACGACATTGGCTACGTCAAGGGCGTCTGCCGTGACGACCGAGAAAGCGAGAACCTGTACGCCACTGGCAAGGGCGACATGGTACAGCTGCCGCCGGGGGCGACCGATGCTTCGCTGACGCCCTACCACGTAGACCGGGGCGAGCTGTTTGTTGAAGAGCGCTTTGGCGATAATGCGCTAATCGATGCGGAGCGGATTAAGCAAAATATGGAGCTAACCCGCTTCCCTGTGCCGAAGCAAGAAGATCATCAAGATACGAAAGGATTTCCAGGGCTGATCCGAGCCTCTGACCTGATCGGACAGCTAAGCGACCCGCGCTACTTAAAGAAAATCAGTGCCCTGTTTTACGAGTTTGAGGAAACGGGACAAAACAAAACCTTGGGCTACCGCAACCCCAGCGACCTGCGTAAAAACTATCCCAAGTTCTACTGGAATGGGGTTCACCCCTATGTCAAAGACGGACTTCGCTATCTGTCGCTGACCCAAGAGGGCAAGCAAATCATCGCCAATCTCTATTCCAACGTTTTCACCGTCGAGTACGAGCAGGTGCTGGCCCCAGCATGACACGACAAATGCGGGCGGGATTGTGTTTGGCCTGGGCGGCGACCCTGGCGCTGACGCTGACTGCGACCCAGTGGATATTTGATCAGGCTATCGGCTCTTACTTCTGGCATTATGCTTTACTGCTAGTGGCATTAGCGGTCTGTGAGGGCGCGATCGCAGCCCTGAGTTTTTACCTTTGGTCTGGCGACTACCGGCGAAGCACTACTAGCGGCATTCTCTGGGCTGGCAGCTATTTTGCAGGCATACCCTTGTTCTGGCTGAATTTGCATATCGCTACTTGGCTTAGCAAAGCGCTGTACCACCTCAACCAGCCCTGGTGGTCGCTGTTTGCTTCTTTTTCTTCTTTCTGGGCGGAACAATCGTTGGGATTCTCGGGGTATATTTTTCTCTACGGAGCGGCTGTTAGCCTCCTACAGGTACCCTTAGTTAAGCGCTTCAGTCGCCGGGGCATACCCTGGATTGGTGTGCGGATGCTAGCGCTGGTCGTGGCTTCAGCGACTGCACGGCTACTGCCAGACTGGTCACCAAACGACAGCGATGCTCTAGCGGCGTATGCTGGATTCGGTCTAGTGGTCGGCGTCAGCGGATTGGTCAAAGGTCTGGGCTTTGTCTGGCTCCTACGCCGCCGCAGGACCCCAGCCTCTGTACTAGAATAGGCCGAAGCCTTATCTAGATCCCCGCTTATGGAAACCTCCTGGTGGCAAAAGCTCCGGCAAAACGCGCTGGCTCGGTTTGGCGCGACGGTTTTGCTGGTGTTTTACCTGGTCGTTATTTTTGCCGAATTCACCGCGCCCTACGATCCCTATGGCCGCCAGCCTAACGGATCGCTGCTGCCACCCACGACAATCTACTGGCGCAGTCAGGAAACGGGCCAGTTCATTGGCCCCCATGTTTACCCCATCACCCAAGGGCCGGTGGATGTAGAGACCGGCAATCGAGTGGTCGAAGCAGACTTTAGCGAACCGTCTCCCATTCGCTTCTTTGTTAAAGGGGAAGACTATCGGTTCCTCAAGCTAACGCTACCGACGGTCGATAAAGTTTTTATTCCAGAAGAAAACGCAGTCGAAGCGGGCGATATTCAGATCGGCCCCTGGGCAGTCACGTTTGGCGAGTTTACGCCATTTCCAGGCATTCCTGGCAATTTACACCTATTAGGAACCACTGGCACCGGCAAGTGGAATCTGCTGGGCACGGACGAGTCGGCCCGTGACGTACTAAGCCGCCTGATTCACGGCGGGCGCATTAGCCTCAGCATCGGCCTGATTGGCATCATGATTTCGTTCCCTCTGGGCCTGCTAGTGGGGGGCATTTCAGGCTATTTCGGCGGCATCATTGATTCGGTGCTGATGCGGATTGTTGAAGTGATCATGACGATTCCGTCCATCTACCTGCTGGTGACGCTATCGGGGGCACTGTCGGCCCGATTCACCAGCTCCCAGCGGTTCTTTATGATCGTAGTGATTCTCTCTTTCGTTGGCTGGGCAGGACTGGCCAGGGTGATTCGCGGCAACGTACTGTCTCTAAGGGAACGAACGTTTGTGCAAGCCTCCCAGGCGATGGGCGGGCGGTCAATTCACATCATCCTGCGCCATATTTTGCCGCAAACGGCCACCTACGTAATTATCTCGGCCACGCTGGCGGTGCCCGGCTACATCCTGGCCGAGGCGGTGCTGAGCCTGATTGGCCTGGGCATTCAGCAGCCCGACCCCTCCTGGGGCAATATGCTATCTTCGGCGACCAATGCATCGGTCCTGATTTTGCATCCGTGGCTGATTTGGCCGCCTGCGTTTTTAATTGTGGCCACGGTGCTGGCATTTAACCTGCTGGGTGACGGACTGCGAGATGCGCTCGACCCCCGTAGTCTAAAGGAATAGGCCATGCTGCCAATCGGGCGCTGGGTTCGCTGGCTGGTATTGGGCTGGGTGCTGCTGGGCCTCTGGAGCTGCGGAGGACCGACTGAGGTGCCGCCACAGGCGGTGGTGGAACGTGCGATCGCACTTCGCATGGCCCACGTTCAGCAGCAGCTGATCACCCATTTGGCCCCGACGACACCTCAGACGCCCAACTTTAAACTCAAGCAGGTAACGGTCACCCATCGTCAGCCGCTACAAACACCAGACAATACCTATCAGGTCAACGGCACCTACGAAGCCATCATTCAGCTGCCAAGCCGTCAATCTTTAAACTCAGGCGACTTCGAACTATACATCCGCGCGGAACCAGATAGCTCAACGGAACCGGCGACAACCCGTTGGTATCTAGCTGAGCCCAGCGATACCGGTTGGCAGACCACCGCCCTGGGCCTTTAGGGAAAGCCGACTGCCCAACTCAGGAATATCCTGCGGGTCCTGCGGGGCTGGTTTATAGATTGGTAAATTTATTATTTGCCTTATTGAAAATGAATATCAACAAGCTAAAATAGTCTTAACAACATGAGGCAAGCGAAGGCTCGTTGCCTGTGTTCTCCTCTCAACGAAGTAGGCCCAGAGCAGCTTTGCCCCGGGCCTTTTTTCTATGTTCTATTGATAAAAGCTATTGATTGCAGCGAGTGTTGCTCAGATTGACCGATTAGAGCGATTAGCAATGGTAGAAAGTGCGATCGCACGCTGCCGCAAAAATGCCTCGTCCTGTGTTTCCTGCGCAACATCAACCGCAATTTTTGACAGGTCGCTAGCAGCCCTAACCCCCTGCGCCTCGAACAATACGCTCAGCTCATCCAGCGTTCTAGCCCAGCCATAGGTCACCAAGATCTCTATCAGCAGGTCCCTAGGCGTTTTTCTATTCACAGAAAACCTCAAGCAAGCAAGTGATACCGCAGCGTAACGGCTGCCAGAAGTTCATCTCTACGGCCATCAAGCGGAATTATTGTCGTCATCTGGCCTAGGACTTTTTCCATGAAAAAATCCCCAAGGGCTGACGGACCGCTGGGGATTATGGAATAGAAATAACTAAACTAGCGCGGTAACCACTATGGACAGGATTCAGACAAGGTCTTGACCTATTCAGCACAGTGTTTGCCATAGCGGCGGTGCCCAAAGCTGGCAACCACCCAAAGCAATAGGGCGATAGACGTCCTGTATAACTTTTGGAACCTACTTCTTGGAGTAGTACTCAACCACCAACAGTTCGTTGATGTTGAGCGCGATCCACTCACGTTCGATAATGCCGTTGACCGTCCCCTGCATCTTGCTTTTATCAAAGGCAAGGTGGCTGGGCACGTTAGCCAAACCTGGAAACTCTAGGTTGGCCTCGACCATCTTCCGAGAGGCGTCTTTGTCACGCACAGTAATGACATCGCCCGGACGGCACTGGTAGCTCGGAATGCTCACTACCCGACCGTTGACGGTGATATGACCGTGGTTGACCACCTGACGCGCCGAGGGAATAGTCGGTGCCATGCCCAAGCGGAAGATGGTGTTATCCAGACGCATTTCGAGCTGCTGCAAAATCAGCTGCCCGGTCGAGCCACCGGCCCGACGCGCTTTTTTCACGTAGCGCAGCAGCTGACGCTCGGTGACACCGTAGTTGTAGCGAAGCTTTTGCTTCTCTTCAAGGCGAACTGCATAATCAGATTTTTTCTTACGCGCCTGACCATGCTGGCCGGGCGGATACGCCTTACGAGCAACCTTCCGGGTGAGACCCGGCAGATCGCCCAATCGGCGAGTAATGCGAAGACGAGGACCTCGATATCGCGCCATAGATGTTTAGCTCCAAACTCGGAATATTCCAGTTCTTGATTATAAAGGGTGCAGTAGCTGATGGCTAGGCCTTCTCAGAAGTTAATTTGTTCCAGCAAAGTTTTGATTTTGTGGATTTGAGATAGGCGGTGAAGCTACAGATTTTGCGCGGGGTCCCTCCGTGTTCCCCGCACCCCCTGGCTTAGGGCGGGACGCCGCCCTAAGCACCCGCGTAAGGAGAATGTCCCATGGCAAGATAGGTTGAGGGGGCGTCGGCTAGGTCGTTTTATTTTTCTGGCATCGGCTGAGTGCCATGAGCATTGCCTCAAATTGAAGGGCCAGAAAAATAAAAAATCAATGGTTACCGCTTCGAAGCCGTTGATTTTCCGGGTAGTGAAAACGTTTCTGGCTTCAATCGGCTGGGAACCCGAGCCGGTAACCCTAACTCAACCCGATCGACAACCAAAGCTTTCAGAATGCGCTCGGGCGCATTCTGAACCCCACAACCAATCGCCCTTTCCAACCCCGTTTGCTCTCCTCCGGCCTTTCTTCTGAGAAACTTGCGGGGGGTGTGGGGTAGCCTGGGCCCCCACGTCAGGAGGGGAGCGGCGAGGAAATCCCCGCGCAGCACCTCAGTCTTTAGCCAGTATCTCAGCGATCTCAGCCCACCAAAACCCGCTTCTCAACCGGCGGCACCGCCTGCTGCTTCCGAAACTTCACCGCCTGCTGCAGCAACCCCCACGCCCCCAGCGACAGCACCGCCGGAAACGCCATACTCCCCGCCGTCCCCAGCTGCTTCTGCTTCAGCGCCACCAGCATCCAGTGCAGATGCAAATACTGACTGATCGTGCCGAAACTCGGTAGCGCTGGCCGATGCTTATCGCTGACATTTTTGTAGATGCGCTCTTTGATCAGCACATTCGTCTCCAGCCTGCGCTGCAGCGCAATCTTCTGATCATTGCCCCCCGGCCAGACCGTACGATAGCCTAGGCACTTGTTGATAAACAGCGCATCGCCATACTGCGTTACGCGAATCCACGAGTCAATATCGTCAAAGCCCGTCATCCCCATATCCCAGCCACCGGACTGGTTAAAGGCATCGCGGCGCACCGCCACCTGAATCGGCGTCCCAAAGGGAACCACCTCTAGCAGCATGCCGTAGTGAATGTCTGCTTGGGGAATGTAGAAAACTTCACCGGGTCCCGTCGGCGGCGTCAGGCTTAACTCATTCCCCTCCGTATCTACCTGAGCCGCCTGGCAAGAGCAAATCACAGCCTCTGGACGGAGCTGAATGGCTTTCTGCATTTCTTCAATACAGTTAGGAGCCAAATAGTCATCGTCGTCAACCAGCTTGATCCAGTCTTTGGTTGCCACCTCAACGCCAGAATTCACCGCGCCCGAATGATTCGTATTCGTCGCGTTGCGCTGGTAGGTAACTTTATCGCCCAGGTTCCTAACGTACTCTTCGGTGCCGTCCGTTGACGCGTTGTCTGCAACGACCACCTCGCAGGGCACAGTCTGAGCTAAAGCCGAGTTGATTGCCCGCTTTAGCAGTTCCAACCGGTTGTAAGTGGTGATGACAATGCTGAACGAAGGCCGTTCGATGGGGGCTGCCATAGCAATATCAGAGTACACACCTCTAACCTACCCAGTCTGCATAGCAGAATCAGTTAATAAGTTGCGATCGCACCCAATCTTCAAACGGCGCTATAGCATGGCTAGCCGTTCTTGTAACAGCTCAGCCTGCTTCTCAGCCTCTGTCAAGGCATCACGGGCACCCTGCACAACCGCTTCAGGCGCTTTGTCGACAAAGCCCTTGTTTTTCAGGCGACCCTGCAAAGATTTGATTTCGCCTTCGACTTTGCCCAAGTCTTTCTCCAGCTTGGCAGTCAGCGCATCAATATCAACCAGTCCCGTCAGGGGAATCAGCACTTGAATCGTGCCAGAAACACCAGCAAACATCTGGCGCGCTTCTGCGGGTGTCGAAACCGCTGGGTCGGTGACAATTTCGGTAGCCAGCTGCTGCACCCCAGCGTCGCTAACAGTGTCAGCGTCAGATGACATATTGACCGGTAGCGTACCGCTAACGGGGATATCGTCGGGCAGTTCAGGGACTGCGGCAAAGCGGTCGCCCACCACTTCTTGCCAGAGACCGTAGACATTTTGCCAAAGCTGACGGCGATTTTCGGCCCGGTAGAGGTAGCGACCGATAAACCAAACGCTGTAGCTAAAGCCAATCAGTCGGAATAGGCTGCCAATGCCCGGCAGAGTGTTGAGGGCACCGATGATTTTGGACGTGATGTAAAGTGCGATCGCACTCCCGGTCAGCAGCACCACCACCGAACCTGGCTTTTTCGCCAGCCGATAAAACTGGCCCAGATAGCCCAACGGATGCTTGAGCAAGGTCTGAATCGCCTCGACCCCGTCCCCCCAATCAATCTCTGGCAGTTCGCCAGATGCAGACGGTTCGCGGAGCTCAGGCTCGCTGACAGCGGTGTCAACCGCATCCGTCACGGTAAACGTCGTCGCTGGCACGCCAGTGGGACTTGGCGGTGCCAAATCCGTTGCGGTAATGGTCAGCGTCTCAACCTTGGCGGCATCCTTGATGTATGCCTGGGTCGATTCCAGTACCCGCGTTTCCCGCGCATCATCCGTTTTGAGAATCGCCTCGATCCGCGCACCGGGCTTGATGCCCGCCTCGGCCCGCAGGTTGCGAATCGTGCGAATCACATCGACCAGCAGCTCAAACTCGCCCTCAAGCGTCGGGTCAACCAGCTTAGATTGCACCTCAGGGTAGGGCTGCTGCGCTAGAAACTGGCGCTCGTCTGCCTGGGTCAGCGTGTGCCACACCTCTTCCGTAATGTGCGGCATAAAGGGATGGAGCAGCGTCAGAATGCCGTCCAGGACAAAAGCCAGCGTCTGCTGAGCAGTCTTCTTAGAAACCTCGGCATCCCCCTGCAGGCGGGGCTTCACCAGCTCGATATACCAGTCGCAGAAGTCACCCCAGATAAACTCGTACAGGCCTTTGGCGGCCTCGCCCAGGCCATAGCGATCCAGGTACTCACGCGTCTGCTGAACCGTCTGGTTGTAGCGCGACAAAATCCACCGGTCCGCCAACTCCAGGTTGGACCAGTCCGGCTCACCCAGCGTTGCCGGACTCTGCCCGCCCAGGTTCATCATCACAAAGCGAGAGGCGTTCCACAGCTTATTGGCAAAGTTGCGCGAGGCCTCAACCGACGAAGACTCGTCCGTTTTGCGGTTGTAGTCCAGGCGGATGTCCTGCCCGGCCCCAGCGACTTCGCGAATCAGCGTGTAGCGTAGGGCGTCAGTGCCGTACTTGCCGATGAGAATAAGGGGGTCAATGCCGTTGCCCTTCGACTTCGACATTTTTTGGTTGTTTTCATCCCGGACCAGGCCGTGGATGTACACCGTCTCGAAGGGCATCTGGTCGGTGAAGTGACCCGCCATCATGGTCATGCGGGCCACCCAGAAGAAGATAATGTCGAAGCCGGTGACCAGCGTGCTAGTAGGGTAGTACTTCTGAAAGTCCGCCGCCGCTTCATCTGGCCAGCCCAGGGTTGAGAAGGGCCACAGCCCCGAGGAAAACCAAGTATCGAGAACGTCCGGGTCCTGCTGCAGCTCGACGTCTTCTCCGAATTTCTCAACGGCCTGGGCCCGGGCATCCGCTTCAGTGGTGGCCACAAAGAAAGGCGTTTCATCCTGAATTTCGCCGTCCGTTTCGCTGACCGCGTACCAGGCTGGGATTTGGTGCCCCCACCACAGCTGCCGAGAAATGCACCAGTCGCGCAGGTTCACCAGCCAGTCGCGGTAAACCTTGGTCCACCGCTCGGGGACAAACTTAGGCGACTGTTGATTGTCTAGAAAATCTAGCGCCTTGTCGGCCAGCGGGCGAATCTTGACGAACCACTGGGTCGAAAGCAGCGGCTCAATCGGCACTTTGCCGCGATCGCCATAGGGCACGGTGTGGGTGTAGTCCTCAATCCGAACCAGGAAGCCCTCTTCATCCAGAGCCTTGACCACTTCCTTACGGGCCTCAAACCGATCCAGGCCTTCAAACGCCCCCGCATTTTCGTTCATGGTGCCGTCTTTGTTCATGACGGTGATCAGCGGCAGGTCGTGGCGCTCACCCATGGCAAAGTCGTTGGGATCGTGGGCCGGGGTGACCTTGACGCAGCCCGTCCCAAATTCCTTATCTACATAGTCATCGGCGATAATCGGAATCTCCCGATCCATCAGCGGCAGCTTCAGCGTCTTACCCACCAGGGCCTGGTAGCGCTCGTCAGTCGGGTTCACCGCTACCGCCGTATCGCCCAGCATCGTCTCGGGCCGGGTGGTGGCGACTTCTAAATAGCCTGACTCGTCTGACAGGGGATAGCGGAAGTGCCACAGACTACCATTGACTTCCTTATTTTCGACCTCCACGTCTGAAACAGCTGACAGGCTGGCCGGACACCAGTTGACCATGTAGTTGCCACGGTAGATCAGCCCTTCGTCGTAGAGCTGCTTGAAGGCGGTCAGCACGGCTTGGGATAGCCCCTCGTCCATGGTGAAGCGCTCGCGGCTCCAGTCGACCGACACACCCAGCTTCCGCAGCTGGTTCGTAATTTTGCCGCCCGACTCCTCTTTCCACTCACGGGCGCGGGCCAAATAGGTGTCTCGCTCCACGTCCTGCCGGGTCTTGCCCTGCTCCCGCAGTTCTCGGTCGAGAATGGCACTCACGGCGATGCTGGCGTGGTCTGTCCCGGGCAGCCATAGCGTATTCTCCCCGGCCATGCGGTGGTAGCGCACGATCGTATCAATCAGCGCCTCCTCAAAGGCGTGGCCCATGTGCAGGCTGCCGGTCACGTTCGGCGGCGGAATCACGACGCAGTAGGGATCTCCCGGCGCAGTCGGGTCGGCGTGGAAGGTGCCGCTGTCTTCCCAGGCATCCTGCCATTTGGACTCGGTTTGGGTCGGGTCGTATTGGCTAGGGAGATTGGTCGGCGTCGTTGCAGTCATGGCGGGTGATGGAGTTGCCGGGGCGCTGCCATCCTGAAAAGATGCCACGGCCCACTAGTAGGGTCATCGTCACAAGGATAGACCATTGGTCGCCAAAGATTTCAGGGAAGTTGGGGGGCTGGGCTGGTGAGGTCGCTGCGCTCGGTGGGGGAGTGGGGGCGCTGGGCTGGGTGGGGGAGTGGGGGCGCTGCGCTACAGCCGTCGCTGCATCACCACCCGATGTTCTCGCTTAAAACCGTAGCGTTCTTCGTGCTCGGTAATGGCCAAAAGCTCATCGTTCCAGGCCTCTGGGGGCAAAATATTGAAGCCCAGACGGCGATAGAAGGGAATCGTCCAGGGCACTCGACGGAAGGTGGTTAGGGTAATGGTATTGAAGCCTTTAGCGGTACCGGCTTCGCAGGCAGCCTGCATGAGGGCCGTTCCGATCCCACAGCGCCCATAGGCCGGTAGGACGTCAATTTCGACAATGAAAAAGCTATCAGTTAGCGCACGTGTTAGAACAAAGCCCACAATCGCGGGGGTGAAGGGTTGGGAGAGGGGGGGCGCCTTGACATCTTCAGACGGGACTTCTGCGACCCAAAGTCGGTGATCGCGCTGCGCCCTCAGCATGAACGATACCGGTGCGATATCCGTTAGCAGGTCGGGTGTTAGCTCAAGCGCATCAAGGTAGGGCTGATACTGTTCGGCAGCGGCCAGCTCAATCTTGGGAAGCTGCATAACTTCGGCTCGCTGGGCAAGGCGAACGGTATATCTCATAGGGAATTGAGCGGCGTTAGTCAGCCCCTATTGCAGGTCTAGAAACGAGCGCACAGAGGTTAGCCAGTTTTGAACAGAGTCTTCGATGGTTTCAGGCTCCTGGGTGAGTGCCTGCTGATCGGCAGCTTCTGAGACGCTAGCCAGGGCTTCGATCAGGGAGGTGTCGGCCGCATCGGTCGCCAAGGCAGACTCGGTGGTGGTGAAGGCCTCGGCAATTGGGGAGAAGATATCTGCCAGGTCAGCTGCCGGATCTCGGGTCGTCTCGGCTGCGGCTGCACTTTCTGGGGGGGTGATTGCGATGGGCAGGGCTTGGGGGGCAGCAACTGCGATCGCACCGGGTGTGAACCACAGGCAGAGGCAGAGCAGGGGGGCGATCGCAGCTCGAACGGCAGCGGTAATCATCGGTTTAACTCAGCAGCTAACGGTATGGATTAGGGCTCTGGCACACAATCGCGCACAAACGTTGGTGACGATTGCCATCAAGACTTTCTGGCCTATTCCCAAGTTAACGCCGAGTTCCGGAAGCCGAGGGGGGCAGGTTCACATTTCTTTCGGTCAGTTGCACCCGATCACGACATCCGACAGCCTCAACAAAGTCGCGAAAGCTATACTTTCGGTCACGCGTTTCCTCCTTACCATGGCCCAACTGCAGACCCTGATCGAAGAACTTCATCAAGCGTTTCAGCCCGTTGATGCGGGACAAGTCGCGACCTACATTCCTGAGCTGGCCAAGGTCGATCCCAGCCGATTTGCGATTTGTGTGGTTACGACCGATGGTCAGGTTTTCGAAACCGGAGACAGTGACTACAAGTTCACCATCCAGTCCATTTCTAAAACCTTTGCCTACGGTCTGGCCCTCGAAGATCAGGGTCGAGAGGTGCTACTGGATCGGGTGGGCGTAGAACCGACCGGTGACCCCTTCAACTCCATCATTCGGCTCGATGAGGGGTCGAAGCGGCCCTATAACCCCATGATCAATGCGGGTGCGATCGCAACCACGGGGCTGATCAAGGGTGACGGCCCCACCGACAAGCTCAACCGCCTGCTCAGCATGTTCGAGCGCTACATGGGCCACGACGTATTCATCGACATGCCCACATTTATTTCAGAGCGTGCCACCGGTCACCGCAACCGGGCCATCGCCCACCTGATGCTCAACTTTGGCATGATTGGAGAAGACATTGAAACCGCGCTAGACCTGTACTTTCAGCAATGTGCGGTGATGGTGACCTGTCACGACCTAGCCGTCATGGCCGCCACCCTGGCCAATCAGGGGCAAAATCCAATGACCCAGATTCAGGCCGTCAACCCTGACTACATCCGCGACATCCTCAGCGTGATGTACACCTGTGGCATGTACAACCGAGCCGGAGAGTGGGCCTACCGGGTCGGCATTCCGGCCAAAAGCGGCGTGTCGGGTGGCATCTTAGCGGTGGTACCCGGCCAGGCGGGCATTGCGACCTTTTCCCCGGCGATTGACGATCACGGCAATAGCGTGCGAGGGGTACGGGTATTTGAAGCTTTGTCACAGAAATATGGCCTACATCTGTTTGACTTATCAATGGGGCGCTGTAGTTTTGAGAAGGCTATCAAGCCCTAGACAAACGAATCTGTTTTGTTATGGGTCGGCTGATAGGTTTAGCATTATTGGGACCAAGAATATGGCTAAAACTGCCTGTCTGAAGGAGCTTCAGCGCAAACACACAATTTGTTGACCTTTGCTCGGCGCGTAAAGAGATGCTACGAAAACCCCCGCCTAGCCGCGACTTTATCGGCTGATTGACCAAAAAGAACAGAGAAAATGGCCTAAAACTGTGTTTTTGTGAAGCTAGGTGCTTGCGTGGGCCAAGGATTCCGTGATACAACGGCGTGGTTGTTTTAGGTTCCTGGTGATGAATAAGGGTGAACTAATCGACGCCGTTGCCGAAGCGGCAGGTGTGTCTAAAAAGGACGCTGATGCTGTGGTCTCTGCGACGATTGAATCGATTATGGCCGCAGTTGCAGATGGGGAAAAAGTAACGCTGGTGGGCTTTGGTACGTTTGAAGCGCGTGATCGCAAAGCGCGCGAAGGTCGTAACCCCAAAACGGGTGAGACCATGACCATTCCAGCCACGACCGTTCCTGCCTTTTCTGCTGGTAAGGGCTTCAAGGAGCGGGTTGCTTCTGCCTAGCAACTTGCTTGTCGTCGTCTGATGCGATCCGTCTGTCTATAGTCCTTGACTATGTGATTTAAATAACAATGCTGCTGTGTCAGGGGGTTCTCCAGGCACAGTTTTTTATGGGCAAAAGCAATGGCTCAGCCCTCGCACAGATAGGCTTTAGGCAGACCTGCTGAAAATTTGGCACACCCATTTGTGTCAAACTGCCGACGGCAGGATATAGTAATTTTGTATTGATTTTTGCTCGACTTCTGCCGGTACGACTCTGAACTGACTCGTTCTTCCAAGGAGGAATCAATGGGTATTCGCAACAGCTACGACGAGGGCATCTTTTGCTGGGTAGAGTTGGCTACCAGCGATCCAACCGCTGCTAAGCAGTTTTATGGCCAGTTGTTCAACTGGTCCTTTCAAGACTTTCCCATGGAGGACGGGTCGCCCTACTCTATGGCATTCAAGGGGGACCGCTCAACCGCAGCGCTATACGGTCTTACCTCAGAAATGTGCGATCGCAACCTTCCCCCTCACTGGGACAGCTACATCAGCGTCAAAGACCTAGACAGCACCCTTCAGCGCTGGCAAGCGCACAGCGGCACCGTCATCAAGGATACCTTTGAGGTGACGGAATATGGCCGTATGGCTGTCGTTCAAGACCCGACAGGCGCAGTCGTGAGCCTGTGGCAGGCGGGTACCCACATCGGGGCCGGGGTGGTCAACGAGGTCAACACCTTTTGTTGGACAGAGCTACAAACCCGCGACGCAGGGAAGGCCGCTGAGTTTTACAAATCTGTTTTCGGTTGGCAGATAGAAGTAGAAGAAAATCCCCCCTACTACGTTACCTGCCAGGTCAATGGCCATATGAACTGCGGCATGTTCGACATGGACAAGGCCGGTCTACCAGCGGAAATCCCCCCCAACTGGACGGTCTACTTCAACGTTGAGAATCTCGACAAAGCAATTGAACAGGTTCAGCAGATGGGCGGCAAGCTGTTGATGGAAACGAAAGCCATCGACGTGGGACGATTTGTGATGGTCTCAGATCCTCAAGGCGCAGTTGTTACGATCATGGAACTAACGGTTGTTGACGACTAACAGCCCCGCTGAAGGAGAGACGGACAAACCGACACCAATCCTGGGGCGCAAGGCCTTGCGCCCCTGCACGCTCCCCCTACATGACGTTCCTGCGGTGGCTGTTCAACACGTCGCAACATTATCAAAACACACTTCTCTAAACAGCGTTAGCCTCTAAACAGCGTTAGCCTGGGGCATGGTTGTCATACCAGTGGCGGGCAATCTCTACCCGGCGGCAAATCCAGACCCGGTCATGGGACTGTACATGGTCTAAGAACCTCATCAGCCCAGCAATCCGACCGGGGTGACCGGCCAGGCGGCAGTGGAGACCAACGCTCATCATCTTCGGAGCGGTCTCGCCTTCCGCATAGAGCACGTCAAAGGCATCGCGCAGGTAAGTATAAAACTGTTCTCCAGAATTAAACCCCTGGTAGGTAGCAAAGCGCATGTCGTTGTTGCTAAGGGTATAGGGAATGACCAAATGGGGCTTGCCGAATTCTGTATTCCAGTAGGGCAGGTCGTCCGCGTAGCTGTCGGCATCGTACAAAAAACCGCCCTCTTCAACCACCAATCGCCGGGTATTCGGGCTAATCCGCCCCTGGTAGAACCCGACCGGTCGGCTACCAATCACCTCAGTGTGAATTTCTACTGCGTTGCGAATATGTTCTCTCTCAACTTTTTCGCCAATGTACTGATAATCAATCCAGCGATACCCATGACTAGCGACCTCCCAGTCAGCCTCGACCATCGCCTTACCCGCGTCTGGGTTGCGCTCTAGGGCCATGGCAACGGCGTATACCGTAACGGGCAGCTGCCGCTGGGTAAACAACCGATGCAGCCGCCAAAATCCGGCCCGGCTGCCGTACTCGTACATCGACTCCATATTAAGGTTACGAACCCCCATCAGCGGCTCAGCGCCAACGGTCTCTGATAAAAACGCCTCGGAGCCCGCATCCCCGTGCAAAATACAGTTTTCACCGCCCTCTTCATAGTTGATCACAAACTGCAGCGCCAGTCGCGCATGCTTGGGCCATTGGGGTTTGGGGGGATACTGTCCGTAGCCGATCAGGTCGCGGGGGTAGGCGAAAGACATGGGCAGGGAGAATGGGCGAGTACAGCTGGCATAAAACCGTCAGCGAGAATTTTACTGTAGTTGCCTATTTTCTTATCAAAGGAGTTGCACAACTTAGCAAACGCTAGAGGTCCAGCGATTCTATGTAAGCTAGAGACAGCAAGGGTTGGAGCAATCGGCATGACGTCGCCAGACTACCAGATTAGAACGATGACGCGGTCCGAGTTGGATGGGGTAATTGACTGGGCGGCAGCGGAAGGATGGAATCCTGGCCAATATGATGCGGAGTGCTTTTACAACACTGACCCAACTGGATTTTGGTTGGGCGTCCTCAAGGGTGAACCCATCACCGCGATTTCGGCAGTCAAGTACGGGGCCGGGTTTGGCTTTGTCGGTTTTTATATAGTCAGGCCCGATTTTCGCAGGCTGGGCTACGGCTGGCAGATCTGGCAGGCGGGCTTAGCCACGCTGCAGGGGCGAAATATCGGGCTAGACGGTGTCGTTGCCCAGCAGGACAACTACCTGAAGTCAGGGTTCGAGCTGGCATACCGCAATATTCGTTACGAGGGGAGAGCGGAGACGGTTGCAGAAAACGTGACTCGCCTAACACCGCTATCTGCAGTGCCCACACAGGCGGTCGTGGACTATGACCGCCAATTCTTCCCTGCCGACCGCGAACGATTTTTGCGTGGCTGGCTGGCTCAGCCAGGCGGGGTTGCACTGGGCCAGTTAGAAGCAGACACGCTAATCGGGTACGGCGTCGTACGCCCATGTCGGATGGGATACAAGATTGGGCCCCTGTTTGCGGAAACGCCAGAGACCGCTGAAGAGATTTTTTTGGGATTGCGATCGCACCTGCCCCCACAAACCCCGTTCTACCTGGACACCCCTGAAATTAACCCTGCCGCCGTCGCCCTGGCCGAAAAGTACGACATGCAGCGCGTCTTTGAAACCGCTCGTATGTACACCCAGACGCCACCGGATCTGCCGCTAGATAAGATTTTTGGTGTCACCAGCTTTGAGCTGGGCTAGGGTCCGGCAATGTCGGCTCCTAGCGAAAGATATCAAAATCGTCACGGTCGTCGATATTGATGCGGGCGTGACCGGCAATGTGGGACCGGGGCCGCTCACCAGGCGGAAATGTCACAATTCTGAAAATATAGATGCCGCTAAGCCGGGGGGTATGCTGCGGACGCAGGGCGACCGTTATCCGCCGTCCGGGTTCGACGGGCGGATCAAAAATAACGCTAACCGTCTTGGTGTCGGCTTCCTCGGTAACCTCACCGAGGGGCAGCTCATCGCCTCTGTTAAACCGGCTGCCTTCAAAGGCCTGGGTCTCTTGCAGACGATAAGGCCGGATGTACGAAACCAGGTTTTGAGGAATGATGTCTACCCGATAGAGCGGTTCGTCTGCCGTCTCGGCCAGGTCGATGGTGAAGAACTGGGTCGAGTTACGCTGGCCGGGTTCGGCAGAGGTGCTAGAGGCTTCAACAAATTGAGGGGGGGTAACAAACGCCGTACTGCCGTCGGAAAACTCAACCGCATGAGCCGTCGGGTACTTAAACTGACCCATAATGCCTGCACTGGCAACAGCAGCAATGGTGAGTTGAAGGATGACTTTGTAGAAGCGACGCATGGCGTGTGAACCTCGCAGACGGGCTATTGTCCTATTGTGGCTTGCCCCTATTGAGTATGGGGTTAAATTTTTCTGCCTTGGCTGGCTATCTCAAACGCTATCCCCGCTCCCCTCGAATACTCAAATACCGATTGATCCGAATCCGCGTCATCGTCTGCTGAATCTCCTGCGGCGCTTTGCCGAAGATGTTGAGTAAATGGGCGCTCAGCTCTAACGCGGCCTCAAACTCTGGCTGTACCACTTCCCGTGCGCCTGCCTGGGCGAGGGCGTCAATCTCCTTGGTCACGTGCGCTCGGGCAATCACGTCTAGCTCCGGCGAAATTGCCAGCGCATGTTTGAGCAACAGCCGCGTACTCATCGGATCCGGCAGCGTAATCGCCAGCGCGATCGCCTGCTCTAAATTCGCCTTCTCCAAAATCTGCTCCGAGTCCGCGTCTCCTAAAATGTATGGAATCTTCTGATGCCTCAAAGACTGCACTGCGGCTTCGTTGTTCTCAATGACCAGCACCGGATACCCCTGCTGGTGCAGCACATTCACCACCACTTGCCCCACTCGCCCAAACCCGGCGACAACCACATGACTGGTCAGTTCGTTCTCAACCCAGACCTGCTGGGGCGACTCCCATCGAGAGAGGAACCGCTTTAGCCGGGGCGACTTCAGCAGCGACGCAGCCATCGGTGTCGCCGAATTAAACAAAAATGGGGTAAATACCAGCGTAATTGCCGTTGTTCCCAGCAGCAGCAGGTATTTTTGTTCCTCGATCAGGTTGCTCTCTAACCCCACCAGCGCCAGCACAAACGAAAACTCCCCAATTTGGTTAATCCCTAGACTCGTTCGTAGCGCTGTTTTGAAGGAGTACCCAAAAGACAGCACAATCGGCAATACAATCAGCGCCTTTCCGACCATCACTAATGCCACCAGGCCGAGAATTATCCCCGCATTCTGGATCAGCAGTTGAGGATCGATCAGCATGCCAATGGAGGTAAAAAATAGGCAGGCAAACGTGTCTCGCAGCGGCAGCAGTCGGCTCAGGGCCTGATCGGCATATTCAATTTCAGAAATCATCAGGCCCGCCACAAAAGCACCGATCTCAATTGACAATCCCAGACGAGCCGTGACCAGGGCGACCCCTAAACACAACGCAATCAAGGTCAGCAAGAACAGTTCACTACTGCCCGTGCGTGCAACGGTACGGATGAGACGGGGAACCAGGAAATGGCCGATTGCGATCGCAACGCCCAAAAACGCCGCCACCTTCAGCAAAGCCAACCCCAACGACGCCAGCAGCCCCCCCTGGGAGGTCAGCGACGGCACCACCGCCAGCATCACCCCCAACGCCAAATCCTGCGCAATTAAAATCGCCAACATGATCTGCCCATGCCGGGTATTCAGCTCACTCCGCTCCGTCAATGTCTTGAGCACCACCGCCGTTGAAGACAGCGACAGCACGGCCCCTAGAAAAATCCCCTGAGGGATCGACGTGGTCCACCCCAGCCACCCACTCACCACCGCCACCACTGCAGTCGTCAGCCCAATCTGCAGCAGGCTGCCCTGCAGGGCGACATTGCGAACCCGATTCAGCTCCGCCAGCGAAAACTGCAGCCCCAGCGAAAATAGCAAAAACGCCACCCCCAGCTCTGCCAATCCCCGAATCGCTTCCGGATCTTCAATTAGCCGCAGGCCGAGCGGCCCAATCACCAGCCCCGCTGCCAGGTAGCCCAGCAGCACCGGTTGCCGTATCCGACTCGAAAGAAAGCCCCCAATCGCGGAGGCTCCGAGAACAGTCGTGAGGTCAAGAATAAAAGCGTTGTCGGCAGACATTGTAGGTAAGGTAACGGAGTAGGGAGGTAACGGAGTAGGGAGCGAATGCGGTAGAAAACCACAGATAAAGGCAGGTTGCCCGATCAGCAGTGGTCACTAGTCGTCGTCTGTGGCTAACGGTAATGCAAGTTTGGACGTCCTGAACATCGGCGTTGATCCCAGCTAACCCGCGCGGCGGTCTGAATGATTCGCAGCGGTTAAGAACCATTGCGAAACCCTAAGCACCCGCTCATCCGTTCCGGCATCTCGCTATTCTGATCCTGATGAACCAGGCCTAACCCGCCCACAGGAGACACTGCATGAAACTGGCTTACTGGATGTACGCTGGCCCCGCCCATATCGGCACGCTACGAATTGCCAGCTCTTTCAAAAACGTTCACGCCATCATGCACGCGCCCCTGGGCGACGACTACTTTAACGTCATGCGGTCCATGCTCTCCCGTGAGCGCGACTTTACCCCTGTGACCACCAGCGTCGTCGATCGCAAGGTGCTGGCGCGGGGCTCTCAAGAGAAGGTAATCGACAACATCACCCGCAAGGACAAAGAAGAACGCCCCGATCTGATTGTGCTCACGCCCACCTGCACCTCCAGCATTCTGCAGGAAGACCTGGAGAACTTTGTCGAGCGGGCCCAGCTAGAAGCAGACGGTGACGTGATGCTGGCCGATGTGAACCATTACCGAGTCAACGAACTGCAGGCCGCCGACCGGACGTTGCAGCAAATTGTGCAGTACTACCTCAGCAAAGCCAAAAAGCAGGGCCAGCTGCCAGCGGGCAAGACGGAAAAGCCTTCGGTCAACATCATTGGCATGACCACCCTGGGCTTCCACAACAACCACGACGCCACCGAACTGAAAAAGCTCATGCTAGAGCTGGGCATTGAGGTCAATGCCCTCATCCCCGAAGGGGCCTCTGTTCACGACCTGAAGAATCTGACGCAGGCCTGGTTCAACCTGGTGCCCTACCGCGAGATTGGCCCCGCTACAGCCCAGTATCTTGAAACTGAGTTCGGTATGCCCTCTGTCGATATCACCCCGATGGGCGTGGTTGACACGGCCCGCTGCATCCGCGCGGTGCAAAAGATTCTCAACGATAACGGTGCGGATGCCAACTACGAAGGCTATATCGACAACCAGACCCGATTTGTCTCCCAGGCCGCCTGGTTCTCGCGCTCGATTGACTGTCAGAATCTGACTGGCAAGCGCTGTGTGGTCTTTGGTGATAGCACCCACGCGGCCGCGATCACCAAGATTCTTGCAAGGGAAATGGGCATTCGCGTGGTGCTGGCCGGAACCTACTGCAAGTACGACAAAGACTGGTTTACACAGGAAGTTGGTGAGTATTGCGACGAGGTTTTGATCAGCGAAGATAATGGTGCGATCGCAGATAAGATTGCCCAGCTAGAACCCGCTGCCATCTTCGGCACCCAGATGGAGCGCCACGTCGGCAAGCGGCTGGAAATTCCCTGCGGCGTCATCGCGGCTCCGATTCACGTGCAGAACTTTCCGGTGGGCTACCGGCCTTTCCTGGGTTACGAAGGCGCTAACCAGATTGTGGACCTGATCTACAACTCCTTCACCCTGGGCATGGAAGACCACCTGCTCGAAATCTTCGGCGGTCACGACACGAAGGAAGCCATCACCCAAACCATGTCTGCCGGGTCTGACCTGGGTTGGAGTAAGGATGGCCTGACCGAACTCAACCGCATCCCCGGATTTGTGCGGGGCAAGGTGAAGCGCAATACCGAAAAGTTTGCCCGCGAGCGCGGCTTTACCGAGATCACCGCCGAAGTCCTCTACGCCGCGAAAGAAGCGGTTGGGGCTTAGCCCTCATCTAAAGTCAGTCGTAGGACCTAGCCCAGCGTCCCGGTCAATCTATGGGGGGTCAGTACACTCAGAAACGCTGACGTTCACCCCAAGCACCCATGGGAATCCTTCCAAAAACAATGCTGGGCGTTTGGCTCACCGGACATGGTGGGTTTGAGAAGCTTGAGGTACGCAAAGACATTCCTGTCCCTCAGCCGGGTCCTCAAGATGTTTTGATTCAAGTCAGTGCGGCAGGCGTCAACAATACCGATATCAACACTCGTTTGGCTTGGTATTCCAAGCAAGACGGGGCGAGTGAAGATGCCAGCTGGGGGGGCGCGCCGATACAGTTTCCGCTCATTCAAGGAATAGATGTCTGCGGGCGAATTGTATCGGTTGGGGACAAGGTCGGCTCAACTCGTATCGGCGAACGGGTCTTGATCGAACCCTGTCTCTGGGAGGTCCAGGGCAAAACACTGGAGCAGCCCTGGTTTTTGGGGTCTGAATGTAATGGCGGCTTTGCTGAATATACCGTTGTTGCCGCTCGCCATGCACATCAGATTGAAAGCAAGTACAGCGATACCGAACTGGCCTCTTTCCCTTGCTCATATTCAACCGCTGAAAATCTCCTCACTAGAGCAAGTGTGAGCCAAGGAGAGCAGATCCTGGTGACCGGCGCTTCAGGCGGTGTGGGTTCTGCCGTCGTTCAACTCGCCCAGGCTAGAGGTGCTGAGGTGATTGCGGTAACGAGTTCGTCGAAAACGCAGGCAATGCTTGATCTGGGCGCGTATAAAGCCATTGCCAGGGGAGGAAGCCTTTTGCATGAACTGGGCAAAAATTCTGTTGATGGGGTGATCGATCTGGTTGCTGGCGATCAGTGGCCAGAATTATTGGAAGTCTTGCGTCCCAGAGGGCGCTATGCCGTTGCCGGTGCAGTGGGGGGTCCTTTAGTCGAATTGGATGTACGCACCCTGTACTTAAAGGACTTGAGCTTTTTCGGATGCACTGTGCTGGAGCCTGAAGTTTTTCCTAATCTGATCAAGCGTATTGAACGCGAGCAGATTCAACCCCTCGCTGCTCAAGTCTTTCCGTTAGCGCAGATTGTAGATGCTCAAAAAGCCTTTCTAGCTAAACAGTACGTCGGGAAAATTGTGCTGCAGGTGTCTGAGGCTTGAGGAACCGAAAGTGCCGACCGGGTTGAGTTGCGTAACCTCAGCAATGTGCAATCACTGTGGAGCAGGGACAGGCTAATGGAGTTGAACCGGCCCCTGGTTTCACGCGTTGACCTCACACTTTGCGCCACTGACGGTAGACCCAGGCCAGTACTCGCTGCGTCAGCCACAGATAGAGGCCGGTCGCAGCGGTGAATAGAATGGCCAACCCCCAGCGGCCAGTGCTGAGGGCCGCAAACATCCAGGTGCCCAGGCCGAAGGCGAAACCGTAGGTGCAGAGGCTGCTAGAGATTGCGATCGCAAGCCCGCAAAATCGACGCCACTGGCCGACGACCTTACTCCCATAGGCCCATAGCGCCAAGCTCCCCACGATGGCTCCACCCGCAGCGGCACCGCTAAACGCCCACAGAGCCTGCTGCCCGCTGAGCTGGCCCACCGTGTAAAAGCCCAACACCGCCCCCGACGCCGACCCGCTGGCAACCCCCGCCACCTGCCGTACCCGCAGCGGCAGTTTGAACGTCTGCAGGCTGATGGCCAGTCCCGAAACCGCCAGCATGCCCCCTAGCAGCAGCGCCAGGTTCCACGTGGGGCTACTGGGTGCCAGCCCCAAAATTGCAAAAATTAGGGTACTAATAGCGTGAAAGGTATACACCGCCACCGCTACCAGCCCAGTGCCTTGCCCAAATTTCAGCCACCGCCGCTGCTTGGAATCCCCACGCTTCATGCTGTAGACCTAACTAATAGATAAACCTGAAAACGAGCTACCCTCTATTCGAGAGATACAGTTCGGCCCGTCATGTTACCGTCCAGATTCACACACAACGTACAATTATCTCGATTTAGCGTACTCATTTGGCTAGCGCTACTGGCGCCGTTGGTGGCCTACGGCGTGCCTACCCTGCGGCGTAACAGCAGAACCAACATCAACAACCGTCCTCTCTTTCAAGGCATTACCTACAGCCGCCGCGTCAAGACCCAGCCTCTGCCGCAAATCATTCACATTCTAGAGATTGACCTCACCGCCCCCGGCCTTACCCCCTTGGCAACCGGCGGCTTCGACGGCGGCACGCCTAACGCGAACGAACTTAACACCCGCGAAACGATCGCCCTGCCGACCGCTCAGTTTCTCAAAGTCAACGACCTGCAGGTCGCCATCAACGGCAACTACTTCTACCCTTTTCAAGAAACCACCCCCTGGAACTACGGCCCTAAATCAGGCCAGCCCGCTAGTCTCGTGGGTGTTGCCATCTCAGAAGGTGAGCTGGTGTCTTCTGCAGAAAAGGGGTGGCCTGCCCTGTGCTTTTTACCTCAGCAGGCGGTCATTCAGAAAGACGGTAGCTGTCCGGAGGAGACGACTCAGGCCCTGGGCGGCGATGCCCTACTGCTGGAGAGTGGGGCACCGGTCGATGTGCTGGCGGTGGTACTGGCGGGCAATCAACCGGATAAGGCCTACCCCATGAACATTGCCGCTCTCGACGAGAGCGGGACTCGACTATGGCTAATCTTGAGCGACGGCAAGCAGCCGCTCTACAGCGAAGGCACCCGCCTGACGGATATCTATGCCCTGTTGAAAGACCTCGGCGCAACCACCGCTCTGCGCCTCGATGGCGGCGGCTCTACGACTCTAGTCATTGAGTCAGAGGGGCGACCTCGCATTCTCAATGCCGTTATCCATGCCAAAATTCCCGGTTTCGAGCGCCCCGTTGGCAACCACCTGGGCTTCTACGCTACGCCGCTAAGTCCCTAGGCAGTAACATGTAAACAGACCCACCTGACGTAGCCAAGATGGTAACGCTTCCCCTTCCATCCAGCGAATCCGAGCACGCGGACGATCAGCCAACTCAGGTCGTAGTATTGCCAAATATTAGCTGGCAAACCTATCAGGCGATGCTCGCAGACATGGGTGACCACCGTGCGACGCGCCTTGCCTACAACCTGGGCGTTCTCACCCTCAAAATGCCTTCTAAACTACACGAAATTGTCAATCGTTTGCTGGCCCGTATCGTTACCGCACTCACTGAAGAATTAGGGCTAGACGTGGTGAACGTGGGTTCAACGACGTTGAACAGAGAAGATCTTAAAAAGGGTGTGGAACCGGATACAGGGTTTTACATTCAGAATGCAGCCCTCCTCGAAGGTCTGGACCCAGAGATTCCAGACAACTTACCGCCTGATTTGGTCGTTGAGGTCGATATCACTAGCCCCTCAACCACGCGTACTCAGATTTACCAGGCTCTGGGCGTCCTAGAGGTTTGGCGATATACCCAACGGCAGGGGCTAGTCATGTACCAGCTGCAGTCAGGCACCTATATTAGGCAAGACACTAGCCTCGCTTTCTCCACCCTCAGCGCGCAGCAACTCAATCTCTTTTTAGCCCAGCGACAAACCCAAAGCGAAAATCAGGTGATTCGAGCCGTGCGCGATTGGGCAAAGAGCCATAAGCCTTCTGACTTCTGACTCCTAAAAATCGATCTTAAGCTGCTAACATTCGATTGTGTTCGCCTAATTGACCGGATTACCTTTATCTTCTACGACTTATCACGAATGCGACGGTTGTGACGTACCAGGTCAAAAAGAGAGGCATCTTCAGAGAGCGCTTCGGGGGTAGAAACCTGGCGCTTGGTTCGGCTATCGAGTTCCTCTAGGCGTAAGTCTTGTAAACTGGCCTCTGGCTTAAATGCTTGGGCTGCAGGAACAACAGCAGTCGTGGCAACGAGAACTGTCAGTGCGGAAAGAATGTAGCGTTTCATGGTTGTAAGCGCCTTAAGCTTGTGTTGACTACCAGAATGATCGAGCTGGCTAAAGCGCTGCTGAAGGCAACCTGAAAAAGACTTAACACTTTTCTGAGATAAGCTGAAAGACAGTGGTGACAAGCGTCACAGATATCTAGTAAAGACTGCATAAACCCATGACAAAAGAACAAAGCCTAGGCAGACTCCGCACGATTTGGCTAGTCAAAGGCGTTGGTGGATTGCTATGTACAGGTGCAGGGCTCAGCCTGCTAGGGGAAGCCATCCTTCGTAAGGCAAATGGCGATGCTTGGTTCTGGCTAGGGACGCTCTGCTTGGTGGTGTTTAACTTTGGCCTATGCCTGTTGTTCGACAGCTACAACTACCAGCGTCGAGTCGAAGCGTATCAGTCCGACCGCTAGAATGGTCCTAGCCCGAGCGCCGCTGAGCAGGCAAAATCATGGGAGCTATAGCAGGGGTTAGGAACGGCGCATTCATGCTCATAACTCTTGAGATAAAGTAGACTCATCCTCAACTACGCCTGATTGCAATCGCGCACGTATAGCCTATGGTCCAAAGCCCACCCGAAAAAGACCTACCTAAAAAAGAACCCGTTGATATTGGTCAGCTGATTACCTGCGATCCTCAGATTCAGGGCGGTCGCCCAACGATTGCGGGCACGGGTATGACCGTGCGTCAGGTGGTAGACCTACACGAAGGGGGGCAAAGCGTTGAGGATATTGTGGCGCAGAAGGATTACCTGAGCCCGGCACAGGTGTATGCGGCACTGGCTTATTACCACGCGAATGAGAAAGCAGTGGATGTAAAGCTGGTGGATGAGGTGGCCGAGTACGAAAAGGTTTTGGCCGCTCAGCCGGAGTGGTGGAAGCGTCTCTATCTAAAGTCTGCAGAGCCAGAGGGAAAGACCTTTCTGGAAATGACACCTAAGGAAAAGCAGGCTGCAATACAGCACTACAAGCTGCCCGAACATCCGATTACGCCTGAGCTAGAAGCCAGATGGCAGCGGGCTTGGGAACTCATACCAAAGCTAGCAACGTTTTTGAAGGAAGAGTTCGGTGCGAGTCGGGTATGCGTCTTTGGCTCGGCTATTAAGCTGACGTACTTTTCGATGGAGTCAGACATTGACCTAGCAGCCTGGGATATTCCACCTCTCAAGTATTTCTCTGCGATGGGAACCGTTGATGAGATGTGTAAGGAGTTCAGGGTTGACCTCGTTATGGCCCAGTCCTGTCGGCCTGATTTTCTGGCCTCTATCGAAGCGGAAGGCATTGATGTATGAGCGACAGAGCCCGACGCCTGATCGAGCGAATTCAGGACCAGTTTGTCAATTATCGACCTGACCTTGGAAAGAGCCCACAAGGAATGGAGCGATTTTGAAGACACTGGCAACGAGATGATGGTCGACAGTATTGTGCTGAACCTACACGCAGCCTATAACGGTCTTGAGGTTTTGTTCGAGTCTATAGCGAGGACGGTGGATCAGCATCGACCCCAGGGCGAACGATGGCATCAGGAGCTGCTATCTCAGATGGCAAAACCGATTAAGGATGTCCGGCCTACTGTTATTTCTTACGATAGCTGTCAGATGTTAAGCAATTACTGCCGCTTTCGGCATGTTGTGCGTCATACCTATCCTATTGAGATTAAGATCAGCCCGGTCAAAGAACACCTTGACTATGCTGTTCCAACTTTTGAGCAGGCGAAGGCGGAGCTGTTGGCGTTTGCAGAGATGCTGAGCAAGCTGGACAGTGCAAAACCCTGACAAAGCCAGACTCTTCAACTTTTGTAAGGGTAGCCTGATCTACGGATAATCCCAATGCGCAAACCATTGATGTATTGGGGGGCACTGTCCGCTACAGGCTATGGACGATCTGTGCGGATTTTGGTGACCTGGGACATTGGTTCACACTTTGAGGGATGGAAGGGGTTTGGCTGGGAGTATATCTGCGATTTGGAACTGGCTATGGTATGGGTTAACTCAAGGTTTTATCTACCCATCAGGCTTTGCTCAGCTTGGTGACTGTCTACTATGGCCAACTTATCCTATGGAGAAGATCCAAGGACTCGAACCCTACAGCTGCTAGTCGCCCTTTTGAAATATGCCAACGACGAAACGATAGAGGAGATTAATATTCGCGGCTTTGCTTGTCCAGACTGGACGGGCGATGACGGTACTCGTCCAGAATTATCTGTGGTCGCTAACAAGGGGCAGCTTCGAATGCTCTGCAATCTGGTTCATGGTGATCGGTCAGAGTTCAAAGGGATCAAGAAAGATGAAGAGAGCGATAGAAAGGCCAGCGAAACATTCATAGCAGACCAGCAATTCCAAATTCAAAATGAGTTTGCGTCGTTAGATTTTTTTCAGTCTGTGTTTTGAGTCGCGTCTGAGTCTTGAATGGAGTCAGAGGCGGGCAGCTGCGCTCGATTTAAAGCCGATAGC
Organism: Cyanobacteria bacterium J06648_16; assembly: GCA_039817185.1. Lineage (GTDB taxonomy): Bacteria > Cyanobacteriota > Cyanobacteriia > Phormidesmidales > Phormidesmidaceae > CAWUKV01. Next base: position 46,848 of record JBCBWI010000013.1, on the reverse strand, counting down.
AGGGCCGAATGACTGGCTAGCTGCCGAGTAATCGCGCTGGCCCCGACGGCATTGAGATGACTGGGGTCGGCAAATACATCGTTACGGCTGAGCCACTGCGTCAGCAGATCGACCACCTGGAAGCCTGATCGTTCGCCTTCTACCTGCAAGAAACGCTGGAAGCGCCGCTCCAGGTCTTGGCGGAACGGGTCCAAAAAATCGCCGCTTAGCGGTAGATTCACCATCACAAACTCAATTTGTCGAGCATTGAGAAAGCCTACGAGCGAACGAAAAGAAACGGTCTGCACTCCATCTAGATCAAACGGATTGTAAAAACCATCGAAGCGGCCCGCTACTCTGGGAAAACGTTGGTAGTAGCGATCGGGTTCAAAAGCGATGGGCACCGGTAAAAACCCTCGGCTGGTCAGCGCACTTGGTTGACCGATCACGGGTGACTGGCTCCAGTCAAACTGGGGGCGGCTACCTGCCAGCGCCGCCGCGTAGCCGGGGGAACGAAGAATATTAGCAAAGGTGGTATCGAATCGGGCGCTGTTGAATCCGCGCGACCCCGTCCCCCACACCACCACCCGAGGTAACTGATCCGTAGTGAGCAGTCGCTGCAGAACAAAGTTTAATACCTGGGCAGTGGCACCATTCACGCTCAGGTTATAGGTCCTGACCGGTTCCAGATCTCGCCGTCCGGCCAGCGCCTGCTGCAGTACCTCAGGGTCAAGGCCCTGCTGGGCCCGAGAGCTGCCAATGATCAACACATCGGGTGGTCCCATCGCGGCGACGTAGCTCAGGTATAGGATCAGCTGTTCGTCTAGTACCGAAGTGCCTAAACTCGGAAAGACGTAGGGCAGGCTGGCGATTTCTGCCTGTCGCTGGGCAGCCATTAGCTGCTGTAGATGCTGACGCTGCTGACGCTGGACAAAGGGCCGCTCCGGGGCGTCCGCCGGAATAGACTGCAGAGTTGCGATCGCACCCATCCAATTCACCATCGTTCGGTCCCAATCAGAGGCCGTCTGAGCGGCAGCGGCTGACTCAGCCGCTTGCTCGACCCGCAGCAGACCTTCTTGAATGAGCGCCTGACGGTCTGGGCGGCCTAGCCAATCGATCACGGCCAGCCGAGGACTCAGGCCAGGCGCCGCCAGCGCCAGCGGGGCCACCAGCGCCAGAATCAGCCCCAAAAGTAGCGCCACGGCCCAGCCCTGATGACGCCAGTGCTGACGAATACCGTCTTTCCAATTCTTGCGCATACCTTCTGTCACCGAAGACGCCAGTGCATACTGCCGACCCTAGCTCATACTCCTGTCTATTGTATTCGTAGAACTTAAAATAGATCGCCTAGATTGCTCGGCTGCTATCCCTGACGAATCCAACCGTTGACAGTAAAGCGGCTATTGACAAATTCTCTTGAAGGGCAGCTGATCGGCAGCACTTCATGCAGGTAACGGCTTAAAAAGAAGACAATGCTGTTGTTGACCGGCTCAACCGTTTTGTAAGTATCCGCCTGCACGTAAAAACCATTTTCAATACAGCTATCGTAAATGCGTAGTTCTCCCCCTTCAAAGGGTTTCGGCTCACGGTAGAAATAATACACGTAGGTCAACAGGCGGGTGGCTGTGTCAGCGCTGCCGTTGTCATTGTGAACTTTGTAGTAATTACCATCGTTATGGGCCGTCAGCTGCACCTCAATATCAGAGGGGATAAACTGGGGCAGGTCTAGCGTGTCAAGAACAGTCGGCAGCTGAGCCTGAATGCGCTGCTGAATGAGACTCGAAAACTCCGGAAAGTCATACAAAATCGAAGATTTTCGATAGTTTTCTTCACCTGTAGAAGTCTGGGTAGGAACAAAGCCCACTTCTCTCTTGGCGACGTATTGGAGCAGCCGCCTGTGATCTTCCTCAGACAAAAAGTTGGGTAGCTGAGCAAAATTAGACGGAAAGACCTCGGACTGCATTAGCGAAGTTATCGGCAGCGGCGTCTCAACACTATCCACAGACGTTGTGTGATGAGTGGCGGGCTGCAGCAGCAGCGGCGGTTGTGTGATCACGCCAATCACATCAGCACTGGTAATACATAGGGACGCATAGCCTCCGTCTATCGGAATCTGAAACAGCTTAGTGGACTGCTGGGGCTGGGTCCGGTTGACCACCGCTGACATCAGATCCTTTAACAGGGGCTCATCCCGCTTTAGAAATAGGGTGTACTGCTGTCCGCCACTCAGCAACAGAGTGACTTTGACCTGGTTAGGGGCGGAAAATTGGCTAATCGCAGCATCAGTCATCGGCATTCAAAGTTGAATGAACAGTAAGCAGCGGGAGCGGTGAAATGACATCCTGCCAGCTGGTCCGATACTAGGGTATCGAATGACTCGGCTGTTTGATAGCAACCACTACACTTTCGCGAGTTTGCTTAAGACATCGGGCCTCACGGACGCTCAGGCGTAGCACGTGTGGCCGCTCGCAAGCATATCTCGCAAGTACGTACAAATGACAGTGGCAATTGCGCATCAAGAATTGTGGATGTAGCAAAAAAAGAGCCGAATCAGGTGGTTTTACGTTTATCTTCTCTCTATCCCACTGACTATGCTGAATCAGGCATGGATGGATTCTACAAAGTCTCACGCTGACTGAAAGGGTCAGGCAGAAATGATTTAAGGACGGTTTAAGGAAATAATCATGAATCGATTTGGATTCGCCCTGTTGGGCGTACTCCTGCCCTCTGTGCTGCTGGGAAGGGGGGGGCCGGCGACAGCCGCAACCTTCGTGACTGCCATTCCCCAACAGAGTGTAGACGGTAGGCTGGAGATCCCGCTGGAAACGTTGCCCACCAAGCTAACCCAATATACGACGCAATCGGGACAGACGCTAGAAAGCGTCACTCTGACGCTGCAGGGCTTGCTAACGTCAACCTATACCATCACTGCCTTGCCCCAATCCCCGATATCGGTTGTCTCCAGGGTAAAAGGCAGTACTCGTCTGCTTACGCCAGACAGTGATACTGACCCAGATAACGACGTTGTGCTGTTTTCCAGCAGCGCCATCACCGACGTTCGGGAGCTGAGCGACAAAGACTTACCCTTCAGCCAGACGTTTGAATTGGCTCTACCGCCAGCCGAGCAGCCGGATGCGGTTCGCTTTGATGCAGACGCGCCGATTGTGCAAGATTTTCTAATCGGCAGCGAGCCAGCGGCACCACTGCCGCTGAGTCTGGTCATCGACGTGGAGACGTCTATCCTTGCAGCATCACCGATAGACGCTGATATTGAAACCTTCTTTAAGGGGACGCTTCAGGTTGTCTATGAGGCCCCAGCGTCCTCAGTGACATCTCAGCCGTCTCAGCCATCTCAGCCATCTCAGCCGCTTCAGCCACCCCAGCCGCCGACTCAACCCGTTTCGGTCCCAGAGTCAGGTCTGGTAGTGGGGCTGCTTGCATTTGCCGGGGGATGGGTGCGATCGCACCGTCCATCTCCCGCGAGAGGCCGCTGAAAACCGCCTTTAAGGTTCGGTAACCCCCCCTTCAGAGAACGGCGTCGGATTAGCACTATATAGATAGCTTTGCAAACGACAGGGGGCAATAGCCTGCCTGCCTCGTTTCATTTGTAGTCATGCCGGAGCAATCAACATGGGAAAAGTTGTTGGAATTGACTTAGGAACCACCAACTCTGTAGTCGCAGTGATGGAAGGGGGCAAGCCCACCGTCATCGCCAATGCCGAAGGTTTTCGGACCACGCCGTCGGTTGTCGCCTACGCCAAGAACGGCGACCGCTTGGTCGGTCAAATCGCCAAGCGTCAGTCCGTAATGAACCCTGAGAATACATTCTACTCAGTCAAGCGCTTCATCGGTCGCCGCTACGATGAAGTCAACCAGGAAACCTCTGAAGTACCCTACAAGGTATTGAATGTGAGCGGCAACGTCAAACTGGAGTGCCCTGCAGCCGACAAGCAGTTTGCCCCCGAGGAAATCTCGGCCCAGGTCCTGCGCAAGCTGATTGACGATGCCAGTAAGTACATTGGCGAGAAGGTCACCCAGGCAGTGATTACAGTACCGGCCTACTTCAATGATTCCCAGCGCCAGGCTACGAAGGACGCTGGCAAGATTGCGGGAGTTGAGGTCCTGCGGATCATCAACGAGCCCACCGCAGCCGCCCTGGCCTACGGCCTCGATAAGAAGAGCAACGAAACTATTTTGGTCTTCGACCTTGGGGGCGGTACCTTTGACGTCTCCATTCTGGAAGTGGGCGATGGCGTCTTTGAAGTGCTCTCAACCTCAGGCGACACACACCTGGGCGGTGACGACTTCGACAAAAAGATCGTTGACTTCCTAGCCGAAGAGTTCAACAAGCAGGAAGGCATCGACCTGCGTAAGGACAAGCAGGCCCTACAGCGTTTGACGGAAGCCGCTGAGAAGGCCAAAATTGAACTTTCCAGCGTCACCCAAGCTGACATTAACCTGCCCTTCATTACAGCAACGCAGGACGGGCCCAAGCACCTGGATACGACCCTTACTCGGGCCAAGTTCGAAGAACTGTGCGCTGACCTGATTGACCGCTGCCGCGTACCCGTGGAAAACGCCATGCGCGATGCCAAGCTTTCCAAGAGCGACATCGATGAAGTCGTTTTGGTGGGTGGCTCCACTCGCATTCCTGCGGTTAAGGAGCTGGTGAAGCGCGTCCTCGACAAGGATCCTAACCAGAGCGTTAACCCTGACGAGGTCGTTGCCGTGGGTGCCGCTATTCAGGGTGGTGTTCTGGCTGGTGAAGTCAAGGACATTCTGCTGTTAGACGTCACACCGCTGTCCCTGGGCGTAGAAACCCTGGGCGGGGTCATGACCAAGCTGATCACCCGCAACACCACCATTCCGACCAAAAAGTCGGAGGTCTTCTCGACCGCCGTTGATGGGCAGACCAACGTTGAGATTCACGTGCTCCAGGGTGAGCGCGAGATGTCCAACGACAACAAGAGCCTGGGCACCTTCCGTCTGGATGGCATTCCCCCGGCACCGCGTGGCGTCCCTCAAATCGAAGTCATCTTCGACATTGACGCCAACGGTATCTTGAACGTGACCGCAAAAGACAAGGGCACGGGCAAAGAGCAGTCCATCAGCATTACCGGCGCATCAACGCTAGACGACTCTGAAGTCGATCGGATGGTGAAGGATGCTGAAGCCAATTCTTCGGCAGACAAGGAACGGCGTGAGCGTATTGACACCAAGAATCAGGCTGATTCGCTGGCCTACCAGGCAGAGAAGCAGATTGATGAGCTTGGCGACAAGGTGCCCGCAGAGGATAAGACCAAAATCGAGGGTCAAATCAAGGAGCTGAAGGATGCGATCGCAGCCGAAGACTTCGACAAGATCAAGTCGATGACTACCGAGCTGCAGCAGTCTCTCTATGCCCTCAGCAGCAACCTCTACCAGGATGCAGCAGGCGCGGAAGGCGCAGCAGCGGGGGCAGATGCGGCCCCTGATGGGGATGCAGGCAGCGGCGGCGAGGATGATGTGATCGACGCAGAGTTCTCCGAGCCCGAAGACAAATAGGCTCAAATTCTGGCGCGAGGGCATCCTCGCGCTACAAAATCTTGCTCCGGCTAGCAAGGGGGTGAATGGTTCGCCATTCACCTTTTTTTGCGCTGTTTTTTTTGCGGTCAGTATGCTAAAGCACTGCCGTCGTAGACCGAAGTCATCGGGCTCGAAGAAAACTGGCCCGCCAGCAGCTTCATGCAGCAAGACCAGATGTTGTTGCTTGTGTCAACTATCTCGATCACAAAATCCTGGGGGCCACCCGAGTCGGACGCGGGTGCGATCGCAGCCTAAAAACAAAAAGCACGTGACCGCCAGCGATCAAGTTACCGCAAAAATACGGATACCGACTTAAGCGTTGCCATTGAAACTTATTTTTCTCCGAGTGTAAAAATAAGTTTCATCTAAAAGCCTCTCTGCATAGATACATCAGGCTTTTCTGAGGATGAGTGACTAGCTTAGGTTAGGATATTTGTCCCAAAATGCTAGTCGCCGCCAGACAAAAGTTGAGGCCTAGAAACCCGTCTCAAAGCTATTAAAAGCCTTCCCACAGGGTATTTTGACCCCATTATCAAGTCTAGTAAGAAGTTACAGACCCTTAAATAAATTGAATCACTTCGCAAGATTTTAGCGCATAATATTTTTCGATAATAGCAAAACACCAAAAGCCTTGGCGGGCCAGGTTTTTGGTAACTTGCAGCCTTAATAGTGCCCGCAAGCTGGTGAAACAGCTGTTGACACCATGTGGAAAATACGTATATAACATAGACAACTTCGGGCTTGATTTACAAAGAAACCCTTTAGATCATCTAACTGCGGGTTCTGATGAGATTTCTTCCCGAAGGAGCGTTTCTTTTCTGAAAGCCGCCTACGCACTGTTCGCTCTGCTTTTTGGGTTTAGCGACTGTGAGTTCATGAAGCTTGTTATCCAAGCATCCAACTTGGTAGAGCGCATTGAGAGAGAATCTTCGCTAACGGTCTATTAAAGATTGATTGAGGTAAATCGCATCAGCGCTCTGTAAAGGGGTCAGGTAACTATGCCCCCTTTGCATCGTATCGGGTTTGCCGGTTTCAGCGCTGCCGATTTTAATCATTTCTGTCGCGTAATGTCCGTCCCGCCGCTTGACTCTGCTGCTTTGCGTGCAGGGGCTGCGTGGTTTGCTGAGCCGTCGAGATCACACTCATCGGCTCTCGAGCAGAATTGGAATTCTCTCCCTACCCGTAGGAAGCTGACTGCAGCTTGCCTCAGGCAAGGCTGTCAAATTGTTATATAGGCCTTGCCAAGGTCCAGTTTTTCTCCGTTCTTTAAAGCGCTTGTCGCGCAACGGCAGCGTGTTTTTTATTGACAATTGCTACTTTAGGGTTTTCTAATGGTCAGTTCGCTAGCGCTTAGAGAGAGCCAGGTTGCTCCCACATTAAGACACAAAAATGTAGCAGAGACAACAATTCCAGTAGACGATTATCGTCAGCTGGCCCAAAAAATTGACTGGCAGGCTTTCCTAAGAAGTTGTTGTACTCGTCCCGCATCCGACAGCTCGCTGGCCCATCTACCCTTTAAAGTGTTGGACCTCGCTTGCGGAACGGGTCGATGGCTCCAGACCTTTCTCCAGCAGGTAGCGCCACAGCTACGACTACCCAGCCAGATTCGCTACGACCTGCTCGACTGCTGCGAGAGTTCTCTCATTCAAGCCGCTCAAAAGCTTCGATTCCCACTGATATCGGGGATGCAGTATGCCGATCAGGTGCAGTTTGCGCCCCTGGAGCCAGATGCCTACGACTGCATCTGGTCTATGCACGGCTTCTACGCAATGCCAAAGCATGACCTGACAGGTATTCTTAGCAAGATGAATGCAGCACTGCAGCCTGAAGGCCGGTGCTTCATTGCACAGGCAACCCGAGAAGCCTTTTACATAGACTTCTACGAGCGCTATCGTGCGGCGTTTGGTCCTGCTGACAGCGTCGGCTTTACCGCAGCCGAAGATGTTGTTGCGGCTCTCGAGCGGCTGGGCATCGAGTACCACATCAGCGTGATTCGCTATGACGAGTGTATTCCTGCGGCTGACCGGGCTGCTGTTGAGCATTACATTATGAATGAAGCTACGGTTAACTCTTTCAACCGCGACGATACCGAGACGGTCGAGGGAGCTGTCAGTCAAACAGGCCTCGACAGGCTTTTGAACCATCCTGACATCAAAGCCTACCTGGATACCCTGGTCTGGGATTCGACCTTTCACTTTCCTGAGGAAGTGTGGGCGATCTCGTTCAAAAAAGCCGAGAAAGGTAGCTACCCAAGTTAGTTATGGCCTTGGTTGCTTTGCTAAGGATACCGAGTAATTGACTTTAGCCCCGCCTCTATGACCTCTTCTCGCCCCAATACGCCCACCTCCCGTCCGCTAGAACCATCACCGGATGAGATGCATCAGCTGATAGCAACGGTGATGAAATACGTTACCGCAGCGCAGATGACTTCAGAGCGTTCTCCGGTGGCTGGCTCCGGTTACCGGTGGCTACACAGAAATGACGACGACCGAAAACACGCTGTTGCGCTGGCCCAATCTGTGCAGTCTCCGTTGCCAGAACAGGGCGTTGACGAGGCAGAGGCGCTGTTCAAGGACCTGTTTGAGCGGTTAGCCCCATACAGTCTAAATACGGGCAGTGGGGGCTATATGGGGTTTATTCCCAGTGGCGGGCTCTTCCACGCGGCGGTTGCTGACTTTGTTGCCCTAGCACTCAATCGCTACGTACCTATATTTATGGCTGCACCCGGATTAGCGGCCATTGAGTCCCAGGCCCTACAGTGGCTCTGTGACCTGATCGGGCTCCCCGAGGGCGCGGGCGGCACGTTCACCTCGGGCGGCTCAATTGCAACGCTGACGGCTATCCATGCGGCTCGCAGTCAGCAGTTTGCCCATCAGCCGCCTGAAGCCTGGTTGAAGGCTACGGTATACGTCAGTGACCAAGCCCATTATTGCTTAGAAAAAGGGCTGGCAATCTGCGGGCTACCGCTGACCAACCTTCGCAAAATCCCAGTGGATGAGTGCTTTCGCATCCGCTTAGATGCCCTGGCAGATGCTCTGAAGGCGGACGTTGCCACCGGCTATCAGCCGCTGATGATCGTAGGCAATGGGGGGACAACCAATACGGGTGCGGTGGACTCTTTACCCGCCCTCGCAAAAATGGCTCACCAGTATCAAACCTGGTTTCACGTAGATGCGGCCTACGGGGGCTTTTTCAAGCTGACGGCTCGAGGGCGAGCCATGCTACAGGGTATTGAGCAAGCAGACTCGGTTGTACTAGACCCCCACAAGTCTCTCTTTTTGCCCTATGGCACCGGGGCGCTACTGGTTAAAGATCGCGCAACACTACGCCAATCCTTCGACTTCACAGGGGCCTACATGCCCTCTCAGACAGAAGAGTCATTTGCGCTAGAAGAAGATCTGCTGTACCTCTCGCCAGAGCTGACTCGTGATTTTCGGGGTCTACGAGTGTGGCTACCCCTCATGCTGTTGGGGGCTGAGACCTTTCGAACTCAGCTTGATGAAAAACTTGACTTGGCTCAGCAAGCTGCTAAGCAGCTAATGGCAATTCCAAATATTCAACTGGTGGCCTCCCCCCAGCTCTCTATATTGGCCTTCAAGCTATCACCACGGGATGCTGCCTTATCTCCGAGGGCGTTGGATCAGCTCAACAAGACGTTTCTTGATGCGATTAATGCCCGAGGAAATATTTTATTGACCCCTTTCAGAGGCCGCTGCGATGGACAGTTTGCGCTACGAATGGCAATTCTGTCCTTTCGAACATCGGCTGCTAATCTGCAGCAGGGTTTACGAGACATTAGCGATGCGGCCCAAGCTTTATCCATGTCCACGAATTTTTCATCCCAAGCATCGACGGACACAATCAGAGCGGAAGCAATGAGCGTTACCGTTTGAATCGGCCAATCCGGTAGTATTTAGATTATCAAACAGCGAGAATTTCCCATGCAGACAACAGAGCAGACAACAGACGTAGCCTATACTCAATATCAAGATTTTGATTCCAGAGCCTATCTGAAAGAGTACTACAGTGGCATCATTGTTGACGAGCAGTGGCTGCTCGAATTTCTAGTTGAGCATTTAGGCAAGTCTTCTGGGGTCTCAACCGCACTGGACTGTGGGAGTGGACCTGTGGTGTCTCATCTAACGCCTTTAGCCGCAAAAGCGCAAGAGATTCACGTAGCAGAGTATCTTCACGTCAACAGAGCCGAAATCAGCATGTGGCTCGACCAGCATCCAGACGCCTATGAATGGCAAACTTTCACAAAAGAGATTCTCCGATTAGAGGGACAAGCATCGGACAGCTCAGCCATTGACCAAAGAGAGCAGCTGACCCGAGACCGGGTCACTCAAGTGTTACCCTTCGACGTCAGAGACAAGCAACCACTCGGGGGGAAAAATTCTAGGCAGTATCCCTTAGTGACTGCTCATTACTGTGCTGACTGCGTTAGTCCAGCTCCGTCCAAGTGGCATGAATACGCTAGTCACATCATGTCACTGGTTGAATCGGGGGGGAAACTGATAATGTCCACTAGCGGTTCTAACACATCATCGAAAGCTGGGACGTTTTATCGAGTCGTTGATCAGTACTTTCCGCAAACCCAGGTAACCCCGCAGGATGTTCTCAGCTGCCTAAGAGATAACGGGTTCGAAAACCTTGACATGAGGGTTCGCCAGCTGCCAGATTCAGAGGAGCAAGGATACGACTGCTTAATTTTTACCTGTGCGACCAAGCGCTAGCCTTGTTTTCAGCTTCTCGTGAAACAAAGTCTGCCATAAAGGAACCTGCATTCGACAACGGGCTGTCCTGCGGTCACGCCGTAATTAAAAGCTGAAGCAGAGAACGGCTACGCGTTGCAGGGCTCTAGAAGGGGGCAGGTTACCGCTCAAACCATCCTAGATAATAAGAACGCTTTTTGGTATGTCAACGTCCTAATGGGCATACTATGCGGGTAACTCTCCGCCATTGGCAAGCTACGTTAATGCTAGGATCTCCTCTCAAGCAACGGCCTCTACGAGCCGTACTGATTGTACCGTTTGCTATTCAAACAGCTTTGATCGGCAGCCTCATCGGCTACATTACATTTCGTAATGGGCAAAACACGGTCGAAGACCTTGCCCATCAGCTAGAGGCTGAAGTCAGCAAACGAGTCGAGCAGGATCTGGATAGACATTTGGCGTTGCCTCACCAGATTAATCAGATCAATGCAGGCTTGATTGAGGAAGGGCTTTTAGATATACAGGATCTGGAATCCGCTGGAAGTTATTTTTGGGATCAGGCCCAGCTCTTTGACAAGACTGGATACATTGGCTATGCCCTTCCTACTGGAGCAGAAGCCGGTGCAGGTCGCTGGGTTGAGGGCGAAGATGTTGTTATTTTTCACGGCTATGCCGAAGGGGAAGATAAGTCTTACGCAACCGATGAGCAAGGCAATCGGGCTGAAGTTGTTGAAACGTTAGATTATGATCCGTTAGTCGGAAGCTGGTACATAGATGCGGTAAGGGCTGAAAAGGCTATTTGGTCCGGGATCGTAGTGACGCCAGGGTTTGAAGGCTACATTTCAGCAACCGCTGCTCAACCAGTATATGACGAGAGTGAAGAGCTGATAGCAGTTCTTTTAGTAGATTATCTGCTGAGCGACATAAATGATTTTCTAAAAAGTATCGATATCAGCCCTAACGGGCAGGTATTTATCATGCAACGAGATGGGCTTTTGGTAGGAAATTCGGGAGAAGCTCCGAGCTATATTGTCGAAGGTGAAGAAACCCGTCAGCTACCGGCTTCAGCCAGTAGTAATCGAACCATTGAGCTGACTGCTCGATATCTACAGAACCAGTTTCCTGATTTTGAGTCTATTAAAAACATTCAACAGCTCGAGTTTAAAGCGGATGGTGACACGTATTTTGTCAGGATCACCCCCTGGCAAGATGAGTTTGGCCTGGACTGGTTAGTTGTCTCAACGGTACCGGCCTCCGACTTCACCTCACAGCTGCAGGACAATGCCCGAAATACTGCCCTTTTGAGTATCGGTGGATTACTGGCTGCGATCGCAATCGGTACCGTCACCTCCCGCTGGGTGACGCGCCCCATCAAGCAGCTGATGAACGCCAGCCGTCTGCTGGCCGAAGGCAAACTCGACGGCCAGGTCGAGGTTCACGGCATCAAGGAAGTAGAAACGCTGGGTACCGCCTTCAACCAGATGGCTCAGCAGCTGAAACAGTCCTTTCAAGATCTGCAGAACTCAAACGACGAGCTAGAGCAGCGGGTTGAAGAGCGGACAGCAGACCTGCAGCAAACCCTGATTGAGCTGAAGCAAACCCAGGCCCGCCTGCTCCACCAGGAGAAAATGTCGTCACTCGGACAGCTGGTGGCCGGCGTCGCCCACGAGATTAACAATCCGATTAACTTTATCAACGGCAACATTTCCCCGGCGCGCAACTACGCCCAAGACCTGATCGAGCTGGTGCAACTGTATCAGGAAACGTGCCCCGAACCGCCCGCGGAAGTGTGCGATCGCATCGAAGAAATCGATCTCGCATTTATCGAAAAAGACCTGCCAGAGCTATTCAACTCGATGCACGTGGGCGCAGAGCGGATTCGCGAAATCGTCAAATCTCTCCGCAACTTCTCGCGACTAGACGAGGCCGAACTCAAGGAGGCCGATCTACACGAGGGGATTGAAAGTACCCTAATGATCTTGCAGAACCAGATCAAGGGCAAGCCCAATCAAACAGACATCAAGATCGTCAAAGACTACGGTGACTTACCCAAAATTAGCTGCTACGCCGGTCAGCTCAATCAGGTGTTCATGAACCTGCTGTCTAACGCCATCGATGCCTTCGACGCGGCTCGCACGGCAACCGACACCCCAACCATTCAAATTCAGACTCGAGTGACCGATGACCACCAGGTCGTGATTGACATCAGCGACAATGGCCCCGGCATCCCTGCAACGGTCAAAGACAAAATCTTTGACCCCTTCTTCACCACTAAACCCGTCGGTCAGGGCACCGGACTGGGGCTATCGATCAGCTATCAGATCGTGACCGAACAGCACGGCGGATCGATAGAGTGCGAATCAGTCGTGGGGGAGGGAACGCGGTTTACGGTACGGCTGCCTATCCAGATGACCTGTCAAACCCAACCGATGTTTGCTGAACCTGAGTCGGAGCCCCGCAGCCTGGTCTTAACGTAACTCGTTCAATCGACACCAGCCCGATCAACAAGCACGCAGCATAAGTGGCTGAACCAAATAATTTATAGGATGTTCGCCACCCCCTAAAGCCCCTCGGCTTCGCCACCCCCCTAAAGCCCTCCGGGCGTGCGCTAAAGCGCAGATAAGGGGGGCTTAGGGGGGATTCCTCGAACGAGTAATACTACAAATAATTCTGCTGACCTACTTAGGTAATAGCTGGCGTTGAAAGCGATGTTTCAGAGAAATGTATTTCTTTGAATAGCTTAATTTCTTCAGCCGAAGTGTTAACAGGTATTAAAAGAACCCTGTTAGATTGGCCCTGAATAAATGTCTCTCGCTACACTAGCTGCGAAGCACGTGTGTAAGCAGTCTGCGGGCTGAGGTTCTTAGCGCGGGCTGAAATTCTTAGGCCGATTCATGTCTCTGTCAATGCTGTCTCAACTCACCGAACGGTCTGAACAAAGTGGTTTTAACACCGCAGACGACTGGCAGTTGGCGCTGGCTATCGCAAATGAGTCCGTCTTGAGATCGCTACTGTGCGACTGCACACCAGCCCTGGTAACCCCCGAGGCCGTCGATCGAGTCAGCGTTCACATTGGCGTCCCGATCGCAGGGGGGACTGTGGATGCCAGTCTTCAGTTTGAGCGGGTCCACTGCGTGCTAGCCGAACAGTCGGACTGTGCACTGGTGCCCGGTCGACAGGTCACCTATCAGTCAGGCCTGCAAACCCTGGTCGAGCGGGTCCGTCCGCAAGATGCGATCGCACTGCTGGCTCATGTCGGCTTTTCGCCCCGGCAAATTTCCCAGCTGATGCACTTACCCAGCCAGGCCTGGCATAAGTCGTGGTGGCGGCAGGTCGGCGCAGGGGCCAGCTGCTTCCAGCGTTGGATGCGGCTGCGCTGCTATGCCAACGGCACCATCACCCTGCAGTATCAGGATTATTTCAGCCAGGACCGTCCCCCTTGCTTCTATGCCCGATCGGAGTCGATTCCCGTACTGGTGCGACGCCCCCAGGCCAGCTTTGCCGATACGTTGGGTCGCCTCAACCGCACCCGAGCTGCGCTACAGACGGCTCACATTGTTCTGATCTGCGATGCCCTTTCTGAGATTGAGACAGAGGCGTTCATCCGTCAAAACGTCAGCCTGTACCAGCTCTCAGAGATGGGGTCTGGCTAAACCAACTGCATCCGAAGCTGGCGTACCTAGCCCAAGCCAATAAAAGACAGCAGGCTGCGCCCGGTAAAATACTCAATCGCGACCATCAGCACAAATCCCAGCATGGCCAGGCGACCGTTCAACCGTTCGGCGTATTCGTTGAAGCCGCGATTGGGGCGCTCCATCTTAGGCACAGTCGTGGGCTTGATATCAGTCACAGCGGTCTCTCGTAACAGTCACTCTATTCTCACCAGCGATGGCATCGTTCGTCAATCTTTGGTCATCGGCTCACTCTGAACCTGCTGCAAACTAGCGCATACGCTAAATTCATAGGTGATCAGCAAAGGTGTGGGGCAGTAATGAAGATTGGCGTACCTAAGGAAATCAAAGATCGGGAGTATCGGGTAGGGCTGACGCCCGCGGGTGTCAAGGTGCTGTGCGATCGCAATCACACTGTCCAGGTCGAAACCCAGGCAGGGCTTGGCGCGGGCTATACCGACGCCGATTACATCGCCGCGGGTGCGACCATCACCGATGCTGCCACCGCCTGGCAGCAGGACTTGGTCATTAAGGTCAAAGAGCCCCTACCCACCGAGTACGACCGCTTGCAAAAAGACCAGCTCCTGTTTACCTACCTACACCTGGCCGCCAGTCGCCCCCTGACCGAAGCGCTCATCCAGAGCGGCTGCATTGCCATTGCCTACGAAACCGTGGAGATCGATCGCCAACGCCCCCTGCTCACCCCCATGAGCATCATCGCCGGGCGACTGTCCGTACAGTTTGGCGCTCACTTTTTAGAAAAGGCGCAGGGCGGGCGCGGCGTCCTACTCGGCGGCATTCCCGGCGTCAGTCCGGGGCATGTGGTCATCCTCGGTGGCGGCGTGGTCGGTACCGAGGCCGCCAAGATGGCCGTAGGGCTTGGGGCCAGGGTGACGCTATTTGATATCAACGTGAATCGACTGAACGAATTGGAAGCCCTCTTTGGTTCCCGCGTTGAGCTGCTCTACAGCAGCGCCCCCACTATCGAAACCGTGGTCCCCCAGGCTGACCTGCTTGTGGGGGCCGTACTCGTCCCTGGCCGCCGCCCCCCCACCCTGGTATCCAAAGCGCTGGTGGGACAAATGCCACCCGGAACCGTCATTGTCGATGTGGCCGTAGACCAGGGCGGCTGTATCGAGACCGTGCGGGCGACCTCCCATAGCGACCCGACCTATACGGTTGAGCATGTACTGCACTACGGCGTGCCTAACATGCCCGGTGCCGTCCCCCGTACCGCCACCCAGGCATTGAATAACAGCACGCTGCCCTACGTCATTAAGCTTGCTGACCACGGACTCAGCGCCCTGGAGCAGGATGCGGCCCTGGCCGAAGGGCTCAACGTTCTCCATGGACGACTGGCCCACCCGGCGGTCAAACAGGTATTTCCCGATTTAGTGTGAAGTACCCCACCGGCTCAACAAAGCAGTTAACAGATTTGAGCACTTTACGACCCGAAATCCCGTCTAGCTGACTGTATAAAGCACCAGGGATAAGCACTCACACCTATCCTTTAAACTCACTCAATCAACATCGGTCATCGACAGGCGTCGTCAACGGCTTGCAGCCTTCAAGATTAGACCCAAGTTTCTGTGTTTAATCAGTAGTCGATGCCGCTTTCGAGATCGCTGAGCGTAGGATAGCTGAACATAGATAATGTGCATCACTGCCCGTACACCGCCATTCATCTCAACTCCATTAACCCCATGAACTACCTTAATCGTTTTCTAGGTGTCTCCCTCGGGTTAGCGGCCACGGCGCTTGTGCCCACGACGGCGCTAGCTCAGGCTGTACCCTCCGTCGATCAGACCTTTCTAGACGAGCTATACACCGCCATCGAAGAGTACGATGACCTCGCCTACAACTTTGCGTTAGAAATGGGCGACGATAATATTGAGCTGGCCTCCATGGTGTGCTCGATGTTTGACGAAGGGAGCGCAGCCATAGATGGTTTCGGCACTATTTTTTCCGGCGTAAACAGCGGCTTCTACGACGCGGGCGCTGAAGACATCTTTACCGCTGACCAGATCGACAATGCCAGCCTGGTGTATTCCGTTGCCTTGGTCAGTTTTGGCACCGACTTCTACTGCCCACAATATACGCCCGCAGTCATCGCGGCCCTCGAAGAGCTAGATTCCTAGATCTGATTCATCGCCCCATCCCTTGCCCCCTTATCAGCCAGTAGCGGGCTGAGATCAAAACCTTTCCTGCCACGACCTAACTCACGCCAGTTACTTACCTGCACTCAGCTCAATGAATTATTTCAACCCGTTTGCTGCGGCTTCCCTCAGTTTGCTCACCGTCGCGGCGCTACCGATAACGGCACTCGCTCAAACGCCTGCCGGACCGGATGAAGCCTTCCTCAATGACGTCTACAGCTCTCTAGAAGAGTACGACGCACTCGCCTACGCCCTGGCAGTCGAGTTCGGAGAAGACAATATCACCCTGGCCCAGCAATTCTGCTCAGCTCTGGACGATGGCGCTGTGGCCGAAGAGGAGTTTACTGCGTTCTTCAACGGGGTCAGCGGCGGGCTTGTGTCTTCTGGCCTCGAAGAGACCTATAGCACTGAGCAGCTCGATACATCGAGCCTGTTTTACTCAATTGCTATCCTCGGCTACGGCACCTTTACCTACTGCCCGCAGCATGGCCCCGCACTGCAAGCCGCCCTACAGGAGTTAGGCATCATATCGGATGAAGAAGCCTAGCTAAGTAGGTTGACCTAATTAAAGATACGACGCCAAGGTTCTGCCTTTAGGAGATAGAAGACAGAACCTAGAAGGCTTCTAGCTTCTGTCTCCTGTATTCTGATGACCTATCCGGTCTTACAAATGATGGGCCATCCCCACTGACAAGCCTCACTCAATACATACTTGTCCGGGGCAAATTGCTGCAATTTTTGAAGTTGTGGGCTGGGTGGCGACTGGGGTCCGGGACAATAGAGCGGTTACCAAGGGAGCCCGATGGAAACTGCTTTGCTGTCTGACGCCAATCGCCGCCTGGATCGAGCTCTGAAGTACGTCACGGTCTCAGCGGATGCAACCGAGCGGCTCAGGCGGCCAAAGGCGAGCCTGACGGTATCGGTGCCGGTCAGGATGGATGACGGATCGCTGCAGGTCTTCGAGGGCTACCGCGTTCACTACGACAACACCCGTGGCCCGACCAAGGGGGGGATTCGCTATCACCCGGATGTCACGCTAGATGAGGTGCAGTCACTGGCGTTTTGGATGACATTCAAATGCGCCGCGCTAGGATTGCCCTTTGGCGGTGCCAAAGGCGGGATTGCGCTCAATCCGAAGCGGCTCTCTCGCCTGGAACTGGAGCGGCTGAGTCGGGGATATGTCGATGCGATCTCACCGTTCATCGGCCCCGACACCGATATTCCTGCCCCCGATGTCTATACCAACGCCATGATCATGGGTTGGATGATGGACCAGTACAGCATCATTCAACGACACCGTTCACCCGCGGTGATCACTGGCAAGCCCGTCAGCATGGGGGGCAGCCTGGGCCGAAACACGGCAACGGGCACCGGCGCATTCTACGTACTGCAGGCGATGATGGCCCATCTCAACCAGACGCCTTCAGACACGACCGTTGCTGTCCAGGGTTTTGGCAACGCGGGCAGTGTCGTCGCCCGCCGTTTGTTCGATGCTGGCTACAGGGTTGTCGCCGTCAGCGACTCACGCGGCGGCATCTATGCGCCCCAGGGGCTTGATATTCCCAGCGTGCAGCAGCATAAGGCCGTCAACCGTAGCCTGCAGGCCGTGTATTGCCGCGACACCGTCTGCGACCTGGTCGAGCACAAGACCCTCACGAACGACGAACTCCTCACCCTGCCCGTAGATATTCTCATTCCGGCAGCGCTCGAAAATCAGATTACGCCTGACAATGCTGCCAACATTCAGGCCCGCTACATCTTTGAGGTCGCTAACGGTCCGATTACGGCCGACGCAGATTTGATTTTGGAAGCGCGCGGCATTCAGGTTTTCCCCGATATTTTAGTGAATGCGGGCGGCGTCACCGTCAGCTACTTTGAGTGGGTGCAAAACCGGAGTGGCCTGTACTGGACCGAAGATGAGGTCAATCAGCGGCTCTCAAGCCAAATTGTGGCCGAAGCCGAAAAGATCTGGCAGATTGCCCAGGATAAGTCCATCCCAATGCGGACGGCGGCCTATGTGCACGCGCTGACGCGCCTGGGTGAAGCGTTAGATGCGCGGGGAACGCGAGATTACTACATGGGGTAGAGAGGAAGATGCGATTTCCTTTAACGGATCCGACAGGATTCATAGCTTGCTTCTCGAAGAGTACCTGTGACCGACCGCTTAGAAGGCGATAGCCTTTACTCATTCAGATTCATTGACGGCAGTATTTGTATCGGAGCCTCACATGCCCCGAACGTCCTAAAAGCAGCGCTGGGCAACCATTTACAGGGTTAAGGGGATGGGGCGGTGCGATCTCACTTTGTCGAACAACTGAAGGCAGAGCTGCAAAGGCGGTTTGCCGAGAGGGCGTAACTGGAGCGGAAAATTAGGCAAACGGTAGGAGGGCTATAGCTTGGCCAAATAATCCTCTAAAAATCTATACTTTTTAGTATATACGCGTCATAAGGGTATCCATTATGCAAACAGCAAAGCTGTTTATGAATGGCAACAGTCAGGCAGTACGATTGCCTAAAGAATTTCGGTTTGACGGAGATTTTGTTTATATTCGACGCCAGGGAAATAGTGTGATCTTATCGACCCAGCCATTGACTTGGGACGAGTTTTTTGAGCAACCCTCTACCTTTGGCGATGACTTTTTGGCCGAGCGGCAGGATGACTCACCTCAACAGCGGGAATCGTTCTAATGGCGATGCTCGACACGAATATCTGTATCTATATTCTGAAGAACATGCCGCCTCAGGTGAAAGAGCAGCTAAAAGTTCAGAATAGGGTCACCATTTCGACCGTTGTTTATGCTGAACTCTGCTTTGGCATTCAGCGCAGCCCAGAGCATTTGCGAGCTCAACGTAACCGGCAACTATTGCAATTTGTGAGCTTATTAGCGGTAGTCCCGTGGGACCAGTCGGCTGCTCACCACTATGCGGAGATCCGAGCAGACTTGCAGCAACGGGGTATGGTTATTGGCAACATGGATTTGTTAATTGCGGCCCATGCTAGAAGCTTAAACGAGGTCTTGGTCAGTAATAATCTGCGTGAGTTTCAGGGAGTAGTCGGACTAAGGTTAGAGAACTGGACTGAGGCTCAGTCGGAGTAATTGGCTAGTTGGTCCGCAGAATAGCTCACGCGCATAGGCGCTTCATCGTTATGCCTTTCGTCAACGGATCCTACAGGATTCGAACCTGTGACCGACCGCTTAGAAGGCGGTTGCTCTATCCAACTGAGCTAAGGATCCCTGGAGTGCAGCCTCAAGCTTACCCCGTCAGATTGTAGCGATGCCTTATCGACGAGCGCAACTGGGTAATCTTAGAGCTAGAACCCAACCCTCTGTCATCTCGTGAAGTTGATAGGGGGAAATTGAGTATGGGGAATCGTTCACTGAGCGCGGTTCCGACTATACTTGAGGCTTCCTCAGGGACATGGTGGCGGCGTTTGCCTTTAGGCACCTAGCCAGCTTCAACTGTTACAGATGGCGCTATGTTTATCCTCAAACGCCAGGATGTTGAAATCAGTAGCTTTCAACATCCGACGAAAGAGCAAAAAATCCCGATCTTGTCCTACCAGGGGCAAACCTTTCGGCTGCTCAGCGTTTTTAGCGCCAGTCAAGAAGAAGAAGCAAGGGCACTTTGGCGCGAGCTGACGGATAACCGGGGCAAGGCCTGTGTGCTGCTGGAAGAACCGGATCGCTTCAGCGTTTGGGGAAAAATTCGCCTGGACATGTCAAAAACTGCGCCCGTCGCATCACCCACCAGCACGCCAACGGCCTTTGTGCAGGCTTCAGTACTGATTTTGCAGGCGCTGTACGAAGATGTCGAGGATCTAATGGGCAGCAAGCAGGCAAAGCAGTTTGAGCAAGATATCACCACGCTAGGCAGCCAGTGGAAGTTGCCCCAGGCGGGATCGCCCCAGGCCGTACATGCGCTACTTCAGCTTGACCCGTTTGCCGGTCAGCTACCGGCCTGGCAGGAGAATCATCTGAATTTCTTGCTTAAGGAGCTTCATCAGCTGGGCAAGGCCTATTTTGGGCTTTCTAATTTCGAGGCGCGCACATTAGAGGCAATCGACGAACTGCCCTCCCCTGAGCGGACTACTTTCTTGAATTGGCTGAAGCGATCGCCTAACGGCAAGCTGTGGCAGTAGTGATCGATTCGTCAGTAGTCGCTTAATTAGCAGTGGCTCAATTAATAGTGGGTTAGCTGATAAGAGGGTCGGTAGATTCGATGTATTGAGGTTGCTAATTGTGGGTATCTTTGGGGTAGGTTAGCCATCCCCTGATAAACTGCCTGCTGTAGTTGCCGCCATCGGTAAACGGCTGTGGCGGTTGGCTTTTTTCAGTAAGGGGATCTTCACTATTTCTGGGGGTGGATCGATGACACAAGCATCTGTAAAAGGGACGGGCAGTACAACTCGATTACTGATTGGATTCAGCCTTGGCTGGGCAGTCTTTGCGCTGCTATTTTTCTTGCTGTTTGGCGTGTTACCGCCGGGTCAAGTTGAACGAGCAGACTGGTACTTGATTGCCATCAATATCATCGAGATTATCGCCTTTGCTTTTGCAACGGTGCTGTGCTTTCGGAATACTACGAGCGCTCAAATTATCAGCGGTCGGGGGGTCTGGCTACCCTTGGGAATTGGGATGCTTTGCTTCACCCTAGGCGACGTCTTTTTTGCACTATGGGGAACGGCGTTTGGCCTAGACCCAGAAGCATCGCTTGGGGATGTCTTTTTCCTGGCGAGCTACATCTTTCTGTTTATTGGGATGTTTCAGGCAGTCGTTCCCCGACGGATTAATCTGTCGCTGACGCAGAAGGTGCTGATTGGGGGCATCGGTCTGGTGGGGGTGGCCCTGGCCTACCTGCTGAACTATCAAGTTGCGATCGCAGCGACCCCAGCAGACCTATCACCGGTGGCTATCGTTGCTCAGGCGCCAGCAACCCCCGATACGGCTCCCCCCGTCGAGGCCCCACCGGAGACCGCTCCCGAAATTGAGCCAGATCCCGCATTAGAAGCCGCTCCGGAGGCGGCTATTGCCGAGGAAGCAGTCGATACGGCTCCAGGCTGGGCGAGGTCTTTAGACAATTTGTTCAGCCCGCTAGCAGGCATTTTTGGTCTGATGTACGTTGTCGGTGACTGTCTGCTAGTCGTCATTGCCGCGACCTTGCTAGTCGCTTTCTGGGGCGGACGGTTCTCGCAGTCGTGGAAGCTGATTGCGATCGCAGCCTTCTTTCTTTACATTGCCGACATGATTTTTGCCTTCTACGTGAATCGAGATGCCTACGTAGAAGGGGCAGTGTGGGAAGTCTTCTGGACCTTCTCGGCGCTGAGCTTCGCGCTGGGTGCCGTGATTGAGTATGAAATTTCTCAGCAATCTCGTCGAGGATCGCGGCGTCGGGCATAGGGAACGTCTTAGACTATTCGATAAAGGCGCTGTCAGATTAAAATAGACGCCTCGCCCACAAACCCATCCTCACCCCCCATCAAGGACTGCCGACAGCATGGCCCCTAGAAAACTGTCTGACGCCGACAAGCGTGCTGCCATCGAACGCTATAGACAGGCCGGAGAAACGACATCAACCGTTGCAGAGCAGTACGGCGTTAGCAACAGCACGATTAGCCGTCTGCTGAAGACGATGCTATCCGAGCAGGAGTACGCTGAGTTGCGATCGCAAAAAAGAGCAACCACCGCTGCGGAGAAAAAACCTGCCAAGGCAGCCAAGGTTACGACCACCGCTGACGAGAGCTCCGCTATCGAAAGTGCTGCCCCATCTGACCCAGCGGCAACGGACGAACCCGGCGAAACCGAAGCGCCCAAGCTCAAATCCAAAAAGCCGACACGCCGACGCTCTCGCCGACGCTCAAGCGCACCTGAGGCAGATCAGCTATCACTGATGGATGCCGCTGACGAAGCCCTTGCCGCTGATGACGACTCGGCTGAGACCCCAGACGAAGCCCCTGAGCAGATAAAGGCCACCACAAATATCCCCGTTAGTCGCCAGGCCAATACCGACGCTGAACTCATCTCGGCGGACGACTTTGACGAAGACCTCGACGAGGATGACCTCGACGAGGATCTAGATGACGAACTGGACGATCTAGATGACGATGACCTGGACGGCGATGAAGACGGGGACGAGGATGGAGACGACCTGGGCACGCAGCTAGGGACCTCGGTGCAGATTGTTCCCCTGACGGATACGGCCCTGCCCGTCACTTGCTACTTAGTTATTGACCGGCTTTCCGAGCTGATCACCCGTCCGCTCAAAGAGTTTGCCGAGCTGGCCGCTATTCCCTCCGACGAGCAGTCGGCCCGAACACTGCCAGTGTTTGACAATCACCGCATCGCTCGCCGCTTTTCCCGACGCAACCAGCGGGTCATCAAAGTGCCCAACGGTCAGCTGCTGACTAAGACACGCCCTTACCTGCAGGCGAAAGGCATCCACCACTTACTGATTGACGGCACTATTTATTCGTTGACGGGCGAGCCCGTTGATTGAGCACGCTCAAAACTCCAAGCTTTAAAGATCGAAGCTAAAGCCCTTCGCCCGCAGCGCTTGGTATTTGTCAGGGTCAAAGCGATAGAGCTGAGCGGCTCGGTGGGCGACGTTGGCTTCCTTTTCGTTCAGTCCCACGAGAAAGCCCAGCTTGAGTAGTTTTTTTCGAAAGTTGCGCTTGTCGAGCGGGCGCTGAAGAATCGTCTCGTAGAGCTGCTGCAGCTGGGTGAGGGTAAACCGCTCGGGCAACAGCTCAAAGCCAATGGGCTGCTGACGAATCTGGGTTTGCAGGGTCGATAGGGCGACCTGCAAAATTTCGCTGTGGTCAAACGCCAGCGCTGGCAGATCGGTCAGGGCAAACCAGGCCGCGGCTTTGGCATCAGTGGCCGCCTGCACCCGATAGTCGCGCAGATTGACCAGGGCCGAGTAGGCAATCGTGATCACCCGCCCACGGGGATCTCTCTCTGGTGTCCCAAAAGCTTCAAGCTGGCGTAGCGTGACCCCTACGACCCCAGTTTCTTCAGCCAGTTCACGCCGGGCGGCGACAGCCAGATCTTCTGAAAGGTGGACAAAACCACCGGGCAAAGCCCACTGCCCCACAAAGGGGGCGAGCCGCCGCTGGATGAGCAGGACCTTGAGCTGGTTTTGACCGTCCAGGCCAAATACGACACAGTCCACCGTCACTGCCGGTCGTGGATGGTTATAGGTGTAGGTCATGGACGGATCATGGATAACCCATGGACAGATTGTTACAGATTGTTGACGGGGAAGGAGCCAAAGGCTATAACAAAAGAGTTAGTGTATATTTTACACCAAGCTAGCTATACAAGGCTGGTTATACAAGGCTGGTTATACAAGGCTGGTTATACAAGGCTGGTTATACAAGGCTAGTTGCACAAAACTATTTCACTCAGCTGCGGCTGCAAAGGAGGCGTTCATGTTAGGTGCGATCGCAGGTGACATTGTCGGCTCCGCCTATGAATTTGCCGGGTGTAAGACCAAAGCGGTCCCCCTATTCACGCCTGAGAGCACCTTTACCGACGATACGATTTTGACGGTTGCCGTGGCTGAAGGCGTGCTAGCCCAGGCTAGCGGAGGGCAGGCCAACTATACTCAGCGTTTCAAGCGTTACTATCGGCGCTATCCCAACCCCTGCGGCGGCTATGGTGTGCGCTTCCAAACCTGGGCCGCGAGCCCTACCTGCGAGCCCTACAACAGCTGGGGGAACGGTGCCGCCATGCGCGTAAGCCCAGTGGCCTATGCATTTGACCGATTGGAGCCGGTTCTGGCGGCGGCCACCGCCACGGCGACCGTGACCCACAACCATCCAGAGGGCATCAAAGGGGCACAGGCGACTGCCACCGCCGTCTTTTTAGCCCGACAAGGGCACTCTAAAGATGCCATTGCCGCCGAGGTGACCACCCGGTTTGGCTATGACCTTAGCCGCTCGCTTGACCAGATTCGCCCGCACTACCAGTTTGATGAGTCCTGCCAGGGAACAGTTCCCGAGGCCATCACGGCCTTCTTAGAAGCCACCGACTTTGAAGACGCGCTACGCAATGCCATTTCCCTTGGGGGCGATGCCGATACGCTGACCTGTATTACCGGTGCGATCGCAGAAGCCTTTTACGGTGAAGTGCCTGCCCCCATCGCCGATGCCGTCTGGCAAAGGCTCGATCCGCCCCTACGTCAGACCATCGCCACCTTCCGGGCCGAATATTTGCCAATTTTGACCTAGTCAAAGGTCTTAACCCACTGTTTTCCCAACCCGTCAGCGACCTACCATGACCATCCAAACCCAGCTGCCGCTGCCAGCCTTCTTCGACCCCGCTCGCGTCGGCGAAATCTGGCGGGTTCCTTACCAGACCCGCGCCGCTCAGGCCCGAGAATGGGCAAAGAAACAGACTATTCCCTTAGCTAGTCAGGACAGCCCCAGCGTGTGCCTGCTCGCGATTGACGTGCAAAACACCTTTTGCCTGCCAGAGTTTGAGCTGTTTGTGGGCGGTCGCTCGGGCATGGGGGCAGTAGAGGACACTACCCGGCTGTGCGAGTTTGTCTATCGCAACCTGGGCCACATCACCGAAATCGTACCCACCCTCGACACCCACACAGCTGTGCAGATCTTTCATCCAGCTTTCTGGATTGACCCTAACGGACAACCACCTGAGCCCATGACACTGATCGAGTGGGCCGATGTGAAGTCGGGCCAATGGCGCGTCAATCCCAACATCGCCAGCGGGCTCGACCTTGACAGCGCAGCGCTTGAGCAATTCGTAACCCACTACGCCCAGCGATTGAGCGAAGACGGTAAATATCCGCTGACGATCTGGCCATACCACTCCATGATTGGGGGCATTGGCCACGCCCTGGTGCCCGCATTCGAAGAAGCCTGCTTCTTTCACAATCGGGTGCGCCAGCGGCAGACCCGATTCGAAATCAAGGGCGGCAACCCACTCACTGAAAACTACTCGGTCCTGCGGCCTGAAGTGCTCGATGACCCGACCGGAAAGCCCATTGCTCAAAAAAATCGGCAACTGATCCAGCACCTACTCACGTTTGATGCGGTCATTGTTGCTGGACAGGCTAAAAGCCATTGCGTCGCGTGGACAGTAGAAGATTTGTTAACCGAAATTCAAGCAATTGATCCGAGTTTAGCGCGTAAGGTCTATCTGCTTGAGGACTGTACCTCGCCGGTTGTGGTTCCCGGCGTTGTTGACTTCACCGACGCGGCCAACACGGCCTATCAGCGATTTGTTTCCGCTGGCATGACCGTGATTCAATCTGGTCAGAACGTGGCTGAATTGTTGCCCCATTCCTAGGACAAAATATCCGAACAGTAAGAAAACTGTTTTCGCCGATGGCCCCTTAACGACAGGTACTAATAGTCAGGCGTGATAGCGTTAACTGCAGACAATCGTTACAAGTGCTGAACCGTCCAATGGCAACTCAACTAGAAATCAGACCAGACTATTCGGCAACAAGTTAGCAAGTTCCTAAAGAAGGACGGGGCATTAAACTAATCTTTAAATTGGTGAAACAATCAGTCATCATCTCCAGGGCGGCTCCAAATCTGCGATGCGAGAGACAGCAAGGGTTTAAATCCTATCTGTCCCTCGGTAAAAGTGCGAAATAGACACGTTCAAGTATCGTTTTGTGGCACTTCCTGCCAGTTTTTATGCCCTGTAGAATAATGGTATCTATAGGGAGGAATTTCTCACTTTCCTTACGCCAAAGGCGTTTTCTTTACGCTGGCCCTCCACGATAGGTAGATCACACCATGCGTTGCCCCGTCTGCCAAGACACTCCGTTGAACCGCAACAGTCTAGAAGAGTACCTGGCTGTTAATTCCTGTACGAGCTGCTCCGGTCATTGGATATCCTCCTACGACTACTGGCACTGGCTAGAATGGCGGATTAATCCGCCGTCTAAGCCCCAGTCAACCCTCAACCCGACCCCAGAGGCAGCGATGATTGACCTATCCGACAGGCTGCCAGGTCTAGGGGAGGTTGTCGATACCGACAACCGTCGAGCAATTTTCTGCCCTGACTGCCAGCATCTCATGCGCAAGGCCAAGGTCGGTCACGGGCTGGAGTTTTACCTCGATCGGTGCTCGCACTGCGGGGGCGTCTGGTGTGATGCCAATGAGCTAGAGCTACTTCAGGCACATGGCCTAGAGGCCAAAGTGCATCTGATTTTCTCAGAGCAGTGGCAGGCTCAGATTCGGCAGGACGAGTTCAAGAAAGTGCTGCAGCAGACCTACCGCAGCAACCTGGGCAACGATGACTACGACCGGGCCATGGCCATCAAGGAGTGGATCAACAGCCACCCGAACAAGGGCTATTTACTATCGTTGCTCAACCAAGAATGCCTGACCGAAGCAGAGGAGCCCGTATCGGCCGCCGGCCAGCCTCAGCAGCTGAGCGTGATGCCCTACGAGTCACCAACGCCGGAAGACGGGGAGCGTCCTGAGCCTGCGATCGCAAATGGCAACGGTCACCACGCCTACGCCAACCAATCGCCTGACAACTAGAACGGACGAGCGCAACGCCCGTATGGGCGTTAATGCGGTGATCACGTCAGAATGGACGAAATGGGCGATAACGCCTACATCAAAGCTATCGCCCAGCTTATCGTCGTGCAGTGGGCGAGTCACCCGGCTCGGCCACTGTCGCAATCGTCAGTACCTGGGGCGGGGTTGCGTCTGGCGGATAAAGGAACTGCATTTCTACCTGGCGCTGCTCGCCGGGGGCCAGCTGTAGCTTAACCAGCGGCTCGCCCTGCTGCCCGCGTCGCTGGGTCAGATGCACAAAACTAGCCCGCAGCCGTTCCGTTTCGTCCCGGAAAAGAAACAGCACCGTTCCTCGAAAAAAGAAGCGATCCTCCGGCGGGTCCAAGAATTCTAGGGCATCAGTCAGGCGCTCATTTTTCAGAGGCGTCTGAACCGAAAGCGTAACTGTTTGGGGCTCATCGGTCGGGTTCTGCAGCGGCAAGGTCAGGCTGTATTCAATGCCATAGTTGCCGTGGGCTCGATAGGCCGTATCTGGATAGCGGGCCAGCATCGGCGCACTTTGAATTTGGCCTGTGCCAAACGTATTTTGGTCTAGCGTGCTCAGCGGATAGGAAATGGGACGACTCACCTCAGGGATGGTGAGCTGCGATTGCCCTGGGCGGTCAGTAAGGGTCGCGACCCAGCGGGATCCCTGGGCGACGCCTGCAACCCGGCCATAGATGAACGGATCGGCCCGTCCCGCATCGCGCAGGGGCGTCGGTATGCGGTCACGGGCCTCGGCCAGACGACCACGAAACAGCAGCGCCTTCCACTCGTCAAGCGTTGGAACCCGTTCGCGTCCGCCCGACTCAGGTGCGTACATCGCTAGACTGGCAACATAGACTGGGCCACTGCTTGACAGTCGCATCAGGGTCGAGCGGGCATTGCTGCGATTGCCGCCCAGGCTGGCCGGGCGTGGGGGCGAAATCGCACTGCCCGGTGACAGCGTGCCATCTGTCGCCACATTTAGCTGTCGTAGAGGAATCGGCGCATTCATGAGCAGATAGCTCTCACCGGGCGGAATCTCGATCTGGCGGGGCCAGTGGGACTGGGTGCGATCGCGCAGAATGTCATTCATCAACCGGCTACCCGGCCCCGAAAAGCTGGTGCTGCCCAGGTTAGACTCTGCTGCGGCGCGCTCGTGCCAGGGCGAGTCTTGGCTGATATAGCTGGCGGCCTCTCTGACCCGCAGGGTTACCGAGTTGCGCCCGGGATTGTGGACAATGATGCCAACAAAGGGCGTGCGCGTATCGGCTGCGCTTTGTGCCCTGACCACGTGGTGGTCAAAGATATCGAACCGGCCATCAAAGGCGTAGTTGAGGTGTGCCTCAGGATGGCTTTTGCCCCTGGAGGGAAACGTTGAGAGCAAAATGCCTTCGGACTGGATCAGCTCAGGGCTATTGCTATTGAAGACCGGGACCCGATCAAGCTGGCCGGGCAGGGGGCGCACCTCCTGCGGCTGACGAATCACCTGCTGGGCGGGCTGATTAAGGGCAATGGGCGCTGGCATTTCGCCAGCAATGATGGTCGGCAAACCCAGCGCCGGAGCCAAAAACAGGAGCGAGAACAGCGTCATCTAACCCAAAAAATACAGCGGCTCATTTGTAGCATGCTTCCTACCGCTGCGACTACCACTGTTCAAAAACGCGGCTCATCCTAAACCAACGCAAAGCGCAGCGGAATGCCCGCTGCGCTTTGCGTTCGAGGGAACATGGCGACGGACTTACATTGCGTTCAATGCTTGCTCAACCTGTGCGGAATACTCGGGACAGTAGTAGGCCGCGCCTAGATTCATCACCGACCCAGCATACAATCCCAGCGTGTAGGCCTCAGCATCGCCCAGGGCATACCCGCTATTAGCGGCTTCGCTAATAGCGTAGGTGGTGAAATAGGAGAAGGCATCGGCCGGGGAAACGCCCTCGCGGTAAGCCTGGCAGAAGGACTGGGCCAGATAGACATTCATGTCTGCGCCGATGTATTCTGCGGCGACGACGTAGGCCAGTTCATCTTGACTGCCTAGAAAGTTGTACAGATCGCTGATGTAGTTTTGGTCGGCTGACTGGGCCAGGGCAGCTGGGGGTGTCGCTAGCACGGTAGCCGTGGAGAGCAAAGCGCCGGTCAAGTGTAGTCGGTTCATGAGAGTAGTCCCCTTGATACTGAGTGATGCCTAAAAGATTGAGGTATCTTTTGTACTCAGTATTCCCAGCGGGATTCGCAGCTCACGGACCTCAAGATGAGGTGTTCTTAAAGCAGCGCCCTCACCCGCGCAGCATCCAATTCTTCCACCGTGGCCAGAACGGTGTCTGCGCCGGTTTGCATCAGCATCTGAGTGTAGGTATTGCGATAGGTTGGGTCCAGCTGGGCGTGGGGTGGCAGTACCCCCACAGCCAGCCACTGACGTTCGGGAAACTGGGTTCTGGCCCGCACCACCGTTTCCATATCGGCGACCGTATCCCCGGCATAGATTACAGGCAGCAGCGCAGACGATACCATCTGTACGGCTTGCAATAGCCCAGTCGGGTCAGGCTTGCCTGGGGCATCTTCCATCGCCACCAGCGGCGGCTGACTCAGGCCCATGCGCTGCTGCAGAATGTAATGCGCTGACCCCCGTGTCGCCCCGCTAAAAAAAGCCCAGAGAATGCCCGCATGGGTGAGTCTTTCTAGATAGGCTGCCGTCATCAGCAGCGGCTCTTGTGTAATGTAGCCGTCCCACTGGGTAGGGTCATCGCCCTGGCCCCGGTAGCGCTGCTGAAAAAAGTCCACCAGCCGGTCGTAATCGAGGGTGACCTGCTCGCGCGGCTGTCCTTGTGATTCAAGATGGCGGTAAATCAGCTCCTGGGAAGCCTCCCAGTCATTATTCCAACAGCCTTCGCTCTTGAGTCGGTCGATATCGGCAGGGGCCGGTCGGTAGGCGACAGCGCTGAGCTGACCGGTGAACTGTTCAACCGTATCGGCCAGGGCCCGACGATAGGAGCCGCCGACGTCGCGAACGACGCCGTCGATGTCAAATATTGCAATAGCCTTCGGCATAGCTCCGCTTACCGCAAACGCGTCAGACCCAACCGCTCCAGACACTAATTGCCCCTCCCGTAATTTAGTCTGTCTGCCTTTACACAATACGCTAAACTATTAGACTGTTGTATTAAGCTGAGCCAGTAATGCCGGATGAAGTTGCACTAGAAGAATCGGGACAAACGCCACCAGACGCCCGGTTTATTCTAAAAGTACTTTGGTTAGATAAGGACGTTGCCCTAGCGGTCGATCAGGTCGTGGGTAAAGGCACCAGCCCGCTCACCTCCTACTATTTCTGGCCCCGTAACGACGCGTGGGAGCAGATGAAGACTGAACTGGAATCAAAAACCTGGATTACCGAGGAAGAGCGCATTGATGTGCTTAACCAGGCCACCGAAATCATCAACTACTGGCAGGAAGAGGGCAAAAATCAGTCCATGCAAAAGGCGGCCGCTCGCTTCCCCAACGTTACCTTCACTGGTAGCTCGTGATCCGCTGGCGCTCGCCCTGAGGTTACTGACTTTTCAGCGGGCACCGCTCATGCAGCCATTAAACTTGGTTACTAACGCCGTGGACGATGATCGAAGCCGTCGCGGCGTTTGGGCTATTGAGACATGTAATTTTAGCCATGCGATCGCACTACTCGACAGGGATTGCCCACCGCTAGAACGTTCTCTGGCAGGTCTCTTATAACGACACTCCCCGCTCCGACAATCGTGTTGTTGCCAATCGTAACGCCTGGGCAAATAATCGCTCGCCCCCCCAGCCATACGTTGTCCCCGATCACAACAGGGGCAGCCATCTCCAGCCCTGCTCGACGCATCTGAGAGTCGGTGGGATGATAAGCCGTATAGATGTGGACACCGGGGGCCAGCAGAACGTGGTTCCCAAGGGTGACTGTATTACAGTCCAGAATGGTGCAGTCGTAGTTGATGTACAGATTGTCACCCGCAAAAATATGGCAGCCGTAATCGCAACGAAAGCTGGGCTTGACTTCAGCATTCTGGCCAACGCGGCCGAACAGCGCCTGAATCATTTCCTGACGCTGGGCTTGCTGCCCATGGCTAGATCGGTTGAAGACATCCAACAGCCGCTGAGCACGACTGTGCATCTCGAACAGTTCTGGATCTGCCGCGTAGTATGGCTCGTCCGCTAGCATCTTTTCTCGCTCGGTCTGGGGCACGAGACTGCTCCATCGACTATTCCTGCTCAAACTGGCGAAACAAAATCCCTCACCCTGGTGAAAGGAGGAGGGATTTTGGGTGAGGGCTGAGTCTTATCTAATTGTTTGATTTTTACGCATTCACGAGCTGGCAGGCACCACCCAGCCCAGCCCCCATTTCTGCCGGGGTGATTTTGCCGTCGTGGTCGGAGTCCAGCGCATCGAATACCAAGTCTGAGCCCAGCCACTCTTCACGAGTGATAAAGCCATCACCATCGAGATCGTAGGCTTTGAACACCTCATCAGCGGCGCTGCAGACCATCTCCAGGCCACCCAGCTTACCCAACCGCTCTGCCAGCAGCCCTTCTAGCGCTTCCAGTGCCTTGGTAAAACCCTTGATGCCTTCATCCAGCTTTTCAGACGCCATCCGGTCGTCCACATGCATCTTGTCGAAGGTAGCCTTGTCGATTGTGATTTTCTCAACGTCGGCGCTGGCTGCAGCGTCGGGAGAGAGCTTGCGCGGCAGGTCGCCCTGGGTCTCGTCCAGCTGAGCGAGCAGCTTGGGCGAAATCGTCAGCAGGTCGCAGCCCGCCAACTCGGTCAATTCCCCGGTATTGCGGAAGCTAGCACCCATAATTTCGGTGCTGTAGCCGAACTTCTTGTAGTAGTTATAGATCTCGGTGACCGACTTCACGCCGGGATCTTCTGCCGGTGCGTAGGACTCCTTGCCGGTCTCTTTTTTGTACCAGTCCAGAATGCGGCCGACAAAGGGCGAAATCAGCGTCACCTTAGCCTCTGCACAGGCGATCGCCTGATGCAGGCCAAACAGCAGCGTCAGGTTGCAGTGAATGCCCTCTTGCTCCAGAATTTCAGCGGCTTTAATGCCCTCCCAAGTCGACGCAATCTTGATCAGAATGCGATCGCGCGAAATTCCCGCCGCCTCATATTGGGCGATAATCTCGCGGGCGGTCTCCAGCGTCTTCTCGGTATCGTAGGACAGGCGCGCATCTACCTCGGTCGAGACTCGACCTGGGATAATTTCGAGGATTTTCTTACCAAAGGCCACGGCCAGGCGCTGAAACGCCAGGTTCGCCACATCCTGATCGCTAGCACCTTCACCCGCATCTGTTTTGGCCTTGAGCAGGGTTTCATCGACAATGTCCTGATACTGGGGCATTTGAGCGGCAGCGGTAATCAGAGACGGGTTCGTGGTCGCATCGCGGGGTTCAAACTTCTCAATGGCTTGAATGTCGCCAGTATCGGCAACGACAACCGTCATCTCTCGGAGCTGCTCAAGTAGGCTGGCCATGCAGGAATACCTCTAGTTTGGGCGGGCAGACCTATTGTAGTCAGGCCCTAAAGTGGACGGGGCCATTCTAAAGACTCTGTTTTGAATTTGTGATGTTGGGCCGATGGGGAGCAAAGACGAAGCCCCGATGGGCCAGGTCATAACTGATAGAGGCGCTGGTAGAGCCGCTGCTGGCGAACGCTGTTTTTATTCCGCAACATCGAAATTAAGCGATGATACGCTTCTGCCTCGTCAGGGGCTGATAACAGAAGCGTTGCTTATGATAGGAATAAGAAAAGGTAATGCACAATAGGCTTACCATAGGCACCGTTCTAGGAATTATGTCTGGAATTACGTCTCAGACATTACCTAGCTACCTTTTCCAACTTCACCCCACCCTCTGTTCACCCCACCCTTTGGAGGACACCATGGACATCACGCTGATTGCCCTCCTGATTGTGAGTTTGATTCTAATTGGGCTGCACATTCCCCAAACTGCGATCGCACTATTGGGCAGCATCGTTCTGGCTGTGATGGCGACGCGGCTTTCCTGGTCGATTTTACAGTCGTTTTCGGCAGTTCAGGTGCCTGAGCGCGTTCGCGACTAGGTCGGCGAATCGGTGGGTCCATCAAAAAATCCCCTTTCTAAATAGGCGGTATAATAGCGCGGTTGTATCGCGTAATACGAGCCTTGATCGAACGCTACACGCTGCCCGAAATGGGCCAACTCTGGACGGACGAGTACAAGTTCAAGACCTGGCTGCAGGTTGAGATCGCCGTCTGCGAAGCCCAGGCAGACTTGGGACGCATTCCCGCCGAGGCGGTCGAAGAAATCAAGGCCAAAGCAGATTTTGACGTTGCCCGCATCCTGGAGATTGAGGCAGAGGTGCGCCACGACGTGATTGCCTTTCTCACCAACGTCAATGAGTACGTAGGCGACGCAGGGCGCTACATTCACCTGGGCATGACCAGCTCCGACGTGCTGGATACGGCCCTGTCGCTGCAGATTGTCGCCAGCCATCAGGTGATTATGCGTCAGCTAGAGCAGCTGATTCAGGCCATTCGCTACAAGGCCCAGGAGCACCGCGATACGGTGATGATTGGCCGCTCCCACGGCATTCATGCCGAACCCATGACCTTTGGGTTTAAGCTAGCGGGCTGGCTGGCCGAAATGCTGCGTCACCGCGAGCGGCTAACCCGCATTCAAGATGAGATCGCGGTCGGGCAGATTTCAGGCGCGGTCGGCACCTACGCCAACATCGATCCAGAGGTTGAGGCCCTGACCTGCCAGAAGCTCGGACTCAAGCCGGATACGGCCTCGACCCAGGTGATCTCGCGCGATGTCCACGCTGAGTTTATGTGTACATTGGCCGGTGTAGCCGCCTCGATTGAGCGATTTGCGGTAGAGATTCGCAATCTGCAGCGCACCGACGTGCTCGAAGTCGAGGAGTTTTTCTCAAAGGGTCAAAAGGGGTCATCGGCCATGCCCCACAAGCGCAATCCAATCAAGTCTGAGCGGCTGACTGGGCTGGCCCGCATCATTCGCACGAATGCGATGGCCGCGTTAGAAAATGTGGCCCTGTGGCACGAACGCGATATTTCCCACAGCTCGGTAGAGCGGGTGATTTTTCCCGACAGCTGCATCTTGATGCACTTCATGCTGGTCGAGATTACTGGCCTGGTGAAAAACCTGCAGGTGTACCCTGAGAACATGAAGCGCAACATGAACCTGTACGGCGGCGTAGTGTTTAGCCAACGGGTGCTGCTGACGCTTGTAGATAAGGGGCTCAGCCGAGAAGACGCCTACCAGATTGTGCAGACCAACGCCCACACGGCCTGGAATACGGAGGGTGGCGACTTTAAACAAAACCTGGCGGCTGACCCCAGGGTCAAAGAACACCTGTCACCTGAGGAGCTGGAGGCCGCATTCAGCCCTGACTATCAGCTGCGCAACCTCGACAAGGTGTATCAGCGCCTGGGGATATAGGCAAGATTCAAGACAAAAACAGGGATATCGAAATCGATGTCCCTGGAAGCCTACTTTATTTAGCCTATACCTTTTCGGACTAGGACAATCTTAAGCTTGTTCCTCTTCCTCAATGTACTCAGCATCTTCAAACTCGCCTTCGGCGTCCATGCCATCTTTAAACCCGCGCAGGGTTTTACCCAGGGCGCTGCCTAGCTCGGGAATCTTTTTGGGACCAAAGATCAGCACTGCAACAATCATAATAATGCCGACTTCGGGCCAGCCTAAACCAAACATGGCACTTTTCCGTGAACGCTCACACCACTATACCGTAGGTGACTTTGAGGATAAGACATTAGAGACATACCTAGCAGATATAAAAAAAGCGCCCGGTCAGGAGCGCTGGAGATGTGTGAGATCCGGGCGGATAGGCCCAGCTCATCGTCAGGCCTGTCCGCTTCTACTGGTCATAGCGAAGACAGACAGGCCAAGCTTGAATTGCAGTTAATGAGCGTAATAGCGCTGCTCTAGCCAAATGCGGACGGCTTCTTCAGAGGAAAATCTGTACATTTGGCCGTTCTCTCTAACAATCCAGCCCGTTTCTGTTTGCTGAACCGTCAGGTCACCGGTCGGCGCGAACACCGCTAGTAACCAATTGCCCAGCTGCTTCAGCCGCTTTACCACAGGGCGCTCGGGCACTTGCCACAGCTGCTCTAGCTGCAGGCGCTGACGGTTGAGATGGGCTGAGTTCGAGGCGTTGGAATAGCTCTGCATAGTAGCCTCCTATGGCAGTGGTTTGTAGTGGGTTCGTCGGCAGTGGTTTTGCTCGACATCCCTACTCTAGGAACCGCGCTCAAAAGCAACAAAGGATAGGATTCATCACGTCTATGCAAGAAATCGATACTTCGGCTTGGGTGGGTTAGGTTAGCCTGGGCTTACGGTAATGATGGGACTCCCTATGGCTATCGGAAAACTCAAGCTAGCTCAGCTAAGGGCCCTCGCCGCAGTGGCCGAGGCCGGTAACTTTAGCGAAGCCGCATTAAATTTGGGGCTCAGTCAATCGACCGTCAGCCACAGCATTGCCGCGCTAGAAGACGAGCTGGGCGTGATTCTGCTGACGCGGGGGCGACATGGGGCGGCCCTGACCCCAGTGGGCGAGACCATTCAAGCCAAGGCGGTCGAGGTGCTGCAACTGGTGGATGAGATTGGGCAAACGGCCACGGATGCGCGGGGCGTCGAAGGCGGTGCGGTGCGGCTGGTGGCGTTTCGGAGTATGGCGAGTAATGTGTTGCCCAGTGCGATCGCAACTCTCCACACACGCTATCCCAATATTCAGGTCAGCATTACCGAGCTTGATAGCATTCCCCAACTGCAACAAGCGCTGCTAGAAGGTCGCGCTGATATCTGCGTCGCCGAACTGCTGCCCGCCGACACCTTTGATACGTTATCGGTCCTCGATGACCCCTGCATTGCCCTGCTGCCACCCAACTGCCCAATCACATCCGATCGGCTGACCTGGGAAGATCTGTATCAGCATCCCCTGATTACCTCAGTTCACAGCAGCTGCACCGCCCGCATCGACCGTATTTTTAAGCAGGTGGTACCGCCGCTGGAGGTCACCTATCGCATTCGCACCGACTCTACAATTGTGGGCATGGTGCGCCAGGGTCTAGGCATTGCCATCATGCACCGCCTGGCCGCCGAGCCGGTGCCAGAGGACGTTCGCATTGTTGAGTTGCCGTTTCAGGTGAGTCGCCCGATGGGAGCATCCTGGCCGAAAGATGCGCTATTGTCCCCGTCGGTCTACGCGTTTTTGGATGCGTTGAAGGCGATTAGTACTGTAGAGTTAGCTCCCATAGCAAGCTAATTACACTTACCAATATTCGTACCAATATTCGCTATTTCACTGCTTCTAAGGCGGCACCCAGATTCGAACTGGGGATAAAGGATTTGCAATCCTCTGCCTTACCACTTGGCCATGCCGCCGCTGTCGGTTTACTACTATAGCAAACTCAGGTCGCCTACTTACCCCGCTAGAATCTGGTCAATCATCCGATTTGCCTGAGAGAGGTAACCGCCACCAAACAGGTTGAAGTGGTTGACGATGTGATACAGGTTGTAAACCGTTCGCCGCTGCTCATAGCCTGCGTCCAGCGGGAAGGTGTCGTTATAGGCGTCGTAGAAGGGACGCGGAAAGCGGCCAAACAGCTCCGTCATTGCAATGTCGGCCTCCCGGTCCCCGTAGTAGGTGGCCGGGTCTAAAATCACTGGCTCCCCATCCTCAGTCACCGCCGCATTGCCAGACCACAGATCGCCGTGCAGCAATGACGGTATTGGGTCGTGATTGAGCAATTTAGGCAATGCATCTAGTAACTGGTCAGCTTTAGGACAGCGCCCACCCCGCCTGCGTCCGAGCTGAAACTGGTAGCCCAGCCGCCGCTCCTGAAAGAACCGTACCCAGTCTGTATCCCACTCGTTGAGCTGAGGCGTTTCGCCAATGGTGTTAGACCGGTGCCAGCCGAATCCTTTCTCGCTAGTCGTTCGATGCATGGCAGCCAGCTGACGACCCATCTCAGCCCAGGCAGCGCTGCTGTTACCCCCTAACGGCAGCCACTCCATCGCGATGTAAGCAGGACCACCCCCTTCTAGTGAACCATAGCCAATCGGCTGCGGCACCCGAATCGTCTGACTTTGGTGCATCTCGCGCAGGCCATCAAACTCGGCGGCGAACATGCCCTCTTTGTGGGTCTGGTTGAACTTGACGAAGTAGGACTGGCAACCATCGGAGACCTGATGCGCCTCATTGATGCAGCCCCCACCGATGGACCGGCGGGATTGGATTTGAAACGGCTGGCCTGTCGCCTTAGCAATTTCCTTCGCCAGCAGCTCCCAAAATATATCGGTCATGAATGCTTTGGTGATGCACGTGGGGTTTCGGTCACAACCCTACCTCACCACCTCACCACCTCACCACCTCACCACCTCACCACCTCACCATCTCACCTCAATTCTCATCCGGTCGCAGGGTCAAAATCCCATAGGCATCCGTCGGCAGGTACTGCTGCACCGCTCGCTGAATGTCATCTTCGGTGACCGACTGAATCGCCTGAGGGTAGTCCAGCGCGTGCTGCAGGTTGCCGGTCATGGCCTGGTAATAGCCGTACAGTCCAGCCCGGTCGCTGGGGGTTTCGCCGCCAAACACATAGCGGTTGGCAACCTGGGTACGAACCCGACGCAGCTCAGCATGGGTCACCGGCTGGGCGTGGAGGGTGGCAATGTGAGTTGAGATCGCAGCCTCGACCACTGCCAGATTCTCTGCCTGCAGACTCGCCGAAATGTAAAACACCCCTTGCTGACCATAGGTAATGTTACTCGCCGAAACACCGTTGACCAGCTTTTGCCGCTCGCGCAGGTCGCTCACCAGCCGCGCCGTCCGACCCTGACCCAAAATCGAGGCCGCCACGTCCAGAGCAAAGGTGTCTTCTAGCTGAGTCAGCCCCGGTACCCGCCACGACATAATCAGCCGAGACTGCTGCAGCCGCTCATCCGTCGCCCGCATCCGCTGAATCTGGGGAAAGGGCGATTCGGCAGCGCGAGGCGGTCCCGCCACCTCACTGAGGGAGAGTTCGGGCGTGGCCTGACGGTGCTGCAGGGCCTGCTCAAAGCCTTGCTCAATGATGGCGATCAGCTCAGCCACCGGCAAATTGCCCACGGCTACGGCAGTCATGTTCTGGGGCTGGTACCAGCGTTGGTGAAATCCGCGCATCTGGTCCGGGGCCAGGCTTTCAATCACCGTGGCCGGACCCAGGACCGGACGGCGATAGGGCAGCCGGTCAAAGCTCAGCTCCATCGACCGCTGAAAGGTTTGACGGCGGGGATTGTCCTCTGATCGACGGATCTCTTCTAAAATGACGGGTCGCTCGCGCTCAAACGCCTCATCTTCTAGCGTCGGGTTGATCAGCAGCTCAATTTGTAGCGGTGCCAGCGCGGCAAAATCCTTCGGGGCGGTGGTGATGTAGTAGTGGGTGTAGTCCTGACTGGTAGCCGCATTCGTGACCGCGCCCCGCTCCTCAATCAAGCGCTCGAACTCGCCCATGCGAATGCGCGGCGTCCCCTTGAAGATCATGTGCTCTAAAAAGTGAGCCATCCCATTGATTTCGTCAGATTCATTGGTTGACCCTACATTGAGCCAGATGTTAAGACTCACTGCCTCGGTCGGCATCTGTTCGGCAATGATCGTCAGCCCATTGGGCAGTCGCTTGATCACGGGGGCATGGCCTGAACGAACGGTCTTTAGGGTGGAAGGCATGGGCAGAGAGTGGTGGCAGAGAGTGGGATTAGGCCAGTCAGGCAGTGGCTAAACGGAAAGGTAAGTCGAAGAATGCGTCTGATGAAGGGCGTGGATGGGGACTTTAATCGGGACTTTGCGTAGCGCATCGCCCTGTATCGAGCAGCATCACCCACCGTTCACAAAATGACTGGTCACAAAATGACTGGGGCAGCCTATCGTAAATCAGTCCCAAACGGACTCGCTAGCTGGCCTTTTCAAGTAAAAGGTCAGTATTGTAGAGTCTGGACCGATCGGGCGATTGAATTAACACAGGGCGTGCTCACAGGGAGAAGTCTGTATGGGGACCTGGATCAAGGAGACTGACAAGGCCATCTATCTAATGCAAGGCGGATATTACATCTCTAAGGTGAGCAAATATCCTTCCCAGTCTAATCCAAATGAAAAAGTCTTGAATGTTACCGGCGTGCGGTCGTGGTTCACCCGCGCTGATTTTCCTCGGGGAATGACGGTCGCTAGCAGCGGCCCTGAACCTCAACCTCTGCCCCAGCGCGTGGCTGAACCCACAGGCCCCCAGCGCACCAACAGTAACGGCCTGCGTCTGATTAAATCCTTTGAAGGGCTAAGGCTGACGGCCTATCAGGATGCGGTCGGCGTCTGGACCATCGGCTACGGCACCACCCGTAACGTCAGGCGCGGCATGCAAATCACGCGAACACAGGCCGAAGCATTCCTGCAAGAAGATCTGGTTCGATTTGAGCAGGCGGTCAATGACGCAGTTAAAGTGCCGATCAACGACAATCAGTTCTCAGCCTTGGTGTCCTTTGCCTATAACGTCGGCTCGGGGGCGCTGCGCTCGTCCACGCTGCTCAAAAAGCTCAACCAGGGCGATATTCGCGGGGCTGCGAACGAGCTGCCTCGCTGGAATAAGGCCGGAGGCCGCGTACTCGCTGGCCTCACCCGACGCCGCAACGCAGAGCGAGCGCTGTTCCTGGGCGAAGACTACACCGAGTTTCTATAGCGATGAAGCTGCCTAGCCTGCCGTCCCGCAGGATTCCCCCCCAATGGATTCCCTACAC
The DNA here is from genome assembly GCA_039817185.1 of Cyanobacteria bacterium J06648_16. Lineage (GTDB taxonomy): Bacteria > Cyanobacteriota > Cyanobacteriia > Phormidesmidales > Phormidesmidaceae > CAWUKV01. Next base: position 7,427 of record JBCBWI010000013.1, on the reverse strand, counting down.
ATTTCTCGCCCCGGCGCTGGTCATTTTGGGCCTGACTGTGTTCTGGCCTGCCCTGCAGGCGTTTCGACTGAGCTTTACCGAGTATGGCTACGACCTCACCCAGCCGCCTGACTGGGTTGGGCTCGACAACTTCAAGCGGCTGCTGCGCGATGACACCTTTTGGCAGACGCTGCGCAATACGGTGGTGTATCTCGTCGGGGTCGTGCCCGTGTTGGCGATCGTGCCGCTGGGTCTGGCAATCCTGGTCAACCAAAAGCTTCGGGGCATCCGCTGGTTTCGGGTGGCCTACTACACCCCCGTCGTCATTTCTATGGTGGTCGCAGGGATCGCCTGGCGCTGGCTCTATGCCGAAAATGGGCTACTCAATCAGCTACTGCAGGGCGTGACCGGCCAGCCCATTCGAGTCCCCTGGCTGACGAGCCCCAATCTGGCTCTATTTAGCGTCATGGCCGTCACCGTTTGGAAGGGGCTGGGCTACTACATGGTGATTTATCTGGCCGGGCTGCAGGGCATCCCTGGGGAGCTGTACGAAGCTGCCGCCATTGACGGATCAGACGGCTGGCGCAAGCACTGGGACGTTACCTTGCCGCTGATGATGCCCTATGTATTTTTGGTCGCCGTGATATCTGCGATCGCAGCCACAAAAGTGTTCGAAGAAGTCTTCATCATGACCCAGGGCGGCCCCCGCAGTAGCTCTAAAACCGCCGTCTACTACGTATACGAACAGGCGTTTCAAAACCTAGAAATGAGCTACGCCTGTACGGTTGGGCTTAGCCTATTTTTAATTATTCTGACGCTATCACTGATTCGGCTGCGCTTCACCGGGGGTGAAGATATCTCAATGCTGTAGCCTGCGCTGTCCCATCCCATCCGACAACCTGACCTAGGCCGACATCAGCGCCCGTTCGCGAACCCGCAGCGTGTGGGTTTCGACAGCATCGACTCCCGGCACGCTCAGAACCAGTCGAGTGAGGTAATGCAGGTCTTCAGCCGAGAACAGTACGCCACTGAGCAAAACGACCCGTCCTCGCTGGCAAACCTTGAGCTTTTGAATAATCCTGGGACCGGCCTGCTCACGCAGATGACATCGCACCCGCTTAGCAAGACCGTAGTAGTCGTATTCACCGTTTAGGCCAATCCGCTCAGGGGGAATGGCTTTGAACCATAGGGGAGAACGAATCGGCACGTCTGACTGGGGAGATGACGCTTGTGGCTGGGTAAATCGTTCGGCCACGCCTACCGCCGTTTGATGCATTACGCCCACGGGAATCACCTCGACACGTTACTAACTGCTAATGGTCGATAGGTAGAGGAGCACCAGTTACTCCCTTACCCTTCTCGAGAGATGTCTGCCTTCAGAACACTTCATCAAAAAAACTTAATACAAGGACGACTTTCTTAGCAAACCCGCCTTCTTGATAAAGATTCTATAAAAGAGTGAGCCTTTGTAGCGTATCTTCCGAAACGTTTTGACTAAAAAAGTAATTTTTATCCGGAATAACACGGTTGTGTTAGATGGGGTCTATCTAGACTCATCGCCCAAGTCAATAGTCGATACTGAACTGATTGAACTGAACCGGCTGAACTGAACGGACTGATGATGGGGAGCCAACAATCGATTCAGCCTCCAGGGTAATCGTGGCGGTAGTTTTGCGATGCCGGGCCGAGCCCCCCTGCGATTGCAAAGCCAGAGCGGCTGCCTAGGTCAGCGGCTGCAAAAGGACGACGGCATAGGCTGAAATCCCTTCTTCACGGCCTGTTGGGCCAAGCTTTTCGTTGGTCGTGGCCTTAATGCCAATCTGCTCAGAAAGAATATTAAGCCGCCCGGATAGCTGGTCACGCATCGCTGCAATATAGGGTTTGAGCTTAGGCCGCTCGGCAACAATGACGCTATCAATATTGCCGATTTGCCAGCCACGCGTCTGCACCAGCTGATACACCTGGTCAAGCAAAATTTGGCTATCTGCGCCCTTCCACTGGGGATCGCTCGGTGGGAAATAGTGACCGATATCGCCTAGGCTTAGCGCGCCTAACAGAGCATCCATAATGGCGTGGGTCAGCACATCGGCATCGCTATGGCCCAGTAGCCCCATTGAATGTGGAATTTTAATGCCGCCCAAAATGAGGGGTCGGTCTGGAACCAGCCGGTGAATGTCGTAGCCGTTGCCGATACGGAGCGTCATTTGGGGTCCCTCAAGCTAGCCGGTTAGTTCACTGCAGCTATCTCATTTTACCGCTCAGCTATGGGGTTTCATTGGCAGAGTTTACCGGCGCATCCGCGGCTGTTTGGGGCCCGGAGCCCGACTTGGGGTTAGGTTTAGCGTCCGGTTCAGGCTCGGTCTGCCGCCAGCGGGCGTACAGGTCCGGGCGACGCTGCTGGGTGCGTTCAAGCTGCTGCTGCCTGCGCCACTGTGCGATCGCAGCATGGTTACCCGATCGCAGCACGGCAGGGACCGTTTGACCGCGAAAGTCTACCGGTCGGGTGTAGTGAGGGTAGTCCAGCAGCCCATCTTCAAAGCTGTCCTGTTGCCAGGACGCCGCCTTACCGACCGTCCCTGGCAACAGTCGAATCACGCCGTTGATCAGGGTCAGCGCCGGAATATCGCCGCTGGTCAGGACAAAATCGCCCAGCGAGATCTCCTGGGTAACGATGGTGGCAACTCGCTCATCAATGCCCTCGTAATGACCGCAGATCAGCACCAGCTGCTGATACTGGGTCCACCGATGAAAGTGCTGCTGGGTCATGGGTTCACCCTGGGGGGTGAGCAGAATCACCTGGCGTGAGGGCGCAACCGGGAGCGATTCGACCGCCTCGATAACCGGTGCAACCTTCATCACCATGCCCGCGCCGCCGCCATAGGGCTCGTCATCGACCTTGCGATGCTTGTCGTGGGTAAAGTCGCGGGGATTGGTCAGATGGACCTCGGCAATCCCCTTACTGAGCGCCTTACCCATCAGCCCTGACTGCAGCGGCGAGGTGTAGAAATCAGGAAACAGGCTGATAATATCAAAACGCATGGTGCTTGATTAGACAGGGTTGCGGCCCAAGCGTCGCGGTCGCGGACTAGACGGCGGACCCATCTTATCTATAAAATCTGCGGGAATTCGCCATCTATCATGCAACAAGTAGAGACTATCCGAGCCGTTGATCGAGGTACGCCTACGACGAACGCATCTGTCCTGATTATCGGTGGGGCCGAAGACAAGGTCCACGGTCGGGAAATTTTACAGACCTTTTTTGAAGCGGCGGGCGGGCGCGAGGCGCGGCTGGTGATTTTGCCCTGCGCCTCGCGCGAGCCAGTGATCATTTCTGACCGCTACCGGCGCATCTTTAGCGATATGGGCGCGACGGATATTGCCGTCATCGACATTCGCGATCGCATTCAGGGCGAGGACCCCACCTGGCAGCACCAGATTGCTCACTGCACTGGCGTGTTTATGACCGGCGGCGATCAGGTGCGGCTGTGTGGCCTGCTGGCCGATACGCCTTTGATTGCCCAGGTCCGCCAGCAGGCCCAGCTCGGGCAGCTAACCCTGGCCGGCACCAGCGCGGGCGCAGCCGTGATGGGCGAACATATGATTGCTGGCGGTGGCAGCGGCGAGTCACCCAACCGTTCCCTGGTCGATATGGCCACAGGACTGGGGATCGTACCTGAGCTGATCGTCGATCAGCACTTCCACAACCGTAATCGCATGGCTAGGCTGATGAGTGCGATCGCAATTCAGCCCGATCGCCTCGGCATCGGTATCGACGAGGACACCTGCATCCGTCTGTTTACGGACGGCCGCTTCCAGGTCATCGGCAAGGGCGCAGTCACCATAGTGGACCCCAGCAACGCCAGCTACACCAATCAGCCGGACGTCGGTGCAACCGACCCACTCTGTCTACATCACCTGAAGGTTCACCTCCTGGTCCACGGCGATCAATACGATATTAAGTATCGAAAGCTACTATCGAAGGCTCGCTAACTCTGTAATTTTTCCCAATAGGTATCAGAGATAACGTCCTCTGCTTAATGGGTTCAGACTGTCTCAGTTCCAGAGCATCACGCAAACTTGGCTCAGCGAAACTATCCCTTAGGAGGGTTGTAGACCGTTACCAACTTTTCGTATTGTTAAGGGCTATATCGAGATAGAGATACAGCCGTCACTAACCGGCTGGCGATCCGTCAGGAGGGGTCATGATAGATGATTGAGCACGTATGCTCAATCCACCCCGACCGGTTCTCCCAGTTGAAGGCCGGTTTTTCGCCAAGAGTAAGTAGTTACACGCACTGATTGGGCTTGACGACGACATGAAAATATTAAAGACGCTGACGCTAAGAGGGCCGAACTATTGGAGCATTCGTCATACCCAGCTGATTGTGCTAAGGCTGGATCTAGAGGAGCTCAGCGATCGCCCCTCCAACGAAATTCCAGAGTTTTACGAGGGGCTCAAGGCCACCCTGCCATCGCTCTATGAGCACTTTTGCTCACCCGGTCGTCATGGCGGCTTCTTACAGCGCGTGCAAGAAGGCACCTATTTAGGCCATATCGTTGAACACGTGGCGCTGGAGCTGCAGACCCTGGCCGGGATGCCGGTCGGGTTTGGTCGCACCCGCTCTACGGCAGAAGAAAGCGTCTATCAAGTTGTATTCGAGTACGAAAACGAGCAGGCCGGTCGCTATGCGGCCCGTGCGGCTGTAAGACTGTGCAGCAGTTTGGTCGAAACCGGTACCTACCCTAGCGCTGAGCTAGCCCAAGACCTGGCTGACCTGCGCCGACTGCGCCAGGAGGCATCCCTAGGTCCCAGTACTGAAACCATCCTCAAAGAAGCCGAGAACCGCCAAATTCCCTGGCGGTCGATTCCCGCTCGGTCGATGATCCAGCTAGGGCACGGCGTTCACCAAAAACGCATTCAGGCCACATTGAGCAGCGGGACCAGCCTGCTAGGGGTCGAGCTGGCCTGCGACAAAGAAGCCACCAAGCAAATTTTGGCCGACTGTGGCGTCCCTGTCCCTCGGGGGACGTTGGTCGACTATCCGGACGAGCTGACCGAGGCCATCGAGTCCGTCGGGGGCTACCCAGTCGTGATTAAGCCGCTGAACGGTAACCACGGACGGGGCATTACTCTCAATATCGCCGATTGGGAGGCCGCTCAGGCCGCCTATGAAGCGGCCCGTGACGTATCTCGTAGCGTCATCCTAGAGCGCTACTACCAGGGGCGCGACCACCGCGTCCTGGTGATTGCCGGTCAGGTAGTGGCGGTTTCTGAGCGGGTACCGGCCCACGTGGTTGGCGACGGCCACTCAACCATTGACGAACTGATCGAGCTGGCTAACCAGGACCCCCGCCGTGGCGATGGGCACGACAACGTCTTAACCAAGATTGAAGTCGACCGCACCTCCTGGGAGCTGTTGAATCAGCAAGGGTATGAGCTCGACTCGGTTTTGCCCAAGGACGCAGTCTGCTATCTCCGGGCCACGGCCAACCTCAGCACGGGCGGTATTGCCATTGACCGCACCGATGAGATTCATCCTTACAACATCTGGTTGGCTCAGCGCATTGCCAAGATCGTTGGGCTCGACATTGCCGGTATTGACATCGTCACCGCCGATATTTCCCAGCCGCTGCGAGCAGTCGACGGCGTTGTGGTCGAGGTCAATGCGGCACCGGGGCTGCGAATGCACTTCTCGCCCAGCGAAGGCATTGCCCGTAACGTGGCCGAACCGATCATGAACATGCTGTTTCCGCCGGGTGCCCCCAGCCGGGTTCCCATTGTTGCCATTACCGGCACAAACGGTAAAACCACGACGACACGACTCACAGCACATATCTTCAAGCAAACGCAGCAGGTCGTCGGCTACACCACAACGGACGGTATTTATATCGGTGACTATCTGGCCGAACCCGGTGATACGACCGGCCCCCAGAGCGCCCAGGTAATCTTGCAAGATCCCACCGTGGAGGTCGCCATCCTGGAAACCGCCAGAGGGGGCATCCTCCGTTCAGGTCTGGCCTTCAACAGCTGCGATGTGGGCGTTGTTCTCAACGTCGCCGCCGACCATATGGGGCTGGGCGACATCAATACGCTAGAGCAGATGTCTCATCTCAAGAGCGTAGTGGCTGAGACCGCCCGCCCCAACGGGTACGCGGTGTTGAATGCAGACGATCCGCGCGTCGCCGCCATGGCTGAGCGGGTAAAGGCACAGATCGCCTACTTCTCGATGGATCCAGAGAATCCGCTCGTCGTTCGGCACACCGAGGCCGGGGGCCTAGCAGCGGTCTATGAAAACGGCTATCTGACCATTCTTAAAGGGGATTGGATTCTCCGCATTGAAACCGCGGAAAATCTGCCGCTGACCATGTGTGGACGAGCCCCCTTTATGATTGCCAATGCCCTAGCAGCCAGTCTGGCCGCTTTTAGCCAAGGCATCAGCATCGATCTGATTCGGCAGGCGCTGCTGAGCTTTGAAGCCTCGGCCTCACAAACCCCTGGACGCATGAACCTATTCAACCTGGGGCACTATCACGCGCTGGTGGACTATGCCCACAACCCAGCTAGTTATAAAGCACTGGCAGGCTTTGTCAACAACTGGCCCGGCCCTCGCATTGGGGTCGTCGGCGCGCCCGGAGACCGCCGTGACGAAGATTTCTATGCCCTAGGGCAGCTGTCAGCCAACATGTTTACGCAGGTCATCGTCAAAGAGGACGATGACACTCGCGGTCGCGATCGGGGTGAGGTGGCTGACCAAATTACCAAGGGCCTGACGACAACGAAGTCCGATCTGCCCCAAGAAATTATCTTGGATGAGACAGCCGCGATTGAAACGGCGCTTGACCATGCACCCGACGGTGCCCTGGTCGTCATTCTGCCAGAGTCTGTCCGTAGGGCAATTGAACTGATTGAAGCGCGGGGGCCAATCCCCTTACAGACCAAGCCGTCCAGCGATGAAGTCGCGCTGTCGGTCGGCTAAACGCGACCGGACAACGGCAAAACAAGGCACAACCCAGGCAGGGACACCCTCACTAAGGCAGACTAACCTAGCTGGCTTCCTCCAGCGTTCTTGACACGCTTCGCAGCCGGTTACTCAGCTCCCCCTCTAACTGCTTTTGTTCAAGGGCACGCGCTAGACCTAGCGCCTGCTGGTAAGCCGTTTGCGCCTCAGGTAGCTGCCCTACGGCAGTGTAGTAAATGCCCAGGTATCGCTGCGTCAGTAGCTGCTGCCAGGGATCGTTGCTGCCCTGAATGAGCGCGATTCTATCGTCCAGATAGTTGCGCATCTGGGGCCAGTCACCGCGCTGGCTGTAGACCGCAATCAGCCCGTCTAATGCTTGGAGCTGCGCCGTCACGCTGCTCGGTCCTGCCAGCTCTCGGCTGAGTCGCAGCGCCAGGCGGTAGGCCCCTAACGCCCGGCTATCTTCGCCGTTTGCCCGGTAGGCGTCAC
>JBCBWI010000139.1:0-541 GCA_039817185.1 Cyanobacteria bacterium J06648_16 | reverse complement strand
CAATGAAACGTAGTGACGTTTGCCGCCATAGGTAAATGTCAGCTGCAATCGGGTGTTGGAATTTTTAACTTGAACTGAGCCCGCTTTCGCTTTTTGCTTTTTGGAATTTTGAGAGTACATAGCACGTTCACTCTTATCTTCAGAACAAATGCACTATTGAATTATATTCACGATCTCAAATTTGAAAAGAGGGCCTGTTTGAAAAGCCTCTTTTACCCCAATTGCTACCCCAACTCGAATTTCAGCCCGAACTGCCCTTGCAGCCTGATGTTCAAGGAAAAATCTATCTCATCCCCTATCCAGGACTTTACCCCAATTTTTTACCCCAAACCTTACCCCAATCTGCCTTCCAAACCTGTCTAAAAGCGTCCAAAAACACCCAACAGGTTTTTCTAACCCCGCTCAAAAGGCAATCCCCGCAAGGCCTGAAAGCCTTGCGGGGAGCGCGAAACCATTGATTTTATTAGGAAGCTGGTGATCCGACTCGAACGGACGACCGGCTGATTACAAATCAGCTGCTCTACCAACTGAGCTACACCAG
>JBCBWI010000138.1:0-542 GCA_039817185.1 Cyanobacteria bacterium J06648_16 | reverse complement strand
CTCTTTGCTGATACCGTCTTTTGCCCATTCGATATCCATTGGGGTATAGGTACCACGCACTTTTGAGTAGTGTTCTTCGATTAAGCAAGCCCAATGCGCTAACCGTAAAATCTCGTCATCTGACAAAGCAAATTGATGGCGATCGCCGACGGGAACGGGAATATTTTTGGTTAATTTTGTCCCTCCCATTTCATAAACCATCTTGATTTCTTTGCTTCCCAAGCGTTTTTCTAAAATGGGGCGATATCCTTGTTTTAATGTTGGTTTAAATACCAAATATTCATCGGGATTTACTGCACCCTGCACAACATTTTCACCCAAACCATATGCTGCTGTAATTAATGCAGCATCTTTAAAACCGGTTTCGGTATCGATGGAAAACATCACCCCGGAAGTAGATAAATCGGAACGTACCATTTTTTGTACGCCAACAGAAAGGGACACATCAAAATGGTCAAAGCCTTTGATTTGACGGTAAGAAATAGCTCTGTCCGTAAAAATAGATGCAAAACACTTATGACAAGCTTGCAAAACACCGGGTA
>JBCBWI010000137.1:0-543 GCA_039817185.1 Cyanobacteria bacterium J06648_16 | reverse complement strand
GGTGAGGTTTTTAGCCTGAGCGATATTCGCGCGGGGCTAGAAGCCAACCGTCCCAAGATTATGTCGATTGTGCATGCAGAAACCTCTACTGGCGTATGTCAGCCGATGGATGGCATTGGCGATTTGTGCCGTGAGTACGACTGTTTGTTGATTTTGGATACGGTGACTAGCATGGGCGCGGTGCCGTTGTTTATTGATAAGTGGAAGGTGGATTTGGCCTATAGCTGTAGTCAGAAGGGGTTGAGCTGCCCGCCAGGAAGTTCGCCATTTACGATGGGCGATCGCGCCCTCGAAAAGCTAAACAGCCGCAAAGGCAAAGTCGCCAACTGGTATCTGGATATGTCTTTGCTCGCTAACTATTGGGGCCAGGGCCGCACCTACCACCACACCGCACCAGTGAACATGACCTACGCTATCCGCGAAGCTCTCCGCATCATTGCAGAAGAAGGCCTAGAAGCTCGCTGGCAGCGTCATGAGAATGCGGCAGAGCGCCTGTATGCTGGCCTGGCGGATATGGGACTGGAGTGCCACGTCCCCCGCGGG
>JBCBWI010000136.1:0-544 GCA_039817185.1 Cyanobacteria bacterium J06648_16 | reverse complement strand
TGTCGAAAGTGCCACCACTTTTTTGATGCCAGCATCCATAGCCGATTCAATTACATTCTCGGCCCCCAAGACATTGGTTTTGATAAACTCCATAGGATTGTATTCTGCCGCAGGCACTTGTTTAAGCGCTGCCGCATGAACAACAATATCGATGCCCTCCATCGCTCGAACCAGCCGTTTTCGATCTCTCACATCCCCGATAAAATAGCGAATGCCTGGATGCTCGCTCACCGGAAACTGCTGAGCCATTTCAAACTGCTTCAGCTCATCACGAGAGTAAATAACCAGGCGTTTTATATCAGGGAACTGGGCCAGTATTGCAGCCACAAACTGCTTCCCAAAAGATCCGGTTCCTCCCGTAATTAAAATCGTACTGTCTTGAGTAATTTTCATATCGTTATGTCTGAGCAGGCTTGAATTTTAACGACTTTAATCTCTAGCAAAAGAGTCGGCATCATGGCACTGGGCTTAGGCTCCAACTACGGGGTTGATAAAACAAGTTGCGAGTCGTTGCCAGGCTAAACTCCGGTGGCTCAACCCTAAA
>JBCBWI010000135.1:0-560 GCA_039817185.1 Cyanobacteria bacterium J06648_16 | reverse complement strand
ATAGCATAATGGAACCACTCTGACCCATTCCGAACTCAGATGTGAAACGTTATAGCGGCAATAATATTGAAGGCGTGAGCCTTTGAGAAGGTAGCTCGATGCCTGGATGAATCTTCTTTTCCTTTTTGAGATTGACAAAGATTTCTTAAGATGGTATAATCTGTAAAAAGTAAAAGGCGGATGTGGCGAAATTGGTAGACGCGCTAGATTTAGGTTCTAGTGAGTTTTCTCATGAGAGTTCAAGTCTCTCCATCCGTATTTCAAAATGAACTATAATGCTTTTAATGCAAAATGCAGTTAAATATAAGCTTTATATAGTTTTATGTCTCATTTATCAAAGGTTAAAACAGAGTTAAGAGATCTTAGTGTATTAAGAAAAGCACTTGTTCGGTTAAAATTTAATCATCAACTAATAGCTGATTCAGAAAAAGCAATAGAGAAAATTGTTATTTTTCAAGATAAATCAAATATTGAATTTGTTTGGAATGGTAAAACTTATGAATTACATTCCGACCTAAACTTTTGGCAACAAAGATGGCCAGTTGATGAATTCTTAAAAA
>JBCBWI010000134.1:0-563 GCA_039817185.1 Cyanobacteria bacterium J06648_16 | reverse complement strand
GTAAAAGCTTAGTGGTATCTTCTACGACAAACTCGATATCGATGTCATCAAGTTCTGTTTGTAGCGTCTCATTGGGAGTTGTGTGCTGCGCGTAGAGAGCGATCGCTTCGGTTAAGTCCTGAAAGTAGGCTTCTGCATGCTTCAGGTTGCCGTGGATGAAGTTTACAGGATTGTTAATTTCGTGGGCAATCCCGGCCACTAGCTGACCCAGGCCAGACATTTTCTCTGCCTGAATCAGCTGCGATTGAGCCTCATGCAAGTCTTTGACGGTTTCTTCTAGCTGCTCTTTCTGCTGATAAATTTCGCGAGTTCGTAGCTGTACAGTCGATTCCAGGGTTTGGTTATATTGCTCTAGCCTGTTTTGTGCAACTTGTTGTTCTGCGAGTAAGTGCCTGACGGTTCGGATCAGCTTGTTAAGAGACTCGGCAACAACACCCACTTCGTCCTGGGTATAGACAGGTGCCTGCAAGTCAAAATTCGATTCGTCAGAAACTCGCTGCGCTACCTGGCTCACCGCTTTTAGCGGACGCGCAATCAGCCAGCTGTTGTACAGCGCCAGGGCA
>JBCBWI010000133.1:0-571 GCA_039817185.1 Cyanobacteria bacterium J06648_16 | reverse complement strand
CTCATAGCCCAAATCATTCGCTGTGCGAAGCGTAGTATGTACGCAGCATTCTGTGGTTACCCCGGCCAGCAGCAACTGCTTAATCTCCCGCTGTCGCAAAATCAAATCCAAATCTGTTGCAACAAAAGCACCTTTTCCAGGCTTGTCTAACACAATTTCACCTGGTTCAGGCCGGAGTTCATCGACAAAGTCATGACTCTTGGAGCCTCGCGTCAACAATCGGCCCATCGCGCCTTCACTGCCAATCTCAGCCTTTTGGCATTTTGAGCGAGCCAGCTTATGGGGCGGGCAGTCACTCAAATCTGGGCGATGGCCCTCTCTCGTATGGATAATTGTGATGGGCGTTTGTCGTAAGGCGGCCAGCAACACTTTCAACGGCTCGATCGGTTTGCGCGTATGGCTCACGTCAAACCCCTTCAGGTCAGCCCAGCCACCGGGCGTACAAAAGTCAGTTTGCATATCAATGACTAGCAGCGCCGCATTTTCAAGGCTCAGCGCAAGGGGTTAGGGCTGCGATGGAATCGTGATAAGTGAAGCAGACAGAGCTTTAAAGAAAATACCCTGGCATAAT
>JBCBWI010000132.1:0-575 GCA_039817185.1 Cyanobacteria bacterium J06648_16 | reverse complement strand
GGTGACATCAATGCCATCGCCACCGTTGATAAAGTCACTGCCGTCGCCGTTGTTCCAAGTGAACGGTGCCGACGGTGCTGGCGATGAGTTTGACTTGCGCGCAGTTGACGGTCAGGCTATTTTTAATCGACTCAATCTGGGGCTATTTACCCTAACCAACGAAGAAATTGAACAGTTTGAAATCAACGGCCAGGGCGGTGATGACTCATTTACCGTGGGTGATCTCAGCGGCAGCGACGTTCAATCCGTTCTCTTTTCGGGTGGCGACGGCAATGATTTTCTGAATGGGAGTGGTACAGCTACACCGATTACGGCTGATGGGGGTGCTGGTGACGATATTTTGATCGGGGGCGCTGGTGACGATATTCTCATCGGTGGTGACGGTGCTGACTTGTTGATTGGCGGTGGCGGTGCTGACGTTCTGATTGGCGGTAATGGGGCCGATCTCTTTGGCTTTGATACTGGCGCGGCCTTTAATGCGGCAGATCTGGGTACAAATGTGATCCAAAACTTTGAGAGCGCTGACCGTATTGTTCTGGATACCACAGTCTTTGCTGCGTTGACCAGCGACATTG
>JBCBWI010000131.1:0-577 GCA_039817185.1 Cyanobacteria bacterium J06648_16 | reverse complement strand
CCGCAGGAGTGGCATATGTCCGGCCACAACCCCTACAATGCCACGCTGCATGGCAACCACCTGTATGGTCGCGGCACCTCAGATACTCGGGGGAACATGGCCTGTCAGCTGATTGCGGTAGAACTGTTGCGCAAGGCTGGGGTGAAAATTAACGGCGAGCTGATCTGCGCCTACACCGTTGATGAAGAGCGCCATGGTAAGGCGGGCTCGATGCATTTGCTGAATGAGTATGGGCTGACGGCTGATTATGAAGTGACGGCTGAGCCGACCTCCTGGACGAATGAGGATGAGTGGGGAATTGGGATTGCGTTGGCCCATTCGGGGCTGTGCGTGGTGGACATTGAGATGGTGGGGGTGCGATCGCACATTTGGCGCCCCGACGAAGGCGTCAACCCCATCCTTCACATGGCCCAGCTCATCGAAACCCTGAAGAATACCCCCTTCACCCACGAGCCACCCGAAATCTATGGTCCTACTCAGCCAAGCATTTGCCCGGTCAGGATTGAAGCAGGCAAAATTGGCGAAGGCCAGTTCACACCGCCTTCCTGCAAGGCTAGAGTGTGGGTCATTGGCCTGG
>JBCBWI010000130.1:0-581 GCA_039817185.1 Cyanobacteria bacterium J06648_16 | reverse complement strand
GCTTTTCGGATGGTCATTTTCCTTGACCTCCTAGCTCTATGCTTCTATTTTACCCAAACAAACTTAGTTGGAACTAGGATCAATCGTTAAGGGATTTTTACGAACGGCTATATCCTAGAACCGGCAAGAAAAAAGCAATTGTTGCCGTTGCCAGGAAATTGATCGGTCGAATCCGTTCTGCGTTTCGCCAAGGTGTTCTGTATCAGCCGCAGTCGATTGGATAAGGGACATAACAACAACAAGAGCTGCTATTCTAGAGAATTTGTGAAGAGTCTCAACCACAAGTTTGCTTTGTAACCACGGGAAACTGTCAGTAAATGTTCACAATGAATAATTACGAAGATCTGTAGGTGGTGCAAGTATTTAGAGCGAATAAGGAAAGGGTGGCGCAGCTATGACTGTGACTACGGATGACTGATTGTTGCAACTCAGCTCAACTCCTCAAGATTCAGCATCAAGACAATAGGAGCGTGCTTAGATATGCCATAGACAATCGTTCAGTTGCCTGAGATGCACCCTTGAAATCAATAGGGTAAATTTTTGCTGCCAACTCTTGACAACTCATCATGACTGACAGTTTC
>JBCBWI010000012.1:0-115964 GCA_039817185.1 Cyanobacteria bacterium J06648_16 | reverse complement strand
ATTACAGCGCTTCCAAGAGCAGGAACGACTTTAATTCTTGAGTGTCTTGCTAATGTTCCAGAATTTGCAACTCACCGCTATCGGGATATGCCATTTGTGCTAATTCCCTGTTTTTGGAATAACTATTCTAGAATTTTTCAGCGCAAAGTTGAGTCCCAAGAACGTGCACATGGGGACGGTATGCAAATCAGCCCAGATAGTCCTGAAGCATTAGAGGAAGTGATCTGGACAATTTTCTGGAAGAGGCATTATAAGACGGATCGAATAATCCCTTGGGAGCTTGAGCAAAATAAAGAGTTCGATAACTTTTTCCGCTCTCATATTCGCAAGATCATTGTGCTGCGTCGTTCTAAGCTCCTAGGGTTCACACGTTATGTATCCAAGAATAATGCCAATATCGCCCGCACAGAAACGCTTAAGAAGCTATTTCCAGATTCAATCATAGTAGTTCCCTTTCGTAATCCATTACACCATGCGGCTTCACTTTTACAACAGCACCTTAATTTTCTAAGCATTCACGAAATAGACACCTTTGCTGCAGAATACATGAAAGCTATAGGGCATTATGATTTCGGACAAAACTTGTGCCCTATTGATTTTGATGATTGGCTTGATAGGCGTATGTCAGAGGACTCAAAATCAGTAGCCTTTTGGCTGGAGTACTGGGTGGCTAGCTACAAGTACTTACTCGAAAGAAGTTCTAATAGACTTAATTTTTTAAACTACGATTCATTATGCGAAGATCCAGAGAGAGGGCTCAGACGTATAGCAGAAATTGTCGAGAGCAGTAACCCTGATGCGATAGTTGCAAAAGCCAGTTTAATCGGGAGGCCAAGACCTAAGCAGATTGATACTAACCCTATTCCCAAATCTCTGCTTCAAGACGTGGAAAATGTCTATGAGAATTTGAAAGAAAGGGCCTATCGCTAATTAGTTTCCCTGCTCTCCGTTCTAGTTCCTGAACCCTTGGAAGGCTCTTTAAAAGCCATAAATATGAACTGCTTAACCCACTAGCACAACCCAACCGTTAGAATTCTGCTAGATTTTCGAACTTGCATGGCCTATAGACCGCTTTCTGAACTTATCTCTGGAAGGAAATTCAATAATTTTCAGCAAGACTTAGAGTCCCGCTTTGCAGCGTATCGCTTAAAATATGAGTTAATCTATTCTGAATCTTGCAATGATCCTAGCATGCGCCTCAATTTCGAAAGCCAATCACATTTAGGCAGAGTCACAGTGTGGGAGTCTGGCAACTGTGACATGGAAGTTATCGAGATCGCAAGTGGCGAAAATGTCTTCTACGAACACCCTCAAATGAAGAGTGATCTTGAATTCCACAGGGCTTATTCAAAGCTTGTAATCTTTATGAGAGATGTATTCGGCCCGTGGTCTTCGGCAAAAGGAGAAAAGGCTAATTCCTTTTGATTTGTATTATCCTTACCTATTTTTTTGACTTTCATTCTTAAGGTAGTTGCCACGCTCGTGATACCAATCCGTTGTATCTTTCAGATCATAGCCAATAGTATATAATTACTATTGATGAGCCTATAGAGACTGATATCCCTGCCGAGTTTGCTCAGGTGTGATGCCCTCTTGTCGAAGCAATCGCAAACTCCGCGCTCCGTCTCGCTTCGCTAACCGCTTTCCAGCCTCATCCCGTACCAGCGGGCAGTGGTAAAACGTCGGAGTCGCCCAGCCTAGCGCACGGTAAAGCAACATCTGCTTCGCCGTTGAGAGTAGCAAGTCCTCCCCTCGAACGACTTCACTAATCGCCATCGCCCTGTCATCGGCCACCACCGCCAACTCGTAGCTGGGGAACCCGTCCCGCCGCCACACAATAAAATCGCCAAAATCTTGACCCGCAACAAAGGTCTGCGGTCCTAGGTTTTCATCGACAAAGCTGATAGCCTCGCCATCCGGTACGCGAAAGCGCCAGTTGACCTCGCCGGGGTCGTCAACCGACTCCCAAGTCTCAGGGCGTAAATGGACCGGAAAGATGACTTCACCCTCCCCCTCGTGGGAAGCGCTCAGGGCTCGGGCCACATCCCTGCGAGAGTGGGGGCTAGGGTAGATCGTACGGGTTCGGCTGAGCTGCTGCCAGACTTGGCGGTAGTAGGGGGTGCGATCGCACTGCCGATACGGTCCATAGTCCCCGCCCACGTCCGGCCCTTCCTGCCAGCGAAACCCAAACCAGGTAAGGTCTTCTAGCATATCGGCCTCGTACTGAGGCTTGCAGCGATCGCGGTCCAAGTCTTCAATGCGCAGTACCAGCGATCCGCCAAACTGCTCGGCCCGCTGCTGCGCCGTCCAAAAGGTTTTCGCGTGGCCCAGATGGAGATGTCCCGTGGGCGTTGGGGCCAGTCGCCCTCGATAGGGCTGGGCGCTGTGAGACTGATTCACGACATTGCCACATGCTGCGGATGGCTAGCGACTCGTTGCAGCCAGGCTTGAACAGCCGGATACCCGTTCAGGTCAAACCCACCCTCGTGGGCCACGTGGGTGTAGGCATACAAAGAGATATCCGCAATCGTCAGGGCATTACCGACCACATACGGACTGGAAACCAGCGTTTGCTCCATTACAGCCAGCGCCTTTTGGCCCCCAGCTTGTTTGGCCTCATACTCTTGCCTGCGATCGTCAGGCAGGCCCAGATATTTGGCAATAAATCGGGCGACAGCTATGTACGGCTCATGGCTGTACTGCTCAAAAAACTGCCAGCTCAGAACTCTGGCTCGTGCCAAGACATCTTCCGGCAGGTAAGGCGTCCCGTCGGCCAGGTAGTTGAGAATCGCGTTTGACTCCGTCAAATACTCCCCTGGCGAAAGCTCCAGCAGGGGAATCTTGCCGTTAGGATTTTTACGCAAAAATACCTCGGAGCGCGTGTCCCCTGCCAAAATATCGACTTCCTGCCATTGATAGTCCTTATCCAGGTGATGCAACAGCAACTTGACCTTATAGCAGTTGCCCGACTGGCTATCGCCAAATACCTTGAGCATGATCGAAATGTCGTGAGTAATGCAGCCCAATCATAATCGTTAGTTCAACACCTTATACGGCGAGCCCTTACTATCTGTTCTTTTCGTTCTCCTGATTCGCCCGGTCCTCATCGGTAAACGCCACGTTGGGTTTGCGCGATGCCCGATAGTCCGCAATCCTAGCAGAGGCCGACTGCCATACGGCTGCCGTACCTTTAGCATTTTTGTCAAACGCCATTGCCGCACCGGCTCGCACACCACTCGCCAGCGCATCGTTGATGGCCGCCAGGTCGGCACTCAAAAAGACAAACTGCCAGTCGGCCTGTTCTTGTTTCTCTTTGATCATGCTGCGTACCTGCTCTGCCCGAAACTCTCGGCTGGCGTTCTCCTGACCGTCGGTGATCACCACGACAACAACCCGCGCCGGGCGGTCGGATTCTTGCATATCTAGCAGATTCTTTTCTAGATCGTTGATACACCGACCCATTGCATCGAGCAACGGTGTACTAGCACGGGGCACAAACGTGGCGCGGGTTAACTCCGGCACCGACGGCAGCGCTCTAAAGTTATGGACGACTTCGTAAGGGTCCTGAGAGTCGAACTGCACCAAGGTCAGCGTAGCCATGCCCGGCTCGGCCTTCTGCTGGTTCAAAAAGGCGTTAAAACCGCCGATGGTGTCGTCTCGAATAGACTGCATTGAGCCAGTGCGGTCAAGGAGAACAGTGATATGGGTATAGTCAGTATTCATGGGCATCTCCTTGCCACTGGGCGGGAACGATGTTTTCACCCTGAGGCTAGCACTGGCATTAGGCCAGCGTCATCGGCAGCGGTTCAGGGCTCCATTTCGTCGAACCTGACGCGCCTGTAGAGTGAGGCCAGCGAAATTTCAAATCCTATAGAGGCGAGCTGTAAAACGGCGTCTTTACCCGTCAGTTCCGTCAGTACCCACTGCGCCCGCTCGTTCTTGGCAAACTGCTTAACCCAGAAACTGTACTGATCAACCATGATGTATTCCTGCAGGCTCGGCAGCGTTCGGTAAGCATCAAATTTATCGGTCTGGTCATACTGGCGGATTGACTTTGACAGCACCCCTACGATCAGGTGAGGATTTTCGACCGTATCTTTGCGACCCTGATGGTAGGTCGGTTCGCCTTTGATAACCAACACATCGGGATAGGTGTAGAGCGCGACCGAGGGCACCCAGAGCTTCAGGTCGCCAATAAACACCTCGTAGGTTTGACCACCAACTTCCGTCGGTAACTGCTTGAAGAATTCACCCGCGATTCGATTGTGATTTGCTGTTCCACCAGCCACTACCACCACTTCTCCATTGCGGTACTCGCTGCGCTGCTCGGCCTGCTCTTCCAGAGATAGATACTCTGATGGAGTATATCTCCTGGGTTTTGCCTGAGTTTGCATAAGGCTTCCCTAGTTCGCTTCATCGTTCTATCTAAACTAATGTACCGAATGGAATCGCCGCTAAAGCAGACGCGTTCTCAGAGCCGACCCGCGGCAGTCTCGTCAATCCGGCAACTCTGCGGCACAATGTAAAGCATCATTGGCAAACCCTCAAATACTTATTTGCTATGGCTTCTGCGACTCAGCCTCGGTATACCGAAACACAGATTAAAGCCTGGCTACGCGGACTGCTGACCGTAGCTTGGGCCGATGGTCAGTTCGACGATCAGGAAAAGCAGCTGATCCACAACATGACCGACGATGAGTTTGCGCCGGGGATCAATTTTGAGACCTTTGAACCGATCGAGCCTGCAGAGCTAGCGGAGATCCTGCAGCCTAACCCGGTCGCAGCCGAGAACTTTTTGAGGATGGCGGTGGTAGTTGCGATCGCAGATGGCGTCTACTCCGCCGCCGAAGACCGCATCCTGATCGCCTTTAGCCGAGCCCTCAATCTCGATACCGAGATTCTGCAGTCGCTGCAGTCCACCCTTTACAACCTGCGCCAGATTACCGAAGAAGTCTCCCCAGGTTCCACCGGTGACGAAGCCGAGTCTCCCGCGCAAACCGTAGATGAAAACGCCGCCGCACCGGCCAGTCCACTCACGCCGCCTGCCAAAAAGGACGGTATCGACCCGCTCAAGCCGGCCCGTGAGTGGCTCGACCAGATGTCAGTCGAAGACCCCCGACTGGCCCGATTTGTCTGTAAGCTGGTGCCGCCCCAGTGCCCCTTTGAACGCGATGTGACACTGTTTGGCAAAAAGCTGGTTCACATTCCCCCCATGTGCAAGCTCAACCCGCTCTACGATCAGCTGGTGGGGCTGCGCTTTCGGGCGCTTTCGTATCTGGCCGATGACTGCGGTGAAGACGTGACGCCTTACATCTAACGCCCCGTGTCTGACATCCCACTCTGACATCCCACTGGGGCAACAGACATAAGAAGATATAAAACGCTCTCTCACCCAGGCACAGGGCGTGACAGAAATTATCGAGACAGACGTACTGGTGGTCGGCGGCGGCACCGGCGGAACGGCAGCCGCTATTCAATCAGCCCGGCGCGGTGTGAAAACACTGTTGGTCAGCGAGTTTCCCTGGTTAGGGGGCATGCTGACGGCAGCAGGGGTCACGGCCCCCGACGGCAACGAGCTGGCAGCCCTTCAAACAGGGCTGTGGGGCGCGTTCTTGAGAGCACTTGAAATTCGTCAGCCGGGCGGGCTGAACAACGCCTGGGTGAGTTTCTTTACTTACGAGCCTGCAGTGGGGGCGGAGATCTTTGCTGACTGGGTTAAGGCCTTACCAACTCTAGACTGGCGCTGGGGGCATCGGCCTCGGGCCGTGCTCAAGCAGGCCGATCGCATCACTGGCATTGCCTTCGACGACTTTACTGTCCATGCCCAAATCACCCTGGACGGCACCGAGTTGGGCGACCTGCTGGCCCTGGGCGACGTACCCCACCGCTGGGGCTGGGAGTCTAAAGCCGAGTGGGGGGAGCCGAGTGCGCCTGAGTCGCTATCCGATCCGGCGGACCCCCTGGCACCGATTCTAGAGCGCTATCCGGTCCAGTCGCCCACCTGGGTTGTGGTACTGCAAGACTTTGGAGACGAAACGGCCCCTGAGATTCCGACCGCCAGTGATGCCGACTTTGCAGGCGCCTGGGAAGGATACGGTCCTGAGAAATTTCTCAACTACGGTCGCTTACCCGGCGATCGCTTTATGCTCAACTGGCCGCAGCAGGGCAACGACTATGGGGTAGGTCTAAACCGTCTGCTGGACTCTGACGGCGGGCGTCAGCAGTTCGGGCTCGAAGCCAGAAACCACAGTCAGCAGTTTGCCCACTACATTCAAACCCAGCTAGGGCGGCGCTACGGCCTCGCAGAGAACGTATTCCCCACAGGACACGGGTTGGGAGGCGGGGCCTTTGCGCTGTACCCCTACTACCGTGAGAGTCGGCGGCTGGTTGGCGTGTCCACCGTGACCGAAACCGATATTTTGCCCGTGGGGCAGGCGGCCCCCCTGCCGGTAAATGGGGATGGGGTGGTCAGTGCGATCGCAATTGGCAACTACCCCAACGATCATCACTACCCTGGCTTTCAGATGCCGCTAGCGCCCAAATCCATCCGCTGGGGCGGGCGTTGGACCGGTACTCCCTTCGCCATTCCCTATGAGGCCCTAGTTCCGGTCAATACGGACGGCCTACTAGCCTGCGACAAAAATATTTCTATCTCTCACATTGCTAATGGCGCGACCCGGCTGCAGCCGGTTGTTCTCTCGGTTGGTCAGGCGGCAGGAATGGCGGCAGCCCTGTGCGTGCAGCATCAGTGCAGTCCACGTCAGTTATCCGTTCGAACACTGCAGCGAGCACTCCTGACCGATCCGCAGGCACCGATGGCCATCGCACCCGACTACGGCCTGCTCCCTCACCATCCAGACTGGGTCACGCAACAGCTTGCGCATCTAGCCAGCGATGGCAAACGCGGCGATTTCCCAAGAGCCACAGACACATCAGACGGCCCTTCAGCCCAGCCCGTCCAGACCGCTGACGCCCAGGCGCTTATAGGCACCTTTCAATGCGAGGCGGATCAAACTTACTGGCTAGAAACCGAAACCGCGCAATGGGGATTAGTAACGCTTCTCCCAAGCGTTAATCGGGATTTCAAAACGCTTACCCCAGGCACTCGGGTCAGAGCAACCGGATACCCCAACGCATCGGGCGGGTGGCTGCAGACGCACCAGATCATCAAATGCTAAAAGGGCTCCAGATGGGTAGATGTCAGAGCAACCAAATACCTTACAGTATTCTCTCTCCCAAGAAACTATGAAATATTAAAACATGTAGTTGAAAGACAAACTCTTCATACAGTCTGTCCTGAATCAAATAAAGGGATGTCGTAACTGGAAATAACGACTCAAATTGGGACAGCTCCTATGAGACCCCCTTTACGGATTACATTCCCTCGACCGATGATAGTCGGCTTAGTCGGTTGGGTCTGCATTGCCCTCGGCAGCCTTTCCCTCACTCAGCTGTTTCTCTACTCGGCTCACCTTAGCCAGGGCCGACCCCATCAGTTCACTGGACGTAACCATACGCCAGCAGGTTCCCTGCTACAGGCCGATCATCGCGGTAGCGGTCGCACCCAGCCCGAATTCACACGGCAGGCATACCGAGGCAGTGGTCGCCTCTCCAGCGTGGCCCATCGCGGCAGCGGTCGTATCAGCCTAGAAATGGCCTATCGCGGCAGCGGCAGACTTTCTGCTTAGCGTGTTTGCGCACCCATACATCGAGACCCCATTTTACGCTTCTGTAACACTTTGTATGGGTTTACAATGAGTCTTCAAGTTGTCAAGGTGTGTTTGACCCTTAGTCGGGTCAGGTTTCAGGCCGGGCTGACGGGCGGGTAATTGCCTAATCTGTTCGTTTTTTCCTCTAAAATGTGCATCCTATAAGTCGAGTACCTATGCCAAAGTCGAACCCACCGATGACTAGCGATGCTGACTTAATCAAGCGTCTAGAACCCAGCGCCATCGACCAGATCATGATGTATCTGGCGTTTAGTGCAATGCGGACAGGCGGTCATAGGCACGGTGCGTTTTTGGATGCAGCCGCCAGCGCGGCAAAATGTGCCATTTACATGACCTACATCGAGCAGGGCGAGAACCTGCGAATGACCGGTCACCTTCATCATATTGAGCCGAAGCGGGTTAAGGCCATTGTCGAAGAGGTTCGTGAGGCGCTGACCGAAGGCAAAATTCTTAAAATGCTGGGCGCCCAAGAGCCCCGCTATCTGATTCAGCTGCCCTACGTTTGGCTAGAAAAATATCCCTGGCAGCCCGGCAGCGCTCGTATTTCGGGTACTAACCTGACCTCTGAAGAAAAGCGTCAGCTAGAAAGCAAACTGCCGGACGATCTGCCAGCTGCTCAGCTAATCACGACGTTTCAGTTTTCTGAGCTGATTGAGTTTCTTCACGATCGCGCCCAAGAAGATTTACCGCCCGAGCGCCGTATGCCGCTAAGCGAAGCGCTGGCCGAGCATATCCGCCGTCGTCTGTTTTATTCAGGCACCGCCATGCGGGTCGATTCACCGTGGGGAATGCCGTTTTACGCCTTGCTGCGCCCGTCCTATTCTCCAGCAGATGACGAGGAGCGGACTTACACCATGATCGAAGACACGGCCCGCTATTTTCGGCTAATGCGGGAATGGGCTGAGCGAAGCCAGGGCACTGTCCGCATCCTGGAGGAATTGGACATTCCGCCAGAGAATCGACAGAAGGCGCTGGATGAACTAGACGAAATGCTCAGGCAGTGGGCAGACCGTCATCACCAAGACGGCGGCCAGCCGATGGTTCTGCAGATGGCTATTGGCCAGACTGACAGCTAACGACTGGGTTTTCGGATAACTGGGTGTTCGGATGACTGTGTGGCCTGTTAAACCGAGGCATTGCCTACGCTTAGCCGCTGGTCCGTCGCTAGGCTATTAACGCCCTCGGTTAAATCTGTTCCCAGGCCTGAGCTACAATATCGCTGAGGAGTTGTCTGAGGTTGTGGTCGAGCAGGGCATCGTCTGCTTGCAGTTCGGCCGTCACTTCCTCTAAGGAGCGACCCTGGGAGCGTGCCGATTGAATAACGCTGACAATGGCTGAAACGATGTGGTCGTCGCTGACGCTTCGGTTGGTCACGTCAGCGCGGGTATCAGCTATTTCAAGTAGCTTTAACGGGGTGGAATCCATTGCGTCCTTACGGTGAGATGCAGCCTTGGGGGCGGAGGTTCGGCCAAGAAATGCCAAGAGTGTAGCTCACACTGCGTTAATTGGGTAGGAAGGTGATAAGAGGATACCCGTACCCGATATACAGGCGGTGCGATCGCACTGTTGACTCACTAAAAGTTCACAGAACCATCAGTCCTGCGTGGGCTGCGCAGACTGCGGCTGCTTGAGTCGGGGAAACATCGGCAGATCCACCGCCGCCATCGACGAGATGCGCCGTTGAGCGCGTAGGGGATAGACAACCGGAGCCGGATTCGCTTCCGGAAAGTCCATTGCAGGTAGGTAGGGATCAGCTGCCGCATCCCAGGGAGAGAGCGTCTCAGCCGCGACAGTCTCCGGCACCGGCATGGCCACCAGTCCGGTATCGACCGCTGCCTCACGTTCCGTCTCAGCCGCGACGTCCTCTGTGTCATACAGCGTCGGAGACGCCGCAACCATCTCATCAGGAATCTCGATCACGCGCGCCAGGTCTCGCCAGAGCTGAGCCTCGGCTTCGGCATCGGGTTCACTCGCGGCGTCCTCGTTGGTCGCGGCATTGGTAACGGCGGGTGCAGGAAGATCGGTCAGGGCGGGCTCGCTGGAGCTAGACTGACTACCGCGAATCAGCGCCTCTAGCTGAGGATCTAGCCGGGACGAAGGCCCATGATCGGACCAGGGGGCGATGGTTTCGACCTTGGGCATCGAGACGGTCGGCATGGCCGCCTCCACCCCCGAAACCAACTCAGACGAAGTCACCTGCGCCCCTGACGATACGTTTAAGCATTTTTCTAGCGCCGCTTTGAACTGTAGCGTGTAGCGCTGCTGTCGCTGGAGCCTGACTCGTAGATCGCGAACCGAAGTCTCTGCCTGGAGTAGCCGCTGGCACTGGTCCGCATACTTTTGCTGCACCTGGGCGCATTCTTGGTCAAGCTGAGCCACGCGGTCTCGGTTAGTTGCCAGCTCGGTCTGTAGTGTTTCGTTCAGCACCTGATGTCGCTTGAGGGCCTGGTTTGAGACTTCCAACTCGGTTACCATCTGGGCAATGTGGCGATCGCTCAGGGTCCGCGACTCGCTCACCACAGGACCGTGGGTTCGGTCAATTTCAGCCTGCAGTGCCGTCTGTGATTTGTCTAATGCCTCTTCTAGCTGCGCCACCTTTTCAAGCAGCACATCGTTGCACTCGTTGAGGTCTCTGATCAGACTCATGAGTTCAGCCTCACGCTCCGAACTCATAGGGGCATCAGGAGCAGCATTAGAATACGCCATAGAATTTGAGTGAGAGGGAATAACAGGCTG
This sequence comes from Cyanobacteria bacterium J06648_16, assembly GCA_039817185.1. Classification (GTDB taxonomy): domain Bacteria; phylum Cyanobacteriota; class Cyanobacteriia; order Phormidesmidales; family Phormidesmidaceae; genus CAWUKV01. The sequence goes on along the minus strand of JBCBWI010000012.1, from coordinate 105,498 downwards.
AGAATCGGGCCCTGACAGCTGATTTATGCTCATCGTACCGGGGAAGTCAACCACCTGCCAGCTATCTTCGCCGTTGGTGTCAGCCACATCAGACTCGATGGTAGTCGGCGATACATTCAAGCGATGATCGGACGACGAATGATCGAGCGAATGAATGGGCTGAGCGGTCTCGGATTCGACCGAGAGGCGAGAAGGGTTGACAGTCATGGTGATTGAAGGTGTTTGGCTCTTACTACTAGCACAAAAGTCTTCTTTTGCGACCGCTAGCAGGCCATTACCCCGCGAAGTTCAGTGTATGCACTGAACTGTATGCACTAAAGCGTAGATGGGCGAAGGGTAGCACTCACCCGGGCCAGCCAGCAAAGCTAACGCCAGAAGTGTAACTGAAGTTCATAAAAGGGGCTGTTGTTCAGCCTACCCAGGCTCGGCTTTGCCCCTAACAGGCAATCTTGTTTTGAGGCAATTTTGTTTTGAAAGGGGGGATATTTTACGTCTGGGCTTCTCCTAAAGTGGCTCCAGGTGCTCCAGCCACGGTCGTGATCATCTATCGCAGTCGTGTGATCAGCGAATTAAAGCTGTTTGGCCATGTGCTCAGCCAACATGTGCTCAGCCAATAGTGCCTGGTGCATCAGTGCCCGGTCTACCCGAGCCCGCACCTGATCGGGGGTGAGGGGTTCACCGTTGGCGTAGTGGTCGAGCCACTGTCGGGTCATGGCGACAGCGGTTTCGGGCAGGGTCGGCAGCGTCGGGTCGGTTTCCAGGGTCCAGCCAGGGATGTCAGCGTCTTGCATGAGCTGACTCACTTTGGGGTCGTAGCTAAGGGCAAAGCTACGGCAGCCTTCGGCGGCGGACATCACCAGGGCATGGAATCGCATACCAATGGTCATTTCGATGCCGCGAAAGAGGCCCTTAAGCTGTCTGGGGTCGGTCAGGGTCAGGATTTTGTACGGGCCTGTCAGATGAGCCGCAAGGCGAGTTGCGATCTCACCATCTTTGACCGGCTGAAACGGCACCAGCAGAATACAGGTCTGGGTTGCCTGCTGAAAGTCGGCTAGCGCCTGAGCCAGCCGGTCCAGCCGCTCTGCAGTCAGATTGGGGTGGGGCCGCAACGCCACGGCGACACGGGGGGCCGGTAAGTCTGCCAGCCCCGGTACCACCACCGATTCGAGTGCCCAGACCGGATCGGGGGCCAGCCAGCAGCCCACGGCCCAGCCTGCCAGCAACTGGGCCGACCGCCCATCTCGAACGCTGATGCCGCCGCAGCGCCGTAGCGCCTGTCGGGTGATCCATTGACTCGTCTTACGATTGAGCGGTCCAATGCCCTGTGCCCAAGCCAGGGTATGCAGGCCCATCCACTGCGCCAGCTTCATCAGCCCGCCGTAGTAAAGCGGGTTAACCGCACTGGAGGCATCCTGCATCAGACTGCCGCCGCCCCAGATAAAGACCTGAGCACTGCCCAGCGCCCGTACCACAGCCCATAGAGACTTGCGGGGGACGGTTTCAACTCCATAGCGCTGGGCCGTCTCATCTGGATTACCCGATAGCACCACCGGCGTCACCGACGGGGGCAACATCTGTAGCAGCGTCGCCAGCAGGGCCTCATCGCCGCCGTTGCCCATGCCGTAGTACCCACACAAAACCGCCCGCATCCGGCTGATACTCTAAGAAAGTTGCTTCCTTACCATACCGGCTCTATGCATGCCCTTTCACTCCCGACCTGGATTGTTCACGTCTCTAGCGTGATTGAGTGGATTGCTGCCATTGTCTTGATCTGGCAATACGCAGAATTCAGTCAGCGTCCGGCCTGGCGAGGGCTGTCCTTTGCGATGCTGCCCGCCCTGGTGAGCGCGATGTGTGCCTGTACCTGGCACTTTTTCGATAACCCGACGAGCCTCAGCTGGCTAGTGACCCTACAGGCAGCAATGACGGTGGTGGGTAACGGGACCGTTTGTGTGGCCGCCTGGTGGATCTGGCATACCGCTAAGACGACCTAAAGCCAAGGCTGCGTAGGTGAGACTACGCAGATCACCGTCAAATTGTGATCGAGATCATACGGAGGTATGACGGAGATCGCGGGGGCCTTTCGCAAAGTTAGGCATATTGAGGATGACTCAACTCTAGCCGAGTCATCTACAGGGAACACACAACCAACCGATAGCGCTCTTTTGAGTTCTGTCGGTTTTTTTTGTCTATTTTTCGAGGGTGAAACAGGCTGTAGCGTAGATCACAGGGGCTAAGACCACGTTGCTGGTAAGCGTCCCCTGAGCGGAGTCGAAGGGGATGCTGAAACGGTGACCGTTGCTGCAGTTCCATGCGAGCAGACGACACAAGCAGGATGCCCCGCTGACGATCGCTTTGACGAACATCAGCGGGGCATTGTCTACGTTCTCACGCATCAGGCCAATACCCACTGCTTCAGCTCTCGCAGGGGAATGTACACCTTGGGATGCTTGAACAGGTTAGCCAGCGCGTCTTCGCCCTGATTCGAGAGAATGTCCGCCAACCGCTGCTTCAGGCTGGGCAGAGACTGAATCGTTCGCTGTACCAGGGCTTCGGCCTGTGACTGAGTAACGTGACGTTCGGCAATCTGATCCAGCAGTTTTTGGGTTGCATCCTTGAGGGCGGCATTGGCAAGGGGGGTGGGGTCTGCCTTTACCGCCATGTGCAGCGCTGGCGATTTTGACTCAAGCGCCGGGGCGGTTTGCCCAGTGGGGGCTGCCTTGACCGGCGGGCCTACTCTAGCGTTTTTTTTTCCGTAGTTGGCAGACTGAGGTTGTTGACAGTACTGGCAATATCCAGCCCGGTTGTGTGCTTCAACTGCTCCATAAAGGAGATAGCCTGCTTAGCGGTGCTGTTGCCCGCGCCCTCGATGACGGTCACGTTCTGCACATCCACATCGGGGACAGTCGCCGTCAACGTTTTCAGCAGCACTTCTAGCTTCTGCAGCAGGAAGATATCGCGGGCGCTGTCGCCAGCGGCCTGCCAGGACTTGGCCAGCTTCTGTGTACCCTCAGCCTGAGCCTTACCATCCTCAACAATGCGGGCAGCATTACCTTTGGCTTCAGCGATGGCACGCTTGCAGTCGGCTTCAGCAGGAGCGATCACATCCGCCTGCAGCTGCTGCCGCACTTGCTTGATCCGTTCCTGCTCTACTGGAATCTCGGACTGAATGCGGACCAGCTCAGCGGCGATTTCAGCTTCGACCTCGGCGACCACCGCGTCACGCTTGGTTAGGGCATCCTGAATGCGGCGTTCGGCCTCAGCCTCGGCAATGCCCGTATCCCGGTCGATCCGGCGAACGGAGGTAATTTTCTCGTTCTCAGCGGTTTGAATAGCAGACTCGGCCTCGGCTTCGGCCTCGGCAATGCGGGCGTCGCGCTGGAGTTCGGCCTGCTGCTTGCGGCCAATCGAGTCGAGATAGCGTACATCATCAGAAATGTTCTGAATCTGTAGGGTGTCTAAAACCAGCCCCAGCTTCTCTAGATCTTCTTCTGCCTCATCTAGCAAGCTTTTCGCAAAGGCAATTTTATCCTCGTTAACCTGCTCGGGCGTCAAGCTAGCAAGAACACCGCGCAGATTGCCTTCTAGAGTCTCTTTAGCAATCTTTTCAATCTCTTTTCGGCTTTTGCCCAACAGCCTTTCGATCGCGTTGTGGATAGCGGGCTCCTCGCCCGCGATTTTGATATTGGCAACGCCGTCTACCTTGAGGGGAATACCGCCCTTGGAGTAAGCGTTAGACACTCGCAGCTCAATAATCATGTTGGTTAGGTCCATGCGCATGACCTTTTCGAGCAGTGGGGTGCGAATGCTGCTGCCGCCTTTGACCAGTCGATAGCCGACTTGCTTTTGACCCACCTTGCGCGTGCTACCGGCAAAGATGAGCACTTCGTTAGGCTGGCAAATGTAGTACAGGTTGCGAATAATCAGCGAGGTGACCCCGGCACCCGCACCGAAGATCGCCAGCAGTGCAATAAGAGCAGGCATTAGTTGGTAGCCTCCGCAGTAGGTTGGGCAGTTGGTGTGTGTCCGTTGGTCGTGGGCAGCGTTGAGCTGCGGTTGAGCGTGCCCGTTACGTCAATACCCAGGGTCTTGTCTACTCTTTCGAGAAACTGGCGCACCACTTCGGGATAGACGTTCACCAGGCTGGCGAGAGATTTACCGTCGCCGCTGTCGATCACGTTGACGTTCTTTAGGTGCATCCGATGGGGAATCTCAGCGGCTTCTCGCAGAATCATTTCAATCTGCTGGATTAAGAAAACCTGGGTCGCATCTACGCCTGTCTCCTGCCAGACCTGAGCCAGCATCTCGTTCACTAGGGCAGCGGCCTTGGCGTCTTCGGCCAGACTGGCGGCATCCCCCTTGGCGCTGAGCTCCTGGGCACGCTTTCGAGCCTCGGCAGGTAGTACCTGATCGGCTTCCAGGCGCAGTCGTTCTAGCTGGGAGCGGACGGTTTGTAGCTGCTGCTCAGCGCGGGCGCGGGCCTCTTTGGCAGCCGCAGTGGTGCGTTCCTCTTCCGATTTAGCCCGCTGTTCTAGCTCGGCCTTGATTTTGCGCAGCGCGTTTTGCTGTTGCTGCACCACGGTCAGAGCTTGGGTCTTGGCCACTTCTGCCTGCTTTTGGCAGTCGGCCTCAATGCGATCGGCTTCGCCAATGGTTTCGGCTTCGGCAATCTCGGCATCGCGTACAATCTGGGCAATCTGACGACGACCGATGGAGCTAAGGTAGTCCATGTCGTCCGTCACGCTTTGAATTTTGAGCGTGTCGAGCTGCAAGCCCAGTTTGTTTAGGTCCTTGGCAACATCGGCGGCGATGCGCTCGGCAAAGTTGAGTCGGTCTTCGTTGACCTGTTCTGGCGTCAGCAGCGCCACCACGCCCCGCAGATTGCCCTCTAGCGTCTCGCGCACCACCCGACGAATTTCGGACTGGTTACGGCCTAAGAATCGCTCAATGGCATTGCCAACAACGGCGGGATTATTGGAGACTTTGACATTGGCAATCGCCTGGATATTAATGGGCGTACCGCCCTTGGCGTAAGCGTTGGTAACCTCAACGGGAATCGGCATGGTGGTCATATCCATGCGTTCGACCCGTTCAAGGATAGGGATGACCAGAACACGACCGCCGAAGCGAACGCGATAGCCCACCTGTTGACCCTGCTTATTTTTGTATTTGCGACCCGAGATAATCAAAATCTCGTTGGGTTTGCAAATTCTCAAACAGGTTTTCAGAACCAGAATCAGCGCGCCCAGACCGATGATACCGAGTACGACGGCGCTACCGCCGAGAATGGCTCCGGCCTGACCGGTTGTGGTCCGGGCGGGCGGTGTCAGTTGGGCAACCTCGTAGCTGACGAGGGTACCGGTTTCAGATTGAGCAAGCGGTTGTTGTGTCATTATTTTGACAGTTGACAGATTAAAAACGGAGAATGTGTTTCAAGAACGATGGGTTTTAAGAACAAAGCATGGGATGCCAGGCCATCAGGGGGCCGCGAAACTTGCGGTGAGTTGTCCACCCAGCCTATGACTGATCGGTTATGACTGATCGGTGTTGTCCTCCGCAGCAACGACCCAAAGCCGGTTGTTTTCTTCGTTAACTACCAGCACTTTGTCACCAGGGGCAAACGTGGCTGGCTCATCGGTCAACGCCATCAGGTGCAGCGTATTGCCGCCCAGCTGTAGACTGACCTTGCCCTTGCTGTTGGCATCAAAGGGCAGCTCGACAGTGCCAACCAGCCCGGCAAAGTCTTTAGAGCGCACCAGGCTGTCAACATGACGGCCTTTTAGCAGACGCAGCGCGCCCGCTAGCATCCCGCCGATGACCAGTCCCATCATCAGGGCCGCCACGAAAATCAGCACTGGTCCCCAACTGGGCTGCGCAGCAGTCAAAACCAAACCCGTCAGCCCAAAAAAGCAGCCCCCGACCGTCCAGAACTTAAAGCTAGTCAGGATACCTAAGCCGAATCCGCGGCGACGGCGAATGACGGGCCGCCGATCCAGGGCAACATCGGTGTCGATCTCGTAGTCCGAATCGATGTCCGAATCGATATCTGCGTCTACACCGACATCAGCGTCCGCGTCGATATCCGCATCCAGGTCGGCGTCAAAATCAGCATCCGCGTCGATATCAAAGTCAGCGTCAGCATCAAATTCGACCTCGCCTGGACCGCCCAGAGTTGCGATCGCAACGAACACCCCGCCAATCACAAAGCAAAACCAATAAACTGACTGCACTCGCAGCCCTCCAACGGGATCTATTCCCTAGTGATAGCTAACTACAGCCTGTGACTAGAGAATTCCCGATTTTGATTTAAGGGTTACTCGGCAATTCCGCCCGATCGACGGATGCGATTCGCTACATTGATGTAATGTTCTGGGATTTGATGTTCTGGGATTTGAGGATTTGGGATTTGAGGATTCGAGGCACTGATTGCTGGCCAACTAGTCAGCGATGGGGGCGTAAAAGGTCCCTTCGACCTCTACGATATCGTCCTGGTTGAGGCGGTCCACCTCAATAATGGTTCGAGGCGGATAGGGTCCCTCTCCCCAGAGTTCTGTCTGAATCTGATTCACAATTGGGCGATAGCGATACATATCGGTCACGTAGACCACCAGCCTCACCGCGTCTTGGAGCGTCGCCCCCTCGGATTCTGCGATTAGCTGCATATTTAGAAAAGCCTGCCTCACCCGACCCTCAGCATCAGGTATCAGGGTATTGGTTTCAGGGTCGATGCCCCGCATGCCAGCCACGTAGACAAAGTCGCCTGCTCGGGTGCCCAAGCTCCAGGTAGCGGTCGGGACGATGCCGCCTTCGAGAGTCAGGGTTCGAACGCCATTGGGAGAAACGTGGTCATCGGCAAGGCTGGAGGCCGCTGTCAGGCCCAACGTTGCGATCGCAAGCGCTGAAAAAGCAATCGGTTTCATAGCATCGACCTCTAGTGCTTAAGCAGAAGTCTATACGGGTCGTAGGGGACTCCATGTGATGTTGAATACAAAAGAGCAATCATTCGTGCCAGCCGTGCCCTGCCTTGGCGCTCAGCACTGGTGCGGGGGGCTCAGTATAAAACCGCTGGGTCGGATAGGCGAAATGAATATCCGGTTCCTGGGCAAACGCTTTGAGAATTGCCTCCCATTTCTCCTGCTCGTTACCGCGCCGCTGCCGAGGTTCGCACAGATAGCGAATCGTGAGCAGAACACCGCTATCCCGCACAGAGGTATAGACGATGGGCGTGAGCTTGGAGTAAAAAATTAGATATTTCTTTGCCGCCTGACGCAAGTGTGTCTGGGCCGCTTCACTGCGGGCAGCAGCGTGCTCATTGGCGATCGTCGTTAAGATCGACTTCGCCTTCTCCCAATCGCTTTCAAAGGTGATCAGGACCGGAATTTCGTTCCAAATATACTGAAAGCCTTTGGAATAGTTGGCGACGGCCTGTTGAAAGACCCAGCTGTTAGGCACATGGATGATCCGGCCAGTGCTTTGGTCCGACTCAACCCAGTTACCCACTTCCATCAGCGTGAACTGAAAGGTGCGAATATCGATGACGTCCCCGGCATGAACGCCAATCTCAATCCGATCACCTACTTGAAACGGCTGCCGCCACAGCAAAAAAATCCAACCCACCACGTCCACAATGGGCTCTCTCAGTGCCACTGTGAGCCCAGCGGTGGTAAAGCCCAAAAAGGTTGACAGGCTACCAATCGCAGGCAGCCAGGGCCCCACTAGCAGCACCAGCGAAATGGCAATACTGACGTAGCTAACGCTCTTACGCCAGGTGTAGCGTTCTCGGGGATCCTCTACCTGACGGTTGACCAGGCGCATGACCGTCAGCCGCAGCCCCAGCACTAGCAGCAGTCCGAGCCCCGACGCAATCAGCTTCTCTTGAGCGCTAGACGTAAGATCCAACAGGGATTGCAGCATAGGTCTCGGGCTCTACAAAAGTCCAGGAAGTTGCAGGTACCTCCAATATAGAAAAAGGGGACGCTCTCACGTCCCCCGCTACGCAGAAGGTGAATGGCTACTCACCCGCTGTTTGTGGGCGGTGATGTGGTGCTGTCCGCCCGACAGTGCTGATTCGCTGGCTGATTATTCGGGCTTCTCTTCCGGCATTAGGCACTTATCCGAGTCGCAGCCCGCAGGCCCCGCCTCCAGCATTTCCCCGGCGTCGTATAGCTCCAGCGCCGTATGGAAGTTTTCAGTCCCCCGCCGCTCACGCACTTCCCGATTCATGGCCTCAAACTGAGCCTTGCTGATCGGCTCAAAGGGCAGTCGAGGGAAGGTTTGCAGGTCGTCAAACCGAGCCAACAGCGCTGCCGAGATGTAGCCCTCATCCGTCTCAATCGCCTGGTGAATGCGCTCGGCCAGCGGCTCAATTTCTGCCTCTCGCAGCTCGACCGTAGCCGAGGTGTTGTGGGCGGTGTAGTGCTTCTGCACCTGCATGTAGAAATCAAATTGGGCCAGGGCCGAGAATTTTTCAATGGCGATTTCGTCTGCGCCGGGTAGGTTCGCCCAGGACACCTCGACGGGCATTTCGACTAGCCACTCAGTGCAGCGCGGGTCGAACGGATCGTCCAGCAGATGACCGTTTTCGTCCTTGTCCGACTGAGAGGGCACGACGGAATAGCCGTAGTCGATGCAGGCCATCGCCACCGGGTCGTTCTTACGGAAGGTGATGCGGCGAATAAAGCGCTGGGCCTTGGGCGGGTGCCAGCCGGAAGATGCGCCCGTCAGCAGGCTCTTGGTACCTGCGGGTTGGACCGTCGTGCAGCGGTTGGGCCGCTTGATGCCGTGGCGATCGCAATACTCCCACACCGTCTCATGCACGATCTGCTTCCAGCGGCTCAGGTATGCCTGCTCCTTCGACTTGAACTGCAGTCCAGAGATGGTGTCGGGGCGGCCCTCCTGCCACCACTCCAGCCACTCCACCCCAAAGGCATGAACGAAAAAGTCAAACAGGCCCGTGAAAGAAACGCCAACAATGGGGTCCTCCAGTCGGGACTGCTGATAGCGGGGCTCAATGAAGTCGTGGTTGAGCAAGGCAGCCACTGCGATCGCACCGGCTCGAAACGCATCTTCCTGTTCCTGGTGGTCGTTCGGGTCGATCTGATTCAGATGAATCTCCGCCAGGTTGCAGTGGAAATTCTGACCAATGATTTCACCGCAGGGGTTCAGACCGTAGCGACCCTCGCCCTGGGCGCGTCGTTCCGCTTCACCCGCCCACTGAACAGCCCCTTCACCGGAGTAAAACTGCTTGCGGACCGCAGCAGTAATCACCTCTTTGCTGGGCTTTTCGTGGTAGACCATCGTGTGGTTTGCCATTCGCAGCGCATCCCGCTTCGGGTCGATGCGCCAGTTCCCGGCATCATCCTGCTGCCACAGGTTGTCCTTAGCTGTGGCTGCTAGCGCATCGTCGCTGGCGAACTGACGCATGCCCGCCGACCGGCGGATATTGCCCGCCACTACGCAGGCAGCGGCCTCATCAATCAGCAGGCAGCATTCTACTGAACTGAGCTTGCGCCCGATGGCTTCGTTCAAGATTTTGGTGCAGCGCTCGTAAAGCCCCGGCAGCTTTACCGGGTTAGCGACGCCACCAAAGCCTTTAAGCTTTTCGCCTGCCGGGCGCACATCGCTCAGGTCAACGATCACTTCGATCTCGCCGGTAAACCGTTCATCGCTACACAGCTCCAGCAGTCCCTGGTAGGAATCCACCCAGCCGCTGCGGCTGTCGCCCACCAAAATCTCAACTCGGTGATTGGCCGGGTCGGCAAGCACCCGCGTCGTTTCCTGCCGCTCTGCTGCAGGGGTGGCGCCGACGCCGTTACGCATCGTCACCCTCATCCGGTTCCGGATGACCGGCAGCTGATCGATATACTTATGCTCTAAAACGGCACCGGTACCGCAGCCCATCATGGCCAGGTCCATCATCAGACCGAAAGCCCGCCAGTCGGTGACGTTAGTGCTGGTACAGTTATACGCACCTGAGAAATTTTCCCGGCGCTTGCTCCAATCGGTGCCGCCGACCCACAGCCACCGCCCCGACGGCATGGCTTTGAGGTGGCGCTGCATCCGGCCCACCAGGTCGCGCTCAGCGGGGGTGAGGTGACCGAGTTCGACTAGTCCACCCAGGGTGCGATCGCACACCTGCTCCCACGATTCCCGTTTTCCCTCAGCTAAGCGGCGGCTGTAGGTTCGATAGAACACCGGATAGGCCGCCGGAGCCGTATTCGGAAAGGGCGTTTTGACGCGTAACCGTTCTAATTCTTGAACCATGAATTCAGCCTTCCTTTGATCGCTCTCATGTAGTAGGGCCTATTGGCAGCCCAAGCTGTACTGGCAGAAACATGGCTCCACTGGGTCTACCTGGCCGTCCCAAAACAGAAGATCTACCCATTAGATATAGCGCCTTCACAGGCAAACTACAGGGCTAAGGCACCAGATACAGCTTTTCCGTTTGCATGCGGTCAACCTTAGCACCTTCTATCAATTTTGCCTAGTGTTTTGAACTAACAAGCAACGCTACATCTGGCGCTTCGCTGATCAAACGCTTGCTGTTTGGGATCGTTGTGCCTGCGTTACGAAATATCCAACGCCCTGAAGTCAACGCCACAAGGTCAACGCCGTAGGGATGGATATCCCCAAGTCGTTACTGGGGCTGTTTTCTACCTTAGGCGGACGCCAAAAGTCAGTGTATTCACAGACAATGAGCCCACGGGCTATATGAATCTGCTTATAAAGGCTTTCCCCAATCGGCCTTCTGTATGTTGACTTGACCAAGTGACTGTGAACCTCTAGCCAGTCCGATTTTTTTTTGTGAAATTCTTAATAAGATGTGGAATCTACGCTCAATGTGAAATACGTGACAGTAAAGGTAAGGATCCAGTGAATATACTGAAGAAAAGCATAGGGGCAAACGTTCGGATTTCTTCCCAAACCTGAGAAATTACCGGTTTTTACCAGCTTAAAGGCTGTTTTCAAAGAGGGCACATCTTGCCCTTGCCTGAGTCTTAGAGGTATATCCGTCCAATCATTTTTGTCGGTAAAAGCGAGCTGTATAGTTGTATTGATCAACTGTCATATCAAAAATTGATGCCACCTCAAGAATTGTCACACTCAAAGTCCGTCAATCCAGAACCCAGTCTTCTGAATAGTTGAATTGGAACGTTGTCTGCAGGGTGCTCGTCCTCGCCAGCGAGAGACCCGTTCAGTGAGTTGCCAATTTGCTGCGTGGAGTAAGTTAGCGTGTTATCAGTGCAAGCATCCGAAAAGCCAACTACACCACCTGAGGCACCTCCCTCACCGGTCGATGGGCCCGTGACCGTAGGTGATTACCAGTTATCAGTGGCTATCTGCACATACAACGGTGCGTTACGTTTGCCGACCGTCCTAGCGTGCTTACAGCGACAGGTTGTTTCAGCAGACTGGCCATGGGAAGTCATCATTGTAGACAACAACAGTAGTGATCAAACTGCAGAGGTAATCAGCGCCTTCCAATCTGCCTGGCCCAGCACGGTTCCGCTACGATACTGCTTTGAGCCTCGTCAAGGAACCGCCTATGCTCGCCAGCGAGCTGTTGCGGAGTCCCGGGGCCAACTGATCGGGTTTATCGACGATGACAATTTACCGAATTCGTCCTGGGTGGCTGAAGCCTGCGATTTTGCCCAGGCCCATCCTCAAGTGGGGGCCTTTGGTAGTCACATTGACGGTCAGTTTGACAGTTCGCCTCCCCCCGATTTTGAACGAATTCAACCGTTCTTTGCTGTCACCCATCGAGGCACCCAGCCCCATCGCTACGAGCGACGTCATCGGGTTCTACCGCCAGCCGCGGGCCTAGTCGTTCGCAAGCAGGTTTGGCTAAATCACGTACCAGCGGACATGATTCTACTGGGCGCAGCCGCAGAACAGCGGCTGGCCGGAGAAGACCTTGAGGCCCTTTCACATATCCAGCTAGCACGTTGGGAAATCTGGCACAATCCGGCGATGGTCATCGAGCATTGGATTCCTGCATGGCGGCTCGAGCGCGCCTACCTAATGCCTTTCTTTAAAAGTATTGGCTTTAGCCGGCACGTTACTCGAATGCTGAATGTATGTCCCTGGCAGCGACCCCTCATGCTGTTGCTATACGCGGTCAACGACACCCGCAAAATCCTTCGCCATCTACTAACCTATCGAGCCCGGCTGAGAACTGACCTCGTTTCAGCTTGTGAACTTCAGCTCTACTTCTGCAGTTTGCTCAGTCCGCTCTATATCTGGCGACTCCGCTGGACCAGACGAACCGTGAGACGTTAGCGTGCTTTTCCCTGGCTTGGCACCTCACCCACGGTAGCGGCTGATGCTGAATGGGTACACAAGGTAGAGTTATGCCGGTTACGCCACCCTCCCCGACATGAAAGTTATCGCCTGGCCTGCTTTTAAGACGCGATACAAAAACCCCTACGGTTGGCTGCTGTACACTCAGCTCCAGGCACAGGGGATTGAGGTAGCAGAGTTTTCGCCTGGGCGTTTGCTCGTCAATCACTACGATCTCCTACACCTGCATTGGCCCATTGAGACCCTGGTCAGGCATCCTAACCCAATCGTTGCCCTCATGCGGGTGCTCCTGTTTTGGTTCGTTCTAGAAGTCACACGACTCAAAGGAACCAAGGTCGTCTGGACGATCCATGACGAAAAGCCCCACGTACTCATGCATAGTTGGTTAGCCAGCCGGTTTCAATCGATCTTAGTCCGACGCGTAGATGCTTACGTCAATCTCTGCGAGGCCGGTAAACAAGCGATTCATCGATCGATTCCGTCTCTAGATCGCCTACCCAGTTTTACGATTCCCCATGGCCATTACCGCGACATTTATCCCAACACCCTATCTAAAGCGTCTGCTCGCCAACAATTGGGGCTAGCACCAGAGGTGCCGACACTGCTCTTTTTCGGGTACATCAGCCCCTACAAAAACTTACCCCACTTGATTGAGGTCTTCCAACAGCTATCCGATTCTGATGTCAGGCTGGTAGTCGCGGGCAAGCCGGACAGTGATGAGATGGCAGCCCAAATTCAGCAGCTGGCAGCCGACGATCCCAGGATTCAGCTGCATCTACGATTTATTCCGGACGACGAGCTGCAGGTATTTTTTAACGCGGCAGATTTGGCGGTCTTGCCTTTTACCGCCATTCTCAACTCGGGTAGCCTGCTCCTGGCTTTATCCTTCAATCGTCCCGTTTTAGTACCGGCGCTTGGAGCGCTGCCCGAATGGCAGGCCCTCGTGGGCGCAGATTGGGTCCAAACCTACAAAAGCGACCTCGATGCTGCAGACTTAGCGGTTGCGATCGCAACTATCCGACAGCGGGCCTTGCCAGCCATCGCCCCCATTGATGACTTGGACTGGTCTCGAATCGGCCAGCAGACCGCCACTGCCTACCGCCAGCTTTGCGGCCACGCCAGGGAGCCTCAAACAGCATGAAAGTTGCTTACGTTACCACCTTCGAGGCACAAGATCGAGCGAGCTGGCCCAGAAAACATTTGGGCCTGTACGGTGCCAGCACTCGGATTGCGCAAGCGTTGCTAGACGAGGGTAACGAACTCAGCTATGTTGGCGGCCTAGAACGCAGGCGGAGCCCCCGAACTCGCTTAAAGTGGCTGTTTTACCATCACATACGCAACAAAGACTACTACAGCTGGGCAGAACCCGCCGTCCTCAAACACTACGCTCGTCAAATATCGCAACGGGTCAGCAACACAGGAGCGGACCTCGTTCTTTGTCCTGAGAATGCTATCCCCATTGCGCACGTCAAAATCGATCGGCCAATGGTGCTCTGGACGGATGCACTGCTGGGGAGTCTGGTAGATTTTTATCCCTACCTGAGCAACCTATCTAACGAAACTCGACGCGGCCTGTTCCGGTTCGAAAAAGCTGCGGTTCATAGCTGTGATCTGGTCATTCTGACATCAGAATGGGCTGTCCAGTCAGCGATCGACCTCTATGGCATCCCGCGAGATAAAACCGCAATTGTGCCCCGAGGCTCCAACCGTGCCAGCAGCTATTCGGCGGATGAAGTGAGACAGCGTATTGCACTGAGAGCGCCCTCACCCTGCCGTCTTATTTTTGTCGGGGTTGAGTGGTCCCGAAAAGGCGGAGATGTTGCCCTCAAAGTCGCCCAGTCACTCAATCAGATGGGCATCGAGACTGAACTCATCGTTGTTGGCTGCCAGCCGCAGAGCGACAGACCACTCCCCGACTTTGTACAGGTCAAAGGCTTTATCGACCAATCAACGGCAATTGGTCGTCGTCAGTTAGAAGACTTGATGTCTTCTGCCCATTTCCTGATGCTGCCCACCCGCGCCGATACGTTTGGCATTGTTCTCAGTGAGGCCAATGCGTTGGGTGTCCCCTGCCTGGCCTCCCAGGTGGGGGGCATTCCTACGGTGATTCAAGACGACCGCAATGGAAAAACCTTCCCACTGGACGCTTGCCCCGACGATTACAGTCAGTTTATCGCTAGCTATCTAAGCAGCTACGAGCGTTATCAGGCGTTGGCCAATTCTGCCTTTGATGAATACCAAACCCGCCTCAGCTGGGAAGCTGCCGGCAGTAAAATTCAGCCACTCCTGACAGGCCTGACCCAGTAGCGCCTATTCCCTGCAAGAGTCTGCCAACGCTTAATGGTGTGCCTGCTAGCAATCGAAGCGCAGCACGACTGCACGTCACTGGGTGGCCGTATCAGAGGCTGCGACACCAGGAATATCCTAAGTCCCATAACAAAAGCCATAGCAGCCAACGCAACTAAACCAAAGCAACACAGCACAGGTGTAATGTGGGGTAAACCGAACTCTCTCAGGGTGATTTTGCCTATTGCCTCAGCCTCAGCGACTCGCTGAAATATGAAGTGGACGATTAAGTCACAGCAGCGGCCTGATTGCTGACAAGGCAACGTTACTCGTGTCCTGAGCAAAATGGCAGAAGCTATGTGCAGTCGCCAGTCCCGTTAGGAAGCGACTGCGAGCCACGGAGCGATCTGAGCTACGGAGCGATCTGGGCTTTAGGGACACTGCTACTCGGTGTCCTCAGCAAAGTGGCCGAGGCTATAATTTCCATTCACCCACTGTACTTCCACTGAGCGTCGCGATGGTTACCATTCAGGAAAAAGGCAACATCAGCATCCATACGGAAAATATTTTTCCAATCATTAAGAAGTGGCTCTATTCAGACCACGAAATTTTTCTCAGGGAGCTCATTTCCAACGGTGTTGATGCCATCAACAAGCTCAGTATGGTCTCCCGCTCCGGTGAGTTCTCGGGTGAGCCAGGTGAGCCCAAGATCCGGCTCACGATTGACAAAGACGCTAAAACCCTCAGCATTACCGACACCGGTATTGGCATGACGGCTGAAGAGGTGAAGCAATACATCAACCAGGTTGCGTTCTCTAGTGCCGAAGAATTTGTCTCCAAGTACAAAGACAGTAGCGACCAGCAGATTATCGGCCACTTTGGCCTCGGCTTTTACTCCTCCTTTATGGTGTCCGATCGGGTAGACATCGATACCCGGTCCTACCAACCTGAGGCCGCAGCGGTTCATTGGTCCTGCGACGGCACTACTAGCTTTGAGCTATCCGATTCTGAGCGCAGCGAACACGGTACCACTGTGACGCTCCATCTGATGGAAGATGAGCTGGAGTATCTCGAATCGGCTCGAATTCAGCAGTTGGTGAAGACTTACTGCGACTTCATGCCGGTGCCCATCGAGCTAGATGGCGAAGTCATTAATAAACAGGAAGCACCCTGGAAGAAATCGCCCAGTAGCCTAAGCGATGAGGACTACCTGGAGCTCTATCGCTACCTTTATCCCTATCAAGAAGAACCGCTGCTCTGGGTCCATCTCAACACGGACTACCCCTTCGTAGTCAACGGCATTCTGTATTTTCCTAAACTGCGCCCTGACGTAGACGTTACTAAAGGGCAAATCAAGCTCTTTTGCAATCAGGTTTTCGTTAGCGACAACTGCGAAGAAATCATTCCACAGTTCCTGCTACCGCTCAGGGGCGTGGTTGACAGTAGCGACATTCCGCTCAACGTCTCCCGTAGTTTTTTGCAGAATGATCGCACTGTTCGCCGCATTGCCGACTACATTGCCAAGAAAGTAGGCGATCGGCTCAAGGAGCTATATCGTAGCGATCGCGCTGCCTATATTCGTAGCTGGCAAGACCTGGGTACGTTCGTCAAATTTGGGTCTCTGAACGACGACAAATTCAAAAAGCAGGTTGAAGACATTCTGATTTTTCGCACGACAGCTCAGCTAGATAGCGCGGTCACTGATCAGCCCAAGGTTGAGGTGCAGTCAGAAGACGATAGCGATGTCTGGCAATCAGTCGATGAAGCAAAGGATGTCCATAGCGCTGATGGGAAGACCTTTACCACCATCAAGGAATACCTGGAGCGCAACAAAGAAAAGCACGAAAACCGTGTTTTCTATGCAACCGATGAGGTCGCTCAGGCAACCTACATTGACCTGCACCAGCGTCAGGGGCTTGAGGTGTTATACATGGATTCCTTCATTGACACCCACTTCGTTCCCTTCTTAGAACAGGAGTATTCCGACGTAAAGTTTTCCAGGGTAGACGCCGATCTCGATCAGACCCTAATCGATTCAGACCAGGCTAGCGAGATCGTCGACCCGAACACCAACAAAACCCGCAGTGAGCAGATTAAGGCCCTATTTGAGCAAGCGCTGAATCAGCCAAAGCTGACGATTCGTACAGAGGCCCTCAAGGTTGGCGATGCGCAAACAGCTCCGCCCGCGATGGTGCTGCTACCCGAAGCCACTCGGCGCATGCAAGAGATGATGGCCATGATGCAGCAGCAGACCATGCAGTTTCCCGAAGAGCACACCTTGCTAGTCAACACAGCCCATCCCCTGATTCAGAACCTGGTCGGTTTAGGGCAAAGTACCATTCTGCAAGCTGACGGTAGCGCCTCTCCTGCCGGGGGGCTCGCGCAAATGGTTTGCCAGCACGTATACGATCTAGCGCTGATGGCCCAAAAAGGATTCGACGCTGACGGCATGAAATCCTTCGTTGAGCGGTCCAATGGATTATTGACGCAATTGACCAGCCAGTAATCCGGCGTCCCAGGCCCCCGAATACTCTGTCCCAGGATTCGGGGCTTGCGGCTGGAACGATTGGAATACCCAACTGCTCTAGATTGGGTATTGGCAAACCTAGACGCAAAGCGGTAGAATCTTAAACCTTGGGTTGCGCAACCTGTTTGTGCAGATTGACCCTGTGAAAATCTGGAGAGACCTAATGAGCCGCAAGTGCGACCTAACCGGAAAAAAAGCCAACAATGCCTACTCGGTATCCCATTCCCATCGTCGTACTAAGCGCCTACAAGAAGCCAACTTGCAGGACAAGCGCGTTTGGTGGCCTACCGGCAAGCGCTGGGTTAGGCTACGCCTATCGACCAAAGCTATCAAAACCTTAGAGAAAAAGGGTATTGAGGCAATGGCACGAGGTGCTGGCATCGATCTGAGCCGTTACTAAGCATTGCTCAAATTAGCGGCAAATCAGTCTCTACATACGAACCGATCTCTATATATCAGATTGAAAAGTAGACAGGCAGAATAGCCCCCCGAAAAGACAGGTAGCAAAAACTGTGAATCTTCCGTAAAGCTCGCCGATGCACTTCGGGGAGCTTTTCAATTTGTAGGCCTTTATAACTTTAGGGTCGAAACTATTAGATGCACATCGGTTCAAGCGCATGGGGACTTTTCATAGAAGGAATGCTCAACACCTTAAACAAACGTGTCCCAGTCGAAGTAGCAAACACCATATAAAACCTTCCTGATTTGTACGGATTGTTTTGACGACGAACTGACGATTTTGCTACAACGGATGGGTAACCTGCCCATAGAAGCATGTATACCCTTTTGTATACATGCACGAGTCGCACATGTAGCGCACATCTACAGAATATGTCAGAGCCTATAATGGCTGACATACGGTTCCGTCTATGAAGAGGCTGACTCACTGTTCGCCCGTTGCCAAGGCATTCAGTTAACAATTGTCGCTCCATCCAATTCATTTTGAGCAGTGTGCCTGAGGCCTGATTTTTGGGCTTCGGGTATTCTACTAAGGGGCTCATTTCAGCTTTTCTTGTTCGAGGTCCATCTAGCCGAGTTCCAGATCAACGATGCGTAATTCGAAAGCGTCTAAGAGTATGAACCATTTCAAGCAGTCCTTTTGGCAGCGGTGCCGCCGCATGCCCAATCGCCTCGCTGGCTGGCTATTACGATTCTGGTTTTGGGCAAATCGTTCCGCTCGCACTGGGCAGGCTGGTTTTGTCTTACCGACGACCGTACTTCTGCTGCTGATGGTCTCGCTGACAGTGGGCGCGCTCAGCTATCGCTCTTTTACACGAGTGAATCAAACGATTGCTTACCGTAGCCAGCAAACGGTAGACAGCTTTGCGGAACCGGCCATCGATCGGGCCAAGGCAAAAATTGAGTACCTTTTCACCCAAGAAGAGGCCATTTCAAACAAGCGTCCGCCTTCCAGTGATGACTTGCAAAATACGATATTGGCAAATGCTGGCGCTGGCAGCAACCTCGATCCCTATACGCTGGCAGACGAAACTCAGCTTGATATCAACAGTGATTCCTCAGTGGACGCCGCCTGGAGCTTCGACAACCAAGGAACCACCGTCGTTTACTCCATCGTTATCCCCCATGAAAACGGTTCAGTCACACTCTCAGACAACGATGCCTCAGCAAAGGCAAACGCCCTCGTTACCCGCAACGGCCCCATCAACACTTTAGAAACCAAAGACGGCTGTCCCGTCTCGAGACTGTCCGGTGAGGGCTGGCAAGACGCAGGTTCCGATCTACAAAAGAATATTCAGGTCGACATCCTGGCAATTACAGGCTCAGGTGGCCCAAACCGGACCGTTAGCGCTGCTGAATACCAGCAGGTACGCAGTGCGCCCAAAGGCAACAAATACGGGGCATGGTTCCGCTACGATATGGAAATTTTCCCTGGACAGCCGTTCCGGTGGAATGGAGCAATGCACTCCGAATCCAACATCATGGTGAGCAATAACTTCAAAGGCTATGCGGTCAGTGCGCCGAGTTCCTGTATCTATGACGAAGACGCTTCCGAGATTACGATCACGGGCTCCACTGAGGATGCCAACAGCGACGGTTCGCCGGATGGGTTTCAAGGACAGTATGTGGCTGGGGAATCAAAACAAGACAGGTACGGCGCTAGCTCATCGCTGCTGCACATCGTCGATGGCTTGAATGTGCCCTATAACGCAGATATCGATGAAGATGAAGACTCCGTGAACGAAGATGACTCCAGTCAAGACTTCATGGACATTGCGGTTGACCCGGTGGCGATCTTTACCAGAGACGAAACAGAGAATTTTGACCAGTCAACATGGAACCCCATTGACCCCATCGGCGATGACCGTAATTGGACAGGTAACACTGACCTGAGGGTAAAGAATCTCTCAGACGCCGAACGTCCTTTCCTGGATGACGGATACCGTGCGGACAACCGCTATGGCCCCAAGCCGGTCTACAACGATGACAACAGCTTGAAGGTTGCACAGGGTGTAACACTAGGCACCCCCAACAAAATCGGGGATGTTATCAACAACAACACAGCACTAACGACTGACGATGCCGCAACCGGTAACTACGGGTTAGACGGCTACTGGGAACGACGCGCCGCCGGTTCGGGCCTGCGAGTGATTGTGGGTCAGCGTTTGGAGCTGGGCAACGCCTATGGTTGGACCTCAGGCGAGGACCCACTGTATCCGCCAGAAAACCCGACTACGCTGACGCCAACAGTCGACGGAATCGAGAGTGATGGCTCTATCGAAAGCAACAGCAATGACACCTATAAGGGACCCGCAGAAAACCGCCAGATGAAGTCTCTGCGAGATAATCTGGCCGCTGTTCAGGGCATGGTGGCCTACCATTACACGCAAGGGAGTGACACCCCGTACATCTGTATGGCGACGACCGCTCATCCGGGTACTCAAGAAACCCTGATCAACAGCCGCACCTTCAGCAAATATGCTGAGACCACCGATTGGCAAATCGACTTTTTGAATGGGGTCGGCACTAACGGTTGGGAATTTGACTTTACCTATGCGGCTAGCGATTATGCAGCCGGTCAGGCCCTAGGAGATGCGCTCCGGAACCTGGCCTACTTCGCGGGCGATCCTGCGGGTGGGGCCCCCTCTTTCCCCCCTGTGCAGGGCGTAGTGGGTGCGTCAACTGACTTTGTTCATCCCTATCCTTACATGGCGATGTGGGGCGACCACTCATTACTCCGTCGCATCTTTAGTACGGGTACCAGCTACGCTGACCTGAGCCTGGCGGACAAATCAACGCTGCACTCAGCCGCCTGCACCATGGGCATGCTGGCCTACAACCTGGACAGCCTGAAGGCCGAATACGACCAGCTGGTGCAAGACGACACTTTGCTGAATAGCTTGGGCTCTGAGTTGATCGCCCTTAGCGTCGCTGATGGAGACCAGGCCCGCACTTGGCTCGAAGCGCTCGAAGGTGCCTCCTTTGCCGATATGGATAAGGCTAGGGTGCTAGCGCTCTATCGCCAGGTGGTTAGAGACAGAACAGCCGGTTTTAACAGCGGCAACACCGCGGCATCGGCTGATATTTGTACCACTACCGACTTTCCTGGAACCGGTACAACCACGGCTGCTAACCAGGATGCACTGGTTGATGCATTTTGCTCGTCTGCGCAGTTACCGGCCTATCCATCACTCTTCTATCTTTTCCCAACGGCTGACCACGACCAGCTCGGCAACGGAGCAGAAGTACAGCCGGTAGGGACAGAAGAGTACCTTTCTGAGGGCGGTGCTGCCTCGAAGTACATTGCCACCTTTACCGGTACGATGCTGACGGGTGGAGTCAACTCAGCGGCTGACCTATACAAAGCGGTTGATCCGAGCACTATTGCACTAGCGCCTGCAGCTGCGATCACTAACTTTAAGCAGCCCTACGCTGCTGGCACAGATATCAGCGGTGGCGATAGAGCAGCCCTAACCGGTAACAACATCCTTGCCGACGGGACTGCCTACGAGCTGACCTTCCTAGATAAGGCCATGATGGATGGCCGGGAGCTCCTGAGTGTGCGGGTGCTTGACCTGGACGTTGAGAAACTCACGACTATTGACACAGGAGATTCAAAAACCTTCTTTGTTGATGGCAGTACAAACGTTGCCTGGATTCCAGAGGAAGATGCCATCTTCTATGCCTTCCGAGAAGACGCCGTACGCGAGGATGAAATCGTGCGGCCTCGATTGGTTTCTGATGCAGCAACTGCTTGGGCCGAGTGCGAGGTCTTTGACAACCTGAAAGGCATTGCCAACTGCATTATGGATGTGGTGCCCACACAGTCGAACCAGGTCGGGACTAGCGACCCGCCGCTCAATGACGAGAACCTGATCAGTCCGAAGCCAGTGGACATGTTTGCCGATCCGGATCGGCGTCCCTACGGCTTCCGTCTCTTTAACGGCGAGGACTTTAATCGTCCCATGGGAGCTAATGCCGTCACCTCATCGTCTGGCCTAACCTTTGTGACCGATAACCCGGCATACGTCATGGGGGATTTCAACCTCCACCAAGACACCCTCGGTGCCATTCTGGAGGAGTACGAAGCACCCGATCAACTAGGGACTGCTTTCGCCTCAGAGCCAACGGAAGCAACGGCCAAGACGATGTTCTACGATCGCGATGCGGCGAATCTGGACGACAAGTTTGCCGACCCCGAGTTTGATCAGTGGCGACCTGCAGAAATTTTTGCAGATGCGATTACGATTCTCTCTGGCAACTTCCGCGATGGTTGGATAGAAGATGCTTATCTGCTTGGAACAGATGGTACCGCTGGTGCCAGTACCCTTTCTTCCTACCTGAACTGGAATCGCCTGAACATAAACGACGCTAATAGTGTCGGTTTTGTCGCCAATCCTAATCGCTGGCAACGGGAGGACCAGAAAGCCAATGAGGCCGATACTGATGACACCTTGCCAATCTTGTTTGACCGAAACGGCATCGTCTACAAATCAGATGAAAGTGGCAGCGGTCCCTATAGCGCTTTCCCCAGGAACTCAGGTCGTCAATACATCAGCTTCTTTGACCCAAGCGACTTGGATGGCGATCGGACCAGTAATGAAATTACAGCAGCAGAAACACGGGTCAATGCCCTACTGATTGCGGGTATCGTGCCGATGCAGGCAGCGCAAAGCTACGGCGGACTGCACAACTTCCCACGACTGCTGGAGTACTGGACCAATCAAAACCTAATTATTTCAGGGGGCTTTTTCCAGCTCAACTTCAGTACTCACTCCACCGCGCCCTATGACCAGGATGCTTGGGAACCATCTACGGCTTCGACACCCAATGCAGGCAACGAATTCATTTACTACTACAAGCCGCCCACTCGAGTTTGGGGCTACGACGTTGCCTTCCAGTACAACCCGGCTGCCCCAATTGCCAGTCGATTTACCACCTCTGGCCGACCGAGAAGTGAGTTTTATCGCCAACTCTCGGCTGATGACCCCTACATTGAGCAACTTTGCGCAGCGCTGCAGGGTCAAGACGGCACGGTAACGTGCAACTAGGGTAAGACAACGTTTGCGGAAAACTACCAACCAGTCCACATGCGAATAGAGACTATGAAACGGTGTCATAAGGGAATTCAACGTAAGGTCGTAGCATCTAATAACAAGGGGCTGACGCTGATCGAATCCCTGGTCGCGATTGTGGTGATCACAGCCACGCTGGCAACGGTTACACCGGTTGTGGTCCTGGCTGTGGCCACTCGCGTTCAAAACCAGCGCGCTGAACAAGCATTCCAGGTGGCCCAGGCGGAGATTGATAACATCAAGTCAGTGTTGGAACGGGGGGGAGACACGCTGAACCTTCCTGTGACTGCCGCCACCGTGTTAGACGCTTCAGAGTTTGAAGCTGAGGTACCAGCGCCAGACACGCTAGACGCTTTGGGTGTGGCCAATCCGCTTTATTCCTCTACCTATGACAACGCTAAGGCAGTTGATGTGGATGGAGATGGCACGGCTGATTTTGGGGTCCAGCTTTTCCGCACGGTGGGCAGTACCTCTGGGACAACGCCCATTTCCTTTGACCTGGGAGTGCGGGTCTATCGCGCAGATGCAATTACTAACAACAGCACCTCACTAGAAACAACACAGGCCGCTCTGAGGATAGCGCGCGGTGAGGGGCAGACAGGGACGCGTCCGATCGCAGTCGTTTATACCAGCTTAGCGAGAAGCGACAATAACAATTCGCTGTGTGACTACTACTATACCCAGAGTGCTGCTGGGCTGACGGCCTCCACACCCGCCAAATGTTAGATTTCGTTCGGGGCTTTCACCAAACGCTCTTTTAATACCCAATATTCAAGACCGCTCTCGTTGCTCAATCTCTAAAGGCCATGCCTGTTTCTAACTCTAAATTCTGGCTCCAGCGATGGCTTCTTCAGCGTAAGACCCGACATGCAAAAGGTTTTACATTGATTGAGGTTTTGGTTTCGATGCTCATTGCGGGCCTTGTTCTATCGACGCTACTGTATCTTGTCGTAGAGCTATTACGAATAGACCGACGCGAACTTTCTCTGGAGCGAGTTCAGCGCGATACGCAGCGAGCTATGGATTACATTGCCGACGATCTAAAAGAGGCGGTGTACGTTTACTCAACACCCGACACTGTGACGAATAACCCGGTGTTGAAGGATCTATACGACGATTTGGCCGCAAATAATGGGGAGCCGGTTTTGGCCTTTTGGCGGCCCGATCCGATTGAAGAGACCTTGCCTGGGGTCTGCTCGACGAGCGCTGATGAGGAACTCTGCTCGTTATTGAAGACCCGTCGGGCCACTTACACGCTGGTGGTCTATTATCAACAACCCCAAAGCGGCGTCTATTCTGGGCAGTCACACATCCGCCGCTATGAGCTGGAACAGTATGCTGATATCAGCACATTCACAGAAAATGACGGCTATGTCGACCCGATTAGTAGCGATGATGGGGCGACTAACTTTGAAGACTGGGCACCCGATGCGGACGTAGACGATGGAACTGACGCAGTCTTGGTTGATTATATCGATGCAGTTAGCCTGGATTCGCTCAACAGCTACAACTGCCAAACGCTAATTAACAATGCCAACTCGGCTGTTTCTGGTGCTGTAGGGGCTGACGAGTACGTTCTATCGCCGGCTGATGCAGAGCAGGACGAAGCGAGCTTCTTTGCCTGTATTCGTAATGTCGATAGCGCAGGTAGCTTTCGAACCGGGCAGGATGTCTATCTATTCATGCGAGGCAACGCGGCTGGGGCCAATGGTGCGACGATTGGTCTCAGTCCAGCGAGTGACGGTAGCCGACTGCCTGTTCTACAGACCCTGGTCAGAGTCCGGGGCATTATCAACAAGGATGGCTAGAGGGGAGTTTAGCGCGGCTGATTGTGAACGAGCGATGGCTAGCGCTAGCCGGTGAGATTTGACCCATTGGATTTAAGTTAGGTGAAGCAGACATGCATATTTTGAGAAAAACCCGGTCGGCATCAGGCTTTACCTTGATAGAACTGCTCGTAATTACTCTCATGGTCGGCATTTTGGCCGCAATTGCTGCACCGAGTTGGTATGCCTACACGAATCGGCAAAGGGCCAATCGTGTGCGTAACGACTTAATTCAGGTACTAGAGCAGGCTCAGTCCGATGCCCAGCAGAATAACGAAAATCGGACTGTGACGATTTCTTCTAACAGCCCACCGCAAGTTTCCCTGAGTGGACTGGAGGTCGTCTTGGGAGAGCAGAGTCCGGGATACGGAAACATTACGTTGACCGCAGAAGATGCCGACGGAGCTTCGACCACGATCACTTACGATTACAAAGGATCCGTCGATGAAGCGCCCTTTGTTTTTAATATTGACCGGGCAAATAGCAGCGAAACCCGGTGCGTAGTGATTACCACCCTGTTAGGGGGCATCGCTCAGGCAGAGGGCGCTGACTGTGACCCAGCAGCAGGTTGGTAATTTCGCCGACAGGATTCATCTGTGACGTTCTCCCGTTCCTTTAATTTCTTCTATTCAAAGATTTCTATAGCAAGCTATATCACTTAACTATCAACATATTTTTGCTACCTTGACCTAGTCAGAGTGAAATTGAGCTTTGAGTACTGGGATTTTGACTGGGGTGCCCTATGAATCAGGTGTTGCGGCTTTTGGTGCGGCGGCGGTTGTCCGATAGCGGGTATACCCTGTTGGAGCTATTAGTGATTGTCATTATGCTGGGAATTTTGATGGCCATTACCGCACCCGGATGGCTAGGGTTCCTGGAGAGGCAGCGGGTTTCTGCAGTTCGTGACAACGCGGTGGAGGGTATTCGCCAAGCCCAGAACCGGGCTAGGCAGACCAACGCGGAATGGCAGTACAGTATTCGTGAAGGCGGCGACGGCTATCTTGAGTGGGCCGTTCACCCAAGTAGTGCAGCCCCCAGCAACTGGACGCCGTTACGATACGATTCAGTATCGATCGACACCTCAGATACGACTTTGGCGGGGACAGGCTATTACTACATTCGATTTGACTTCAAGGGAAATCTGGATTCTTCATTGGCGACCCTGACTTTTACGAGCGATCGCAACACTGGACTAAAACGTTGCGTCATTGCTTCGACGCTGTTGGGGCATTTTAGACTGGGCGAAGAGCACACAGACGCGAACTCGAATGGTAGATATTGCTATTGATGATCTAGATGCACTCCTATTCGATTTGGGAGGCGTCATTGTAGAGCTAGACTACAGCCGGACGATAGAGCAACTGAGCCTGCTGATAGGGTTCGATGCGGGTCAGGTATACACACAACAAAAGCAGACCCCATTATTCACCGGCTACGAAACAGGGACTATTAGTACAGCCGAGTTTCGTAAACAGCTAAAGTCTCAGCTCAACTTCGACGCCCCAGATGACGCCATTGATGCCGCTTGGAATGCACTGATTCTGAGTTTTCCACCAGAGCGAGTTGCACTCATTCGACAGCTCCGCCAACGTCTGCCGGTCTATCTGCTTTCTAACAATAATGAACTGCATCTAGCGCGGTGCTACGAACTGTTTGAGGAAACATTTGGGAGGGCGTTAGGCACGCTAGACAACCAGTTTGAGCGGGCCTACTACTCACATCAAATGTGCGATCGCAAACCCAATGCCAGTATCTATCAGCGCGTGATTGACGAACAGGGGCTTGACCCTGCCCGCACGCTGTTTGTCGAAGATACGGCGCACAACATCGTTGGGGCGGAAGCGGTTGGGCTACAGACGCTACATATTACAGACGGTCTACGTATCGAAGATATCGATTGGGCCATCTAAGAGGAACTAAATTCCTCTATCCTATCTATAGGATGAGCCACTCTATAGAACGAGGAACTGACTGACGGAAAATGCTAGATTTTTCGGACATTGCACTGTTTGGGGTTCTGGGCATCACGGCTGGAACACTGGCAGGGATGTTAGGCATCGGCGGCGGTATGGTGATCGTACCGGGGCTGTTTTATCTATTTTCAGTGATGGGGCTACCTGAAGAGAGTTTGATGCACATGGCTGCGGGAACGGCCATGTGCATCATGCTGTTTACCTCAACGGCGTCAACCTGGTCACACCATGCCAAGGGTGATGTACAGTGGAGCCTATTTAAGCAGGTTGTTCCGGCCATTGGGGTGGGCGTCATTCTGGGAAATTCGCTTTCTAACCGTCTGAATACCCACTGGCTTGAGATTGTTTTTGGGCTGTTCTTGATGGTGGTGGCGGTCAAGATTTTGCTCGCCTGGTTGCCTAGCTTCGGTGGAACCGAGACACCCAGGCATTCAACTACCACGCTGATAGGTAGCCTGATTGGGTTCAAGTCGGGCATTTTGGGCATTGGCGGCGGCGCGATCAGCGTACCGTTTTTGCTCTATTGCGGTCTGCCGATGAAGGCAGCGAGCGGCACTTCGGCGGCGTTTACGTTCCCGATTGCGGTGGTCGGAACGCTAGCCTTTACTCTGTTTTCACCCACCTATCCACAGATTGAGTGGTCTACGGGATATCTGTATTGGCCTGCGATCGCACTGGTCGCTCCATTCACGATGCTGGGCGCCCCCATTGGCACCCTGCTATCCCACCGAATACCCGCAGAGCGACTAAGACGAATCTTTGCGCTGCTGCTGGTATTTATTGGGGTACGGATGCTGAGTGGAAGTTTGCGATACCTCGTTTGAAATTTTGAAATGGCGAGAGGGACAGGGCAGGCATTTTGCCTGCCCTGACAGACGATTATTCTGCTGCCGTCTTAGCCAACACCTGCGCCTTTACCTTCTCGGGTACCTGGCTCAGGTGGTCGTACTGCCAGCGGAAGAAGCCGACGCCCATGCTCAGGGAGCGCAGCTCCAAGATTAGCGTCTGCATTTCGGAGACCGGCAGCTGAGCGGAGACTTCGTCCCAACCGGGCCAGCTGGTCTTAGACTGGTAGCCCAGAATCTGACCGCGACGACCACTGACCAGCTTGAGCACGTTAGACGTGAATCCGTTGGGGATAGAGATCTCTAGCTGGGCGATGGGTTCAAGCAGGGCCGGTTCACACTGGGGCAGGCCGGACTGCATGGCGATGCGGGCAGCCTGCTTGAAGGCCTGGTCAGAGCTGTCGACGTTGTGGTACGAGCCGTTGGTCAGGGTGACTGAGACATCGACCACCGGGAAGCCGAGGGGACCGTGGTCCAAGGTTTCCTTGACACCGTTCTCAACACTGGGAATGTACTGCCGGGGCACCACGCCACCGACGATGGACTGTTGGAAATTGAAGCCGGTCCCTCGAGGCAGGGGTTGAATGTCTAAATAGACATCACCGAACTGGCCGTGGCCACCGGTTTGGTGCTTGTAGCGACCGCGCACGGCGCTAGCCGCTTTGCGAATCGTTTCTTTATAGGGCACCTGAGGCAGGTGGGTAGACATGGGCAGGTTGTACTTACGCCGCAGTCGATCCAGTGAAATCTGAATATGCACGTCGCCCTGGCCCCAAAGAATCACTTCATGGGTGTCACCATGCTGCTCCCAATGGAGGGCCGGATCTTCTTCGATCAGCTTGCTGAGGGCGCTGCTGAGTTTGACCTCATCGCTGCGCTTTTCAGCGGTGATGGCGAGGGCGTACACGGCAGGAAGGGCGTCAGCTGCGGGCAGGGCGTCCATGCCGAGTTCGTCGGGCTCGGGGGTGAGGGTATCACCGGTGTGGGCCGATTCGAGACGTGCGATCGCAACCACCGAGCCGGCCTCTACCTTAGTCAGTGACTGCTGTTGCTGACCTAACAGCCGGTACATACCGCCCATGCGCTCGCCACCCAGACTGCCACCGTCATGTAGGGTACCGCGCCAGAGCCGGACCAGAGATAGCTTACCACCCTGGGGCGTATAGAACGTCTTCAGCACTTGGGCCAAGGGCGCATCGGCAGCTTCAATCCCTCGGTTTTCAGCAGTGACCGAAGGTTCCGGTGCCTCCCTTACCAGGGCCTCTAGCAGGGGGCGCACGCCGTAATCTTGGCTGGCGACACCGATGAATACGGGAACGATCAGATCAGCTCCCAGTTCCATCTTCAAGTCTTTAACGATTTCTTCTTGGGTGGGACTGATGTCTTCCAGCAGTTCTTCAAGCAGATGGTCGTCAAAGTCGGCCAGGGTTTCGAGCATTTCCGTACGGGCAGCCTTTTCGACGGCTTCGAGCTCGCCAGGAAACGGCATCGGATCGGCGGGCGCGCCAGGATGGTAATGATAGGCCTGCTCGCTGACCAGATCGATAAAGCCAACCAGATGTTCGCCAGCGCCAATGGGGTATTGATGGGGGACCAAGGGACGGCTAGAAACGGTCTTGAGCGCTTCAAGGACTTCTAAATAGTTGGCGTTGGCCCGGTCCATTTTGTTGAGCCAGACCACGTGGGGGATTTCCCACTGGTCGAGGAATTGGAGCAGGGGCGCAACGGTCAATACCCGACTAGGATCGGGTTCACAAACCACGATGGCGGCATCGACACCGACCAGGGCGTTGAGGGTTTCTTGCAATAGCTCGATCGAGCCGGGGCAGTCGAGAAACGTAAAATTAACGCCGCCATACTCAGCGCTGGCGGCGTTAATCTCTACGGTCATTTGGCGGGCGCGGGCTTCAGGGGCGCTATCGCCGATGGTGTTACCTTCAGTAATGCTGCCTTTACGGGTGGTAACGCCGGTAATGTGAAGCAGGCTTTCGAGCAGGGTTGTTTTACCACTGGAGTACGGACCCACGATCGCAACATTTCGTGAGCCGCCGGGCACTTTACGGGTCATGATATTCCCCTTTTTTGTTTCAAGACTTTAGGTTCGGTCCGGTTAGGACCCGCGTTGAAACAGCTTGAGTCAAGCAATTCGGCAGGGGCGACGCGAAGGCACGATCGCACGTCATACCGCTGGGGTTAAACAAAAACGATTCGAGAACGTGAACAGAAGCGATAGGCTACAGGTGCCGAGGCGAGCTGATTCCAGCTGCTTATACTATCTACATTACTGCGAACGCGAATGCGGGGATCGCTGGGGTTTGGGAAAGTTCATTCTCCGCAATGCTATTTCATCTTTTTGTTGACGCCGATCAGGTTGCTAAAGAGCATCCAGAAGCCGCCGGCAAGAATGCTCCCGGCGAGAACGAGGAGGATCCAGTCGTACTGAGCGGTGTTTTCCATGTTGGGGACGGCAAGGGGCCTAAGTAAGGTTGGCGAGGCGGTCGCCTCGGGCACGCTGACCACCGAACTGGGTGGTGATGATGGGTTCGTATTCGGTTGCGATCGCAGCCACTGCCAGAATACAGGTTTCTAGCTCGACCAGATCCATATGGTCACCGCCCAGAATGCGATGAGCAAAGAAAATCGCCCCGGTTTCATCGGTTTGAAAGGAGCCGAACCGGGTCTTTCGGTTAGTTTCCAGCAAAAAACGCATCAGCGCTAACTCAGGCCCGCTACCAACGGTGACGCAGCTGCTGGCCCGCACGACAGCAAGTTCCCTTTCAGGGTAAGGGTGATGCTCCCAGGGAAGGATATCGACTTCAATATGGGTTTCGCTCAGGTGGATGAGATCAAAGTGAGGACGGTTGGCATCCATCCGGAGACGATCTTGGAACGAGCTGCTAATAAGATAGTCTCGGACGCGCGTATAGGAAAGTTCTTGAGCAGCGTTGGTAAAATTCATGCGTTGTGGCGATGTTATGCGAGATGACTAGTAAGTGCCCTGACGTCGCGCTCCAAATCTGGGTTCAGCGCGAGGAGATGCAATCAAACCAGGTGTAACTAGAGCATTCCCGGTCGCAAACATATAAGTTCTGAGAATATCCGCCTGCAGTTCCAGTAGCCAGGCATTGGACAACGGCCCAAAATCAACTGCTTTCAGACCAATATCATCAAGGAGACCACTGACAAGCTGTTTCGCCGCTTCATCATCTCCGGCAATAAAGCCCTGTACACCGGCCTCTTTTAGGGTCTCAGCATCGCAGTTAAAGACCTCCATGGCCTGATTGTTCAGGGCCTTGATGACCTTGGCAGCGGGCACGTCTTGCTGCGTTGCTGTTGCCAACGCGCTTAAAAACTCTTCCGGCCTATACTCACGCGGAAAGTCTCGGTTGTTTAGATCGATGATGATTTTACCCGTCAAAGGCGCAGTCGTAGATAGAAAGCTAGACGGAACTGCCCGCACAGTACTGACAATCACGTCACAGGATTGAGCCACCTCATCATTGGTTCCAACTGCTGTTCCCAGCCCAATTTCTGCCGCAATCTCGCTGGCTTTGTCTCGACTGCGAGAACCGAAAGTAATCTGATGCTCAACCAACGCCCAGGCACCGCCAAGCACACGGGCCATGTTTCCACTGCCCCAGAATCCTATTTTCATTTCGCTTTCATGAACATGTTCTGACATAGCCAGCCCGATCGTAACACTACTCACGTCAAGGGAGATTAGATTCAGGACAGGACATCACTTTACTCGCGTTCCTTTCGACCCGAAAAAGTAGGGTGGTTTGAATTTTCAGCCCGACCATCATCCAACTAGACTGTCATCAAATAGCCCATACCAGTTTTGAAGGGGCAGATGGAAGCGAGGGCAACGAGCCGTCCGCCAGCTGAACTGTTTTTCCAGCACTGTGAGCCGGGAACACTCGCTTCTACTTTTTAGCAGGCCGATATTTTTTACTGATAAGCGTCGACACAGGTCAATCATGGCGCGTCCCTGCCCAGTCCTCATCATCATCACCATCGACGAGGATAGCGAGAAATTCCACCCAGAAATTCCGCTAAGAATCCCCATAAAGAAATCCCACAACACTGACGATCGCCATTTCATATTGGGCGGAACGGCGATCGAGTCTTTCCTGACCAGCACCCTTCTGCAACATTTGAGGGCACCGTTCGAGGGCCCATTCGAGGAATTTATAGCGTTTCTCACTTGACTTGACTTCCAATATTCAGGCAAAAGCTCCATAGGACAGCAGGTCAAGTGAGGTGCAAGTTTCAATGCGTTTGAAACTTTCTATTAAGCAGCGATCCCGCTGCTTAGAACGCATCTTGCAACATTCGCCTAACATCCACACTGGCGACAATAGCTGTTCACGCCGTAGGTCATCGAGACTGAGGATCTCTCACTTACCAGAACCACAAATAGAACAAAGGTACTTGTTTTCTCGTCGTGATTGTCTAACCAAGTGTAGAAATGCATCAAACAGACTGTTCTTTTGAGAAAAAACTGTCAGAATATGTTATCTTCACGCCCTAGAGTGTTACTTCTATTCAAAATTATGGGTATTCCAAATTAAAGGCACATTTAGGTGTCGAGAAGTTTGCTCGATGTACAAGCCGGATTTTTGAACAATCTATCTAAGGACAACGGACCATGGCACAAGTAGTACTGTCTCAGCTAGTCGAAGCTGAGGCTCAGTTGGCGGAACAAGAAACGATTATTAGCGCGCAGCTGGCGGACCTGCGCGAAAAGATCAAAGGTCTGCAGACCGTGATGGCAATGTTTGATGGCGAGTCTACTGAAGTGACGGCTGTGGCCGATGTCGAAGACACCACAGAAGTAGAAGTAGAAGTAGAAGCGCCAGTAAAATCCGCTGAACCCGCCGCGAAGAAGCCCGCATCCAAGCGGCGTGGTCGTCCTAAGAAGACAGAAACGGCGACGGCAGCGAAGTCAACCACAACCCGGAAGAAAAGTCCTGCGACAAAGAGTCCTGCAGCAAAAAGCACTGCGACAAAGAGTCCTGCAACAAAGGCCACCGCTGCAAAGAAAGCGACGACTACCCGCAAGGCCCCGCAGCGGGGTAAGGCCGCCAAGTGGCAACGCTATATTCGTGACGAGTTCAGCAGCACGCCGCTGCCAGACGTTGTTGCAAATATTCTCAAATCGCAGCCTAAGAGTACGTTCAAAATTGCGGCTGTGATGTCTGAAATTTTCCCGGAAGACATGCCCAAGGCCCAGTTCCTTAAGGCCCGAAACCGCGTTTCAAACATCCTATCGGCAGGCGCTCGTTCAGGCGAATGGTACCGAGGAAGAGGCGGTACCTACAGCTGCTCTAAGAAGGTTGCTAGCTAGTTTCGCTGTCCGATCTCGACAGCAGCGGCACAGTTGTTTGCTTATTGGGCTTGGAGGCGATTGCCGCCAGCAAGTCCCTAGGGAGCAATCGGCTGTGCTGTTTTCGTGTGATCTGAGTAGGTCAGCAGAATTATTTGTAGTATTACTCGTTCGGGAGGATCCAAGAAGCAGTCGAACATCCTATAAATTATTTGGTTCAGCTACTTATTTCGTGTAGGCGATGCTGTCTTGCTTGATACATAGCCTTAGCCATTTTGCTTACGACACCGAGTAGCAGTGTCTCTCAAGCACAGAGCGCTTCGTAGCTCGCAGCCGCTTCCTAACGTGACTGGCGACTGCTATAGTGGCTGTTTTTGAATCCTTCCATTATGGACGACTTCTCACGATTTGCTAGCCTATCACCGACGGCCTATGCCGACGCACTGGGCCGTGAACAGTTCATGGATATGGGCATTCGAGAAATGTGGTCGACGATTCCCCGAATTGCAGGACCAGCCTATCCTGTCAGCTGTGCGCCGGGCGACAACCTGATGCTGCACGCGGCCATCTACCGGGCCCCAGCTGGGTCAGTTATTGTGGTAAAAGCCGGTGACAGCGATTATGCGGTATCAGGCGGGAATGTCTGTGCAACCGCCCAAAAGCGAGGAATTGCCGGATTTATCGTCGATGGTGTGATTCGCGATGTGGCTGAGGTCAGAGCCTATCAGTTTCCAGTTTTTGCCAGAGGCGCGATGCCCATTCCAGGGAAGAAGCGGGGACCAGGGACGCTCAACCAGCCCGTTGTCTGTGGCGGCGTGTGGGTGTGTCCTGGCGATATCGTCATTGCGGATGAAGAGGGTATCGCGGTTGTGCCCGTAACACACCAGGAGACGGTGCGAGAGATTGCTCAGCGGCGAGCCGACCGGGATGCAGCTCAATCCCTGACGGATTGGGAGACGAGCCACCGAGCTAAAATTGACGGCCTGGTACGTGAGCTGGGGCTTGAGTAGACGCGTTGAATGCTGGCGTCTGTCGCTGCCGTATGGCTGCCAGGACGGGTGTATGGCACAATGCCGTGAGTGAAACTGCTTAAAGCACCTTTTCTAAAAACTGGTTGGCTCGGGCGCTCTTGGGCGTGCTGAAGAACACCTCGGGTGTCGCATCTTCAACTACGTAGCCCTGGTCTAGAAACAGGATGCGGTTGGCAGCTTCTCGGGCAAAGCCCATTTCGTGGGTAACAATTACCATCGTCATGCCGCTGACGGCCAAGTCTTTCATCACATCCAGCACTTCTTTGACCATTTCCGGGTCCAGGGCTGAGGTGGGCTCATCGAACAGCATAATTTCGGGCTCCATAGCCAGGGCACGTGCGATCGCAACTCGCTGTTTTTGTCCCCCAGACAGCTTCGAGGGGTACACATCGGCCTTCTCCGCTAGGCCCACCTTCCCCAGCAGTTCCATCCCCTTCGCTTTGGCCTCAGACCGTGACACCCCCTTGACGCAGGTGGGGGCGTAGGTAATGTTCTTCAGCACCGTCATATGCGGAAACAGGTTGAAGTGCTGGAACACCATGCCCACGTGCTGACGCATCTCCATCACGTCAGTTTTCTTGTTGGTGATATCGACACCGTTGATCGTAATCTGACCAGAGGTGGGCGTTTCGAGTAAATTAATACACCGCAAAAAGGTAGACTTCCCTGAACCCGATGGCCCAATCATCGCCACCACCTCACCTCGGTCGATATCAGTAGAGATATCCTTCAGAACCTCTAACGACCCAAACGATTTGGCCAAGCGCCGCACCTCGATAGCGCAGGTGCCAGCAGCGGTGATGGGGAAGGCGGGTGAGTCAGCCATAGGGTTTGTTTGGCGGGGGACTAGTTGGGTGCTTAGATAGGGGCGAGTATGGGGCTAATCATGGGAGAACGCGGCCTAGCTACTCTTTTGCAAGCGACGCTCTAGGGTGGTAGCGGCGATAGTCAGCAGCATCACAATAATGTAATAAACCAACGCTACAATCAGCAGCGGCTCGAAGTAAACATATTTTTCAGCCGCAACAATTTGAGCCCGACGCAGCAGGTCTTGGGCACCAATCACCGAAACGAGGGTTGAGTCTTTTAGCAGCGCAATCGACTCATTCACCAGGGCCGGCAAAATATTTTTGACCGCCTGGGGCAAAATGATATCGAGCATCATCGGTCGATAGCGTACGCCCAATGAGGCCGCAGCCTCGGTTTGGCCCTTGTTAACCGCCAGGATGCCAGCGCGAATCACTTCGGACACATAGGCCCCTGAGTTAAGCGCAAAGGTGATGACACCCGCCTGAAAGCCTGAAATGTCTTGCCCGGTCAGCTGGGGGGTCGCAAAATAAATCAGCGACAGCGTTACCAGTAGCGGCGTCCCTCGAAAAATTGAAGTGTAGACCGTACCAAACCAGTACAGCGGTTTGAAGCTCGAAATCTTGAAAAGGGACAAAATCGTCCCCCAGATAAACCCCAGCAGCGCCGACAGCGCTGTGAACTGAAGGGTGACTAACAGCCCCTTGAGAATAAAGGGTATTGAGGGCAGCACCCGCCCAAAATCAAGATCGAGGGCGGCCATCAAAGCGGTCGGGTTCAAGTACATTCAAAGAACCATAAAGCGTGGAGCGTTTCGGTCGCTTGGTTATAAGGCAGCTAGGCCGCCCTACGGGAATTCAGGCTGACAGCAAAAATGTCTTGGTGTCATTCGACACGTCAAACAGGATATTCACAATCACAAACTACTGGCACAAACTACTGGCACAAACTACTGGTCGAAATAATCCTCGAACCATTTCTGTACCAGCGCCTCCATTTCTCCGCTTTCGATCATCTCCGTCAACGCCTGGTCGAACTCTGCAGCCAGCGGGGACCCTTTAGGAAAGGCGATCGCCGAACCCGACACATCCGTCACCTCAATCGTTTCGAACTGCAGATCGTCGTTGTTCTGGACGTAGCCCTTAGCAACGGTGTCTTCGACAATGGCGGCGTCCAGGCGGCCTGCCTTGATCTCCTGCACCAGTTCACTGACTTTGTTGCGGGGCTCGATCGTCATGCTGATGTTTTCGGCCTGGTCTTTAGCTTCCCCCTCCTGGATGGAGCCCAGTTGAACGCCCACTCGCTTACCTTCGAGATCTTCGTAGCTGGCAAAGCCAGAGCCCTTGCTCGAAATAATCGTGTTCTTGGCGTCGTAGTAAACCTGGGAGAAATCGACGCTCTCTTTGCGTTCTTCGGTGGGGGTCATGCCTGCCATGGCAAAGTCGACCCGCTCGGACTGCACCGCTGGAATGATGCCGTTAAAGTCCATGTCCTCGATTTCGAGGGTGTAGCCCAGCTTGCCGGTAATGGCCTTGGCGATGTCAATGTCAAAGCCGATGGGCTCACCACCCCCCTCTGCCGTCTCATAAAACTCGTAGGGCGGATAGTCAGCAGAGGTCGCCATGACCAGTACTTTGTCTTCGCTAGCGCCGTCTGCGGCAGCGTCTTCACCCTCGGGGGCGGCACAGGCAGTGGTCACGCCAACTGTCAGCAGCGCCGACAGCGATAGGTTGGCAAGAAAGCGTCTCCGTTTCATGGGCTGTGTAGGCTCCTCGCGATTTGACAGTATTCGGGCTTAATTCGGGCTTAACAGTGTTTTGGCTCAGCAACGGTTGGGCTCACCGCCTTTCACCATACCGACGGACGGTATTCCAGATGGTAACTTTAGCTACCCTGGTTTACGGGTTTATTCTCACGTTTCTTATCGGCACGATAGAGCTTCTATCGGCGGTAAGGGAGGTTAGAAGCTATGGACGCGGTTTCTGTCGGTGTGTCCGCCCAGTCAGACCTAGCCAGCCCACCAGCCCCACCAGCCCCCCGAATAGCCCCAACACGTTGTTAGGTTCGGGTACTGGCCTGATGTCAATCTGCAGGTTGGCAAACGAGATTGTCTGCTGTCCCTGACTGTCAATGCCAGCGTAGCCCTGGGTAATCGGCGTTTGGGTGAAGGTGACGCCGTAAGTGGGGTTTGATTCAAGACTTTGACCAAAGGCGGTGACAGATTGGCTGTTGAGTAGTGCGATCGCAGTTTCCGTAAACGCGCGTTGATTGGTCCAGTCGCCGATCTCATCGTCATACCGGCTGAAGATGTTGTCCGTGGTGGAAACCAGCCCTGCTGTCCCGCTCAGCAGCGACTTTTCGCCAAACAGAGCCGTTTTGGTGACCGGGTCAAATCGGTCGCCCTCGGTCAGATAGGTGGCTTTTACACCCGAGATCGCCCAGAGACCGTTGATCTCATCCACCTCAGCCATGGCCAGATCGGAAATAAACACCCCGCCCTGGCCCAGTACCTCAAAGGTACCGTCCTCTGTCACTATCAGCGACGTGTTCTCATCGACGCCATAGGTCATTTCTATCCCTAGCTCCGCCGCCAGGCGAATCAGCCGTCCCTGCCGCCCGCGCTCACTAAAGTGACTGTCGATCAGCCCAGCGTCAAAAAACCCCAGACCGCCCAGCGGATTATAATAAAGCGTGTTGTCGAACGGCGGGCTGCCAACAAAGCTGACCGGCCCGTCTAGCAGCGCCTC
Organism: Cyanobacteria bacterium J06648_16; assembly: GCA_039817185.1. Taxonomy (GTDB): domain Bacteria; phylum Cyanobacteriota; class Cyanobacteriia; order Phormidesmidales; family Phormidesmidaceae; genus CAWUKV01. The sequence continues at coordinate 68,293 of JBCBWI010000012.1, read as the reverse complement.
ATAGGTCTCACCGTTGGTAATCATCGGGTCGGCGGGCTGCACTGCCGTGCCCGCACTCGTGCCAGCAATCACGGCACCGGCATCGAACTGTTCCTGTAGCGCCGTCAGCAAAGCAGTGTCGCTGCGGGTTTCAGCAATGGGGTCTTCATTAAAGAAACAGTCAGTGATGAAAGACTGATCGCCCCCGGTAAAAATAAAGCTATTGCGATTTCTGATTTGATTGACAATATCTGAAGTGCTGTCGTTTTTATACGCCTCGCAGGTATCAACCGTAATGGGGATCCACTCAACATCGGCAGCATCTCCGTAGAGAATGTCAAAATCCTCTAGATAAAACCCGGCTGACCGCTCGGGTCTGGAGCTGGCAGTCGAGATGATCCCAATTTTGGCGCTGTCCAATCCACCTGAGAGATCCACAATCTCTTCGTAGATCGAAATACCATAGAGCTCAGCCTCACCGCCGCTGCCGGGAAACGCCCAACGCCCACCCGTGAGAACGAGCGATCCGGCCAGGGCCGATGGCGCAGGCAGAACCAGCGGCGTCAGCAGCCCCAGTATAAAAAGAGAAGATTGGGCCCGATCCGAGAAACCTTGAGTCATAGTATCTGGGGGATTATGTGCCGAACAGCCTATTGCCCAGGGTAGGCAAAGACTCGGGCCAATGTTGTAGCCGTGATCGCTTTTTACATTTCCTCAACTCATCCTCGACTCACGCTGTCAAAGTTATGCTTGGCTGTCAAAGTTATGCTTGAGTGTCTGACGGCTTCTTTCTTTAGCACGCATCAATACGCACGCATCAATACGCATCTGGGGTTAAACGCATACTATGGTCAGCCTTCCAAGCACCTGGGTTAATGGCCTGACACTCAATAACTTAAGAGGGGATTTCTTTGGTGGGATCACCGCAGCCATCGTGGCGCTGCCGCTGGCGCTGGCCTTTGGGGTAACGTCGGGGGCCGGTGCGATCGCAGGTCTCTACGGGGCGATTTGCGTCGGTTTCTTGGCGGCCCTCTTCGGCGGCACGCCCTCCCAAATCTCGGGCCCCACCGGGCCGATGACGGTGGTGATGGCCTCTATTTTCACTTCACTGGCGGCTAGCGATCCCCAGAACGGTTTGGCCATGGCGCTCACGGTGGTGATGCTGGGGGGTGTGTTTCAAATCTTGATGGGCATTCTGCGGCTAGGCAAGTACATTACCCTGATGCCCTACCCGGTGATCTCTGGCTTTATGTCGGGTGTCGGGTTCATTATCATCGTCCTGCAGATGGGTCCGCTGCTGGGCCATCCAGAAACCGCCAAGGTAGTCGAAGCGCTGCGACAAACTCCCGGCTACTTAACCGACATCAACCCGATTGCCGTCGGACTCGGGCTGCTGACTTTGGTGATTGTATTTGGCGCACCCGCCCGCCTCAACCGCATCTTACCGGCCCCCCTGATTGCGCTGGTCGTCTGTACGCTGATCTCGGTCTGGCGGTTTCCCTTCGATGCCGAACCCCTAATCCCCTACGATGCCATTTCCCGTATTAATGACATTCCTTCGGGACTGCCAACCCTGCACTGGCCGAGCCTGACCCAGGGCAGCCTGCAGCTGATCCTGGGCTACAGCCTCATGCTGGCGACCCTAGGCGCGCTGGATTCGCTGCTGACCTCCCTGGTCGCAGACAACATGACCCGCACCCAGCATGACTCGGACCGGGAGCTGATTGGTCAGGGCATCGGCAACCTGATTTCGGGCATTTTGGGCGGTCTGCCAGGAGCCGGGGCCACCATGCGGACCGTTGTAAACGTCAAAGCCGGGGGTAAAACGCCGATTTCGGGCATGATCCATGCGCTGGTGCTGCTGCTGATTGTAGTCAAGGCCGGGCCGCTGACCGAGCCGATTCCCAGTACGGTGCTGGCGGGCATTTTGCTCAAGGTGGGCATTGACATCATCGACTGGGGCTTTATCAAGCGCGCTCACCGGCTTTCGAGCAAGGGGGCCGGGGTGATGTATCTAGTGCTGGGGCTGACGGTGTTTGTCAACCTGGTGGTGGCAGTGGCCGTGGGAGTTTTCGTCGCGAACCTGCTGACCATCAAGAACTTGACCGATTTGCAGGTAAAAGAGGTCAAGGCCGTCACCCGAGGCGATGGTGAAGACTGGCTATCGCCCCAGGAGCAGCGGCTACTGAGTGCCGCCAAGGGCCGCATTCTCATGTTTCACCTCAGCGGGCCGATGAGCTTTGGGGCCGCCAAGTCGTTTTCGCGGCGGCTGTCAATTGTGGGCAGCTACGATGTGCTGATATTAGACCTGGACACCGTATCGCGCCTGGGCGTGACCGCCGTGCTCGCCCTAGAGACGATGATCAAAGATGCGATCGCACAGCGTCGGGAAGTGTTCTTAGTGGGTGCGAGTGGCCAGGTCGAACAACGCCTTCAATGTTTGGATGTTCTCAAGAAACTGCCGCCCTCCCATCAGGTCTCGAGTCGTATGGAGGCGCTGGAACGATCTCTAGCGCTCGTTCAGGGGGCAAGGCTCCCGACAGCCGATCTGCCTAGCGTCTAAGGCCCAAGCCAGCGCAGCTCGGCCCGGTCAACGAGACAGCAGCGGTTGCCACCAGTCGGGATGCGCCAGATACCACGCCACCGTTCGCCGGAGCCCTTCGGATACCGATACCTGGGGCTCCCAGCCCAGCTCTGCTTTGATTTTGCGAGCATCAATCGCATAGCGCCGGTCGTGGCCTGGGCGGTCCGTAACGAAGGAAATCAGCTGTTTGGCAGGGGAGACCGGCAATGTTGGGGCCAGCTCGTCCATCAGCTCACACAGCTGGGTCACGAGGTCAAGATTTTTGACCTCGTTGTTGCCACCAATGTTGTAGGTTTCGCCGGGCGTGCCTTGGCTGATCACCGCATCCAGTGCCTCGCAGTGATCGCCCACGTACAGCCAGTCGCGCACGTTCTGCCCATCGCCATACACTGGTAACGGCTTACCTAGCAGAATGTTGATACACATCAGCGGGATCAGTTTCTCGGGAAAGTGGTACGGCCCATAGTTGTTGGAGCAGTTGGTAATCAGTGTCGGCAGCCCGTAGGTGTGAAAGTAGGCCCGCGCCAGGTGGTCGCTGCCCGCCTTTGAGGCCGAATAGGGGCTGTTAGGCCGGTAGGGGGTCGTCTCAGAGAAGCCCGGCTCGTCTGGCCCCAGGCTGCCATAGACTTCGTCGGTGGACACGTGGAGAAAGCGATAGGATGCGGGCTGGTTGGCCGCCAGCCAGTGCTGACGAAAGGCTTCGAGCAGGGTGAAGGTGCCGACCACGTTGGTTTGCACAAAGGCCCCAGGGCCTAAAATCGAGCGATCGACATGGGACTCGGCAGCAAAGTGGGCGATGGTATCCACGGATGCTTCGGCCAGGAGGGTGTCGATGAGGGTGCGATCGCAAATATCCCCCTTGACAAACCGAAAGTTTGCTCGTCCCTCTAAATCCGCTAGATTTGCCTGGTTACCTGCGTAGGTCAGCGCATCTAGAACAATCACGCGATCGCTGGGGTACTGCTGACACCAGTGGTGCACAAAATTAGAGCCGATGAACCCGGCCCCACCCGTCACGACTAGAGTCCGGGACGGTCGAGCGGTTGCTACAAAACTACTCACGCTGAAACACTCATAAAAAACGCCTTACTGTCGGTTGTCATCGCCTATAGACTGCTGTTCGTCAGCTCTATCTTGCTATCGTCGCCGATCATAAACCGGTGGGCCTTAGGCCGTCGGGGCAGACCTTGTACGTGCGCCCGCTCACCAATGAGACTGTCGACGATGCGGTGGTGAATGCCCTCGACGGTGGTATCTTGCAAAATGACGCTGTGCTCGATCTCGATATCACGCAGCGTGGTCCGGTCGGCAATGCTGCTATACGGCCCCACAAAACAGTTTTCGATCCGACAGTCTTCGCCGATCGCCACCGGCCCGCGAATAATCGAGTTGATAATTTTAGACCCCTGACCGACGTGAACACGTCCCTGGAGCTGACTCTTTTCGTCAATCTCGCCCGCGACGGTAGAATCAGGGAAAGCGTCCAACACAACCTGATTGGCGTCTAGCAGATCGTCTTTTTTACCCGTATCGAGCCACCATCCCTCCAGCTTGTACGACTCAACCGGGTTGCCCAGATCGATCATCTTTTGAATGGCATCCGTAATCTCTAGCTCACCCCGAGCCGAAGGCCGAATCTGCCGAATCGCCTCATGCACCTGATGAGAGAAGAGATAAACGCCCACAAGGGCTAGATTAGACTGGGGCACCTTGGGTTTCTCAATCAGCGCAGTGACTCTCCCCTGGTCATCTACCTGGGCCACACCAAAGGCGCTGGGATTCTTGACCGCCTTGAGTAAAATCAGCGAATCGAGCTGGTGAGTTTTGAACTGGTGAATAAACCGGTCTAACTGACTCTGGACTAGGTTATCGCCCAGATACATAACAAAAGGCGCGTCGCCTAGAAAGGGCTGCGCGGTCTTGACGGCATGGGCTAAACCGGCGGGCTCATCTTGCACGATGTAGGTAATGTTGGCCCCAAATCGGCTGCCGTCGCCGGTCTTTTTACGAATCTCTTCACCCGTTTCGGGACTAATGATAATACCGATATCGGTGATGCCAGCGGCCACAATGCTTTCGATGCCGTACCAGAGAATGGGTTTGTTAGCGACGGGAACCAGCTGCTTGGCCCCCGTGTGAGTGATGGGACGAAGTCGGGTGCCCCGCCCGCCGGAAAGAATGATGGCTTTCATGGGAAGCTCGCTGAATAACAGGACAGGATTTTGTTACGCGGCGACGGCAGCAGCACTGGAGACCTCTGCCAACATACGCCGGAGTGACTGACGCCAGTGGGGAGCGGCCTGACCCATCACGCCAATCATCTTTTGATTTGAGAGCACTGAGTAAGCCGGGCGGGGCGCCGGTAGCGGATAATCCTCTGTGGGAATGGGGTGAATCGTGTGAGCCTGCCAGGGCAGATCTAGCGCCTTAGCCTCTTCCATGATGGCGACGGCAAAGTCGTACCAGCTAGCGATACCGCTGTTAGTGAAATGATAGATCTCGGTCTCTGATGGCGGGATGGGTTGTTTAACCAGCTGACAAATTGCCCGCGCGATATCGGCAGACCAGGTAGGCGTGCCAATTTGGTCCATTACCACCCGCAGCTCGTCGCGCTGGGAACCCACGCGCAACATCGTTTTAACAAAGTTACCGTGACCGCGACTGCCGTAGACCCAGGCGGTTCGCAGGATGAGCGCACTGGCCCCGGTCGCTTGAATCCCTTGCTCACCCATCAGCTTAGACTGGCCATACCGACTGAGCGGACAGGGGGGATGCGTCTCGGGATAGGGGCGGTAATGCTGCCCGTCGAACACGTAATCTGTAGAAATGTGCAACAGTCTCGCGCCCGCTTGCTCAGCCGCCTCGGCCATTACGGTCGGGGCGATGCCGTTGATCGCGTTTGCCAATTCGGGCTCTGACTCGGCCCGATCCACCGCTGTGTAGGCAGCCGCATTGACAATACAGTCGGGCTTGGCTATCTCGATGGCCGCCCGAATGGCGTCTGGCTGACTGAGGTCAAGCTGCTGTCGCCCCAGGGCGGTGACCTGCCCTATCGCTGGCAGCTGCGTCTGCAGTTCCTGCCCTACTTGCCCATTGGCACCCATGAGTAAAATCTGCATAGCCTAACCGTGAACCGTTGCCGGAACCGCTATCAGTCGCTCAGTAAAGATATCAGCGGTCCTTAATGACTGGCCGAGCTGGTCTTTTTTAGAGAGAATCGGCGCTGGGGTCTGCAGCGGCCAATCGATGGCCAGGTCTGGATCGTTCCAGAGGATGCAGCGCTCGTGCTCAGGCGCGTAGTAATCGGTCGTCTTGTAAAGGACCTCGGCGCTATCGGACAGCACCAGGAAACCGTGGGCAAAGCCGGGCGGCACCCAAAGCTGACGCCTATTATCGGCACTCAGCGTCACCCCAACCCACTCTCCAAACGTAGATGACTGCTGGCGAATATCAACGGCCACGTCGTAGATGGCCCCTTTGACAACACGCACTAGCTTGCCCTGGACCTGCCGAATCTGATAGTGCAACCCCCGTAAAACGTTCTGAGCAGAGCGAGAGTGATTGTCCTGAACAAAATCCACATCGGCTCCGATACCCTGTTCAAATATCTTCTTGTTGAAGCTTTCGTAGAAAAAACCGCGTTCGTCGCCGAACACCTTCGGGTCTAAGATGACCACATCTGGAATAGCCGTTCGGGTAATTTGCATAGCGAAAGAATGGGGCAGGGTAGGTAACAAGGGCGCAATCAGATATCAGTCAGAAACTCGTCGGATAGGCGTTTTCTAGCTAAGCGTTTTCTAGCTAGGCGTTTTCGAAGTTGTCTAAAACAATACAAAAGAATGGGGAGCCGGTTCAAATGTGACAGCCCACGATCTGTCACATTCAATACAAATGAGTCCTTCAGACTCAGCACCCAATTGCACAGAGATTGAGCGCTTACTCCCTGATATTTGTTCGGATTGCCGGAGCGACGGCTAATAACCGCCCCCCAACAAAGGGCTAGTCGATGCCTCGGAGCTGATTGCTTCGGACTAAGATAGCCGGTAACGCTTTACCGATGAATTCCTGTGACTCCCGACCGACTGCTCAAAGCGCTGTTTGAGGCGGCGGTGCAGGCAGCCTTGCCCAGCTACCGCGTCCCTCCTTTTTTGCCCTCCCCGCCGACCGGGCGGACCGTAGTGGTGGGGATGGGAAAGGCGGCGGCAGCCATGGCTCAGGCCGTAGAGTCGGGATGGCAGGGGCCGCTGTCAGGGCTAGTGGTGACGCGCTACGGTCACCGAGTCCCCACCCAGCACATAGAGGTGGTTGAGGCCGGGCACCCGGTACCGGACGAAAACGGGGCTCGGGCTGCTCGACGCATCCTTGACCTGGTTGCGGGACTGGGGCCGGAGGATTTGGTGATTTGCCTGATCTCAGGTGGGGGGTCAGCGCTGTTTACACTGCCGCCAGCAGGTATTGAGCTAGCGACGCTGTCCGACCTGAGCCGTCAGCTACTGAAGTCGGGGGCGGCCATCGACCAGATGAACGCGGTGCGGAAGTCGCTGTCGCTGTCGTCGGGGGGACGGCTGGCCGCTGCCGCCTACCCGGCGCGAGTGGTCTCGCTGATTATTTCGGATGTGCCGGGGGATGGGCTGGGTGCGATCGCATCTGGCCCCACCGTTGGCGACGCTATTACACCCCAAACCGCCTTAGACATCCTGCAAGCCTACAAGATCGCTGTCCCACCATCGGTTATCGACCACCTCACCGCCGGTCGAGACCCGGTGATTCAACCCAGCGACCCTCGCCTGCAGACCACCCAAAATCATCTGATAGCCACCCCCCAACAGTCTCTCGAAGCCGCTGCCCAGGTCGCCAAAGTCAACGGAGTGACGCCTGTCATTCTCGGCAACGCCCTAGAAGGAGAGGCCCAAGACGTGGGTAAAGTACACGGCGGCATTGCCAAACAAATCTGCTACCACCAGCAGCCTATCGCACCGCCCTGTGTGCTGCTGTCTGGCGGCGAGACGACGGTCACCCTCAGCGGTAAGGGCGGCAAAGGGGGGCGCAACGGAGAGTTTCTTTTGGCGCTCGTGCAGTCACTGTGGGCAGAAAGCAGTCTCTGGCAAGAGAACAGGCTCTACGCCCTGGCGGCTGATACGGACGGCATCGATGGGGTTGAGGACAACGCCGGGGCGCTGTTCACGTCGACCCATTACCAGCGGGCCCACGCACAGGCCCTTTCACCCAGCGCCTTTCTTGATGCCCATGACAGCTATACCTTTTTTGAAGCGGTAGATGCGCTGGTAATGACAGGCCCCACCCTCACCAACGTTAACGACTTCAGGGCGATCCTGATCGATGCAGAGTAGGCATCTGCCGGTAGCGGCAAACGTGTCCCGTTTTTTTGCATCAGGCAGCTGTTCAGATTTTTCACCCAGTCCTTGCCGTAAAGCAGACGATATTTGGGGCAAACCCGCCGCTGGCCGCTACACTGAAAAGGTAAAGAAACGTAACAAATCAAGCCTACCCATCGATGTCCCAGCCAGCAGCAGCTCCAGCCCACGCGTCTAAAGTTGTGGTGATTGGGGGCGGCATTGGGGGCCTAACGGCAGCGGCCCTGCTGGCACACCGAGGCTATCAAGTTAAAGTTTTTGACCAGGCGATCGTGCCAGGCGGCTGCGCGTCTACCTTTAAGCGGCGTGGGTTCACGTTTGATGTGGGCGCAACCCAGGTAGCGGGGCTCGAACCGGGCGGCATCCACCATCGCATTTTTGCAGAACTCGATATTCAGCGACCTGAAGCAACCTACTGCGACCCGGCCTGTGCGGTCGTGCTGCCGGGTGAGACCGAGCCGATCAACGTATGGCGTGACCCCGACCGCTGGCGAGCAGAGCGGCAGCGACAGTTCCCCGGGAGTGAGCCCTTTTGGCAAAAGCTCAGCGACCTGTTTGGCTACAGCTGGCAGTTCCAGGCCAACGATCCGGTGCTGCCGCCGCGTAGCCCCTGGGATATGTGGCAGCTAGCCACGGCGCTCAGACCCAAGACGCTGCTGACGGTGCCCTACACCTTTTCGACGGTGGGGCAGCTGCTGCGAGGGTATGGGCTGGCGGGCGATCGACGGCTCAAGACCTTTTTGGATCTGCAGCTGAAGCTTTACTCCCAGGTGGACGCGGATCACACGGCCCTGCTGTACGCGGCCACTGCGCTGGGCGTATCGCAAGCCCCCCAGGGCCTGTTTCATCTACAGGGCAGCATGCAGGTACTGAGTGACCGACTCGTGGAATCTTTAGAGCGGGACGGCGGCACCTTGCACCTGCGCCACACGGTCGAAGGCATCCAGCTAGACCAGGGGCGTCCCCGATTTGTGCGGGTGCGTAACCAGAAAACGGGCGAGTCCTGGCTAGAAGCGGCGGATCATGTGGTCAGCAACGTAACGGTGCAGGACCTAACCCGGCTGCTGGGCGACGCCGCGCCCAAGGGCTATGCCAACCGGGTTGAGAAACTCCCCCCGGCCTCCGGTGCCTTTGTCGTGTATCTGGGCGTAGACCGGGCGGCGGTGCCTCAAAACTGCCCGCCCCACCTGCAGTTTCTCTACGACTACGACGGGCCGATTGGCGAGAATAATTCCCTGTTTGTCTCGGTCAGTCACCCCGGCGATGGCCGGGCACCGGCGGGGATGGCAACCATTGTAGCCTCGTCGTTTACCGATGTGGGCCTGTGGCAGCATACGGACGACTACGAGGGGCTGAAGCGGGCATACTGTGAGGGTGCGATCGCAAACCTCAACCAATACTTTGACCTGCGCCCTGAACATCTCGTCCACGTCGAAGCCGGTACCCCTCGCACCTTTGCCCGCTACACCGCTCGCCACCGGGGCATGGTCGGCGGCATCGGCCAGCGCGTACCTACCTTTGGCCCCTTTGGGTTTGCCAACCGTACCCCCATTCAGAACCTGTGGCTGGTGGGCGACTGCACCCACCCCGGCGAGGGCACCGCTGGCGTCAGCTACTCGGCGCTCACGGCGGTACGGCAGATTGAGCAGTGCAGCTAGTCGGGCCTAAACCCGCGCAATCGTCACCATTTCGGGCTGGTCCTGGTACTTGCCGTTGCGAGCTTCGTAGCTGACCTGACAGGGCTCGCCTTCTAAAAACAGCAGCTGCACCACACCCTCATTGGCGTAGATGCGGCAATCGGCGCTAGAGGAGTTGGAGAATTCTAGCGTCAGATAGCCGCGCCAACCCGCTTCTGCTGGCGTGAGGTTGGCGATGATGCCGCAGCGGGCATAGGTGCTCTTGCCGATGCAAATGGTGGTGATGTTGTCGGGCATGGCCAGCCGCTCTAGCGCCACGCCCAGCCCGTAGGAATGGGCTGGCAGAATAAAGTAGCTGCCGTTGTCGTCCTGTCTGAGGCTCGTCGGCTCCAGATTCTCAGGATTGAAATTCTTAGGGTCGATCACCGTGCCAGGAATGTGGCGGAAAATGCGAAACTCGCTGGGTGACAGGCGAATGTCGTAACCGTAGGATGACAGGCCGTAGCTGATGACTGGTGTCTCAGAGGGTTTGCTGGGCAGGGTGGCTCGACGAATGAGTGCGGGCTCAAACGGGGCAATCATCCCCTGATCAGCCATCTGCTTAATCCAGGCATCGTTTTTAATCATGGGGCTCCGTTGAATGCAGGTAACTAATGAATGCAGGTAACTAATCGGGAAAGCGGCGATGGCGGCTAAAGGCTCCGATCACCGTTAGAAACAGGCCGATCATGGCAAAAACCCCCGCCGAAACTCCGTCACCTGATCGGCAATCGACAAAATCGAGTAGGGCATCTGCGGGCCAGTCAGCACCACATCCAGATGCGGCGGCCGTTCTTCGAGGAACGCCAGCACATCGGCTTCTTCGAGCAGACCGAACTCTAGCGCCAGGCTCAGCTCGTCCAGCACGACCAGACCGTACTTGCCCTGTTTAACCACATCTAGCGTGTGATGCCACAATTCTGTAAGGGCGGCTTTAGCTTCTGGGCTGTCGGTCGCCTCGGTAATGCAGCCTGCATAGCCGCAGCGAATCCAGTCCAGGTTTTGCCCCATTTGATTGGGGTAGGCGGGTCCTTGACGGATGCCCCCTTTGAGGAACTGGACGACCAACACCGGCAACCCCTGTTCTGCGCTCCGCAGCGCCTGCACCATCACATTGGTAAAAAAGCTGCGATGGACCGAGGTAAAGACCTGCACCGTGCCCTCAATCGCTTGTAAAAAGGGATGTCGCAAAACCTTCGCAGAACGGGACGCAGGCTCCGCTTGAGCGGCGGGTTGAATACTTGTCTGAACGGCCTTGAGCTGGGAGACCATGGCGGGTTACTTTCAGGACGCACTAAATATAGCGTACCGATGCGCAAATTCTGCAATCAATGCGCTAGATGACCCAATTTGCTTATCAATTATTCTCAATAATTCAAAGGTACTATATCACCCAATCCACCGTCTACTCTACCGTCTGCCAGCAGGGCCTGATTTGGGCGAGTTTACTCCCTTAAAAAACTAAAACGACCTCACAAAAACCCCACCTGCCCCCTGTATCCTGAGGAAAACTCGGCTTCGCAGCCAGATTATGAGGAAACAGCAATGGTTTGGCAGCGCCCCGACGGTCGTCAACCGGATGAGCTTCGTCCGGTCAAGTTTGTTCGCAATTTTACGCGCTACGCCGCGGGGTCTGTGCTGGCCTGCTGTGGCGAGACCCAGGTACTCTGCACGGTGTCCATTGATGAGGGTGTCCCGCGCTGGCTAGAGGGCAAAGGAGAGGGCTGGCTAACCGCAGAATACCGGATGCTGCCCAGCGCGACTCATCAGCGCAAGCGGCGAGAGGATCTGAAGCTATCGGGCCGGACCCAGGAGATCCAGCGGCTGATTGGGCGGAGTCTGCGGGCGGCGCTAGATATGGAGGCGCTGGGAGAACGGACGCTGATGATCGATGCCGATGTGCTGCAGGCCGACGGCGGTACGCGGACAACCTCTATTTCCGGGGCTTACATTGCGTTAGAAGATGCCATCCGGTCACTAGTGAAGGCAGGGGATCTGAGCGTTTCGCCCCTAAAGCACCAGATTGCAGCGGTTTCCGTGGGGCTCCTAGAGGGCGATGCGTACCTGGATTTGAACTATCCCGAAGACTCGAAGGCCGACATCGATTTCAACGTGGTCCTGAACGATCGGATGGGGTTTATCGAAGTCCAGGGGACGGCTGAGGCGGGCAGCTTCAACCGCCAGCAGCTCAATCAGATGCTGGACTATGCCGAAAAGGGCGCGAGGGAGATGATGACGCTACAGCGCCAGGCCCTCGGGCAAAGCTGAGGCGCTATTCTCCGGTTTGATTCAACTCCTTGGCGCGCTCTAGTTCCTGATTGACGGCCTCATCGAGGCTGTCCTCAGCATTTTCAATGGTGTCTAGCGCACCCTCCGGAGCAGCCGGGTCTGACGTTTTGGCAAACTGTCGAAGAGAAAAGGCACCGATGCCGATCAAAATGGCGGCCGCTATCAATAAACGCATCATATTGGGAAGTCTCCGTTCCGATTGCTAAAGCGAAAAAGCTGTGAGCTGTCTATTGGCATCACTCTCTGAATAAAGGCTAGCTCAGCCAAGTGGCCCAACCTACGCTACCGACGCCACCAAGTTTTGGGCGGGGCATTTTCTAACTTTTTGAGCAAGATGTCTTTTTTAGAGATGCACGTCCAGGGCATTAGGGTGCCGATGTAGTGGGTTTTGCGGTAGCGGTGAATAGTGGTGAGGGCAACGAATTTATCAATGATCTCCGTCGGCAGGATTTCGCACAGATCGATGACGGTCTTACCGACCACTTTGGATAGGGCGGCCAGTGAGATCGCACCATTCAGCGCCCCGTTTTGCTTCAGCTCCGCCAGCAGCGTCACCAGTTCCTGGTCTTCTAGCTCAAAAGCGTTAATAATCTGCAACGCCTCCTGAAGGGAAACCTTCGTGGCAAACTGAGGCGTACGATTGCGCTGCTGGCGCACCTCCTCCGGCAGCATTGGCCCTAGCAGGTTAAACAGCTCGTCTAGAATTTTCTTGACGGTATAGAACTCTCCCTTACGCTTGATGCCCTCAAAGCGCAGCAACAACACCACTTTTTCATAAATTGTCACTAACAGCTGACTGGTGTAGAGGTCGCCTTCCACCTCGTGTTGAAAGCGCTCAACCGCCAGGGTATAGCTCTCGTCATCTAGCATCATGCGGCTATGGATGAACTCGTACAGCGACGATAGCGCGGCCGCCACCGTATCTTTCAGATCGTGTATCGCCGGCAGCGATAGCTCGCCATTATCCAAATCCGTGAGGTAAGGCGCAATGGCCTGGTAGTGCTTTTCAGCACTCTTGAGTAAGAAAAACAGTGCCTCCAGCAACAGATTGACTTCCAGAATCGGTGTCTTGTAGCGGGCGGCCAAACCGTCTTGGTTCTCGGTCGCTTTGGAGAGCATGAACTCATAGAAGCTGCTGGCATTGGCCTGTGACCATCGCCAGATTCTAAAGAACGCCTCGGCTTTGTCCACGTGGACCAGGGCGGTTTCTTCGACCTGGGGGCTAGCCGACGGGTTCTCGCTCTCGCTTTCAGCATCGATCAGCTTGGGTAACTCGAACAGTCGGACGGAATCGTCGGTCGCAGCGGAAGCCAGGAAGGAACGGTTAGCAGCGAAGGACAGTGCGATCGCATTGAACGGGTGCGTAATCGTTCTGACCTTACGGCTGGTGGCGACCTTGACGAGGTTGACTTTATTGTCTGACGCCGCCGTGGCCAGGTAACCGCCCTCTGCGGAAAAGGCCACAGCATTGACGCTATCGCTGTGGCGAATAGTATAAGTATTGGCCCCGCCGGTCTTACTCATTACCTTGATCAGCTTGACCGTGTGGTCCCACAGGCTGATGGCCAGGTAGGTGCCAAAGGGCGTGGCGGAGATGGCGCGAAGCTCTCCCTGGTGGGACATTTGGGTGATGACTTCGCCCGTTGAAATTTTGGTAATGCGGCTATAGCGCTGATCACGGGTGGCAATGCAGCTTTCGTCAGGGGAGAAGCAAAGGGCTTCAGCGCTGGCGTCATGGGAGACGGTGGTGATTTCCTCGGCGGTTGCGATCGCAAACACCCTCACCCTGTCCCCATCTGGCATCGCCAGGTAGGTTCCTTTCGGTGAAAAACTAACGGACTTGTCCAGATTATCAGCGGTTTTTCGAGGCGAAAAAGACCGAATCGTTTTACGCGTCGAGACTTGAACAATTTTGATGTGATTGTCGAGAGTCACAGCCGCCAGGTAATCCCCATCAGGGGAGAACTTCATCGCCTTTATCACCCCCCTGTGATGGATGACCCGCTGAGCTTCACCAAAGCCACGCCCACTGCCTACGCCGCCCCCTGTCGAAGCATCAATAATCTCGAAGCCATCGTGGCGGATCACCGCTAGGTACTGCCCGTCATTCGAAAATGACATTGCGCCAAACCGTCCCCGGTAGCTCAGCGTTTGGCGTTCCTCGCCGGTTTGAGTCTCAATGACCTTAGCTTCAGCCTCCCGCTCGTCAGACTGCTGTGTGTTCTGATGCAGGTAATGCGTCCCACCCGGCGAAAAGAGCACAGTCGATGCGTCTGTTTCATCCTCAATCGTGAAATCGCCAATGTTAACCCCATTGGATGTCGCGCGACCGCTAGCCTGGGTTAGTTCAATAAAGATATTAGACAACAACGCCTCAACCCGCCGACTGCTGGGCAGGTGGTCCGCATCGAGATCAATCCCCTCGGGGCAAATCAGCGTAAAGGTCTCCTTCAGCATCTTCAGGTGGTGGCGCACCACATACAGGTTTGGATGCTCAACCTGGGGGTAGCGCTGTAGAACGGTCAGCTTTTTGAGTGCATAGGCAACGTACTGGGCGCTTTCTTCATCGTTAGAAACGTCCTGCTGGATGCTTTTAACCGCAATATCCTTCGATTGGCTCAGCTGAGCCCGAGTATCGATGAATTCATACAGCGTAGACAATGCCGTATCGATACTATCCTTACAGTTCTGAAGCTGCGCCTGCTGGAGGTATTCTTCGCCCGCCAGCAGCAGCGAGTTGACCGTTGCCAGAGCCAGGTTCGTCTCCAAAATCAGCAGTACCGGCTGCTCCATCGGCTGGCCCGCCTCAGTCGCTTTATTCGCGGCCTCCTCCGTACCGGCCTTGGCAAACAGGTAAAAAGTGGCCTGGGTCGCCTGCTGGGTCTTGCTCAGGTGTCGCCAGTACAGGTAGTTCTGGTTTAATTTCTTCGCGACGTTTAGAAACTGAGGCGGCAGCAGGTCGCGATCTTCTGCTGCCAGGGTCAGACTAAGTTGCCCACCGCTGCCAGAGACATTCAGCTCAACCCTTTCAGGCGAAATCAGAGGAGGCATATCGTGGTTGTAAAAATCTGCCGGTAGTCAAAAAGTACCCGTACGGGTGCCTACAGGCACGGAATGATGAATTCCTGACCGATCAGCGCCGCCTACCGAGAGTGGACTATCCTCTAGGATAAATCTACGCGCACGCCGCCCAAACGCCCATGACAGCCAGTTCCTACCACTGCCACATCAAAGTCATCAACGGCAACACCTGCCAACCGATGACGGTCAACATCGATGCAGCGGCCCAGGCGGCTAAGTTTCCCCATACAAAAATTACGACGGTACAGCCCCGCACGGGGCCTGAGTCCATCGAGAGCTTTTACGACGAGTATCTAGCCATACCAGGCGTACTAGAGCAAATTATTTTAGATGACGTGTCGGATGCATTTATTCTGGCCTGTTGGGGCGATCCGGGCATTGAGGCAGCGAGGGAGATTACCGCACGTCCGGTGGTGGGTATTGCTGAGGCCAGCATGTATGTGGCGAATATGCTGGCAGCTAAATGGAGCGTGGTGACGACTCTGCATCGGGTGCGGGATATGGTAGAGAAGACAGTGCAGAAAACCGGCTTTAGCGATCGGTGTGCATCGGTACGCACAACAACTTTAGCCGTACTAGATACAGAGAACGACCGACAGGCGACGCTAGAGGTATTGGCCGCGACCAGCCAGCTGGCGATTGAGCAAGATGGGGCTGAGGCGATTTGCCTGGGCTGTGCCGGGATGAGCGGGTTAGAGCAGCAGCTTGAGGAACGGTTGGGCGTGCCAGTGATTGACGCAGTGGCAGCGGCGGTAAAGATGGCGGAGTCGCTGGTGGGCTTAGGAAAGCGAACGAGCAAGCAGCTGACCTACCGACAGCCCGAAGTGAAGAATGTGTTGGGGTATCCGCAGCATTTTCACGCCGAGAATCTACGCTCTCTTCAGTAACGCGAAGATGGTGACTACGGGTTCCCAACCGGAGACTGGGAAACCCAAAAGAGGCTCTGCCTCTCATCACGGTGGCGGAGCCACGAGGGTGCTGTCCGACCGGGAGCGAGGGCCGCTTACTCAATCTGCAGGCGGCGGGTGTTGCTGCACCTGTCGCGAGTGCCAAGTATTGAGTTCTAAACAAACGCCTGTGAGGGTATCACTGGCATTTGAACGACGATAAATCAGCAGATCTGAAAGTCCAGCGACTGTTTGTTGCGCTGTTCAGAATCTTGTTGCGTCACCCGCCATTGCCCTTTTATGGCGGTCTATGGCCATGAAGGCTGGGGTGTTGGGTTACTCTACGAGAAGGCAAAGCCTACGCTGGCTCAACCCAACCTACGGGGTATCGGCTGGTTGCTGTATTTGCTGGAGCAGCGCTTGGGTGAAGGGGTGATCGGACAGTTGATTAGACTGGCCAGCCTCAACGACCTGCTGCAAGAAATAGCGAAAATTGTTTTGACCTGCCTTTGTATTGGGATGATCTGGGCCAAGTCGCTTTTTTAGAATTGGCAAACAGCGCAAATACAACGGTTCGGCTTCACTGTAGCGGCCCATTGATTCGTACAGTCCGGCCAGGTTGTTCAGACTGCTCGCGGTATCGGGATGATCGGCCCCGAGCTGCACTTCGCGGATTTCCAATGACCGGGTGTACAACGGTTCGGCTTCACTGTAGCGGCCCATGGATCGATACAGTCCGGCCAGGTTGTTCAGACTGCTCGCGGTATCGGGATGATCGGCACCCAGCTGCGCTTCGAAAAGGCCTAAAGAACGTTTGTATAGTGGTTCTGCCTCACCGTAGCGACCCATGGATTCGTACAGTAAGGCCAGGTCATTTAAGCTAGTAGCTATGTCTACTGGATCTGACGCCGCTTCTCTCAGTCTTAGAGCTTCTTTGTAGGCGGCTTCTGCGGCGCTGTAGTTGATGATTTCTTTGTAGGCTTTGCCTAGGCTGTTGTACAGGCTACCCAGCAACGGTGAGCTGGGGTCTGTCTCTTTGAGGGCGGCAATTTCTACTTCAATTTCTGCGGGGTTACCGGATTGGCTTGGCTGGGTTTCCTCGGCTACTTGTTTAGAGCGCTCTGCTTGCAGCTCTCGTTCCGGTCGCCACGCCATCGGCTGACTAAACTCAAACACCCCACTTCGCCAGCTCCAAAAGTCCGGCGCAGCTTTGGCAATGGCCGCTGCCATTGAGGGCTTTAGCCACAGCACCACCGGCAGTGAAAAGCTCCGTAGCGACTCCCGCGTCCACTGTAATGAGAAAAACAGCTTTTCCTGCGCCGATTTAGCCTGGTTCAGCCGCAGTCCCAACAGCTCATCCATACCCAGCACCGTCACCATCGCCCGCGAGTTGCCAATTTCTGTATGGGTTTGGGCCAGCTCTGCCAAGCTGCGCTTTAGGCTGGGCTGCTTAGCGTCAATCTTGACCCGATAGCACTGCACGCCCCGTTCTGCCAGCTCGCCCTCGTAGGTGGCGATCACCTCATCCCGATATCGCCAGTTGTCGCAGACGGCTACCAGCAACTGCAGGCGACCCCGACTGGCCTTAATCGCCGTTACCAGCCGCTTCAGGCTATGGCGGTTTTCGTCCACGGGCGCTGCGACCATTACTCAATCAGCCCTTTCCGCCGCATCAGGTTTTGCACCAGCGGGTGCACGTCGTACCACAGGTCGTCGTTCTCGTACTCCAATATCATCAGCCCGTGCAGCAGCTCCACAAACGTTTCGTCGGCAGCGTCCTCTGTCTCGGCCTCCTGGTAAACCTTAGCCAACAGAGTATACGCATCTGACCCCAGCTGGCGGGCAAAGTCGTTCCGCAAATTTTTGACGGCAATCGCCAGACTCTCTGAGCCAATGCGCTTATCCTCGCGGTCGGGCTCTTCTTCTAGCAGCACCATTTGCTCCAGGCAGCTCTCCTGACCAATTCGTACCAGTTCGCGTACGACGCCACCGCTGTAGAGCACCATCTGTCGCGCCGTCTCCGGCTCAATCAGCTCGGCAGGGATGCGCTTGTTGAGCATTTGCAAAAACCGATCCAGCGTTTTTTGAATCGGTTCAGCCTTGGGGTCGCGGCGGTCGGCCTTGGCAAACATCTTGGCTACGGGCAGCAGCCGAGGTCGACGAATGCCGACGGAGTTGAGCGCCCCCATCACCTTGGGCTCACGAATTGCCGCCACGGGAATGGTAAAAATGACTCTAAACTGGGGTGCGAACAGCGATTTGATGTTCTCGATAAAGATAGGCTCGACCCGTGAGAGATCCAGCTTATCCAGATCGTCAATAATCACCAAAACGGTCTGCCCTGTGGCGCTTTGAATGGCCGCTGCCAGCCGATCCATCTTACCGACCAGCTCAAAAACTCTCTTCTCAAAGGTACGCTCTACCTCGTCTCGTAAACTCTTTTCCTGCTGCATCCGGGCCGAGATAACGTTTAAGAAATCGCCGCCAATGCCCAGCTCGCCTTTAGTCTCGGTACTTTCGGTCTGTTTGTACTGAGTACTGTACCAACCTAAGATGGTTTGCTGAATGTCGTCTGACACCGCAATCTTTTGCTTGGTTGCGCGGCTGAGTAACGCCAGGGCAATGGCAAACAGCACCTTAACGTAGCTGATATCTGACAGTTCCACCATGTCAGCAATCGAAAAAAAGCTGATGGCATAGTCGCTGCCCAGTTCGACAGAAAGACGCTTTAGCAGCGTAGATTTGCCGCAGCCCCGATGTCCGGCAAACACAAACTTCTGGTTCCCCGCTGATGCCTGAATGTCGCGCTTGAGCCGTCCTGCAATATCCAGGCCATAGTTGACCCGAAACTTATCGATGCTGTCCGCGTCTAGCAGCGGAAACAGGTCCAGATCCCGATAGGCTTGCTGAAAGCGATCGAGCAGCGCATCATCCATAACTGTCAAACCCCCCCCTAAACACCTTAGAAAAAGCGGCGTGCCTATGCTACCCCGATCATGACACAGGCGTACGGAAACGGTTCGCCATGCTTTCAAACAAAAAGCCCCGCCGTTTGGGCAGGGCTGGAAGTGTGTGAGATTACAGCTTGTGAGAAAAGGGTGCCTTGAGAATGAAGCCACAGATTGACAGGAGTCTGCACCGGGCACCCAAACTTAGAGAGCGCAGGGGCAGCTCGCTCAAATCTGCTGAAAGTATCGAGTCTTAGGCTTCACGGTGGGACAGCTATGATTGCCGCCCCGCAGTCAACCTAGTTACTTTCTGAGGTTTTCCAGCACTTCGAGTCGGGCTTCCTCAAGCACATCGACCGTCTTAGTCTGGTTGCTCAGATGCTCCAGCCGGGCGGACTGAATATCCGACACTGCTTTAGTACCAATGTCGAGCTGGTTCAAACGGGCCGCTTGAATATCTTCTACAGCTTTGGTTTGAGTATCGAGGTGAAACAAACGCTCAGCCTGGAGATCTTCAACCGCTTTAGTCTGCGTGCTCAGGTGATTTAGACGGGCTGCTTGAATGTCCTCAATGGTTTTGGTTTGAGTATTCAGGTGGTCTAAACGCGCAGATTGAATGTCAGATACGGCTTTGGTACCGATATCGAGCTGTTCTAAGCGACGGCTTTGAAGAGAAGGCATCGGCTCAAAAGCTTGAACGGCAGGCGCAGCGGCAACAGCGGTAACGGCAACGGTTAGGACAGAAAGGATGGTGCGTTTCATAGTTAGCTCCTTAGAAATCAAATGAACTTGCTTCATTGATTACAAGAATGCCGGAGTTGGCTGAGCCTCATCTGATCGCAAACTGAAGGGGCCTTAAAGCGTCTCTGAGAATTCCTGAAGAAGAACAGTGATGAATATCACAGTGCAGATGTGCGGCGGATATCCGTACTGGGCGTTGGGCTGACAAACTCGTCAGGCTTGTTCTACGCTTTCTGACTCACCGATCATGATTCAGCCCCATCTCGTATCCGATTCAGCTAGACCGTCTAATTCTCCATCGAATTCCAGCCACAGCGACAAGGCCCTTCTAGACGCCTACTCCCGCACAGTGACCGATGTGGTCGAGAACGTCAGCCCCGCAGCAGTCAACATCGAAGTGCGCCGGCTGCGACTGCGCTCAGACATGCGTCGCCCGCTGGAGGTCTCCGGCAGCGGTTCTGGCTTCCTCTTTACACCCGACGGCTACATCCTCACCAACAGCCATGTGGTTCACAATACTGACGTCATCGAGGTGACGCTGGCCGACGGGCAACACTACAAAGCCGAGCTGGTGGGCGATGACCCCGACACGGATCTGGCGATTATTCGCATCTTGGGGACTGGGTTTGTCCACGCGGCGCTGGGCCAGTCTGACGCACTGCGCGTCGGGCAGCTGGTAGTCGCCATCGGCAATCCGCTGGGCTTTCAATGCACGGTGACGGCGGGCGTGGTCAGCGCGTTGGGCCGCTCCTTTCGCTCCAAAACCGGACGGCTGATCGACAGCGTGATTCAGACCGACGCGGCGCTGAATCCGGGTAACTCCGGCGGGCCGCTGGTCAACTCACGCGGGCAGATTATCGGCGTCAATACCGCCATCATCCAGGCCGCGCAGGGCATTTGCTTTGCCACGCCCATCGATACAGCCAAGCGCATTATCGGGCCGCTGATGCAGATGGGACGGGTCCGTCGCGGACGGCTCGGCGTGGGCGGGCAGACGGTGCCCCTGCCGCAGCAGTTGGTCAGAACGCACACGCTCCCTAACGATACCGGCGTTCTTGTCACCTGGCTTCAGCCCAACAGCCCCGCCCAGTCCGCCGGACTGCAGGAGCGCGATGTGCTGGTGGGCTTTGGTAGCGACAGCATCAGCAACGTAGACGACCTGCACCGCCTGCTGACGGAAGAGACCATTGGGGTGCGATCTCAACTCACCATCCTCCGCAGAGGCCAAAAGCTGGACCTCAGCGTCACCCCCACAGAATCTGTGCCGGAGTGATGTTACTCCTGCAGACGCGGCATCAGCTGCACCAGGTTGCAGGGGGCGTGGCGGGCGTCGAGCTGGTCTTGAATGAGCTGATCCCAGCCGGTACGGCAGGCTCCGGTAGAGCCGGGCAGACAGAATATATAGGTGCCGTTGGCGACGCCGGATAGGGCGCGGGATTGGATGGTGGAGGTTTTGATCTCCTGGTAGGAGATCATGCGAAAGATTTCGCCAAAGCCGCGGATCTCCTTATCTAGCAGGGGCTGAATCGCCTCGGGGGTAACGTCTCTGCCGGTAATGCCGGTACCGCCGGTGGTGATGAAGGCTTGAACAGCCGGGTCAGCAATCCAGCGGGAGGCGACGGCGCGAATCTGGTAAATGTCGTCAGGGACAATGACTTTTTCGACCAGGGTGTGGCCGGATTGGTGAATGCGATCGCACAGTAGCACCCCCGACTTATCGGTCTCCTCTGTGCGACTATCTGAGACGGTCATCACCGCGATGCTGACCGGCACAAACTGTTTTGTATTCTCCATGCCCTACCCCATCAAACACATGCCCATCCTATAGCACCTGCTATGCAGCAGCGGCTGACCGGCAGAATCTGCGCAATCCTACGATTGACACAGTGTGGCTCATTCCTGAAGGATTGCATCGGTCGTGCTGCTAGGGAGAGCTTTCAGCGTTGGGATTCTCGGTACCCTGAAACAGTCATCGCCTGCCCGACCCTGCCCTGCAGCGGCCATAGCCCTGTATGTTTGATTCTGTTTGATTTAAATCAAGCAGAGCTAGTTTCCTGGGTTCCCATGTTGGACCTAACATAGGGGTTAGGCATTACAGGGCCGGAAGCCATGTTTGCGAAGTTTTGCCAGCGGCATGCGTAGTGATAAAAAGACGGCTAGATTAACGCTTGGAAGGGCGCAATATGCAGCACCGCTCGGTAAAGATTCTCTCTACGGGTAAGTATCTGCCCAAACGCAAAGTCACAGTTGAGGAGCTGGCCCAAAAGTTAGCCATTTCTGAAGACTGGATCCAGAGAAAATCGGGCGTTGTTGTCCGCTACTTCGTTGAAGACGAGACGGCATCGTTTATGGGGGCTCGTGCCGCCAAGCAGGCCCTGTCAGCGGCTGAGCTATCTGCTCAGGATATAGACTGTATCGTCTGCGCCAGCAGCGTTTCAGAACAGGGCATTCCCTGTACGGCAGTTCTCATTCAACAGCAGCTAGGGTTGGGCAATTCGGGCATTCCTGCCTTTGACGTTGACGCGACCTGCCTGAGTTTTATAACGGCGCTAGATACGCTCTCCTATTTAATCCATGCCGGGCGCTACCAGCGGGTGCTAATTGTCAGTAGCGAAATTGCCAGCATTGGTGTGGACTGGTCCCACCACGAAAGCTGTACGCTATTTGGTGATGGCGCGGCAGCCGTGGTTGTAGAAAGAACACCGACTGCTGAGTCCTCTGTCATCAAGACTTCTGATCTCAAAACCTACAGTCGTGGGGCCGACCTGTCGCGCTGCCTGGGGGGCGGCAACAAACACCATCCGAGAGAGTTTGCGACTCACCCTGAGCGGTTTGTTTTCGATATGAATGGCCCTGGCATTTACCGTCTGGCGGCCAAGCTGCTGCCCACCTTTGTCAAACAGCTGTTTGCCCCCCTGAAACTGAGCATGGACGATATGAATCTGGTGATTCCTCACCAGGCTAGCCTGATGGCCATGCGCTTGTTGAGTAGACAGCTCAACATTCCCACCGAAAAGCTAGTCTCTATTGCGCCTAGCCACGGCAATACTATGGCGGCGTCGATACCGATGGCGCTGCACGAAGCCATCGCACAAGGTCGGCTACAGCGCGGTAACCTGGCCTTGCTCCTGGGTACGGGGGCTGGGCTGTCTCTAGGCGGCATCGTGCTGGAGTACTGATAGAAATGGGAATGACAGGTGGCATTCAGGCACGGACGGTTCTTTTCACGGGTGGGCGAGCCCCCGTTACGCTAGAACTGGCTCGTCAGTTTGCCCAGAACGGTCACCGGGTATTGGTTGCCGACAGTTTGCCTCACACCCTCTGTACCGATTCCCGAGCAGTCAGTAAAAACTTTGTCGTTCCTGCACCGCGTCACGACCCTACAGAATTTATCAAAGCACTACGGCAAATTATTCGAAGGGAACAGGTAGAGTGCCTTATCCCGACCTGCGAGGAGATCTTTTACATCGCGGCAGGCCTGGATGACCTCAGGGCCTACTGCCAGGTGCTTGTCGAACCGCTGCACAAGCTCAAGCCCTTACACAACAAATGGCTTTTCATGCAAAAGATGCAGGCGCTGGACTTAGCCGTGCCCCAAACTTGGCGGGTAGCCTCACAGCAGGCGCTAAAATCTGTTCTAGCAAGAGCGGTGCCAGAGCGGCTGGTTTTGAAGCCCGTCTACTCACGCTTTGCCACCCAGGTCAGGTTTCTAGAGACTTCGACTCCGACCTCGCCAGATATTGATGTGTCTCCTGAAAAGCCCTGGGTTGTTCAAGAATTTATTCAAGGCAGGCACTACAGTCTGTACGGCGTTGCCCAGGGGGGGCGACTGACGGCATTTGCGGCGTACCCAACCCTTTTCACAGCCGGAAAGGGAGCCTGCATCTATTTTGAGTCCGTCACCCATCCTCATCTGCTGGCGTGGATGCAGACCATTGTAGCCGCTGAGCAGTTCACAGGCCAGATTGCCTTTGATGTGGTCGAAACCAAGAACGGTGTGCTTTACCCGCTAGAGTGCAACCCCCGTGCTATCAGCGCCGTACACCTGTTTGACGCGTCGGATCGGCTAGACCAGGCTTGCTTGGATAGTACCAACCCGCTGATTCAGCCCAAACAAGACAAGTGTGCAGCCATTCGACTCGCAATGGTGCTGTATGGTTTGCCTGAAGCACTGGTAACCGGGCAGTTTGCTCACTGGGCTAAAGCGATGATGACTGCCCGGAGCGTAATTTTTCAGCGTGGCGATCCGCTACCGGGGTTGTTTTTACCAAGAATGCTGTGGCAGTTTGCCTGTATGAGGCTACAACAGCGGCGGAGCCTTCAAACAGTGTCAACGCAGGATATCGAATGGGATGGCATGCCCATAAAGCGGACGTTACAGCCAGAATTTATAGTGGGTTCACAGCATCGATGAACGTTTTGGTGACGGGCGGTACCGGTTTTCTAGGACAGCGGCTAGCGCTGCGCTTGCAGGCGTTGGGCGATCGCGTCACGGTGTTGGGGCGTAACGCTGTCATTGGGAGCCAGCAAGAACAGGCGGGTTTGCGGTTTGTACAAGCTGATTTACGTGACGAGGCAGCGGTCGCTGCCGCCTGTCAGGGGCAGGACGGTGTCTTTCACAGCGGCGCATTGTCGTCTCCTTGGGGAGACTATCAAACCTTTTACGACACCAACGTTTTGGGTACGCGCCATGTGGTGCAGGGCTGTTTGCAACACGGGGTTTCTCGTCTAGTACACGTTTCGACCTCGGCCGTATATTTCACCTTTGCAGACCAACTCCAGATTCCTGAGTCCATGCCGTTTCCCAAGCCATTAGGGGCCTACGCCCGGTCTAAGCAGCTAGCGGAGGCTGAAGTCCAGCAGGGGCAGCGGCAGGGCCTCTCCACACTAACTATTCGGCCCAGAGGCATCTTTGGCCCTGGCGACACCACCATTTTGCCGCGCCTGCTGGCCGCCAGCGATCGCACCGGCATTCCCCTCATCCGTCAGGGCCAGGCGGTGCTCGACATGACCTATATCGACAACGTGGTCGAGGCGCTGTGCCGCTGTCGCGAGGCTCCAGACGCGCTTTCGGGGCGGGTCTACAACATCGCCAACGGCGAACCGACCGCATTGAGTGATTTACTCATGCGTCTCTCCCAACAGCTAGAGCAGCCGCTTAAGTTCAAGCCGATGCCCTTTGCCGTTGCCGTTGGCTTAGCGGCTGGCATGGAGGCTACTGCCAAGCTGTTTTCGATGGGGGAGCCGATGCTGACTCGCTATACGGTGGGGTTGTTGACCTTCAGCCAGACGCTATCGATTGAGGCGGCAGTAAGTGAGCTGGGCTATCGTCCCCAGATCTCATTGGATGAGGGGATTGCTCGGTTTGCTGAGGGGTGGGAAAGGGCGAAAGGGAAAAGGGCGAAAGGCGAAAGGGGGAAGGGATGAGTGAGCAGGGTATAACAACAGCCCGTCTGGCGGTGACCTGGCTGAAGACCGGTTACTGCACCCACCCTGAGGCGGTGACGCTACGTGGCGGGCGCTGGCAGTCTGCCCAGTTTCCGGCGTTGGTTGCCTTATTGCAGCATCCGACAGAGGATTACATTCTGTTTGATACGGGCTACTCCCAGCGCTTCTTTGCAGAAACGCGCCGCTGGCCGAATCGAGTCTACGCCCTGGTTACACCGGTTTATCTGGAGCCGGGGGAGAGTGCCGCGCAGCAGCTGCAGCAGCGGGGCATTGCCCCGGATGCTATTCGCCATATTGTCATCTCTCACTTTCATGCCGACCATATCGGCGGTCTCTGGGATTTTCCTGAAGCGCAGTTTATCTGCGCCCGGTCCGCTTACGAGAGTGTGAAGCTCAAAAAGGGCATTCAGGCGGTGAGCGCCGGATTTCTGCCAGGGCTACTGCCGCCAGACTTTGAGCAACGAGTACGCTTTGTTGAGGACAGGCCAACGGTTCGAGCGCTGCCGGAGGAGTTCGAAACGGGGTTTGATGTGTTTTGCGATCGCACCCTCATCGCCGTCGAGCTACCCGGCCACGCCGCCGGTCAGCTCGGCCTCCGCTTCACCGACCCACAGGGCCACACCTATTTCTTGGTTGCCGATAGCTGCTGGTCTAGCCGCGCCTACCGAGAGCTGATCGAGCCTCACCCCATTGCCCAGCTGATTTTTGACGATGCTGCCACCTACCGCGACACCCTGCGCAAGCTGCATCACCTGTACAAGGCCCATCCCGACATTCGCATTATCCCCACCCACTGCAACGAGTTCTGGCGCAGTCAGCACTCGCTTCAAGATGCCGTCTAAACCAACACCATGAACGCCCTATTGCCCCTGCTTTGGTCCTACGGTCGCACCAAATCTCGCCGTTTTAGTAGCCGTGAGGCGCTGGTGTCCTGGCAAGAAAAGCGGGTCCAGCAGTTTCTCCGGCAGATTCTTCCGCAGTCAGCGTTTTATCGAGCGTATTACCAAGGACTGCCATTGAGCAACTGGCGACAGTTTCCGCTGATTGACAAGTCGGTAATGATGGCGAATTTCGACCGGCTAAATACGGCGGGGATTGCGCTGGAGGAGGCGATGGCGGTGGCAAAGCAGGCGGAGTGCGATCGCAACTTTCGCCCCACGTTAAAGGGCTACACGGTCGGGCTCTCGTCCGGCACCAGCGGCAATCGGGGACTGTTTCTCGTCAGCCCAGCAGAACAGGCCGCCTGGGCCGGGGCAATTTTGGCAAAGACCCTGCCGGGGTCGCTACTCGATCGTCACAACATTGCCTTCTTTCTCCGCGCGAACAGCAACCTCTACCGCACCGTTCAGCAGCGGCGTATTCAGCTGGAGTATTTCGATCTGTCGCATCCCCTAGACCAGCACATTGACCGACTCAACGCCCACCCACCCAGCATCCTTGTGGCTCCACCCTCTATGCTGCGCTTCCTAGCCGAAGCCCAACAGCAAGGAAAGCTTTCGATTTCTCCTAGCAAAATTATATCTGTGGCAGAAGTCCTTGACCCTATAGACGAGCAGGTCATCAGGGACGTTTTCCGGCAGACACTCCACCAAATTTATCAGTGCACAGAAGGATTCCTCGCCACCACCTGTGCTTACGGTACGCTGCATCTCAACGAAGATAGTCTCGTCATTCAAAAAGACTATATTGACGAGCATTCCGGACGGTTCGCGCCGATCATCACCGACTTCAACCGCACCACCCAGCCCATTATCCGCTATCGACTAGATGACATTTTGACCAAGCGCAAAACGCCTTGCCCCTGTGGGTCTCCCCTGACGGCGCTGTCCCAGATCGAGGGCCGCTGCGATGACATCTTCTACCTGCCTGCCCGGAACGGCTCAAAGCTGGTCCCCGTGTTTCCCGATTCCATCCGCCGTACCCTTATTCTCACCAGCGATGCGATTCAAGCATACGCCGTGACCCAAACAGCAGCAGGGCTCGAAGTTCACATAAAAGTGCCGGGCACACAGGGGCGTCAGGTCGTGCCCCAAGTAAAACAGGCCCTTCAGCAGCTGTTTACTCGGCTCGACTGCCAGGTCCCTGAACTGACCTTTGTCCCCTACGAACAGCGTCAGCCCAGTACGCAAAAGCGACGAAGAATTCAGCGCACCTGCTCGCAGGCAACGCTACGGACGGCACTGCGATGACGCCAACGGTTAAGCTATACGATGCCAAATCGGTGCACCAGCTACAGTGGCCTGAAACTAAAATGGCCCGTCAACTCAAGGGTTACTGGCTAGCGCTCATGCAGGCGGGTGCAGAAACCTACATCAGCAACGTTCGTACTCGGCTTTACGCACTCCAGGTAGAAGACCAGGTACTGCCGGTCACGGTCAACGATGCGGAATACGAGAATTCCTACGTCTGTTCTTTCTACGCGCACTACATCACCTATGCGATCTACGAGCTGGCCTGTCTGGAGATGCCCATCGTCGAGAAGCTGCTAGCAGCGCTGCTATGGGGCATCGGCCACGTTCTTAAATGGGTCAAAATCAACAAAGCCGTGATCGTCAATAACTGGCTGCTGTCCACGAACCTCTATCCGGAACTGACGGATACTCAGGTTCGGGCGATTACTCAGTATCTGGTGAAGGCATTTCCTGAACATGCGATCGCATTTCGCTCAATCAACGCCTTTACTACCAGCAAACTGATGGCAGCACTTCAGCAGCAGGGCTATCGCATGGTCGGCAGCCGTCAGGTTTACCTCTACGATCCGAATAACAGACAGCTTCCTCAGAAACGAGCTGCAAGGGCCAGGAAGAATATCAGTCGTGACCTCAGCCGATTGCAAGCGAGCGGTTATGAACTGATCAGCTTTACCCATCTATCGGGTACCGATGCGGCGAAAATGGCAGCATTATACGGGGCGCTCTATCTACAGAGATACTGCGACAACAACCCGCAGTTTAATGGAAGATTTATGGCCCTGGCTCAGCGCTGTCGCTTTCTTGAGGTTATGGCGTTACAAAAAGATGGCCAAATCGACGGTGTTGTTGGCTTTTACGAACTGAACGGGATCATGACCGCGCCTGTGTTGGGATACGACACCAACCTTCCCAAAGACCTTGGCCTTTACCGCATGCTCTCATCGTCGCTGGTTCGAGTGGCTACACAGCGTCATCTGATCTCTCATAAAAGCTCTGGGGTGGCCAACTTCAAGCGCAATCGCGGCTTCACAGGATGGATTGAGTACAGCGCCATTTTCGACCGGCACCTACCGATTCATCGTCGCTCAGGCTGGTGGCTGTTAAAGACCGTAGTGGATCACGTGGCCATTCCCCTGATGAAGAAGTGTGGTCTGTAGCAGCGTGAGCTGTAACCCGGTCGAAAGTAGGAGGCTATGGAGACCCAAAGCTTGCATGCTGCATCTATAGCAAGTTTCAAGTGCATTGAAACTTGCGCCTCACTTGACCTGCTGTTCTACCGAGCTTCTGCCTCAATAGAAAGAGTCAAGTCAAGTGAGAGACGCTATATATCCTTACGCCTAGCTTGGCTTCTCAACCTCTGTCTATCGCCGAACTTACTTTTACACTGCCGAACTTACTTTTACACTATGGATCGACTGCTATCATTCATGCCGTTGTGAAAGGTAGCTACCGACCAGAATGGCGATAAAAACAGAAGAGTACATTTGACCTATAATGGCTTCTAAATTAGTGAGTACTTGGGCGACCTCACTTAAGGGCACAATATCGCCATATCCCAGAGTGGTGAGGGTGGTAAAACTGAAGTGGGCCGTCCGAATAAGATAAGAGCCTGTCGAGACCAAGGGCTGAGAGAAGGCATTGGCATCCAGGGTATTTACAATGCCGTATAGTAAGGCCCAGACAAACCCAACCAGCAGGTAAACGCTAATACCACCCCGCACAACATCGATTGTCACTTCAGGGGTGGTGAAAATATCTCGGCCAATCCAGTAGGCAGCCCCAACGAGATAAAGGACAAAAATGATTTGAGCAATCAGGCTCAGGGGTTGATTAAAGTAGGCGACCAATCCCAGACTCGCATACACTTCTAGACAGAATGCGATGATTGCGATCGCACCATACACCATCAACAAACGCTGGCGGAGTTCCAGGCTCTTGATCACAATAATAATGGTATAGAGCAGTAACGAAATTGAGAGAATATTACCGATTCCACCCTCCAAAAATGGAGAAATCACAAAGGTAAAAATCAGCACGAACAGCAGCTGTCGGTATTTTTGCTGCTGGGATTTAATCAGAGATCTCATCGGTGGCATTGTATCTGGAATGCCCTAATATTAAGGTAGGACATAACCCAAATAATGAGCGCTTTGAACCAATGTGCTTTGAACCAATGTGCTGGAAGATGGAGATGAAGTGGCTTTTCTGATTGAAGACTTTTGACCCGACGTTCGGCAACAGCCGCTAATTAAATTTGCGCTGCTAACTTTACGCTGCTAAAGGAAACCGCCTATTACCCGCTGTTGCAGAGAACGACTCCATAGGTCTCCTGTCGGCTTACCCCGACAGGAATCCGTCTACTCCTGCTTGGAAGCCACCGGGAAAGTGGGTATGGTGGGTATGCTTCTGCGAGGACTTCCCGTTGATCCCGCCCCGCCTACTTGATAATCGCTATAAAGTCGTTCGCAGCTTGGCCGATGGTGGATTTGGCACGACCTTCTTAGCGGTCGATACGCGGCTGCCGAGCCACCGACAGTGTGTGGTCAAGCAGCTGAAGCTTGACGCTCAAGATCCAACGATACAGGCATTGGCCAAGGACCGCTTTAACCGAGAGGCGGTTGTCCTAGAAGCGCTGGGGCATCGCCATCAGCAGATTCCCCAGCTGTATGCCTACTTTGAAGAGGCCGGTCAGTTTTACCTGGTGCAGGAATATGTTGAAGGGGACACCCTAACCCAGCGGGTGCAGCGTCAAGGACGGTGGCGCGCAACGGCGGTGCAAACACTGCTCGGCCAGCTGTTGCCGGTTTTGGCCTATGTTCACGACAAAGGCATTATTCATCGTGACATTAAGCCGGACAACGTCATCCTACGTCAGAGCGACGGCCTCCCTGTACTCATTGACTTTGGCGCGGTCAAAGAAGCGCTTAAAACCAACGTTGCTGCGCCGGGTCAGCCCCAGCCCTCAGTGGTCATTGGCACCAGCGGCTTCATGCCGCCCGAGCAGGCGACCGGGCACCCAACGTTTAGCAGCGATCTCTACGCATTGGGGCTCACGGCGATTTACGCGCTCACAGGGCAGCTCCCCCAAGCCATTGCCGCCAACCCAATGACGGGTGAAATTGACTGGCAGCCGCTGGCGTCCGATCTGCCCCCCCGGCTCGCTGCCGTGCTCAGCCAGGTCATCCGCCCGATTCCGAGAGACCGTTTCGCTTCCGCAACGGCAATGATGCGAGCGCTGAGTCTCGCGCCGCCAGCTGCAGCCAGTTCGCCGCGTCTGCCCAGATTGCCAGACCCCCCTGAGAACGGGACGCAACCCGGCCCTGAACCGGGCACTGCCGCCGCGCCCGCAGCGGCCGACACCGAGGCGAATCCAACCCGAGTCGTCAGTCCTGCCGCCGCGCAGACCGCTGCGGTAGCAGTGCCACCGGAGGCCCCAGCGGCCCCGGTCAAATCAGCGAACCGAGGCGGCTGTCGCTGGCTACTATGGGGGACGCTGATAGTTGCGATCGCACTTGCCAGCGGCGTCACCAGCTTTGTGCTCAAACGCCGCTCGATTGTCTTTTTCTCCCGTGATTCGGTCGCTGTACCTACCATCGAAACGGACCTCACACCCGCCGTCGCTCGATCAACCATCGAAGCCTTCTACGAAAACGTTTCAAACCAGTCTATGGACCAGGCCAGAGCCCTGGTTGGCGGCACGCTGGCCGAACAGCTCGACCCTAATTCCACCTTCTTTCAACAGTTTGATCGGGTCTCGGTAGAAAATTTAGCCGTCACTGCCGAGACTGGGAACAGGCTTGAGCTGCTGGGCAACAACACCTACTACTATCCCGACGGATCGACCCAGGAAGAAGAGCGTACCTTTACCGTACAGCTGATCGACGGTCAGCCGCTGATTGTTGCCTCAAAGTTTGTTCGGGTGATCAAGGCTCGGTAGCCTAGCCAGACCCCAGGTGAATGCCAGCAGTGGAAAACTCGGTGACCCACAGCTTCAGGTCCGGATCCGGGAGCTGTTGACGGACCTTCGCCGCTAGATGCTCGGCCTCGACCTGGGTTTGGGTAAGGGTAAAGACGGTCGGTCCAGAACCTGACATCAGCGTTCCTAAACCGGACTGCGCCATGACCGCTCGCAGCTGTCGGACGGGTGGATGAGCCGGCAAGACCACTTTCTCAAAGTCGTTGTAGAGGTACTGCCCGACGGCGGCGTAGTTGTTCTCGGTAATCGCGCTGACCACCGGGCCGGAGTGAACCCGCTGCTGCCGCTCGCTCAGGGTGGCCTGGTTGCTCAGATCAATGTAGGTGTCGGCAAACTGCTCGCGATAGGTGCGATAGGCCCAAGGGGTCGAGACCGAGAGACTTTCGTACTTAGCCAGCACCACGTGCAGACCGTCACAGCCCCTGATGGCGTCGAGCGCTTCGCCGCGGCCAGTGGCAATCGCAGTCCCGCCCATGATTGAAAACGGAACGTCCGAACCGAGTTCGGCTGCCAGCCGCATCAGCTCAATCTGGGTTAGGCCCAAATTCCACAACAGGTTGAGCCCGACTAGCGTTGCTGCCGCATTGCTAGACCCCCCCGCCAGCCCTGCCCCTACGGGAATCTTTTTCTCGATATGGATATCCAGCCCGCCGTGCACATTGGCCGCCTCTGGAAATTTTTCAGACAGCAGCACGGCAGCGCGGAGGGCCAGGTTAGTTTTATCCGTGGGGACCAGAGGATGATCGCAGGTCAGCTGTAGGGTGGGCATGCGCCGCAGGGTAAGGGTAACGAGATCGCACAGATCCACGCTCTGCATCACCATGACCAATTCGTGAAAGCCGTCGGGACGGCTGCCGATAATTTCGAGGTAGAGGTTAATCTTGGCTGCGGCCAATAGGGTACAGGTATTCATAACCCCTACTATTCCACTGAATCTACTATTTCACTAATGCGGTTGCTGAGGGTCACCCAACTCGGAATACTTAATGCCTCGGCGCGAGCCTCGGGACTGAGCTGGAGATCGCTCAGGATCGCGGTCAGCTGATCGCGGTCAATCAGGCCTTTGAGATTATTGCGCAGCATCTTGCGCTTTTGAGAAAATCCGACCTTAACCAGCTGGTCGAACAGCGCCGGGGCCTTGACCGGAATCGGAAACGGACGGGGCCGCAGCCGCACCACGGCAGACTGAACCTTGGGCGGTGGCTTGAAGGCTTTGGGTGAGACCGGACAGATCAGCTCGCAGTCGGCCAGGTACTGGGCCCGCACCGAGATTGCCCCAAACGTACGGCTACCGGGACGTGCGTAGAGCCGGTCGGCGACGTCTTTCTGCAGCAGCAGCACAATATTGTCGTAGGGGCGCGGGTTGGGGCGACGCAGGGTACCCAGCAGCTTTTCTAGGATGGGGCCAGTAATGTAGTAAGGAATATTGGCGACCACCTTGTTGGGCCGCTGAAAGGTGGGATGATCGGCCAGCTGACCCTCTAGATCCAGGTCAAGAAAGTCGCCTTGGATCAGCAACAGGTTGTCGGTCTGCTCAAACCGTTGGCTGAGTTGGCGACACCGATCGCGGTCAATCTCAACCGCAACGACCGCACCGGCCTTCGCCACCAGTCGCTGCGTGAGGGCCCCAGTACCGGGGCCAATTTCGAGGGTGCGATCGCAGTTCTCCAATTCTCCAGCGTCGACAATACGCTGTAAAACCTGCTGATCGCGCAGCCAGTGTTGACCAAATCGCTTGCGTGCCCGAGTCACCGCTACCCTGCCCGCTCAAGCAAACGGAATGGGTTAAAGTCAGTATCAACGTCGTAGTGATCGACCCGCTCCTGCCGCTTGAGCCAGCCCGTTAGCCCATAGGTCATCGGCGTGAAGCAAATCTCGACGCCGCACTTAAACAGGTAGTTCGAAAGAATAATTACCCACAGGTCGGCGTTGCTAAAGATGCCCGCAAAGGCGACTAACACGAAAACGGCCGTATCAAGGACCTGACCCACCAGCGTAGACCCGATGGTTCGCATCCACAGGCGACGGCCCTGGGTCAAAATTTTGAGCTTGGCCATCAGGTAAGCGTTCGAAAATTCCCCAGCAAAGTAAGCAATCAGACTCGCGGCGACAATGCGGGGGGTGAGTCCCAGAATCTGCTCATAGGCCGCTTGCCCATCCCAATAGCTGGCGGGCGGTAGCGCCCCGACCACAATGAACGTCATCGCCATGACCAGCGCCGCCGTAAAGCCAATCCAGATGACTTTGCGAGAGCGACCATAGCCGTATACCTCGGTCAGGATGTCGCCAAAGATATAACTCAGGGGAAACAGCAGCGTCCCCCCATCAAAGGTGAAAAAGCCCAGGTCGACTATTTTGGCGGAGGCCACGTTAGAAATGAGCAGAACCGTGACGAACAGGGCGGTAATCGTATCGAGATGCTTGAACGCGCGCATGGATCGGGAGTTTAAATATTGCAGTATTGCAGTAATCAACTGGCCAAGGCTCAATTGATGGGCTTTTGATTGATAGGCTTTTGATTGATGGGCTTTTGATTGATGGGCTTCTAAGTTTAATGGGCTTTTGATTTTACTATTCAATGCCGCATCGGACTGCCGCGCAGCCCGATAAAAAATAGAGATTCCCTGTGAAAGGTCAATTTTTCTAGATTTCTATCAGCAGATCGGGGGCATGGCCTGACAATGTCGTCAGGATGAAGTACACCTGCCCGAACCTGCGCCATGACCGCTGGGTCAGTGCGGCGTTTTCAGCTTAGTTGATGCTACTGGGTCCTCCGTTATGTCTGAGCTATCCGATCGGTCCTCTCAAGCCACTACTGTTCTGGCAACCAGCCCGCTACGCTGTTTTACGGGTTCCCTGGTGGCCGGTTCACTGGGGCTGCTGCTTTATCGCATGACGATTGCGATCGCAACCACCTTTGCCAACAAGCCCGTCACCTCCGACAACCCCACCGTCATTTCCCTCTCTAGCGCTGTCCGTACCCTGGTGACAGGGATGGTCGCCCTGGGGGCAGGCGTGTTTGGCATCGCTGCCCTGGGGCTATTCCTGCTGGGCATCCAGATTTTGTTCAAGCGGCTGCGCGGTGAAGAGGCCTAGGCACGACCCGTAAATCCAGGCACAAAAAACCCAGGCACACAGACCCAGGCACAAAATAGCTACAGCCGAGGTGTCAGCTGCCGTCCCAGCGCAAACTTGAGCAGCGCCTGGGGCTGCTCAGACTGGGTTAGCACCGGCCCGCGCAGGTACTTGTTCAGGAGCAGACGACCCAGTCCTTTCACCCGAGCGTAGGCCCGCTCTTGCCAAACCGGGGTTGCGATCGCATAGCCCGGCGTAAAGGCCAGGGGGCCGTAAAGAACATCGGCACGATGGGCTTTACTCAAACGGTTTTGCTGGTGTTCTGGGTTCGGAAGACCGCCGTGCTCGCCGTAGTTGCGCCAGGGCACATAGTTGGTTAATCCCCTGTCTCGTAGAAAGTACTCAATGCCCGAATCCCAAGGAGAATAGGCCGTGGGGCCGGGGTCGTTCGCCACCCCATCAGCCAGCTCAATCAGTCGCTGGGCGCTCTGCGCCGTGACCACGTAAGCCACCATCGCGGTTGAATATCCCTTGGCGTAGCCCGCCTGGGTAATGTGATAAATCTGCGCCGCACAGGTATAGAGCCAGGCAATCCCCAACTTTTCATCCTGCGGGTCAAAGGGGGGCGGCAGCGCACCAAAGTTTTTCACCGGCACAAAGTCTGCCTCAACAATCAGGGTCGGTTGCTCGCTCAGCAGCGCCTGCTCCCATGCCCGTCGATGGTTCAGCAAACACAGATAGCTGCGCGAGTAGGCCTCGTAGCATGGCTGATGCGTCTGCCTCAGGACGCTACAGCGACAGCCCGCCTTGCTTAAAACAGATTCGAGCTGTTCTGTCTCTTCCCGATAGGCCAGGATCAGAGTCTGGCCGATACAGTCCGTTAGCGCGAAAACCGGGGGTGGAGCTACTGGAGGTTTGGACAACGCAGCCATAGAAGTGCCTTCAGGAACCAGTCTTAGGGTATCAGTCCAGCTAGTCTTTGCTGGAAAGCCTCGACAGCAGTCTGCCATTCAACCGATTTGCTGACTGCCCTAATCCCTCCACAATAGAGGAGCAGCCATCTAATCAGCGAGTACGACGATGACAGTAGGAATATGGGTATTGGGCGACCAGCTCTGGCTGGGGCAATCTGCGTTAGTCAGCTGTGAAGGACAGTCAGAGCAGACGCCAGTCATCCTAATTGAGTCGCGCCAGCACGTCAAAGAGCGGCCTTACCACCGGCAAAAGCTGGTGCTGGTCTGGTCGGCGATGCGTCACTTTGCAGAGGAGCTGCGGGAGGCCGGATGGTCGGTGACCTATGAAATCGCATCGGACTTTATCACACCGCTGAAAACTTGGATTCAGAATGAGGGCATCACCGACCTACGGCTGATGACGCCTGCTGATCGACCCTTCACCCGATTCCTCAAAAGCCTAGACCTGCCCTGTGAGCTAACCCTACTGCCCAATACCCATTTTCTCTGGTCAACCGAAGACTTTGAAGACTGGGCCAGCCGCCGCAAAAGCCTGCTGATGGAATCGTTCTATCGCGAGGGGCGGAAGCGGTTTGACATCCTGATGGCAGACGACAAACCCGAAGGGGGTCAGTGGAACTTTGACAAGGAAAACCGCAAGCCACCCAAAGGGGTAATAGACACCCCCGATCCGCTCTGGTTCGAGCCCGACGAGATTACCCAGGCAACGATCGAACAGGTCGATACTGCTGACTGGCCGACATTTGGCGAAATCGGCCAGTTTGGCTGGGCCGTCACCCGCGACCAGGCGCTGCAGGTACTCGGCAACTTCATCACCGTTCGCCTCAAAACCTTTGGCCCCTACCAGGACGCAATGGTCACCGAGGAAGACACGATGTGGCACGCGCTCCTGTCGCCTTACCTCAACATCGGCCTGCTACATCCCCTAGAGGTGATTGAGGCGGTAGAAGCGGTCTACTATGCCGAAAATTTGCCCCTCAACAGCGTGGAGGGGTTTGTGCGCCAGGTGCTGGGCTGGCGAGAGTACATGCGCGGCATCTACAACCACGTAGACGACCATTACCCCACCCGTAACTGGTTCGAGCACAGTCAGCCGCTGCCCGATTTCTTCTGGACTGCAGAAACGGACATGAACTGCCTGCATCAGACCCTCGACCAGCTGAAGCGCACCGGCTACGCCCACCATATTCAACGGCTGATGCTACTGAGCAACTTTGCCCTGATTGCCGGGCTATCGCCTCAGGCGGTAGAGGACTGGTTTCACGCCGCGTTTATCGACGCGTATGACTGGGTCATGCAAACAAACGTGATTGGCATGGGGCTATTTGCCGACGGCGGCGTGCTGGCGACCAAACCCTACGCGGCCTCAGCTAACTACGTCAACCGCATGAGCGACTATTGCAAGGGCTGCCGGTACAACCCCAAGGCTCGTACCGGCCCTGACGCCTGTCCGTTTAACTTCTTCTACTGGGATTTTCTGGCACGGCACCGGGATAAGCTACAAACCCAGGGACGAATGAATTTTATTTTGAAAAACCTGGACCGCATGTCCGAGGCCGAACGGTCAGAGATTCGTCAGGCGGCGGCGAACTGGCATACGGTGCAGGCTCAGTGAATACACATAGCATGCAATCTTCACAAAGCAGCGCCCCTTTGGCGCAAGAACACCTATTTTTTGCAACTTAGGCAGCCTTAAGTTAGGCAGGAGCGTGCAAAAGCAGGTAAGTAATCACAAAACAGCCAGTCCTAGCTGTGATTTCCCCCAGTTATTCCGCTAACTTTATCAAATCTTTCAAAAAGTAAAGATGTGGTTAGTTACGCACAATTGCGCAGACGATCTACGCGGAGTCACGTAGGATAGGGACAACTGTTTGGTAAGCCAATTGGCTAGTTAGCTGACTGGCTTATTGACAATTGCCTACCCAGGGTGCGTCTGGCTAGAGCAGGGCGCACTACCGAAGCAGTGTTATCACTGCCCACAACCTACGAGAAGCTCAAAAGGGTGCATCTGTTTTTTTTTGAGGCTTTATACAATTGCAACAGCAATCGCAGCCAGCATAAGTGCACGATGCAGCGCACGTTGCCAGCGTAAGAAGTGCACGATTGCAGGGCACCGCACGGTGACAACACAAGCAATCTACACAAGCATCACCTGCACAAGCGTCTGTCACGTGGCTATCGCTCACATAGGCGCCCCAGGAATCCTCCGTCCTAGAAATTCTCCATTCTAGAAATCCTCTGTTCTAGAAATTCTCTGTCCTAGAGGTCCCCCTTTTCCACATCTCCACTCTGTGTTCCCTCCTTCTGTCTGAGCCTTTGCGGATAGGCCTTTGGGAGGTTTTTGCTCCACGGCTGGATGAGGGTGTGACAAGAAGCGCAGGCCATCCTATTTTTCCTCATTGGCTAAAATGCGGGCAAGATGAGTAGGCGCAATCCTGGGCCGTTACATTATCCCCGTATGTAGATAATGCAGACCGGCTTGACCTTGCCGCATTGAGTGGCAGTGAGGCCGGGTGATGACCCACTCCAGTCTGAGCGCGCAAACGAACATGAGGGGCTGGCTTTGATCGAGTCTCGCTACTACTATCCCCGCAGCTACTACCGTCGCCGCCAGCGCCGTCTGGGGCAGCGCCTGATGGGGCTACTACTGTTACCGCTGGTGGCAACCGGCTGCTACCCCGCCATTGGTGAAGATATTGGCACCAGCTGCCGCCAACGATCGCTGCAGGCTAGTAATGCCGTCTCAGAACTATCGCTACCCCAGCAACAACGGGGGAATCCGCTGCTCGTGCCCACCTGGATTACCTACCAGCAGCGGTTCGTGATGAGTGACGGTCGGGTTGTAGACCGCGAAGATCGCGATCGCACCGTTTCCGAAGGCCAGGCCTACACCATGCTACGGGCCGCCATGATTAACGACCGCCCAACGTTTGAGCGGGCGCTGGCTTGGGCAGAGGCCAACCTAGCGCGACCGGGTGATTCGCTGTGGGCCTGGCACTGGGGCCAGGCTGAAACGGGCGAATGGCGCATACTTGATGACAACTTTGCCACGGATGCCGACATCGATGCGGTGACGGCACTGATTCTGGCGGCCCGCCGATGGAATTGCCCGGCCTACATGGACCTGGCTAAAACCAAACTCAATGACATCTGGACGCTAGGGACCGCTGGCGTTTCCACCGATCAGCGGCACCTGCTGCCAGGCCCCGCCGAGGCCTTCTGGCAGAATGGCAACACCCTCATTCTCAACCCCTCCTACTTCGCCCCCTACTCGTTTAAGCTGTTTGCCCAGGTCGATAGTCGGCACGATTGGTTGAGCCTGGTCGACACGGGCTATCAGTTTCTAGACGACTCTACGGCCGCTTCAGCAGCAGGGCTCCCGAGCGATTGGATCCAGCTAGATTTGCAAACGGGCGAGTTTTTACCCGTACCTGACGAGAGCGCCCTAGAGACGCGCTACAGCTTCGATGCCTTTCGAGTCTGGTGGCGAGTAGCGCTGGATGCGGCCTGGTTTAATGAACCCAGGGCCGAGGCATTTTTGTCGAACAACCTGGCCCATTTGCAACAGCGATGGCGTAATGACAGCGCCATTCCAGCCAGCCTAAGCTTAGACGGTGAGGCGCTGGTGGACTACGAAGCCACCGTACAGTACGCCATGCTGTACCCAGCCTTTCAGCTCACTTCGCCGCTGCTGGCGAGAGAAATTTATTTGCAGAAGCTGCTGCCTGCCTATGAGCAAGGATTTTGGGACAACAATACGGCCTACTACGCACAGAACCTCGCATGGTTTGGTCTCCTGCCGCTAGAGCAGCCCGGAGACCTGCTGCAGTAGGTTTGACCCGCGTTTGTTTATTCTCCGCAGGTCAAATTCTCAAAATCACAGCTGTAAATGTAGGGCTCTTGCCAGCTGAGCGGAATCTCTAACAGATCGCGCGTGCCCGTAATGCCCTGCCCAACAAACAACAACAACGCTAGGCAGTTTAGGGCAATGTGGGCGTTTCGCCATTTCTTGGATTTGTAGATCTCTGGCAAAATCGCCAGCGATATCACCATTAGCGTTGCCGCGACCATGCCGTAATAGTAATGCGACACTTGCCATTCGTAGGTTCGTCGAAAGACCCCATCCTGTGAGCCCAATATCCACAGCCCGGCTGTCGTCAACGCAGCGAATCCGGCCCGCCAGCCCTTCGACGATGCCCGATACAGCATTACCAGGGAGGCAATCGTCAAAGCAAAAATGGCCGCTATGAAAAACACGGTGAACGGCTTTTCTGCTAGCACATTGCCTCGAATGATAGTTTTTATGATGGGCTGCCCTACCCCCAGTAGTGCTATGCCGACAACGAACGCCGTTAACCATCGCCCGACGCTGACGTGGGCACTGCCAACCGTGGGCGGAATCCGAGTTTTTTCTTTGGCCATCGCCTTTAACCGGCGCTGTCGGGTCTGCCAGGCAAAATAGACCGCCGTCCCAATCGTTGGAAACACCAACGACACTGCCAAAATTGGGTGCAAAAGTCTCAACCAGTCGCCAGCTGTCATCAGATTGCCTCAAAATAATTATCGCTTTAGCCACCGTGCTGAGAACACCGAATATCGCTGCTCCTCAGGCACAGGGCACTCCTTAGCATGCGATCGCACACAAACTTCAGATCGCACACAAACTTCAGAAAGATTCTGGGTGTCGATGGCAATCTCCTCTTTTGTACACCCAGTTGAGTCGTCCATGCCTGAGAAAGCGATTAAAAAAGGGCAACGATTTGGATACTAATATCAAGTAATGAGTGAATAGTTTTCATCCCTCAACAATGTGCCGTCCTTTACTGCCCTTTGGTCGGGTATATGCATTAGCTATTTGCCTCGGTGGCGCACTGCTGGGCGATCTCTTCTGCAGGCTTCAGGTCTATACAATTCCCGATCGGGAAGGGTTCTCAGGAAACTTTCAGCTGCGGTTTAAATCCCTACAGTAGGATCGGACGTAATAAAGAAAGCGGCTTTCTCAGCACTGCCCTCCGCTAATCGCTCAGGCTACGATTCGGCTACACCTTCGGCCACAACAAGGAAAACCATGACGCAAAGCAGCAGAGTACAGCAGCGCCAGTTTTTACAGCGATGGACATCAATACCGAATGCGACGCTGATGATGATGGGAGTGATTGCGATCGCACTTGCCATCGTCCTGGCCTGGTTCACCGGTGAGGGTCAAATCAGCCGCATCTTCAACCAGCTCAACCAGCTGCAGCAAACGCCGCCCCTCTGGCTCGAAGTGCCGATGGTGACGGGACACTATCTACTGATCCCTACGGTGGTGCTGTTTCTGGTCGCCTACGGCATCACCCGCCTATCGCCCCAGCCTCGGCTGTGGTCCCGCCTGGTCGTGGTCAGTATTTTACTCGCACTGGTGACGCGCTACCTGCTGTGGCGGTTGCTATCGACCCTGAACTTCGACACGCCCACCAACGGCGTCGCCAGCCTGACGCTATTGGGCATGGAAATGCTGGGACTGGGCACCAGCATTATTCAGCTGTTCTTACTCCTGCGGGTGCGCAACCGACAGCATCAGGCCGATCAAATGCAGACAGCGGTGGTCACCGAGCAGTTTGTGCCCAGCGTCGATGTATTTATTCCCACCTATGACGAACCTGCCTTCATTCTCAAGCGCACGATCATTGGCTGTCAGGCCATCGACTATCCTCGCAAAACCGTCTACCTGCTTGACGATACGCGTCGTCCAGAGATTCAGGCATTGGCTGCCGAGCTGGGTTGTGAGTATATGACTCGGCCTGATAATCAGCACGCCAAGGCGGGGAATCTCAACCATGCCATTGCTCAAACCCACGGCGACCTAATTGCCTCTTTTGATGCCGATTTTGTCCCCACACGCAACTTCCTGCAGCGGACCGTCGGTTTCTTTCAGGAGCCCCGCATCGGTCTGGTACAGACCCCACAAAGCTTTTACAATCCCGACCCAATTGCCCGAAATCTCGGGCTTGAGGACATCCTCACGCCCGAGGAGGAGGTCTTCTACCGGCAGATTCAGCCCATGAGAGATGGGGCAGGCAGTGTCGTCTGTTCGGGAACGTCGTTTGTCGTTCGACGTAGCGCCATCGAAGAAGCGGGCGGTTTTGTTACGGACTCTCTCAGCGAAGATTATTTCACAGCCATTCGACTAGCCTCCAAAGGCCACCAAATTGTTTACCTAGATGAAAAACTCAGCGCTGGACTGGCGGCAGAAAACATCGCTGCCCATGCGACCCAGCGGCTGCGGTGGGCCAGAGGCACCCTGCAGGCTTTCTTTATCAAGACGAACCCGCTGACCATTCCAGGGCTAACGCCGATTCAGCGACTGGGGCATTTAGAAGGAATTCTGCACTGGTTCAACAGTATTGCCCGGATTATTTTTCTGATCGCACCGTTGGTCTACACCTTTGGCATTATTCCGATCCGGGCAACGCCCGAAGAAATTTTGTATTTCTTCTTGCCCTACTACTTTGTTCAAATCACCGTATTCGCCTGGCTCAATCACCACTCTCGCTCGGCGCTGCTATCCGATGTCTATTCCCTGGTTCTGGCATTTCCGCTCGCCATCACCGTGGTTCAGGCCATGCTCTCGCCCTTCTCCACTGGGTTCAAGGTGACGCCAAAGGGCACCTCCAGTCAGCGTTTTACCTTCAATTGGAACCTGGCCTGGCCGCTGATTGGACTATTTATCTTTACAGCCTTTAGCCTGTGGCGCAACCTGGGCATGTGTTTAGCCAAGGGGAACTGGGCGCTGGGCGTCTCGCCCGAAGCCGCCGCCCATATTCGCGGCCTGGGCATTGGTTGGATTTGGAGTCTGTATAACCTCATGATGATTGGGACGGCGTTGTTGGTCCTCCTGGATGTGCCGCGCCCGGACCCCTACGACTGGTTCGATCTGCGTCGGGTCGTACAGCTGCGTCTCGGCGACCGTACCCTGTGGGGCACCACGACCGCTCTGTCTGAAATTGGGGCGCGGATTACCCTGACTCAACAGGGCCTACCTCCGATCACACCCGCTCAGCCGCTCCCGGTTCAGCTAGAAATTAGCGAGGAACAGATTCCCCTCAGAGGGCGAATCATTGCAGTGGGCACTGATGGAGAGTTTCCCTGCGTGACCGTTCACTTTGAGGCGATGGGGCTCAGGCAACAGCGACAGCTCATCGAGCTTTTGTTTTGCCGCCCAGGTCAGTGGCGTCGGTGGAATACTCCCGGCGAACTCCAGTCTCTATGGATTCTTGTGAAGACGCTGTTCCGCCCTCGGGTCGTCACTGGCGACACGCGCATTAAGGCGATGGCGGTCGCTAAGGGGTAATGATAGCTTTTGCTACGTGGCTTCGGACACCGAATATCGGTATCTCTCAGGCATAGAGCGCGTCGTGGCTAGCGCTCTATGCACAAACGGTTGTGGCAAAAGCCACACATCCTTCATGTCCCTAACTCCCACAGTTCAAAGACCCCAGGCTGTTGCACGGGGTTGACCGAACGACCATACTCAGCCTGCAGTGCCTCAATTAGTTCGCCAGAGGCATAGGGAACAAAGTAGCGACCGTAGCCGGAGGGCAAAACAGGTAGCTGTTCGCGTCGAAAGAAGATAAATGGCGTCTCCGGCGGCACTTGATAGCTCAGCGAGATCGCATTCCCTAACCCGTTAGCCGACAGCGCTGCCAGAATCAGCGGCGCGTCAGCGGCCCGAATGATATCCGCAATCACGGGGATGTGATAGCTGACGCCCTTGTTCCACCAGGTAAATCGACTGGCGCTGAGGGTACAAGAAATCAGGCTGGCCGCTAGGATAATAGCTAGAGTAGTTTGCCCCCAACGCCTCAGGCCGGTTCGTCGGGCAAACAGCAGCCCTCGTAACCAGACCGATAGGACGAGCAGTACCGTTAACAGGGACGGCATAAAGTAGCGCGTTGCGCTTGAGCGCTGCCCCCCCAGCAGCAGGTCGGGCATGATTAGGCCCAGGGCCGGTATCGTCAGTAGCAGTCCGCAAAACATTGTGGCTCGTTGGCCGACCTGCGTCGGCATCTGCAGCAGTGCTGCCAACAGCAGTCCCAGGAGCAAACGGGGGGTGACGTAGCCAAACCAATGGCCGGGGGGAAGACCAAAATCCACGACAGCTGAGCTCAGGTGGAGTCCCCATAGCTGGATGAGCTGGCCGATAGGACGTGAATATGTTGTCCAACCGGTGACCGATTCTAGCTTCTGGTTCTGGCTGACGATGACCCACAGCCAGGGGCTAAATAGTGCGATCGCACCCACCACACTCAGCGCAAACCGGACCCACTGCCGCCGAATGCCACCGGCCAGCACGTACAGTCCCTGGGCCGCCACGACTAACCCACTCAATATTGTTGTGTAGAAGCACAGCGCCGTACTAACAGCGTAAACCAGCCAGGCTCCCCAATGTTCGCGCCGACTCGCCTGGGCCAGCTGGCGCTGCACCGCCTGTCGCCCCGTCAGCCGCAGCGCCCGTAAGAGCGCCAGGGACGATAGCAGCGTCAGACAGATCCAAAGGCTGTATTCCCTCGCCTCCTGAGCATAGAGAACCTGGACGGGCGACAGGGCCATCAGCGTCGTGGCCAGCCCGGCAGTCCAGCCGTCTGCAAACAGCGACCGGCCCAGCAGGTACATCAGCGGTAGTGACAGCAGGCTGAAAGCAACCGACAGCAGCCGTAGTGCCGTCGGTGTCGTTCCAGTCACCCCAATCCAGGCCCGTGCCAGTAAATAAAACAGCGGCGGATGCTCGGGATGGGTCGCGAGCGAGGCGAACGTGTCGCCCCAGCCCCGATCCGCCGGTAGCGTCTGAAACCGCTGCAGATCCGCTGCCCTCACCAGGGGCTGTGCCAGCACCGCCGCCTCGATTTCGGGGCCGGTGTAGCCCACTACACGCACGGTGGTAAACACCTCGTCGTGCCAGTAGGGCTTGTGGGATACGTTCGTGAAGCGAAAGACGATACCCAGCAGTAGGATGAGTGCGATCGCAACTCGCAAGCGCCGTTTAACTGCGGTAATCTGACCGGTCGTAAACACGGTTGAGCCCCACCGCCTCATCGAGCGTAGAATCACGGATTTGCTGCTATGAGCAAAAACAAAATCGGTCCGTCAGTGTCAGTAAATCTCTCCCAAGCATACACTGAGGCCTCCAAAACCCACCGCAGCACCCTGCGCTGATGTGCTGAATCAAGGGTTGCACCGGCCTATTCAAGGTCGTTACGGGCACCTTAAGACCATACCGAAAACCGGGGTCAACTGCCGTATGCTGATTGCCAGCCCGCATCTATCGTCCTCTAACATGGACAGACCGTCG
Organism: Cyanobacteria bacterium J06648_16; assembly: GCA_039817185.1. Lineage (GTDB taxonomy): Bacteria > Cyanobacteriota > Cyanobacteriia > Phormidesmidales > Phormidesmidaceae > CAWUKV01. The sequence goes on along the minus strand of JBCBWI010000012.1, from coordinate 23,737 downwards.
CCTGCTCTAACGCCCACGATTGCCTACTACATTCGCAAGCTGTTGCGCCAAAATATGGACCAGCTCAAGTCGGTCATCGCCCAAGGCGCAGGCATGACAGCCGACCCCATGAGCGACCTCGACGCGGTCCTGGACAGTCTCTATCTAGAAGCCGACAAAATCAAGGACACGGCGCAGCAGCTAGAGACGCTGGCACTATCCCACCAATCCCTGGTGGCCCAAGGCGGCCGCTATCGTAGCGAGATTCAAAAACACGAAGAAAAAATATTCTGGCTGCTCGGGTTCAAATACCAGCAGCCAACCCACCACGGCAATATTCTGATCGTCGATGATACGGCCGACAATACCAATCTGCTTTCGCGGTCGCTGCGCCGCGATGGCTACGACGTCAAAACAGCCCGATCCGGGCGAGAGGCGCTGGCTAGCCTGCTTTCGTTCACGCCCGATCTGATTTTTCTCGACGTCCTTATCCCTGGCATGTCCGGCTTCGAGATCTGCCAAGAGCTTAAAAAATCCGAACGCCACGGCCGTATTCCGATCATTTTTGTAAGCGCTATCAGTGAGGTCGAGCACAAGGTCAAAGCCTTCAAACTGGGCGCCGCCGACTATATCACCAAGCCCTTCCACCCCGACGAAGTCTTGATTCGCGTGGCCTATCAGATTGAGCTGGTCAACATGCGCAAACGGCTCGAAGAACAGAACGTGCGGCTGCTGTCAGAAATTCAAGAGCGCCGTCAGGCTGAAACGCAGTACCGCAGCATTTTCGACAATGCGGTAGACGGCATGTTTCAATCGACGCCAGAGGGCCACTACATTCGGGTCAATACCGCGCTGGCTCAGCTCTATGGCTACGCCTCTACCGAGGAGCTGCTGGCCAACATCACCGATATTGAAACCCAGCTCTACGTCAATCCGCAACGCCGTCAAGACTTCGAGAGCCAAATGGCTGCGAATGAATCGGTATCAAACTTCGAAGCGCAAATTCGCAAAAAAGACGGGACAACGCTCTGGATCAGCGAAGACGTCCGCCGAGTCAAAAATTCCCGAGGCAAGACGCTCTTCTACGAAGGGATTGTCCGGCGCATTTAGCCACCTCGACGGCTGCCGCCGGAGTCCTGTCCTAGAGCAGGCTGAGCTGCTCGACCGGGTCTGGGGTTTGGGACCGCCGACTGGGCCGTTTTCGAATGCGCGGCGGGGTGACGTTGACATGGGCAACAAACCAGGTACGCAGCGCCTGGGCCTGGTTCAAATCAAGGTCGGCTAAATCGAGCGCAGCGGGAAATAATCCCGCTATTGGCGTCTGCGCCCAGGCAATTTCGCTCTCAAAGCGTTCTGCCCCAAAGGGAATAACGGACTCGGGCAGATGCCCCAGATGGGGAACAATATTGGGCACGAACATAAAGGTCTCTCGTTGCTGGGTCAGGCGATCGACACAGCGCTGACGGGCTTGACGATAATCGATGATGGGGGCGGGATAGTTGGTCGCGGCGGGCGGGCGACCCAACTGAGACGGGCCAAGGTGAGCCAACTCGGGGACCCACCGCTTAACGAACGTGCCTTCGGGGTCGCAGCGGTCGATAGCCGCCTGCCCTGGGTTGTAGATGCGCGTCCAGGTCTTATCTACGCAGTGGGTGACGCCAGACTGCATGGCCCACTGATAGTGATCGATCGGACAGTCCCCATCAATTAGATGACGCATGAAATGCAGCGCGCCGTAGCGCCAGTCGATGCCCAGCAGGTTGCTCAAGAAGCTGGCATAGATCGCCCGAATGCGAAAATTAAGCGTGACATATCCGCCGGTTGCCTGCAAACATCTGGCGGCAGCATCCACAATGGGGAAACCCGTGTGCCCCGTTTGCCAGGCCCGATAGTGCGTCTCGTCGAAGTCCCAGCCCGTTTCGTCAAAGATCCGATAGAGCGATCGCAACTCCAGCTGGGGCAGATACCGAAAGCGTTGGGTAAAGCCGTTACCCCAGCGAAGCCGGGCCATCAGCTGCTGGCGACTGCGCTGCCCGCGATAGTCATCGGCTGCGGCCTGCCCCATCAGCTGCACGCACTCCCGAGTAGATATCGCCCCAAACTTGATGTAAGGGCTCAGCCCCGTGGTGGCTTCGGCACTGGGGTAGGACAGCTGCCAGTAGTAGCGGTCAGCCTTGTCAGCCAGGAAGGTCTGCAGGCACTGGCGCGCTGCCGCGCCGCCACCGGGGGGGATCGGTTTGCCGTCGGCCACATGCTGCAGGCTTTCAAGCACGGGCAAGGGTTCGCTTTCGAGCCCATCTGGAACAGTCACCCGCCCCGGCGTCGGTACCGTCGGCGCTGACATCTCGGCATACCACCAGCGGCGGTACTGGGGATAGGCGACCAGGTCATCACGGCTAGCGACCGGCTCAAACCAACGAATCCGCATCTGCCGATCGGCCAGGGCCTGCAGCAGGCGAGCATCTCGCACGCGACCGTAGACCCGTTCACAGTCGGTATAGCAATAGATGCCGTCGGCGTCGGTCGCTGCTACCAACTCGGGCAGCACCGTCACCGGGTCACCCGAGCGCAGTATCAGCCGGCCCTCCAGCCGCTGCAAATCGGCATCTAGACGATCCAAACAGTCCAGCATAAACGCAACCCGAGCCGACCCTGTCTCTGGGTGGTGCAGCAGCGCCCGGTCAAAGACAAACACAGGAATCACCGCGCCGCGTCGAGCAGCGCGATAGAGCGGCTCGTGATCGCTGACGCGCAAATCACGCCGAAACCAGACAATTGTTCGATTCATGCTGCTGGGTGACAGGGCGGCTAGCAACGAGGACATAACGGCTATAAGCAAGCGGCTTACAGCCCGTTCCTAAATGCATTAGGGCAATTGTCTCTGTACAGATTTTAAATAACTTTTCAGAGATTTAGGCAAAATAGTTTATTTGTACTAATATAGTTCCATGCTTTCAGCAAGAGTCTTTCCCAGCCCGCGTTTGCTGCCTGCGAACCTGTACTGGGTGCCCGCATTTGGAAGGTTTCTATGAGCTATCGCCCTCATCCCACCCGAGTCGTTCGCCGCAGTCGTCTGACCCAGTCGCCGCACCGACCCGCACCCGCCGCCAAGCGCTCCCAGCCAGCGCCGTACCCCGGTCGGCCCCTACCGCGTTCCCAGGCCAGCGGTTTCCCCCACCCTACTGAGAGACCACGTCAGTCGCCGCGAACGGCCTGGTTAGCCGGCGGCTCAATGGCGTTTTTAGCTGCGATCGCAGTGCTGCCTGCTCAGCTCCGGCCTGAAGCCAGCCACACGGTCTCAACTGCGGTCTGTCAGACCGTGGTTCAATCCGAAGCCCGCCTCTCCCGCGACCAGCTATCTAAGTTTTTAGCCCTGCCTCAGCAAGCTTCGAAGACCGCTGTGCAGGAAGTCATTCAAGGGCCCTACTGCCAACTGCCCGGCACCCCTGAGGCCAGCAATCGCGAAGCCTATCCCCTGGCATTCGATCCGGATACCTGGTTCGTGGTGCAGTACGCAGGCGACGTCTACACCGGGTACGAGTTCACCTTTCGCCCGTAGTGCTCGTGAATCAGTGCTCGTGAATCAGTGCTCGTGAATCGGTGACGCGAGCGATTACACAAGGATTTCGTCGCTATGGGAGGGTAACGGGTAGCAGTGGTGAGCGCTGCAATAGCGTCAGCATTTCGTTGGCACCCACGGGCGGAAAGAAAAAGAACCCTTGGCCGTAGTCGCAGCCGAGTCGCTGCAGCTGTCGGTATTGGGCCTCGGTTTCAATCCCCTCTGCCACCACCTGCATTTGGGTGGTCCGGGCAATGTTGACAATGATAGGGACGATACCCACACTATCGACGGCATCCGTGATCGGCCGCACAAAGGACTGATCAATCTTGAGATAGTTCGCGGGTAGCTCGTGTAAGTAGCTTAGGGAAGAGTAGCCCGTACCAAAATCATCGATGCTTAGCTGGATGCCAAAATCGCGCAGCTGCTGCAGCCGTGCTGAGGCCGCGTCCTGGTTGGTAATCAACAGACTCTCAGTCAGCTCCAGGCGAAGATTACACGGCTGAATGCCCGTGCGCGCCACCACCTGCTGCACCAAAGTCAAAATGTCGGACTGCAATAGCTGCCGCACCGACAGATTAACGCTGGTCGTAAACCCTGGCGCAACAATCCCCTGGCGCTGCCAGCGCGCCAGATCCTGACAGGCGCGCAACAGGACCTGGTAGCCAATCGCGGTAATCAGTCCGGTCTCTTCTGAGAAGGGGATAAATACTTCAGGGGTGATCACTCCGCGCTCAGGGTGGTGCCAGCGAACCAGCGCCTCCACCCCGACAATCTGCTGACCCTGGAGCGCCACAATCGGCTGGTAATCCACCCGAAACTCCTGCCGATCGACAGCGGTGCGCAGGTCGGCCTCCAGCTGTAGCAAGCCCACCGCGCGGCTATACATGGCTGGCTCAAACCAGCGGTACTGACCTTTGCCAGACGCCTTCGCCCGATACATGGCTGTATCCGCATCGCGGAGTAGGTATTCGGCATTGGTGTAGTCTGAGGTGCCCCAGACCATTCCAATGCTAGCGTTGAGAAAGACCTCCTGCTGGTCAATCTGAAAGGCTTGGGACAACGATTGCAAAATCAGTTGGGCCACCTGCACTACCGGATTAGGCTCCGACAGCCCGGTCAGCAGCAGGGCAAACTCGTCGCCCCCAAAGCGGGCGAGCCCTTCTACCCACGGGCTGCGGGTCTGAATTTGCTGGAGCCGGGCGGCCACCTCAATCAGCAGCTCATCGCCCTTAGAATGCCCCAACGAATCGTTGATCATTTTGAAGCGATCGCAGTCCAGGTAGATCACCGCAAACCGCTCGCTGCTGTTGAGCGTCACCCTGGCGATGGCCGTGGTCAGCCGTTCTGAAAAAGAGACGCGGTTGGGTAAGCCGGTCAGCTGATCCCGCAGGGCCATCTCCATTAGCCGCTCGTGGGCGATGGCCAGCTGGTGGGTCCGTTCTTGCACGCGGGTCTCTAGCTGTTCGTTAAGCGTTTGGAGGGCCTGCCGCGCCGCACACAGGGCCAGCTGATTCTGAATGCGGGCCAGCACCTCCTCAAACTGAAAAGGTTTGGTGACATAGTCTGAGGCCCCACTACGAAAGGCCTTGACCTTGTCGAAGGAAGAGTTGAGGGCGCTCAGGACGATGATCGGAACCGCCCGGGTGGCCGGATCTGCCTTGATTTGCTCGCAGACGCTGTAGCCATCTAGCTGCGGCATCATGATATCTAGCAAGACCAAGTCCGGCGGTAGCTTACTAATCGACTTCAGCGCCATGGCACCGTCGAGCGCTTTACGAACTTCAAACCCCTCCTGTACCAGCAGCTTTGAGAGCAGCCGTAGGTTAATGGGATTGTCGTCAACAATTAGGATGCTGGTCCGCTGGCATGCTGATTGTTGAGTGACCAATGACGGGTGGGGCATAGCCTCATCAAACACAGGGATTGGATCGTATCCTACCTTACAAAAACTATTGGGCTCTCGCCTTGGTAATGGTATTACAGATGGTCTTCGGGCGGCGTATGAAAAGGCACTGACTGTGGGAGAGCGACTCAATGGTGCGCCCTAGAAGCGCCAGACTAGCTAGCCTGGGGCAGACTCAGCGGTCGCTGAGTCTTTTTCGGCTCCGCCAGATGCTGACGAATCTTGCTTAATAGTTCTTCTCGTTTGAAGGGCTTGCGGACAAAATCGACACAGCCAGAAGCCAGCATCATCTGCCGCTGCTCCTCAAAGGCACTGGCGGTCAGGGCAATGACCACGGTTTGGTTGGCGGTATCGGCGGCCTTGATTCTCTGGGTGGCTTCACAGCCGTCCATCAGCGGCATGCGAATGTCCATCCAGACCAGGTCTGGTTTCCATCGCTGCCAAACCTCAACCGCCTCCCGACCGTTCTTGGCCTGCTTGATTTCGTGCCCCATTGCGCCAAACAGCTTGGTCAGTAACAGGCGACTAGTGGCATCGTCATCGGTCACCAGCATGCGGTAGCGCTGGGTGGGTAGCGTCGCCGGGGTCTCAACCGCGACCTGAGGCTGCGCCTGCACCCACTGACAGGGGATGCGGACCGTGAAGGTTGAACCGCTGCCCTGTTCGCTAATGACGCCCAGCTTGCCGCCCATCAGCTGGACAAAACGACGGCTGATGGTGAGTCCCAGCCCGGTTCCTTCCTGCTGACGACCCGCTTCGCGGACCTGGTGAAACGCTTCGAATAGGCTGTCGAGTTCTTCGCTGTCGATCCCTGGCCCCGTATCCTCAACGGCAATAAATAGCTGAATGGGGTTTTCCGTCTGACTGTCAGCCTCCAGCGATTCGGCCCAAACCCGACAGGTAACGCCACCGATCTGAGTAAACTTAATTGCATTCCCCAGCAGATTCAGCAGGATCTGCCTGAGCTTTTGCTCATCGGCGTGAATGAATTGCGGGGTATCGGCCTGGTATTTGAAGGTGAGATCAATCCCCTTGCCCTCGGCCCGTAGTCGGAGCATATCTTCGAGGGTCGTCAGTAGCTGGTGCAAATCAAACTTTTGCTCGTTCAGGACCATCTGCCCGGCTTCAATCTTCGACATGTCGAGAATGTCGTTGACCAGCCGCAGCAGGTGTTCACCGCTGCGCTCGATGATGTCAACGGACTGGCGCTGGTCGGTCGGCAGATGCTCGACTGCCTCTCGCTGCAGCACCTGCGCAAAGCCCAGGATCGCGTTGAGCGGCGTCCGCAACTCATGGCTCATGTAGGCTAAAAAGTCGCTTTTAGACTGGTTGGCGGACAGCGCCGCATCCTTGTCGGCCTGCAGAGTTTGGAGCTGCTGCTGCTGCTGCTGCGCTAGGGTGCTCCGTTGAATAAATCGCCCCAGTTGCTGACCCAGCTGTTCCAGCCGTTCCTGCTCTAAACGACGCCAGTGACGGGGGTGCTGGTGCTGGTAGCACAGCAGCAGTCCCCAGAGCTGACTGCCTTGATAAAGAGGAATCGCACAGTAGGCTGTCGCTTTTGCCACACTCAGTACGGGCTGGTAGTAGCGGGGGTTGGTCTGGGCCGCGACGTCGTTAACGCAGACGGTTGACAGCTCGGTTTGAGGGCCATGGTCAAAGGCTTCTGAGTAGAGCATCTGTCCCTTGTGCCAGATGCCCAGGCGCTGTAGCGCGGTAGACGACGGCTCACAAAGCCAGCTGGGGAGCCCGTCAGCAACTGATTCTGCGACGAAGGTACCGTGCCAGCTGTTATCTAATCGATAGATGGTGGTGCGATCGCACCTCACAACCTGCCGGACCTGCTCAACCACCCGATGCAACACCGGCTCTGTCTCTAGAGCCGAGGCAAATAGCTGGTTGAGCATCACCTCCCAGTCCAGCTGCTGACGTACGGTGCGCATCTGGGCAGAAAGTTGCCAGCAGCAACGACACACCCATAGCCCTACCAGTAGACCGGCGATCACCCCGGCCCAATTTGACGGTTCACCAATTGGCAGCATGGAAAGTCCCCTAGGGCTGATCGGTCAAATATCTGTCGCAATTGATAGCCTTGGCCACTCAGCTTACAGAGCTGACCAGAGCTAGCCGCTTTATCTAGGACACCAGGTATCCGGATACCACAAGTATCGAGCACGTTACGAATCTTGCACGCGTACCCGTCATCTTGGCGATAGCGCATTGAATCACTGCCGCATCGGCATCGGGCAGCCACTGGATGCAGCAATCGGAGGAAGGGAGACACACAGCGCTGGCAGGCCCATCTCGCTCGCTCTGCACTTGACTGCTCCCTGGCTCGGGCAAATACAGCCTGTCAAGAGAACGGTACGATTTTGAGACGTTAAAGCACTTAGCTATACAGAACGATAGAAACGTCAGACCGTTCCCGACCGCAGGCAATTCTTTAAAGAATTGCTCAAAGCACGGCTACGGTGTCGGACTGCTCAGCCGGTATCAATTCAGTCGCTCATGGCGACCATGCATCCCTGAACTTACCTACGTATTCTGCCAATCGCGAAGCGAGCCGGACAAATATCCGTAATTTCAGACAAGTAATGCAGGAAAATGCGTATCAATTAACACGTACAGCTCTCAGATTCAGACAGTTGCCGCGCAGGAGCAATCGGGCCTCAGCCCTTCTTAAGAGATCTCTTGGTCTAAAAAGTCTAAAAACCCACCGCAGGCATCGGTGAGTAAATCAAATACATAGTCGAAGCCGTCTGCACCACCGTAATAGGGGTCAGGAACGTCAGTATCAGGGTATTGGCGGCAGAACTCACACATCAGGCGGACGCGATCGCGGCATTGTCCTGACGGCGCCACGGCCAGAATGTCCCGCTGGTTGCTGCGATCCATCGCGAGAATCCAATCAAACTGCTCGAAATCGGCCACCTCAAACTGCCGGGAGCGCCCAGTCAAGGACAGCCCTCGACGCTGGGCGGCCTGACGCATCCGCCGATCCGGAGGGGCGCCCACATGGTACCCAGAAGTTCCGGCGGAGTCACACAGGACCGTTGCGACCGACACCGGCCCCGTCCGCGCCTGCAGCAAATGACGGGTCACATTTTCCGCCGTCGGCGACCGACAGATGTTGCCTAGACAGACAAACAGAAGGCGCGTCTTCTCAGGGGACGTCATAGTCACTTTGCCGGATTACTTTGCCGGATCACTTTGCCGGATCACTTTGCCGGATCACTTGCTGAGTCAGTTTGCCGGCCCCGTCTAGAGCCCCGGTAGGTTGAGTCCGCCGGTGAGTTCCTCCATCCGTTCGCGCATGGTATCGGTGGATTTAGCGTAGGCGTCTCGCATCGCTGCTGTTACCAGATCTGAAAGGGTTTCAGCCCCTTCTTCCAACGCCTTCGGGTCGATCGTCACGCCTTTCGGTTCTTGATTGCCGCTCAGGGTGACCGTGACTAATCCGCCACCAGCTTGGCCCTCGATTTCCATCTGCTCCAGCTCTTCCTGGAGTTTTTTGGCCCCTTCCTGGACCTGCTGAGCCTTTTTGAAGGCCTCAGTCAGTTCCTTCATTTTGCCCAGGCCAAATCCAAATCCTTGTCCCTTGGTCATAGGTACTCCAGTTCGCTAAGTGAACTGTCACTGATTGAACTGTCAAACTATACGACGCAGAAGGGCGAAATGCAATGTGGAAGCGGCGGATAAGGACATCAATCCTCGATATCCTCGGCCAGGGGGTCAGGGTTGTCTAGTTTGAACCGTTTGGGTGCGGGCATCGAGTACAGCTACAACCCACAGTACAGTTGCGAAACAGTTGCGAAAAGCGTTGCGGCTATGCCCCGAGGTGACTGACCGCTAGACACCTGGCGATTGCTGTTGGCCTAGAATTCGCCCAAAATTTGGACCTCGGGACGTAGCCGAATGCCGTACTCAGCCTCAATGACCGCTTGCGTATGACGGATCAGCTTAAAGATATCGGTCGCGGTCGCACCGCCTAAATTGAGAATGAAGTTGGCATGGCGTTCAGCAATCTGAGCCTGCCCAATTTGAAAGCCTTTGAGGCCAGCGGCCTCGATCAGCTGACCAGCACTGTGGGGTTTGGGGTTACGAAAGACGCTGCCGCAGCTCGGCAAGTGGTAAGGCTGAGTCGCGCGGCGCTGATTGAGATCGGCCGCTGTAGTCGCCTTGATCACCTGAGGGTCACCGCCCGGTTGTAGCTGCAGCGTAGCCTTCACAACGATCCGCAGATCGCCCTGGAGCACCGACGTGCGGTAACGGTAGCGCAGATCGGCGGGCTGCAGCGTAGTGATCGTCCCATCGGGATTAAGAACGTCAGCAGAAACCAGAATTTCAGCCGTGTCTGCCCCGTGGGCACCCGCATTCATCACCACTGCCCCCCCGACCGTCCCGGGAATGCCCACCATCCATTCCAAACCGGTACAGCCATGCTTGGCTGCCTTCCAGGCCAGCGTCGCCATGGGTTCTCCAGCGGCGGCGATCACTCGCCCCGTGGTCGGATCAAAGTCCGCCTGCCGGAGGTAGCGAGTGCAAATGACCAACCCCGGCAGCCCTTGATCGCTAATCAACAGGTTAGACCCGGCCCCTAGCAGCGTGATGGGTAACCCACGAGCCCCGGCCCAAGCGACACTGGCCTGCAGGTCGCTGAGCGTCCGCGGCGTAGCCAGCCATTCGGCTGCCCCCCCCACGCGAAAGGTCGTAAACGGTGCCAGCGAAAATTGCGCATTGAGCGGAAACCCCGCGTCGATTGAGTCTGGCATTGCCGGGGTGCCAATCAGGGTACTCATGGGCATACGGATAGGGGCCTGATGGATTCAAAAGCGGTGGTAGACAAGGACTGCCTACACGCTAGAGAGTAGCTCAACCGTCGGCTGGGACTGGGGCCGGTTGGCATGGGCAGCCATTACCTCTGGCAAGATGCGATTGAGGTTACCTGCCGTTAAGAAGATAGCGATATCCCCCGGCTGCAAGGTCTCAATCAAGCGCGCCTGCACCATCTCCAGTGTCGCCGCATACTCAACCTGGGTATGATGCTCGGCTAAGGCATCGGCGACGTTTTGGCCACTCATACCAGCTTCGTTGGTTTCCCCAGCGGCATAGATATCGGTGACGATGACCCGATCTGCATCGCCAAAGGCCGTGACAAACTCCTGCAGGAGTGCGACTGTCCGACTGTAGCGGTGGGGCTGAAAGACAGCAACGACGCGCCGCTCTAACCCGGAGGGCAACGGTTCCGTACTTTGAAGTTTGGCCGCCGCCAGGGTGACTTTAATCTCGCTGGGGTGATGCGCGTAGTCATCGACAAACAAGATTTGGTTGTGGAAACCGCGCCGGTCAAACCGGCGGCGGGCCCCGACGAAGCCTGGCATGAGGTTGGCAATGGTGCTGAATTCGAGCCCCAGTAGGCGGGCCACGGCCACCACGGCCAGTGCGTTGCTTAGGTTGTGCAGCCCCAGCAGCCCCAGCTGCATCGGCCCCAACTGCTGCCCCCGTTCCCAGATGGTTGCCTGGGTACCCTGGGCGCTTTGGTGAATGTTAGTGGCAATGTAATCAGCGCCAGAGCTGGCATCCAGACTGTAGCTAACCGTTGGGGACAGTTGCGATCGCACCGTTGGACAATCCACACAGCCGACCGTAATGTCACACTGGCGCGAGAAGGTCTCAAAGATCGCCACCACCTGGTCCAGGCTGCTGTAGTGGTCGGGATGATCCAGCTCCACATTAGTAATAATGCCAATTTTGGCCGACAGCTTCACCAGGGAGCCGTCTGATTCATCGGCCTCAGCCACCAACGCGGTGCCCTGCCCCACATAGGCGTTACCGCCCAGCTCTGCCACTTCGCCGCCGATGACCACAGTCGGATCAATGCCCGCCTTGACCAGCAAATAGCCCAACAGGCTGCTGGTAGTTGTCTTGCCATGGGTTCCGGCGACTGCGATGCCCTCGTATTGAGCCATCAGCGCCGCCAAAATATCAGAGCGATGAAAGATGGGGCAGCCCAACTCAACCGCTGCCTTGTACTCGGCATTGCTCTCGCTAATGGCGGTCGAGCACACTACTTGGGGCAGCTGCCCAGCCGCGTCAGCAACGTAGGCAATATTAGCCCCGGCCTGATTCCAGAAAATCTGAACCCCGTTTTCCTTGAGCCGCTGCGTGATGTGACTCAGTCGCAGATCCGAGCCAAAGACCGGGAGCTGGCGCCTGGCCAAAACGTATGCAAGTGCCGACATACCAATTCCACCCACGCCGATGAAATGAAATGGCCTGCCGCTGAAATCCACCGAATTCAGCATAATCTGTTCCTCAAACACCACACCACTGCTACATCAGGCGTATCATACCAGCATTCTCAAAATTGGCTAGGGTGAAGCCGATTAATCGAGAGCAGGCTGAGTCATTTCTAGGATTTTGCCTAGGACGAATGCCTGAAATCTGAGACACCATCAGCGTTACGCCGATCGAGTCGTAGCCTGCCTGTCCTATACACCTTGATACGTGTCCATTCCGGACACGTACCGTGGATTCAGGCTTGACGGTATAAAAGTGCATCCACTGCTGAGTTGTATCTATGGGTTTATACGCCCTATGGGTTGATATGCCCAAGCAGCGGCAGCGCTCCGTGAGTAGTCCCCCAGATATTCCGCTCAGATGTTTTGCCCAGATATCCCGCTGCCAACTGTAAAGCAGTCATGAACATCGTCGGCGTATTTATAAACATCCTGACAAACATCCTGTGGGCAGCGTCGCCGTTCACATCAATGATGCAAACGGCGACACCACCGGACTGTCGTTAAACCACGAGCCGACCGACCCTGGGCACGGACGGATTTTCAACCGGGGCTAAACGCCTCTGATGTTCGCATTCAGCCGGTCGGCGGTGGTACAAATTTCACGCGATTGGCCCAGTCGCCAGCAGACCAACCCAGTCAGGTCGGGATCGGATTGGGGACAGCAATACGGTACTATGAGTAACGTTTATGACAGCTTGTGACAGCTGAGTTGACTTGATTGACGACAGAGGGTAAAACGCAGTGATTAGAGTAGCAATTAACGGTTTTGGGCGCATCGGACGTAACTTTCTGCGCTGCTGGCTAACGCGTGAGAACAGCGGCTTGGACATTGTTGCGATCAACAACACCTCCGATGCAAAGACAGCTTGCCATCTTCTGAAATATGACTCCCTGCTGGGTCGCCTGGATGCAGACATCAGCTACGACGACGACACCATCACCGTTAACGACAAGGTGATTAAGTGCTGCTCTGACCGCAACCCCAGCAACCTGCCCTGGGGTGCCTGGGACATTGACCTGGTGATCGAATCGACCGGCGTGTTCGTCAGCGAAGAGGGCGCATCGCGTCACCTGGAGGCAGGGGCCAAGCAGGTTCTGATCACTGCGCCGGGCAAGGGCGGCAATGTCGACACCTACGTCATCGGCGTCAACAGCGACGACTACGTCCACGGCAAGAACCCGATCATCAGCAACGCCAGCTGCACAACCAACTGCCTGGCCCCCGTCGTCAAGGTGATTCACGAGTCCTTTGGCATCATCAAGGGCACCATGACCACCACCCACAGCTACACGGGCGACCAGCGCATTCTCGATGCCAGCCACCGTGACCTGCGCCGGGCTCGGGCAGCGGCGATCAATATCGTGCCGACGTCCACGGGCGCCGCCAAAGCCGTGGCGCTGGTGATTCCAGACATGAAGGGCAAACTCAACGGCATTGCCCTACGCGTGCCCACCCCCAACGTTTCGATCGTTGACCTGGTGGCTCAGGTCGAGAAAAAGACGATCAAAGAAGAAGTCAACGAGGCGTTCAAGACCGCATCGGAAGGCACGATGAAGGGCGTACTGGGCTACACCGAAGAGCCGCTGGTTTCGATCGACTACCGTAAGACCGATGATTCTTCGATTGTTGACTCCAGCCTCACCCTGGTAATGGATGGCGATATGGTCAAAGTCGTTGCCTGGTACGACAACGAATGGGGCTACAGCCAGCGAGTCGTAGACCTGGCTGAGCTGGTGGCAGAAAAGTGGCCTGCCTAGGTTCTTAGCGAACGGACGTGGCCCAACTCCAGGGCCAGCTGTCCGAACTTGCAGCCAGTGAGCCAGCGTTCCCATCTCGGGACGCTGGCTCGGCTTTTTCAGTAGAACATCGATAGGGTGGATTCTCGAAATTCGCTACGATGGGGCTACTCACAGCGGCAACTCACAGCGGCAAAGCATCAGCCACAACTATGGCAGTACAACAGGTCCACTACGAAACCCTACTGGCACACAGCAGCGACTACCGCGGGGCCCTCACCCTGCTCAAGAGCTATCGTCCCTACTTGGAGCTGACGCCCAGCATGCGGCGACCGCAGGACAGTATTGTGACGATTCCGCTGCCTAGCGTTCGCGTGCGTGAGCAGGTCGCGGCACCAAAGGGGCCGGTGACCACCCTACGGCGGGTGGTGCCCCTCACCTGCGATCTGGCACTGCTGATGTGCGACCCCGAGTGGAAAATTAAAACCGGCGTTGAGATTTTCGTATTTATTCACCGGCCCGGGGAGGATTTCTCTGAGCTGCTGACCCGCTGGCGACAGACCCAGGTGTTGCTCAACAGCACCTACGAATGGCTAATGCCGTCTCAGTTTGAGCACCTACTCAACGAAGGCGCCGACGCCCCCAAGCCCCTGTTTGTGGCCTTCCCTGAAACGCCAGAGCGCATTATTCGCGGGCTTAAAGGGGCTGGGCTGCCGGTAGTAATCCATACACCTGAGTTTTGGAATGATTTAGAAGGTAAGGTCAAAGCGGCACAGGCAGCGGCAACGCCCCCGCTGGATGCTGATTCGCCCTACCTGGATGAAACGACTGAGCTGACAGATAGTCTGGCAGACGAGGACGGTTGGCCGCTGGAGCCCGATCGGCCAGACGGGAGCCTGGATGGGTCTGTTTAGCGATCGCACCTGGCCCGCTGCTGCATCTGCCCCCGATCCCTCAAATCTCAAGCCCTCCAATATTGTGCGAGTGATTTGGCCAGGGCTGCTGCTGCTGGTCCTGCTCAGGTTCACCTACGCATTTGCGGCATTCCCCAATCCGGACGAAGCCTACTACTGGCTGTGGGGGCAGCATCTGGGCTGGTCCTACTACGACCATCCCCCGCTGCATGGTTGGATTCAGGGGGGCTTTGCCCTGCTGGGTCACCACCGCTGGGTGCTGCGGCTGCCCACGCTGATCAGCAGTGGGCTATTTGTGGCGACCTACTATCGCATCTGCCGCTATCTATATAGTGACCAGGGGGCGCTAGCCTTTGGCCTGCTGGCCAGCGCCATCGCCTCCAGCCCGCTCTATTTCGTCTATCTGGCCATGGCCTGGCAGGATCAGTGGCTGCTGACCTTTGGGCTCCTCAGTGCCTTTGGCCTGGTGCAGTTTTTGGAAGGCTATCGGGTTAAGCCAGCTCGCGATGGGCACGTTCGCGGTGGGCACGTTCGCGATGGGCAAGCCCGCTACGGACAGCTGTATCGCGCCGCCCTGTATTTGGGACTGGCCGGGCTGTGCAAATATACAGCGGTGCTGATTGGGCTGGCAGGGCTAGCCGTGATAGCAAACCAGCCAGCGCTGCGATCGCTGTTCCAGCGGCGGGCGTTTTATGGTGCGGTTGCGATCGCACTGCTCTGCCAGCTACCGATTGTCATTTGGAACGCCCAAAACAACTGGCTGTCGGTGGCCTACTACTTTAATCGCAGCGTCGATAGCGGCCGTCCCGGCTTTCAACTCAAACCGCTAGAGGTGCTGGGATTTTGGGGACTGTGCCTGCTAATTCTCTCGCCCATCATCAGCTGGGCGCTGTGGCGCTGTTGGCGAGGGCCGCTGCGGACGAGCTGCCCTGATATCTATCGAGCGATGGCGCTTTGGCTCTTTGGTTTATCCACTGGCATCCTGTCAGGGATTGCCCTGTTCTCAACCGCACTCCACTACTGGAATATTCTGGCCTACTTGCTGCTGCTGCCGTTACTGCCCGCCTTTTTTCTCAAGTCTTCGGCGGGGGAAGAGACTTTGCCAGCTCCCATCCGTCTGCACCCCCAATGGCGACGAAAGCGGCTGTTTCAGCTGATGCAGGGGCTGGGCGTCCTAGTAGCAGCCCTGCTGGTGTTCAACGCTGGCGTAATGCCCTTGGCTGCGATCGCAGGTCCTGACGGCGATCACGAAAGCCGGATCTTGTTTGGCTGGGACCAGGTAACCGAGCAGGTCCAGGCCCAGCTCAAGCCCCTGCCGGACGAGACCCTGCTGCTGACCACGGACTACCGCTCGGCGGCGCTGCTGGCCTACGCGCTGAATAACCCCCAGGTGCTGGCCATCTCCGATCGCCGCGATCAGTTTGATGTCTGGGCCCGGCAGCGAGCGCTGGCGGGCAAACCCGCACTACTGCTGGCGGATGATTGGCACCCCCTGTCTGCCGAGCGGGCGGGTCAGTTTACCCAACTAAGTGACCCGATACCGATTGCAATTCAGCGCTGGGGGCGCTGGATCAAAACCTATCAGCTTTATGTGGGCAGAGGATTCCAGCCACTCAGCTCAGATTAAGCCAACGATGCCACCGCTAGCTGCCCTCGATCCCGGCCTGATGCTCGCATTTGAATCCCTGCTGTCGCCACTGCGTCAGATCCACCGTCGTCAGCGGCACCACGGCATCGCAGTCAGGACTGTACACCTGGCTAGCGACCGCCCAGAGCAAACTGCGCGCGATATCCAGGGTCGTTTTCAGCCCACTTTCCTCATTACCAGGAATGCCCACCTCCTCGACGATGTCCGGCGTGACCCATATCCGATGCGCCCCCAGAATAATGCGCGCCATCCACACGGCCCGACGGGTATGACTGCCCGAGGTTACCAGCCGAACATGCTGGGTACGCCACTGCTTCAGCACGGGCAAAGAGAACATATAGTTGCCAAAGGTAGACCGGGCACACTTTTCGAGCCAGACCGCATCCAGCGGTACGGCGGCCTGCTCAAACAACAGGCGAATACAGGGGTCCTGTGAACCGCTCGAAATTAAGACCAGTGGGACTGCCTCAGCCGATTGTCCGCCGACCTGCTCGGCCATGTACATCTCGCGGCGGATACTGCCCCCCAGCACCAAGTAAGCATCTGCCGGGCTGCGTGCCGCTAACGAAAGACCAATACCCAGGACTAAGCCCATCACCACAATGGCCGTCGATAAGCTGATCAAGCCGTACTTTAACCAGCGCCACTGCAGTTTTTCCATTCTCTACGACCCAGCCTCTCAATCTTTGTGCGCAGTCTAGCAACATTTAATAGCCATTTTGGGGCGTTTGAAAAAGTGAGATTGCGATCGCAATTTCGCCAAGGAGACCGGGTACGGTAATTCATCAAAGGCGATACCCACACGCACCAGCGTCAATGATTTGACGGATTCTTTGGATTAGGGACGTAAGCTAAGCTATCAGCTACATCAAAATCACGTGAAACTTATGTGAAATCACTTTTGGCACACGGGCGTAACTCTACTAATGTGGATAAATAAATTGATACTGGCCGTGCACCCCTGCGGTCGTCAATGCGATCGTCAGTCCTGAAGCACGTTTGAAAATCCCAGGCTGCCGATATAAGACTATCTATTTATTCATAGATTGAGCTTTCTCAATGATTTTGTCTAGACATTTGCGCCTGTGCCAAAACGATTCCAGTCGGCTAGAGTAACCCAGACAATCATCACAGTAAGGCCCACAAACTGAGTTCAGTTGCCTAGAATCTAGCTAGAAACCACACCTGAATTTCGTCATTCTCTGTGTGATTGGATACCGAATGCGTCCGTTCTTATTTTTCACACTCAATTCTGTCCTGATATCGCGTCAATGAATAAACCTGCCCATCGATCTCGGTTTTGGACGGCTGGCCTGGCCTACTGGCAAGTGGGGGCTGTCGCTTTAGCCACCGCGCTAGCCGCACCGGCCCTCGTCACGATGACGGCCGCCCCCACCGAAGCCGCTTTTCACGACAGCCCTAAGGCCGTTCTCGATGAGGCTTGGCAGATCGTCTATCGGGAGTACGTCGATCCCAATTTCAACCACACGGATTGGGTTGCGGTTCGACAAGATTTATTGGGACAAACCTACAGCTCGCCCCAGGCGGCCTACGCTGAGCTGCGTCGGGTACTGCGCCGACTCAACGATCCCTACACGCGGTTTCTTGATCCCGACCAGTACGCCGAACTCACCGAACAAACTGCAGGCGAAGTATCTGGGGTGGGCGTACAGTTCAAGCGTGAAGCGGGCGAAGTCGTGGTCACGGGCGTATTGACCGATTCTCCGGCGGATGAGGCCAATATTCGGCCCGGCGACCGGCTGCTGTTGGTGGATGGGCGCTCCACCGATCGCCTGAGCGTTCAGGCAGTCTCCCAGCTGGTCCGAGGCGAAATCGGTACCCAGGTTACCCTGACGATCCGACGCAGCAGCGGCGAACAGGAAACGCTGATCCTGACGCGGGCCATGCTAGAGGTGCCGTCGGTGACCTATGACGTCTATGAACAGGAGGGCGTTCGGGTCGGCTACATTCGCCTGAGCGAGTTTAACGCCCATGCCGCCGAGCAGATGGAGCAGGCCATTGCCGACCTGACCGACGACGAGAACGTGGAAGCCTTTGTGCTGGACCTGCGCAACAACCCCGGCGGACTCTACCAGGCCAGCGTCGAGATTAGCCGCATGTGGCTGCGGCGCGGACCCATTGTACGGACCGTCTACCGTGAGGGCGAGAGCGAGGCGATCTCGGCCAATCGGACCGACCTGACCGATCTGCCGCTAGCGGTACTGGTCAACGGTCAGTCGGCCAGCTCTAGCGAAATTGTGACCGGTGCCTTGGGTGACAATGGCCGGGCCATCGTGGTGGGCAGCCCCACCTTCGGCAAAGCACTGGTACAGTCCCTCCACGGGCTGGCTGACGGTTCAGGCATTGCGGTCACCGTGGCTCACTACTATACGCCGAACGGGACCGACATCAGCAGTAAGGGCATCACCCCCGACTTACAGGTAGATTTGACCGACCAGGAACGACGCGACCTGCTGCAAAATCCGCAGCTGCTCGGGACCGATGCCGATCTTCAATTTATCGAAGCGGTCGAGGCGCTGACGCCAGATGTACTGGCTCGTCGAGCGGGCGCGGGCGCCGCGGTCGCGGCGCCGGCTGCCGTGCCTCAGCTGGGTCGTTCTTTGTAAGCGGCCCGCTTGAAGCCGCTATCCGAAATTCTGACCGCCGTGTCTCGACAGGGTATAAATGCGTTGGGTGTCGAGCTGCTTAAACAGTTCTGCGGGCGCGATCGCCTCCCAGGCAAAAGGCTGTCGTTCTAACCGAACCTGGAGGCTGGTAAACGGATCGCTGCCGCCTGAAATCAAGAAGTCAAGCTGTTCAATTTCGGGCCAGGTGGTCATTTCAGTCAGGAGCTGGCCCAGGCTGTCTAGATAGGGCGACGCATCTGTAGATTTGTACCAGGTACTGTCGATTTTGTCGGGCTGGGATAGGCCCAGGTTGAAAATCAACGGCGGCTGATCGAAAAGTGCGATCGCAACCGACCGGGCCTCCTCTTGCAACAGCAGCCCCAGCCCGTGGGCCAGCTCGCGCAGCTGCTCAAGTCGCTGGTAGCGCTGAGACGACGTGGGCACCACTCGCCAGTGCAGGGCAACTGTGGCCAGGTAGGTCTGTAGCATTAAATGGCCCAGCTTTTGAGCCTTTGTAGCCAGGTAATCCGCGTTGTAGGCCGTCGCCTCAATCAGCAGCGGCACCCGGTCAACCATTTCTAGACCGTAGCCCTTGAGACCCGCAATCTTGCGGGGGTTGTTGGTAATCAGGCGAAACTGTCCGACCCCAATATCCATCAGCATCTGGGCACCCATACCGTAGTTGCGCTGATCCACCGGCAGCCCCAGCCGTTCGTTCGCCTCTACTGTGTCGAAGCCCCGATCCTGTAAAGAATAGGCCCGCAGCTTGTTCACTAGACCAATGCCGCGTCCCTCCTGGCGCAGGTAGACCACCACCCCTTTGCCCGCGTTCTCAATCATCTTGAGCGCCGCCTGCAGCTGCATTCGGCAGTCGCAGCGCAGCGACCCCAGCGCGTCTCCGGTGAGGCATTCCGAGTGCATTCGCACCATGACGGGCTCGTCTTTAAAGGTCGCCGGATCGCCCTTAACCAGCGCCACGTGCTCAGAGTTATCAAGCTGATGCCGGTAGGCATAGATCTGAAAATCGCCAAACTGGCTGGGCAGGGCGGCAATCGCCTCGCGGCTGACCAGACGCTCGTGCTGCAGCCGGTAGCTGATCAGATCGGCAATGCTAATGAGCTTGAGTCGGTGCTGCCGGGCGTAGACCACGAGCTCGGGCAACCGCGCCATCGACCCGTCCGCATTTTGAATTTCGCAAATTACCCCCGCCGGGTAGAGCCCGGCCAGCTTCGCCAGATCCACCCCAGCTTCGGTATGGCCCGCCCGCTTGAGCACGCCCCCAGCCTTTGCCCGCAGCGGGAAAATGTGGCCCGGTCGGCGCAGCATTTGAGGGGTTGTTTTAGGGTTGATCGTCACCTGAATCGTCCGCGCCCGGTCTTCGGCGGAGATGCCGGTGGTCACCCCCCACTCCGGCCCAGCATCGACGCTGACGGTAAAGGCTGTCTGTTCGTTTTCATCTTCAAAGGCGCTGCTGCTGACCATCAGCGGCAGGTCGAGCTGGTCGAGCCGGTCACCCTGCATGGCCAGACAGATCAGCCCCCTGGCTTCGACGGCCATAAAATTAATCATGTCGGGGGTGGCAAACTGGGCAGCGCACACCACATCCCCTTCATTTTCACGATTCTCATCGTCAACCACAACAATGGCCCGACCAGCGGCAAGATCGGCCAGCGCCGACTCGATCGAGTCGAATTCAAAGGCGAGTTCGGAGGCCATAAAAGAGCAAAACACGTCAGGTTCTTCATTGTAGTGGGCGGATTCTGATTGGCGGAGCCCGTTTTTAGAATCCGCCAATCAGAATCCGCCAATAAAGCACTCCCGGAAATGCGCTATCGTGCATCACATCCCCCGCGTCCTTTCTCCTATGGACTCTCCTCCGCTACGGGTTGGGCTGGTCGGGACCTATCCCCGTTCAACGCGCCACCTTGCTCAACTACTGGCCGACCACCCTCGGGTAGAGCTAACCTATTTGGCCGCGCCGCCCGTGGTCTGTCAGCAGCCGATTTTTAGTGACCTACAGCCTGTGAAGGTGACGGAACCCGCAGCGTTAGCAGCCCTTTTGCCAACGCTGCCCGACTGCGCCGTCCTGTTCTTAGACTTGCCGCTGGGCTGGGCCGCTCGCTGGGTGCCGTCTATCTCAGCCCGCTACCGAATTGTGGACCTGTCCGCCGACTACCGATTCAGCAGTCTGTCGGTCTACCAGCAGAGCTACCAGATCGAGCGGCAGGATATGGCGATGGCGGTGAATACGGTCTATGGCTTGCCCGAGTGGTTCGGTGCGTCGCTGGAGGCGGCTCGACTGGTGGGCTGCCCTAGCAGCGTAGCGACGGCGGGACTCTTAGCGATTGCGCCGCTGATCAAGCGTGGCCTGGTCGATCCCGATCGGATCATCCTTGATGTTAAACGCGGCGACGATCGGGCCGATCCGGTCCACGGCCTGGCGCACACCCTAGAAATTGAGACGATTGGCGGTGAGCTCATCGGTTCAGAGATTCGGGTGCAGGTGCGATCGCACACCGTCCCCGAACCCTACGGTTTGCTGGTCACCCTTTACGCCGATTTACGCGATCCCGGTCTGGTTTCCGAAGACCTGATTACGATTTATCGGGCGGCCTACCGCCAATCCGCCTGGATGCAGGTGCTGGCTAACGGCCAACCCATCAGCCCCCTGGCCCTTAGCGGCACCAACGCCTGTCATATTGGGGTCGAGGTCGATACTCGCACCCAGCGAGCCGTCACATCTGTCGCCTTGGACCCCTATCTCAAGGGAAAGGCCGGTCAGGCCGTGCAGTGCTTGAACCGGATGCAGGGATGGCCGGAGCTGACTGGCCTGCCCAGGTGTAGCTACCGCTAATCCGTCACCGTCCCAGCGGGGACGCCCTAGTCGGAGACGGGCCGCTACTCAGGAGTGGCCAGCGGGTCAACCCACACAACCGGCATCTGCGTAGCCGCTTGACGTCCACTCTGCTCCTGCATTACCTGACTCGCCTGTTCAGGGGCAAAGTTACGGCTAAACTCGGCCCAGAGGGCCTGGTTTTCTTGGCTGAGTTGGTGAGTAGCCTGCTGTAGCGAAGATAGCTCAGCCGACTGACCGCGATAGTAGGGGACCAGTCGGGCCAGGGTTGAGGCGGCGACCACCCCCAACAGCAGATTGACCGTCAGCTTCACTGACGCTTCGAGCACCGTGGATTGACGGACCACCCCCCGCCGCTGGGACGCCCGCGCCCTCGGGCGATCGGTAGACCGGCGGGATGGCGCAGCAATGATGGGCTTACCTGACTGCGGGGCACGTTCTTCTATCTCAGCGAGAGAGGGTAAAGGTGCTGGACTCATAAAGCGCTAGTTGCTGCAGATTAACGATTCAGTCTCAGTTTGGCGTCGATGCCCCCATGATGCTATGGGTCTATCGGACCGCGCTGACAACGCGAGACCATTATGGGCTGAAGATTCGCCTTTTATAACAGGTCACCCAACTTTTTTTGATGTAGCTTTTGTCACATGACCTCAGACAGTGGGTATCGGTATCAAATCTGAACCGTCCCAAAGCGACCAATCACAAAAGCCCCGCATCGGCTGATCCGTGCGAGGCTTTTGATGGGGCGAGGCTTTTGATTGATGGGCTTTCGGTAGGCGTTTATCGGCAGGTGTTTAGTCGTTGTCGGAAAGCGTAGGGAGCGAATGTGGGGATGCCAGCGCCCGCATCTCCAGCACCTACCTATCTAGCGCTTACTTGTAAAGCTCAAGACCTAGCCGAAAGGCCAGTACGCCGGGGACTAGAGCAACTAACAGCGCCACAATTACCTGGGTATCTGATAAAGCCATAGCGATCCGTTTCCTTAGGTTCAAAGGGGTTTACTGAAAAAATAGCGCCGTGAATCGGCACAGTACCTAGTAAGGATTGTTGACCAAAACGGGCGGTCGCCTGCCTACTTTTGCCGCAACTGTTACAGAGTTTAATGATTGGGGCCCGCACCCAATCGGCTCGGGGGCAGCCGCCTGTCAAAGGAAAGGCGCGGCTAACCGGGGGCGGCGATGACCGCAGCGACCCGTCAGCGATCGCAAAAGTCGCGAAATGTAATACCTCAGACAGATATCTGAGTACCCTTTAGGGTATCACTGCTTCAATTATCATCTAGACAACGTTAGCGATGACATGGGCTCTGTTAGCGATGACATGGGCTCTCTCGTGTGAGCGTGGGGACGTCACCTAATCAGGTGAAAGCGTTCATCGACCATCTATCTCAGTTCTAAAAGTTGCATCTAAAAACCGTGTCCGTGCCTTCGCCTTCGCCTTCCCTGCCGCCCGTTGCTATCAGTCGCCCTAGCCTAGAGCGACGGGTGAGAAGCGTGCATCGAGACATGCTGCGCATGGGGGCACTGGTAGAGCATTCATGCCTTCTCGCCAGAAGGGCCCTGTGCGATCGCAACTTGGACGCCGCCAAACAGCTCAAGATTCACGACAAAGCGATCGACCAGCTCTACCGACAGATTGAGGTCGACTGCATTGGCGTCCTGAGCCTGGAAGCGCCACTCACCCAAGACCTGCGCACCATCAGTGCTTTCATGCAGATGATCCGCGATCTAGAGCGGATCGGTGACTACGCCAAAGACATTGGCGAAGTCGCGCTGAAGCTGTTTCCCTACCCGATCCACGAGTGCATGCCGCGTATTCAGGTGATGCTCGATCGCTGCCGGTCAATGGTCGCCCTCTGCCTGGCTGCGCTGTCGGCCTTTGACGCCGCTGCAGGTATCGAGATTAAGCAAAAAGACGACGTCGTTGACGATGACTACGACGCCATATACGACCTACTGGTGCAAACCCCAAGCACCACGGTCGAGCCGGTCGTGCTCCTGGTTCTGGTCATCCGCTATCTAGAGCGCGTTGCTGACCATGCCACTAACGTAGGGCGACGCGTGACCTTTATTGTCACAGGAGAGCGGTTCTAAGTACCTAAGTTTTGCCCAAATTAACGTCAACATGCTCTGATTTGAGCAGTTGAGATAGGCCATGTATCCAAGGTCTGACCAGGGTGTCAGCCTCATTTAATCGAATCTCAACCAATCGTCC
>JBCBWI010000129.1:0-582 GCA_039817185.1 Cyanobacteria bacterium J06648_16 | reverse complement strand
CGGTTGGCTACCGTATCGGAAAACCCAGTTGAAGGATAATAACGCTTGCCAGCGAAACGGAAAACAAGCTGTAAACGCTCGTTGGAGAGTTGTATGTGGACAGTACCTTTGGATGATTTACGTTTTGGGGATTGGCTAGTCATAGGGAACTCCTGAAACCGCGTTGCGGAACGCGCTTAAATTTACCCCCAATTTACCCCCAAAATTTAGCTAAACATATCCAAATATGTCCAACGTGGCTATTTTTTACACCACAGCTACACCTCCGTAAATCGCTGAAACGGGGTTTTTATGGTATTAAAAAACCCCCAGAAGCGTTAGCTGGTGGGGGTTTGGTATTGTATGCCAGGAACGAGACTTGAACTCGTGACACGAGGATTTTCAGTCCTCTGCTCTACCAACTGAGCTATCCCGGCGGGTTTATTTGACCTACGATTAAAGAATATAGCAAACTTATCTCTCTTTTGCAATAGTTTTGTCAAAAATTCTATTTATACAACCTTAATTGACAATTGTTGCAAAATGTCTATCAATCAAAAATCAGCGACTTTACAACAACGAGATTCAAAGAAACATTTCGCT
>JBCBWI010000128.1:0-612 GCA_039817185.1 Cyanobacteria bacterium J06648_16 | reverse complement strand
AGAACGACACCAGTCTCGGACCTTAATCACCTCATGCAAGAAACAGAGAATCCAAACAATGCCAGGAAAGAGATGCTCCCAGGCCCAGCGGGTTGCATCCCAACCATCCGTGGTGACCGTTTTAGGACGATAGTCTGGAGCATGATGGTGCGCTTCAGTCGCAAATACCCCATAGGCGGATTGCAGTCCTTCATGCCCCGCATGGTGACTTAGACTGTTGCCCAATAGACAACCGGCGGCAGCGGTCACGGCTAAGTAAACGCGAGTGCCTTTCCAGTCGCAGTGTTTCTCATCGGCCACTAGATGGGGGGGAGCGCTGCCGCTGTCTTTACAGTGCTACCCACGATAGAAGCTCGCCCTAGCGCTTGACACAGCCGATACCAGTGCATTTCCGAACGCCCCATCACATACGCTATCCCTTCGTACGAGATGCCATGGTGCTTCAGATACAACGCCTTGGCTGCTGTCTCTGTCGTTTCACTCATGTACGGCGTCACAAAGTCTGGTCGCAGCTGATAGGCTACCTGGATGCTCGGTAGATAAATCCGACGGACTTTTAGGTCTTGCCGCTGCGATTGTGTCCAGCCGTGGAAGCGATAGCCTGCACCAATG
>JBCBWI010000127.1:0-622 GCA_039817185.1 Cyanobacteria bacterium J06648_16 | reverse complement strand
GAACCAGCGCAGCGCCGGGCTACCGGCCTGGGGCTGAGTTAGCTGCAGGAAGTAATGGTCGTCGCCATCGATGAAGGCACTCACCCCGACCCGCATGATGAGCCGGTCGTTATCGCCGAAGCTCGCAAAGTCGAAGCGGCTAGAGCCATCGTGCGAATGTCTGCTCAGTCTACGCAAGACGGCGAGTCTGAGGCC
Source organism: Cyanobacteria bacterium J06648_16 (assembly GCA_039817185.1). Lineage (GTDB taxonomy): Bacteria > Cyanobacteriota > Cyanobacteriia > Phormidesmidales > Phormidesmidaceae > CAWUKV01. The sequence goes on along the minus strand of JBCBWI010000127.1, from coordinate 427 downwards.
GCTAAACAGGATTTAGGTCCACTGGTATCCATCCCTGGCTTTCAGGCTCAGAAGCGCCTGCTAGAGCCCATCTACTGGAACGGCTCCACCCCGAGTCGATTCACCTGGGCCGAAGCCACCAAAAACGGCCAGCGTATCCCGGTCAACGCCTCAGTGACTCAGCGCGTCATCCAGGGCGCAAAGCGGATGGACCGCTTTCGGTCGATGGCCGGTGGTCCACTCAGGGTCACCAGCTGGTATCGCGACCCGATCACCAATCGCCGCGTCGGCGGCGCTACCCGTAGCCAGCACCTGAAAGGCTGGGCTGTTGACTTCTACGGCACGCCCAGCTTGGTTGAGTTCTTCCACGAACTGAAGCGCGATGCCGTTGCTGCCGCAGGTGGTCTCGCCATCGGCAGCGGATTCATTCACACAGATCCCGGACCCC
>JBCBWI010000126.1:0-631 GCA_039817185.1 Cyanobacteria bacterium J06648_16 | reverse complement strand
GGACGGCTCATCTAAGGTAATGTATCCCATCACCACGGGTGGCGCAGCCGGACTCGTTAGTTTTGCTAGCGTACTCGGACTTGGCTTTTTGATAGACCGCCGGACGAAAGAAACCGTCAATGAGCTACAAGCTCGCTTTAGTCAGGTTTCGCAAGGCGATTTGAATGCTCGGGCTACGATTTTCACCCGAGATGAATTTGGTCAGCTCTCTGAAGGGTTTAATCAGATGGCTAGCGCCATCTTTACAACCACAAGTGAGGCACAGCGCAAAGCGCAAGAGCAGGAACAAGCCAAAGAAGACCTGCAGCGTCAGGTGATTCGCCTGCTTGATGATGTAGAAGGTGCAGCAAGGGGCGATCTTACCGTCAAAGCCGAAGTCACCGCAGACGTTTTGGGCGCAGTCGCCGATTCGTTTAACCTTACTATTGAAAACTTGCGTGAAATTGTAAAACAGGTGAGCGTAGCCGCCAGACAGGTGAGCCAGGGCTCAACAGAAAATGAAACCTTTGCCCGGTCGCTATCGGCAGATGCCCTGCGTCAGGCCGAGGAGCTCGCCGTTACGCTCAACTCCGTACAGGTAATGACCGACTCTATTCAGCGTGTGGCCGAAAGTGCCCGTGAGGCCGAAGAA
>JBCBWI010000125.1:0-634 GCA_039817185.1 Cyanobacteria bacterium J06648_16 | reverse complement strand
ATTATCGCGTAGCTGCTTGTCATGAAAATACCAATTGACCGTATCTAATCGAAAGCCGTGAACACCTAGCTTTAGCCAAAACTCTGTGACATCCAGTGCTGCCTCGACCACGTCAGGATTGTGAAAGTTCAGGTCAGGCTGAGCCGTCAAAAAGTTGTGCATGTAATATTGGCGGCGGCTGGTATCCCACTCCCACGCACTTCCCCCAAAAATAGAAAGCCAGTTGCTCGGTGGCGTACCATCCGGCTTTGCATCGGCCCAGATATACCAGTCGGATTTGGCATTCTCCCGGCTCGCCCGACTCTCTACAAACCAGGGATGCTGATCAGACGTGTGGCTCAGCACCAGATCGATCATCACCTTAATATTTAGCGCATTCGCCTTTTCTACCATCGCAGCGAAGTCATCGAGGTTACCAAAGACAGGCTCAATATCCTTGTAGTTCGATACGTCGTAACCAAAGTCCTTCATGGGTGATGGATAAAAAGGCGAGATCCAAATCATATCTACGCCTAGCCTGGCAACATAGTCTAGCTGGCGAGTAATTCCGGCAATGTTGCCCACCCCGTCTTTATCCGTATCCAAAAAGCTACGAGGGTAAATTTGATAAATCACCGCGCCACGCCACCACTCG
>JBCBWI010000124.1:0-641 GCA_039817185.1 Cyanobacteria bacterium J06648_16 | reverse complement strand
GGTTCAGGGCGGCGGCTATCAGCCTGGCTGGGACGAATTCTTTCGGCACAATGCGGGCGAATTTGACAGCGGCCTCTCTAGCTACCCCCTCGTCGCCGCCCTAGGCAACTGGGAGAACTTCGGCGCGCTCAACGGCGGCTACGGCACCGACGACGACGGTCGCTTTGGGCCCAAATTTGGCCGCGACAAATTCCACGTTTACATCGACGGCCCCGACAATGGCACGCCCGAGCATCAGGACAACTACGGTCGTACCGACTACGGCCCCATCACCATTCTCACCCTCGATAGCTCCAATGGCGAGCCAGACGACAGCCGCGATAACTATGGCGGCGAAGGGCAGCCGCCCAAAATCAGCGGCCAGGCATACACCGGCCCCGGCACAGACACCCAGCAAAACTACACTCGCGAAGACTACGAAGCCGCAGGCGGCACTGACCTGGCCGACTTTAATCCCGGCAGTCCGCAGTGGAACTGGGCCAAAGCACAGCTCAAAGACGCCCGCGAGCAGGGTCAGCTTGTGTTTGTTCAATTCCATCACGCGCCTTACTCCAGCGGAACCCACGGCTTTCCCATGAACCACGAGCTTTCTAGCGGTCAGGGTGGCACGCCTATGCGCCAGTATCATCCCCTGTTTGAAG
>JBCBWI010000123.1:0-659 GCA_039817185.1 Cyanobacteria bacterium J06648_16 | reverse complement strand
CATTATTAGCCGCCTGCTTCGCCTCCTCAAACCGCTGCGCCTCCGCCTGCGTCTCTGGCGTCGTCAGGTCTGCCATCAGCCAGGTATCCGTCGTACCCGTATCCATCACCAGCCGAGCCGTCGCCCCATCCGTTGGCGACACATAGTTACTCGCCTGCTCCTTCGCGGCCCTTACACAGGCCATCTCCAGCCCAGACATCCACGCCGCCAGCGCCGTTGCCCGCTCAGAATACAAAATAAACCCTGGAATCGGCGTATCCGGCTTCACCCCAGCCGGTATCAGTGGAAACGACTCACCAAAGCCAATATCCCACTCACCCATTTCATCAAACGCTTCAGCAGGCAAACTTACCAGCGACCATTTTTGGGCAATCAGCGCATCTGGCAGCGGATTTACCACTTCTAGCGGCTGCGCCACCGAAGCAGTCGCCGATGCCTTGTAGCCTGGCTCGTTGGGATAAAAGTTTTCCTTACGATCTTCCAACCATTGCTGAAGCGCCAGGACTCGCCGACTGGGGTAAGGCAGCAAGCCTGCATTCTCACAGGCCCGCTTGATCATGTTCTGCATCTGGTAGCGGAAGTAGCGCACCTTGGTGGGGGCAGAAGGGGCTTGTGCGATCGCCTCCTCAATCGCCGCCTGTAACGTCTCTGAATTCACC
>JBCBWI010000122.1:0-662 GCA_039817185.1 Cyanobacteria bacterium J06648_16 | reverse complement strand
CTGACCAGTCCACCCCAGTTTTTCACCGTGCTCATCGCCAAAGCACAAGCCCTCGTTCAATGTAGCCCAGCCGTTTTTCGCAGCCAAAATCGCTTGCTCTGTAAAGTCCAACGGCATGCGGTACTGCGACTGCATTACAAACATTCGCACGGCCATCGGACTGGGGCCTTCTGGCGCATCTAGTAAGTTGCGAATGGTGGTGAAGTTGCCTAGCGACTTCGACATTTTGGTGCCGTCCACATTCACCATGCCGTTGTGCATCCAGTAGGTTGCGAGTGGTTGACCGGTTGCGGCTTCGGACTGGGCAATTTCGTTTTCGTGGTGGGGGAACTGTAGGTCTGCGCCACCGACGTGGATGTCAATGGTGCTGCCGAGGCGATCGCGCACCATCGCAGAACACTCAATATGCCAGCCCGGCCTCCCCGCACCCCAGGGTGACTCCCAAGACGGCTCATCCGGCTTAGCTGCTTTCCACAATGCAAAATCAAACGGATCTTGCTTAATCGATTTTTCTTCAGTTTCTACGCGGCCACTACGACCTGCTTCCATGTCGTCTAGCTTGCGCCCAGATAGCTTGCCATATCCGTCAAACTTACGCACCGAGTAGTACACATCGCCTTCAGCCGGGTAGGCATATCCCTTTTCCTCTAGCTCATGAATCA
>JBCBWI010000121.1:0-680 GCA_039817185.1 Cyanobacteria bacterium J06648_16 | reverse complement strand
ATCGCCATCATCTCGCCCACGCGTCCGGTGGGCAGCAGGCGACTCCAGTCGTTGGGGTCGGCATAGCGGCAGCGATGCAGTGATTTGATAGTGGCGCGGACGGCTTCGGGGCTACCGAAGGCGATCAGGCGCACCATGTCGCCAGGGGGCGGGGTTACGGGTTGGGGCTCAACGGCAGGCTGAGCGGTGGACGCCACAGCGCCCTCAACGGTTTCGAGAAATGACATGAGCTTGGTCTCCTTAGGATTAGTAGACCGTTAGCAGCTATGTATTAACAGATAATCCTTGGCCCAGTGTCATGCTGAGCGTGCCCTGAGCTTGTCGAAGGGCCTGTCGAAGCATCTCGGCGAGAGCGTCAAACGCTGAGAGATTCCTCGACTTCGCTCGGAATGACATGGAAGCAGAAGCTCATCTGCCTACATAGACATAACGGTTTGAGGAAACCAAAGCCCATACCCACTTAGCCACCCCGGATTGGGTGTCAATCGGGGTGGCTGAGGTAAAGTGAACCACAGACCACCAGATCGGCATGCACTTTCTGGGGGTTTAGCCGCTGGTGGGTGCTGTAACACTCGCCAGTGGCGCGCTAAATCGATATGAAGCTTTGGGAAATCGGTCGCGCTAATGGGTAAGCCGCAACCTTGGATCCGAAGATAGGGGGAATTTCACGGATAGTCAAG
>JBCBWI010000120.1:0-691 GCA_039817185.1 Cyanobacteria bacterium J06648_16 | reverse complement strand
CGCCTGTACCGGTCGGTCGAATTTTTGAGCTGGATGGACCGGCGATCGCCGACGAATCCGTCGATGGCCATGCCTCCAACGTCGCCAGCGTCATGATCAGTAACGACAAAGCCCTGCGCGGCGTCGCTCCCGATGCTTTCCTATACTCAGCGGCCATCGGCACCCTCACAGAATTCACCGGCCAGGCCGAAGAATGCCTCGCCTCCCAGCACGTTGCCCTGCAAAACAGCGGCGACGTCCGCGCAATTAACTTCAGCTTTGGCGAACCACTCAGCCGCGACGAACGGCCCAACGCCAGGCTAGACGGCGACGCGCTGCTGACCCAGTGCATCGACTGGTCCTCGCGAGTGCACAAGCTGCTGTATGTGATCGCCGGGAATCAGGGCAGAGGCGGCATTCCCATTCCTACCGACAACTTCAATGGCATTAACGTCGCCTATTCCCGGCGGGTCAACGGCCAGTTTGTTCGCCTGGATACGGCCAACCTCACCAGCGAACCGCCAGCCAGCGCAACCCGAGGGCCCGGCGTCGAATCGAACACTGGGGCCAGACGCTCTATTAATTTAGTGGCCCCTGGCAGTGAAATAGAAATGATTGATCCTGACGGGAACCGCATTGTCAGCAGCGGCACCAGCTTTGCAGCGCCTCATGTGGTGGCGACTGTTGCCCTGTTGCAAGAGTTCGGCGATCG
>JBCBWI010000011.1:0-118742 GCA_039817185.1 Cyanobacteria bacterium J06648_16 | reverse complement strand
AATACGAATCTGTCGCGCTTTAGCCAGTCGTCGAGGACGTCGAACCATCCTCGCTGCGACTGTTGGCGACCCATTGCGATAGTCATAAACGCAAGTTCTCCAATCAGAGTTATCAAAATAGCTCCGTTCCCAATTTGGGAGGAGCCTACGGTCTGCCATCGACGATGACGACCGTCGTAAGCGGTTAGCAAAACTCTGCGCTGAGATATGTATTTAATGCCGTGAAGCCCTGGATACAGAGCGCCTGCAGATATATGAGCAGAGTTTACTTAACTTTACCTTGTCTATCATTATACGAATCTTGCCAAGGAAAGTCGAATATTACTTAGGAAAGTTATCTCTATAGATTCTGAATAGAGCTGAATGCTGTCTAAAAAGCGAGGTCGATGGATCGAGAGACGGACGGCTAAGACAGATTTTTGTCATACTAAGGGGCGGTCGAGAGCGGTCGGGTTCCACCGAGCAGGACGCTGCGATCCATTCATACGTAAACAACACCATGTATATAGTCGAACTCACCCTAAAGCACACGGCCCTACCGATGACGGTACAAAAGAAGTCAGAGAAGGACGCCACAGACGCTTACAACTCGGTTTTAGATGCGCTGAAGACAGGCAATCCGGTCATTTTAGAGCTGACGTGTGAAAAGCAGGAAGGCAAGCGAGTATCGGTCCTCGTCAGCGAACTAGCAGCTGTGCAGATGTATGAGAAATCTGGCAGTGCATCCTCTTCGGGGCGTTCGCCGGGATTCTTTGCACTGACGGCTGAGTAAGAGGCAACCTCATTTGGGACAGCAGGCGAACACACTGGAGGCAGCGGCGATCCGAGTTCAGGATCTCAGCTTCTGCTGGCCGTCCGGTGCGACTGTGCTGGATCGATGTTCGCTCGCGGTGGCCCCGGGCGAGTTTTGCATGCTCCTGGGCACTAACGGTAGTGGTAAATCCACCTTACTGAGGCTGTTATCGGGGCTGCTGGCGTCCCAGCAGGGAAAAATTGAGCTTGATGCTCCAGTGGGATTCGTGTTTCAAAATCCGGATCATCAGCTGGTGATGCCAACAGTAGGGGCCGATGTGGCCTTTGGGTTGGTCAAAGAGCAGTTACCCTACGCTGAGGTGAGACGGCGCGTGGCGGATGCGCTGTCTCAAGTGAATTTGCTGCACCTACAGCGACGGCCTATCTATGCGCTGAGCGGCGGTCAAAAACAGCGGGTTGCGATCGCAGGTGCCCTGGCCCAGCATTGCAAAGTTCTCCTGCTCGATGAACCAACGGCCCTACTTGACCCGGATAGTCAGATTGATCTGGTGGCGCAAGTCCGAAAACTGGTCAAAGAGCAAGGCCTGACGGCGCTGTGGGTCACCCATCGGCTACTGGAGTTGGACTATTGCGATCGCGCCTTTCTGCTCGACCAGGGGCGGGTCGTAGCTGAGGGAACGGCAACAGACATTAAGCCTCAACTGCAGCAGCACGACAGACGATAGACAATCACAGCAGGCCAGATAGCTAGGGCAGAGGGCTAGAGCAGATCAGGCGGTCCGTAAAATCTGCCTTGTCAGCCCGGTTTCAGACAGTACACTGGTTAAATCAGGGTAATGACACAAAGCGTTACCTTGTTTCTACCCTGTCAGCGCCTCGATCGCCATGAAGCATCCCTCATCCCAAGCTATTTTGCTCGTCGACGGGTACAACATCATTGGGGCCTGGCCAAATCTAGTTTCCCTGCGTGACGGTCAAGGACTGGCCGCAGCCCGCGAGCATCTGGCAGAGTCGCTGGCCAACTACAGCGCCCACCAAGAATATGAAACCTGGCTGGTATTTGATGCCTATGGGCAATCCCGCCCCAAGCACACAGAGCCGGTGACTCAGAATCTGTCACTGCACTATACGGCCTCTGGGCAGACTGCCGATACTTATATAGAGATCGCCTGCGCTAAGTTTCGCACTGATGCTCGCAAGTTTCGGCATCGCCTGATTGTGGCCACCTCAGACCGGGCGCAGCAGCTGACGGTGGTCGGGTACGGAGCCGAATGGATGTCGGCGCTGCAGCTGGCCAATGAAGTTATTGATACGGGACAACGGATTCGGCAGCGCCAAAAGCCCGCTAAAAAGTCCCAGAGTCGCTTCCTTGCCAGCGGCCTCAGCCCCGAGATGCAGGCTAAACTCACGAAGCTGCGCATGGGGCTGACGGACTGACCAGCCCCTATGCTAATGTGTTAGCCTAAGCAGCCCAGCTTAGGCTGTTTATGAGCACAGTCTGCTTACCGGGATGTGGCGCAGTTTGGTAGCGCACCTCGTTCGGGACGAGGGGGCCGTGGGTTCGAATCCCGCCATCCCGATTTTTCACGCTATCTCTACCTTAGTAACTGGCTGAGTCGTCAGGCTGGAAGACGCCAGTTCTTGGCAGGTTTATACCTCATTGAAGGTTGTCAGCCATCTGGATAGGCCTAAAAACTGACGCTCTATCCAGGAAAGGACCCGATCAATCCACCGTAGGACTCTTTCCAACGGATGCATCATGTATTTTCTCTCCATTACAACGGTATCCCAGACAGTGGCTGCCGAGAGCATCGGAGCTTTGTGAACCGTCGTTGGTAATGGAATGTGTAATTTGGCGACGACAGACGGGCGTTGAACAGAGGCCTGTTTCGTTGATTGGATTTTGACAGACACGCCTTTTGAGAGGGCGCTTTTGTTGTTACGACGCCGGCGCTGCAGGAATTTTCCGCTTATGAATGGGTGCGGTGCGGTCGATAGGCAGCACTCGGTCATGGTTGACTCGGCAGGTTCAGACAGGATAGAGACATTTGCTGAGAGCATGGGCGTTCGGGCTGCCTGTTGCCAGTAGGCAGCGATAAGCGCTTCGATTTGCTGCAACACCTGCTGTTGTAAGGTCCGTAAGCTCCAGAGATGGTTGTCGCGGTCGACCAAGCAGAGCGATCTGGACTCCAAATCCGAAGCAATCCCTCGAATGGAAAGCGGGGCTGAGGGCTGTCGCTGTAGCATCCTGCGAACTCTCGCCAGAGGACTTCCAGCAGATTGCACCTGTAGCTGCCACTCGCGCGCCGCCGTTAGCACTTGCACAATGGTGGCATTGGCAGTCGCGGCAAGCTGTAGCTGTCCACGATCCTGGTCAGCATCTAGTCTGGTGGTCTGGGTCGGGCGCAGGCGACGGAACCACTCTCTAGCTGCACCCGGTAACTGTGGCCCGGAGGCCCGAGCGGTGCGTAGGAGAACGTAAGCTGGGAAAAGCGCCGTTTGCACCCCCCATAGGGCGGCAGACTTAGCCTGTCGCCAGAGATGCTGCTGTCGTGCGACCCCCTTTTGGAATTGACGGAGCAAAAACGTCAGTAGGCGGCTCTGGTAAGGACGAGAAGAAGTCATGATGGCGGGAACGGCTTGATGACCAGCGGTACGGGTGATCTCGATCTTAATGGAAATGACCTTGACTTCAGCAAAGACTCCGCCAACAGATCTTCTTCAACGATTGAGAAACTGCAGTCGGCAATCGATTCAGACCCGGTGGCGCTGGCATTTAGGAGAACTGTACGCCGAGTTGGGTTCGGCTACCGCTGCCGCATGGGAAATTGCCCCTGTCAATGAACGCCAGCATATTGCCTGGGCTAGGGGGCGTGAAGTTGTCTGGCTGTATCAACAGGTTACGGTTCCCAGAGCGCTCAGTGATTACGCACTCACAGGGCTGACATTCAGGCTATCGCTGGCGTGGTGGGCAGAAGATGCGCAGATTTTTGTCGATGGCCAGCTCGTACAGTCGGGTGATTTGTTTGACTACTTTACGCGGATTTGTTTGGCTGAGCGGGTCGTGCCAGGAGCGGTTTACGAGGTCGGGATTCGGCTCGTGAGCCCAGGGCATGATGAGGGGGCGCTGGTGCGATCGCAACTCCTCTACGAAGTTCCCAACGATGCCGACTGGCCCAGCCCAGAACCGGGCTTTGTCGCGGATGAGTTGGCGGCCCTGCAGCACTATGTTCAGGCGTTGGCCCCAGCGCGAATGGGGGAGATTGAGCGGGCTGTAGAGGGCATCCAGTGGTCGGTCCTTAGCGAAGATCTGGGGGAAGCGGGGCGGATGGCGTTCCATCGGTCGCTGGCGGCGGTGAGAGAGCAGCTAGCACCCTTGGGCAGCTGGCTTAAACAGCGGCGGGTGAGCTGCTTAGGACATGCACATCTGGATATGGTTTGGCTGTGGCCCGTGACCGACACCTGGCAGGCGGCGGAGCGTACGTTTGAGTCAGTGCTGGCCCTACAACAGGACTTTCCAGAGCTGACCTATACCCACTCCAGTCCAGCGTTGTTCGCCTGGTTGGAAGCCAATCGACCGGAGCTGTTCGCGCGTATCCAGCAGGCTGTAGAAGCGGGACGGTGGGTGATTGACGCTGGGCTATGGATTGAACCGGAGCTAAATATTATCAGCGGCGAATCGATTGCCCGACAGATTCTCTATGGGCAGCGCTACTGTCTGGAAAAGTTTGGCACGATCAGCACCATCGCTTGGTTGCCAGATACGTTTGGCTTTTGTCACCAGCTGCCCCAGCTGCTTAAGCAGGGCGGCATCGAAGTGTTTGCCACTCAAAAGCTGCGCTGGAACGATACCACCCAGTTTCCACACGAGTTGTTTATCTGGGCGGCTCCCGATGGATCTGAAGTGCTGGGATGGACGCTGCCCCCCATTGGGACCGATTTCGACCCGGTTCAAATCGCCGAGTATGCTGCCGGGTGGGAGGCTAAAACGGGTCTACCTCAGGCGCTGTGGCTGCCTGGTGTGGGCGATCACGGCGGCGGCCCCACCCGTGACATGCTAGAGAAAGCGCGGCGCTGGGCTCAGTCGCCGCTGTTTCCCCAGGTTGAATTTGCCCACGCCAACGATTTCATCGCGGATGTGCGATCGCACCTTTCCCAGAATTCTGCACTGCAGCCCCTACCGCGCTGGAATGATGAGCTTTACCTAGAACTTCACCGGGGCTGCTACACCACCCATGCCGACCAAAAATGGCAGAATCGGCGCTGTGAGGATTTGCTGTACGAGGCGGAACTGTGGAGTGCGATCGCAACCTTGACAGTCCAGTATCCCTACCCACAGATCGAGATTGAACAGGCCTGGAAAAAAGTCCTCTTTAACCAGTTTCACGACATTCTGCCGGGGTCAGCCATTCCCGAGGTGTTCGAGGATGCCAATCGTGACTGGGCAGCGGCCCATCAGCTCGCCGAGCAGATACTAGAGCAGGCCCTCAGCGCCATGCAGAGTGAGATTTCGCTACCAGCTCCACCCCAATCCAATGCCCTGCCCGTGCTTGTTTTCAACTCGCTGAGCTGGGACCGGTCCGAAACGGTAGAAGTGGCTCTGCCAGAGTTCGCTTTAGAGAAAGCAAACAGGAGATGGGGCCTCTGTGATGCGACCGGTCAAACACTCTCGACATGGGTGCAAACGGTCAAGAACGCAACCGGTCAATCAACCGAACGGATCATATTTTGCGCAAAAGACGTGCCCGCTGTCGGCTACCGAGGTTACTGGCTCTATCCGCTCTCCGACAACGCTAGCGCTGATGTTGCAGCCGCCCAGTCAATGGCTTCCTATCCCCACGCCACCCCCAACTACTGCCTAGAAAACGCCTGCATTCGGGCAACGGTCGAGGCGACAACCGGCAACCTAGTCGAGCTATTTGACCATCGCAATCAAATAGCGATCCTCCAAGGTCCAGCGAACCAGCTGCAGACCTTTAAAGATGACGGGCAGTACTGGGATGCCTGGAATATCGCCCCTGCCTACGAACAGCACCCCCTGCCGCCCGCCCAGCTGCTTGAGATTCGATGGATCGAGCAGGGACCGGTCCGTCAGCGGCTCTACGTTAGGCGTCAGGTTGGACAGTCGGTGATTGAGCAAATCTACTGCCTGGAGACTGACTCACCACTGCTCAAAATTGAGACCTGGATAGACTGGCAAGAAACCCAGGTTTTGCTCAAGGTCAACTTTCCTACCGCATTTAGTGCGGACGTTGCCACCTACGAGACACCCTTTGGTGCGATTGCGCGGACAACCCAGGCGCGCCCACCCGGCTCTGTGGATAGGGCTAATGGCTCGACGCATAGCCAGAGCAACAGCGACTACGCACACCAGCACGCCCAAACCAAATGGGAAGTCCCGGCCCTGCGCTGGGCTGACATCAGTAACGATGCGTGCGGTTTGAGTATCCTCACCGATGGTAAACACGGCTTTGACGCGGCTCCCCAGCAGCTGCGTCTAACGCTATTAAAATCACCGCTTTGGCCCGACCCTGAGGCGGATAGAGGGCGGCATCGATTTACTTATGCCCTCTATCCCCATGCGGGTAACTGGCAGCAGGCGGGCACAGTGCAGTGGGCGCACGGGCTCAACAGTCCCCTGCAGATACGGCAGGCAGAGCAGGCGGCAACAGGGGCAATGGCCGGCGACGCCCGCAGTTTCCTACGACTTAATCATGCTGTCCTGGCGGCCTTTAAGCGAGCAGAGGCGGCATCGGATCGATTCATCTTACGCTGCTACGACGCGGACGGTGCGGGACTGCCCCCTGAGCCTGAAAATTCGCTGGGGCTGTCAGTCGAAACCGAGGTCGATTTGCTAGAAAACCCCTTGACCGAGGCGGCGATGCCGCGTCCGTATCAGATTCGGACCTATCGCTTGGGCATTTGAGCGGGGGTGAGTTGGGGCGATAGCTCCAGGTATTGCCGCCTAGAAACTTCCCAAAATTAAGCTGACGCGCTCCGGGGGGAACGCGTCAGCGGGTTCAGTATAGGGAGTGGGTTTCTGTATAGATTTTTTTACCTACATCAATCATTCAACCCAATTTGATGCCATCAGGCAACACTTTGAGAAAATTTTCTCCGGCAGAACTCAACTGCTTATTTCGAGTATTATTTCCTCGTAAAATATACGGATCTTTAGCCCAATAACTCCAGAATAAAAATTGAAACCAAACGGCTGAATCCGTACTTTTACGAGTATCAAAAATTACTCACGAAAGGTGATTGAAAGCACAAAAAGACGGCTTTTCCGCAAGGGGATGGTGACAAACAATACCTCGATTAGGATCTCCCATCGGTTAGGACAGACTACAAAGCCGATCGCTGGCATTATGGAGTTCAGGACGCCGTAGACGATGATGGCTGATCGCATACGGCGTTGCCGCCCTGTCCTAGCGTCAATGGCAGTTACCCACCCTGAGCAGTGAGCGCTGCCACAAAAGACAGCCCTCTTTTTGAATATTTTTCTCAATAAGACTGTCCTATTGCAAAATGCCGAGGGGTTAGCTACGATTGTCAACAACGAAGCGTTATTGATACTGGTAGAGGAAAGGCTCATGGTTGCTTACACGGCCTCTGCGATGCGTGCCGAGCTGAATGAGCGTGGCTGGCGCATGACCCCGCAGCGTGAAACAATTTTAGAAACGTTTCAAAACCTGCCGAAGGGCAAGCATCTGAGCGCTGAGGAGCTGTGCGAGGTCCTCAAAGAAGCGGGGGACCCGGTCAGCCTCTCGACGGTGTATCGTAACCTCAAGCTGATGTCTCGCATGGGCATATTGCGAGAGCTGGAGCTGGCTGAGGGGCAAAAACGCTATGAAATTAATCAGCCTGCGCCCCACCATCACCACCACCTGGTATGCGTTCGCTGTAACAAGACGATTGAGTTCAAGAACGATTCTGTACTCAAGGTGGGCGCCAAAATGACCGAAAAGTCTGGTTATCACCTGCTGGACTGCCAGCTGATGATTCACGCTATTTGCCCCGCCTGTCAGCGGTCAATTCTTCCGGTCTAGCCTTTGAGTCCACTAGAGTAGGCGATTGGGCGGGCCGTTTGCTGGCAAACAGGCAGGGGCAATCACCTCACTGGCGGCCACTCATCGGAGCGAGCAAACCGAACGGGGCTAGGGGCTGAGGGTTTGGTAGAATCAGCTGCAGTTGGGTCTGACGCTAAAGTGGCCCACTGCCCAGCGTTTTCGGAGAAAAATGAGCGATGGCAAGTCCAGCAAGCGAATGTTTGAGAGTGGGGCAGGCCGCGCCTGATTTTACAGCTACGGCGGTGGTGGGCCAGGAATTTAAGACAATCAAGCTATCTGATTACCAAGGTCAGTATGTTGTCCTGTTCTTCTACCCACTCAACTTTACGTTTGTGTGCCCAACCGAGGTGATTGCCTTTAGCGAGCGTCATAGTGAGTTTAAAGAGCTAAATACTGAAGTATTAGGCGTATCCATTGATAGTGAGTTTTCGCACCTTGCCTGGATTCAAACCGAGCGCAAGCTAGGTGGAGTGGGTGATATTGAATATCCGCTCATTTCTGATATCAAAAAAGAGATCAGTATGGCGTTTAACGTGTTGGAGCCGGAGGTCGGTATCGCCCTTCGAGGCCTGTTTATTATTGACCCCGACGGCATCGTGCAGCATATTACCGTCAACAACCTGTCGTTTGGCCGCAGCGTCGATGAAACGCTACGCATATTGCAGGCGGTTCAGCATGTTCAGGCCCACCCCGATGAAGTCTGTCCGGTGGGCTGGCAACCGGGCGATAAAACCATGACTCCTGACCCCAAAAAGTCTAAAGAGTTCTTCGCCGCTACGGAGTGAGCACCGCCTCAGTCTTCGACGCTCAGCCACGCAGACCGGGCTTGGCTGAACGCAGATGACTTGCCCTACGATCAGCCTGGGATGAGTCATTTTGCGATGTCTCCACCATTGCGTCTCTATCGGTCTATCTAACGATCAGGCTTGTGCCCACGATGCAGCTGACCTCAACAGACTTTAGGGGCTTGCTAAATGCCCGCTTTGCTAAGAATTTCGTGCCGCTTCCAGCGACGCCAACGTTCCAGATTGGCGAAGTTTTGCCCGATTTTCAGCTACCCGTGGTGGGGCAGCGGGCCCCGGTTCGACTCTCAGACCATCGTGGGCAGCCTATTGTACTGGCCTTTACGCGCATCTTTACCGCGAAACAGTACTGCCCCTTTTGCTACCCGCACCTACAGGCTCTGGCAGCGGCTTACGATAAGTTCGCCGCGCTAGGCGCGGAGGTGCTGCTGGTGACGAGTACCGATCTGCGTCAGAGCAAGACGGTTCAGCGAGATCTGTCGCTAGCGATGCCCCTATTAAGCGATTCTAGCTGTCACGTGTTTCGACGATATGGGGTGGGACAGGCTCTGGGAGCACCTCTACCGGCCCAGTTTGTCCTGGATGCTGAGGGACGGCTGCAGTTTCAGCATCTGTTTTCATTTCTGCATCACAACGCCAGTCCAGAACGGCTAATGTGGGCGCTGAGGGCGTTGGTTTGAAAGAACGGAGAGGGGGGGATTCGAACCCCCGATAGAGTTTACACCCTATAACTCCTTAGCAGGGAGCCGCTTTCAACCACTCAGCCACCTCTCCAAGGGAATTCCTATAGTACCAAGAACCCTCCCTAAGTTATCAACTTTTGGGTCAGCAATTTTTAGGCGTAGGCAACGGGGATGAGTCGACGGGCAGTTCGCGGTTGATTGAGCGGTCAGCTTCGATCATGAGCCGCGGTAAGCGATGCTTGAACCCACACAGAACTTCCCAGGAAATCGTACCGATTCGACTGGCCCAGTCGTCGGCGGTAATGTTCATCTGCTGGCTTTGGCCCAGCAATGTGACCGTATCACCGACCTGAACGGTTGGTAGATGGGTGACATCAATCATCAGCTGATCCATCGTAATCGCCCCAATCTGGGGGGCAGGCTGCCCCTCGATCATCACGGCTAACTGATCCGAGAGCAGGCGCGGGACACCATCGGCGTAGCCAATCCCGACCACGGCCAGCTGCATCGGATGGGGAGCGATAAATCGGTGACCGTAGCTAACGCCTGCCCCCTCTGCCAGCGGTTTGATGTGGGTGATCCGGGCTTTGACCTGCAGCACAGGGCGCAGATCCGCCTGCAGATGGGGGGCTGGGCTTAGACCGTAGAGGCCTAGTCCGACGCGCACCATGTCGTAGTGCAGGCTGCGATCGGTCAGCGTTGCGGCCGTGTTAGCCAAATGGAGCCGGGCAGGCAGTAGATTAGCCTGGCGCAGGTCGGCCAGGGCCTGCTCGAATCGCTGGTGCTGTAACCGCATGGGGCCAGGGTCCGGCTCATCTGCGGTGGCCAGGTGGGAGTAGACGCTGGCAATGCGTAGATGGGTCAGACGGCTGACAAAGCTGACGAACTCGACCGCCTGCTGCCAGGGCATGCCCAGCCGCGACATGCCGGTGTCGAGCTTGATATGGACGGGCAGGGCCGAGCCCTGGGGCAGCCCTCGCAGTTGGGCCAGGGTTTCAGAGAAGACCAGCGACTGTTTCGGACTGGTCAGGGTGGGCTGCAGTTGATGAACTGCGATCGCACCTACCTCCGCCGGGTCATTGACCGCCCCCATCACCAAAATCGGCGAGGTAATCCCCGCCTGGCGAAGCTCCACCCCCTCAGGAACGGTCGCGACCCCCAGCCAAGTCGCGCCAGCCGCCAGCGCTGTTCTTGCAACCATCACCGCCCCATGACCATAGGCATCGGCCTTGACGACCGCCAATAGGTCGGTCCCCGGTGACAGCAAGCGCTTGAAGGTGCGCACGTTGTGACTCAGTGCCGAGAGGTCAATCTCAACCCAGGCACGGCATTGACGGAGCGCCGTCAGATCCAGCATTTGATTCCAATTCGTCATTGCACCTCGTCCCTGACGCTACAACTCTGCCGATTCGCGTCACATAAATTGACGATAGTGTATCAGCTACGCCCCTCGCCGCCGATACGCCTGTGCTACCATCAGTGCATATTTGGTGGGATGCCCCCTAAATGAGCAAGGTTCTCGTCCTGAACGCGTCTTACGAACCTTTGAATATCACCAGCTGGCGGCGGGCGGTAGTGCTTGTCATCAAAGGTAAGGCTGAGCAGGTGGAGCACAACGGACGCGTCATCTACGCGAACTTTCCCTTACCGACAGTGATTCGTCTCAGGCACTACGTGCGGGTTCCCTACAAAGAAATTCCCCTGACGCGCCGTAACCTGCTACATCGCGATAACAACACCTGTCAGTACTGCGGCGATGCCGGTGATGGCCTCACGCTGGATCACGTGATACCCCGGTCGCGCGGCGGCGGCGACTCTTGGGAAAACATGGTCGCTGCCTGCGTTCGCTGTAACGTCAAGAAGGGCAATCGCACCCCGCGGGAAGCCAGCATGCCCCTTCGCAACCCACCCCGCAAGCCCCATAGCAGCCTCTACTTCGAGCTTGCCCGGCATATTCGTGGCGGCCTCCACCAGGAGTGGCGCAAATACGTCATTGGCTTCAATAGTTAGCACGATAACTAGCACGATTGCTGGTCGGTAAACCTACCCCCTTTGACGCATTCCTCTATCTTCTTTGCCGCCATAATAGAAGAGCAGCCGTACTGGTAAGCGGGGTGTTGGCCTCCAAGCGTGCCAGCGTTTCGTATTTTCGGAGCAGCTATAGCCGGCGCGCTCTAGCATCGGTGCGCTTTAGATCTTTAGAACAGTAGATCTTTAGAACAGTAGCCAAAGCTATCTATCCAGTCGATGCGCCATTACCGAAAGGGGAGTTGAAAGCCCCGTTTCGAGCTTTGTTCAGGTCGATGGGGTACGCTCAAATGAAACATCCTCTGATTAAAGTGGCTAATACATCAGCAGCAATCTTCAGTGCCAACGGTATCTCAACAGCTTACGATTCAGCCGAATCACTCAAGCAGCTATTAGTTGAACACGCCGGTAGCCGCCAGATTGTCCTGCTGCAAGATTTTCCCGACCCTGACGCCCTATCGTCTGCCTGGGCCTACAAGCTGATTGCGGCGACGCAAAAAATTGAGTGCGATATTTTTTACTCGGGCACGCTCAGCCATCAGGAAAATATTGCCCTGGTCAAGCTCACCAGCCTGCCTGCAAAGCGCTGGCCCGTTCAGTCTGGTGACGCTCCTGACCTGACACAATATGAGGGCTACGTCCTGATTGATACCCAGGGGACTACGAGCCAGCTGACTCGACTGGTCGAACAGGCGGCGCTGCCCCCTATCTTGGTGATTGATCACCATGCCCCCCAGGGCGGTCAGGAGGCAGAACTTTCTGATATCCGGCCCGAAATTCGGGCCACGGCCACCATCTTGACTCAATACTTGCAAGCGGGATTGCTAAAGCTCGACCGCAACAACAGTAAGCACGTCAAATGTGCTTCGGCCCTGATGCACGGGCTGAGATCAGATACGAACCAACTGATGCAGGCAGCCGAAGCAGACTTTTTGGCCGCCGCCTACCTCAGCCAGTTCTACGATCCTCAACTATTGAGCGCTGTGCTGCAGGCATCCCGGTCTAAACGGGTGATGGACGTGATTGAGCGCTCCCTACGCAATCGACAGACCGAAAACAGCGTGTCGAGCGCGGGCGTTGGCTACCTGCGCTACGAAGACCGCGACGCCATTCCCCAGGCAGCAGACTTTCTAGTCACAGAAGAAAACATCCATACCGCCGTCGTGTATGGCATTGTCCACGACGAAGATGAAGAAAAAGAGGTGGTCATTGGCTCGCTCAGAACGAACAAAATAACCCTGGACCCCGACGAGTTTATTAAAGAGGCTTTCGGTCAAGACAGTCAGGGCCGCTTCTTTGGCGGTGGCCGATCGATGGCGGGTGGGTTCGAAGTCCCGACGGGCTTTCTCTCGGGCTTCTACGAAAACGGTGACTACAACCGGATGAAGTGGGAAGTGTTTGACATGCAGGTTAAGCAGAAGCTACGACGGCTGATCAATCCGGAAGACGGCGTTATCAATACGGACTAACCGCACTGATTAACCGCTGGGTGTTGCCAGACTGGGCGCTTTTTTTCCATGGTTACAGTTTGGTTACAGTTTCATCTGCGTCGCTAGCACGCTTGGGTTGCAGCGCTATTAATGCAACGCTGTTGGCATACTGAGCGGTTGCAAGCGCTCAGCTGTCGTCCAAGCCGTCAGGATTCGAGCCAGTGCTAACCACGGTTTACCTTATTCGCCACGGCATAGCCGCCGAACGTGGCCTTTACGATCAAGACGCAGACCGTCCGCTGACGGAGCGGGGCGTTGAAAAGACGACTCAGGTTGCCCAACGGCTGAGACGTTTGAACCTTCAGCTAGCGCTGACCCTGGCCAGTCCGCTAGTCAGGGCGCGGCAAACGGCTGAAATTCTTCAAAATGTCGGCATCACGCCAGCTATTGAGGTTTTTGACGCGCTGGCACCAGACGGGGACATTCGTCACTGGCTAGCTTGGCTGGCCTGCTGGCAGCCCCAGAATCCGGCCAGCTCGGTGGCGCTGGTGGGTCATCAGCCCGATCTGACCCAGTGGGCCCAGCAGCTGGTGGGAACGACTGACGACGCTCGCTGGCAGCTAAAAAAGGCCGGGGTGATCGGTCTGCAGGTGCCGAATGCTGAGGATGCGTTGGGGCAGAGCCTGCTCTTTTTGCTGGTGCCACCGCGCTTTTTGCTGTAAGGCGTTAGCCCATCGCGATCGCTGCGGATGACAGTGCGGATCGATCCGTTACGTCTGCGATTGGTCATTTGGCCCGTAACGAGCGTTTTGGCCTGTAACGATTGCTATAGACTAAAATCATCGATCTTAGCGGAGTAACCGATGGCTCAATGTGATTATCGACCCGGTCTGGAAGGCATTCCAGCTACCGAATCGGACATCAGTTTTGTCGATGGTCATCAAGGCATTCTGGAGTATCGGGGCATTCGGATCGAGGAACTGGCCCAAAAAAGCAATTTTTTAGAGACGGCCTATCTGCTGATCTGGGGAGGCTTGCCCTCAAAGCAAGAACTTGACGAGTTTGCCTACGAAGTGCAGCATCACCGGCGGCTCAAGTTCCGCATTCGCGACATGATGAAGTGCTTTCCCGAGAGCGGCCATCCGATGGACTCGCTACAGGCCTGTGCTGCGGCGCTGGGGCTCTTTTACTCTCGCCGAGAGCTGGCTGACCCCGTCTACATTCAAGAGGCCGTAGTGCGCTTGCTGGCCAAGATCCCAACGATGGTGGCGGCCTTTCAACTGATTCGTAAAGGCAATGACCCGGTACAGCCCCGCGACGACTTAGACTATGCGGCAAACTTTCTCTACATGCTCAGTGAGGAGGTGCCCGATCCGCTAGCGGCCCGCATCTTTGACGTGTGTCTTACCCTGCACGCGGAACACACCATCAATGCCTCTACCTTTTCGGCGATGGTGACGGCCTCGACGCTCACTGACCCCTATGCGGTCGTTGCTTCAGCGGTGGGCACGCTGGCTGGGCCATTGCACGGCGGCGCGAACGAGGAAGTGATTGCCATGCTGCAGGCGATCGGTTCGGTTGAAAACGTACGCCCCTATCTGGAGCAGCGCATCGCTAACAAGCAAAAAATCATGGGCTTTGGGCACCGAGTGTACAAGGTCAAAGATCCTCGGGCCGTGATTCTGCAGGGACTAGCTGAGCAGCTGTTTGAGAAGTTTGGCCGCGATGAGTATTACGATATCGCCCTGGAACTAGAGGCGGTCGTAACCGAAAAGCTGGGGCAAAAGGGGGTCTATCCGAACGTGGACTTCTATTCCGGGCTGGTCTATCGCAAGCTGCAAATACCGACGGATCTGTTTACGCCGGTATTTGCGATCGCACGGGTCGCAGGCTGGCTGGCTCACTGGAAAGAGCAGATCGGCGAAAATCGAATTTTTCGTCCTACGCAGATTTATACAGGACCCCATCGGCAATCCTACGTACCGATTGCTGCCCGCCAAAAGCTTTGGGACAAGCAGCCAGTCGCGGTCCACGGGAACGTAGCAGGAAGCCTGTAAACATGAGCTTTGCTTGATGGGCGTCACCCCTCTTGTCAACTTGGGCCACTCCAGAGAAACTGTCTACAGTGACGATTTTCAGGAACTCCAGCCCCCCAGGTTTTACGACCTGGGGGGTTTTTATTGATACGTATAGACCTCCTCTGGGCTGGGAAAAATACGGATCGGTTACGGACATCCGGGCTCTTCCCGTTGTCCCGCCGCCTGCTGCCTCTATCCCATTCACCTGGAATTCCTATCGTTGTCTATCGCCCGGTCAGGATTTGGCGACAGATTAAGCGTTAGAATCTTTAAGGAAATTGGACGAGCCGCTGCCAGCCTATGAATTCTGGAATCGATGTACAGGGAACCGTCGTTGAGGCGCTCGTGTCGCTAGGGCTGTCGCCCGGGTTAGCCAAAACTATTTGGATCCCGCTGCCGATGGCGCTCATGCTGATTGCCGCCACCGTTAGCATCTTCATCGCTGTTTGGCTGGAGCGGAAAATTTCAGCCGCCGCGCAGCAGCGGATCGGTCCCGAGTATGTCGGTGCGCTAGGCGTCTTGCAGGCTGCTGCCGACGGTATCAAGCTACTCTTCAAAGAAGACATTATTCCAGCCAAGTCAGACCCCTGGCTGTTTACCCTGGGGCCCGCTCTGGTCGTGATCCCCGTGTTTTTGTCTTACCTGATTGTGCCCTTTGGCCAAAACATGGTGATTACCGACCTGGGTATCGGCATTTTTCTATGGATTGCCCTTTCTAGCATGGCCCCCATTGGTCTGCTGATGTCCGGCTATTCGTCTAACAACAAGTATTCTCTGCTGGGGGGGCTCCGTGCCGCGGCCCAGTCGATCAGCTACGAGATTCCGCTGGCGCTGGCCGTGCTGGCGGTCGTGATGATGTCGAACAGCCTCAGCACGATTGACATCGTCAACCAGCAAGAGGGGTATGGCATCCTCAGCTGGAATCTGTGGCGTCAGCCGGTGGGCTTCGTCATTTTCTGGATTGCGGCCCTGGCTGAATGCGAAAGGCTGCCCTTTGACCTGCCTGAGGCCGAGGAAGAGCTGGTGGCGGGGTACCAAACCGAGTACACCGGCATGAAGTTTGGCCTATTCTACGTGGGGTCTTACGTCAATCTGGTTTTATCGGCGCTGATTGTGTCGGTGTTGTATTTGGGCGGTTGGAGCTTTCCGATCCCGGTGGCAACGCTGGCAGGGGCGCTGGGCATCAGCGAAACGACCCCTTGGCTGCAGGTCATCACCGCGAGCCTAGGGATTGTGATGACCATGCTCAAGGCCTACGCGCTGGTATTTTTGACGATTTTGCTGCGCTGGACCGTGCCTCGGGTGCGGATTGACCAGCTGCTCGATTTTGGCTGGAAGTTTTTGCTGCCCGTTTCGCTGGCCAACTTGCTGATTACCGCTGCGCTCAAACTGACCTTTCCCGTAGCCTTCGGAGGCTAGGCAACCCATGCTGAATTTTCTCAAACAGGTAGGCGACTATGTCAAAGAGACCGGGCAGGCTGCCAAGTTCATTGGCCAAGGCCTGTCGGTGACCTTTGACCACATGAAGCGTCGTCCGGTGACGGTTCAATATCCTTATGAAAAGCTAATTCCGTCAGAGCGCTACCGAGGCCGTATTCACTTCGAGTTCGATAAGTGCATTGCCTGCGAGGTTTGCGTGCGGGTCTGTCCGATTAATCTTCCCGTGGTTGACTGGGACTTTGACAAGGTCTCAAAGAAGAAAAAGCTCAACCATTACAGCATCGACTTTGGCGTCTGTATTTTTTGCGGCAACTGTGTTGAGTACTGCCCGACGAACTGCCTATCGATGACCGAGGAGTACGAACTGGCCGCCTACGACCGGCACAATCTCAATTATGACAGTGTGGCCCTGGGTCGTCTGCCCTACAAGGTGACCGAAGACCCCATGGTTACACCCCTACGAGAGCTCGCCTATCTGCCCAAGGGAGTCATGGACCCCCACGATTTGCCTGAAGGAGCCCGACGAGCGGGGCAGCTGCCTCAGGAAATTTTAGAGTCCCTAGAGGCTGAAGCTGAGAGCAAAGATGCCAAGACCGCCGAGTAGGGGCCTCACACCCACTTATCCACGACCGATCATCAGAGAGAACAGAGGAGAATTGTGAACTTAGCAGAGGGTGTTCAACTCGTTTCGTTTGGCCTGTTAGGGGCCATGATGCTAGCGGCAGCGCTGGGTGTCGTGCTCCTGCAGAGCATTGTGTACTCGGCTTTTCTGCTGGGTCTGGTATTTGTCAGCATTGCTGGGCTCTACATTCTACTGAACGCAGGATTCGTTGCCGCCGCGCAGGTACTGGTCTACGTCGGCGCAGTCAATGTGCTAATCCTTTTTGGCATCATGCTGGTCAACAAGCGTCAGGACTTTCGTCCCGTGGCCAATGCCTGGGTAGGGCGGGCCGCGACTGGTGCGGTCTGCGTCGGTCTCTTCGCGCTGCTGGCAACCATGGTACTGGGCACGCCTTGGGCGCTATCGACCGAAGCGGCCGCCGGGGATGCGGCCATCGAAATCATTGGTCGGCACTTTTTCACAGACTTCCTGCTGCCGTTTGAGCTGGCCTCGGTACTGCTGCTGATTGCGCTGGTCGGGGCCATTATTCTGGCCCGCCGTGAGCTGATTCCGGATGAGACGATTACCGATGTAGGGTCGGTGTTGACCCTACCTGAGCGTCCCCGTGAGCTGGTGGCCGCAGGCCGTACGCCGGTAACGCCAGTTAAGCCTGAATAGGGCTGCAAAGGCTCGTCAGATTTCTGCTTTGGTAGATTTGGGCCGCTAGATCTGAGCCTATCGATAACTGTTTCTCCGCTGTTATTTTTTCCCTTCTTCCATGCAACTTGAGTACTTCCTGCTGTTGGCGGCTGCGCTGTTCTGTATCGGCATTTATGGCCTGGTCTCTAGCCGCAACGTCATTCGCGTACTGATGTCGATTGAGCTGATGCTCAATGCAGTCAACCTGAACCTGATGGCGTTCTCGAACTACTTAGACCCGCAAGGCATCAAGGGCCAGGTCTTTGCAGTCTTTGTGATTACGATCGCAGCGGCAGAGGCGGCGGTGGGACTCGCCATCGTGCTGTCGATTTACCGCAATCGTGACACGGTTGATATGGAGCAATTCAACTTGCTGAAGTGGTAGGGGCTTGTTAGCGTTGGGACAGGTGATCGCTCTGTTACGGCAGGTCTGCATGTACGGCCAGTGATCTGCTTCCTATCGCCTTTCAGCGAGAATTCCAGTGCAGCTTAAGCAAGTCATCATCGTCCACAAGGCCAACAACGACTACAGCAAAAGTATCGCGGAGCGGTGCGCCCGACAGCTGGAAGCGCGGAGTTGTCGAGTACTATTGGGGCCCAGTGGCCCTAAGGATAATCCGTATCCGGTGTTTTTAGCGTCGGTGCAGCAGCCGATCGACCTGGCTGTGGTGCTGGGGGGCGACGGCACTACGCTGGCAGCCGCGCGCCATCTAGCGCCCGAGAAGGTACCGATCCTAGCTATCAACGTGGGTGGGCATTTAGGCTTTTTGACCGAGTCTGCAGAGGTCGCCAGCGATTTTGAGCAGGTGTGGGACCGGTTAGTCGAAGATCGCTACGCGGTACAGCAGCGCATGATGCTGCAGGGGCGGCTGCATGAGGGAAACTACGGCAACTTTGAGCCGATGAGTGCCCCGTTTCTAGCACTGAATGAGATGTGCGTGAAGCCAGCCTCGCCTGACCGGATGATTACCTCGATTTTGGAAATGGAAATTGACGGCGAGGTGGTTGACCAGTACCAGGGGGATGGGCTGCTGATCAGCACTCCGACCGGAACGACGGGGTATACGCTGGCGGCCAATGGCCCGATTGTGCATTCGGGGATGGATGCGCTGGTGGTGACGCCGATTTGCCCGATGAGCCTGTCGAGCCGCCCGATTGTGCTGCCGCCAGGGTCGGTGGTAAGCGTCTGGCCCTTAGCGGATCCTGCTATGGCAACAAAGCTCTGGACCGATGGGGTGCTGGGCACTTCAATCTGGCCCGGTCAGCGGGTAGACATTCGCCGTGCGGAGGATATGGCCCGGTTTATTTTGCTGGATATTGACCAGTCGTATTACCGGACGTTACGCAACAAGCTGCAATGGGCCGGTGCACGGATTAACTACACGAATAATCATCGGAATAATTGAGGGGGTTAGTGAGGCGGTGAGGCTTACCCAAAGGCCCAGGGTAGCCGCAGTACGGTCTGGTTGCGCCCTTTACGCTTGGCTTCGTAGAGCCCCATATCGGCCGTATCTACCAGGGTACTGATGCTCAGGCTATCGGAGGGGATGACGCTGGTGACGCCCATGCTGATAGTAACGTAGGCGGAAACTTGGGATGCGGCATGGGGGAGCTGTAGGGCTTCGACGTTGAGTCGAGCGGTCTGGGCCAGGCTGAGGGCTCCATCTGCTTCGGTTTCGGGCAGTAAGAACACGAATTCTTCGCCGCCGTAGCGGGCGATCACGTCGCCCGGTCGATGGATGGCCCGTTTGAGCGCCTGGGCGACCTGGCGCAGGCACTCGTCACCCTGAGAATGACCGTAGGTGTCGTTGTAGAGCTTGAAATAATCGACATCGCAGATGATCAGTGACAGGGGATGTTGCGATCGCAATGCCCGATACCACTCTCGCTCTAGCTGTTCTTTGAACACTCGCCGATTGGTCAGCTGGGTCAGATCATCAATCGACGACAGGGACTGGAGCTGGTTGATTTTCTGTAACCGCATCACCAGCGGGGTAACCACCATCGCCAGCGTTGTTGGCAGCAACGGCAGCCACCAGCCCATCAGCAACGAGCCATAGCTAGCCACCAACCAGCTGCCCATGCCCAAAGCCATCCAACCAAACCGGCGCAGATCGGTCTTGCCCAAAATATAGATCCACAGCCCCGCTTTGGCACTGCCCAAAATCAGCAGGACTTCGACAAAACGTGGCAAGGTTCGAATGAGTGGCCGCCGATCTTGAACTGCACTGATAATTTGGCTCGTGACATTGGCATGGATTTCAACCCCGTGCGTTGGGGTTAAAACATTGGGGGATTGCTGGCCGTAGGCGGTAAAAAAGACGTCGGCATCCCCTGACTGCGTACTGCCAATCATCACGACCCGGTCCTTGAGCAAGGCCGGGTCGAAGTTACCTTGTAGAAGCTGATGGGCTGAAATCTTAGGAAACGGTGCAGACGCATTGCGCCAATTAAGCAGCACCTGATAGCCGCCGCTGTCAACGTTGACGTACCCGCCGCTGTGCGCCTCTACAGGGGGAAACTTGACGCCGTCAATCGTCAACACATCGGAGGTGGGGTCGGGATGTAAGCCCTGTTGGGCGAGATATTCGTAGGCAACTCGAAAGCTCAGACTTTCGACAACACGCTCACCATTGGCACTGGGGAAAATAAATCCCCGACGAACTCGGCCATCCACATCCACAATTAGGTCGCTAGCGGCGCTGCGGTCGTCGTCTACCAGTACAGAATTGCCCTCAACCGATGTCAAGGCGGCGTCGCTGACGACTTTCTCGATCCCGATTAGGTTAGGCGTCTGAGCCAGTACCGTCTCTAGCCACTCAAAGTCTGAATCCGTGGGGACGTTGCGATAGAGATCTAGACCGATGACAGCCGGTTGGTACGAGTCGATGACTTGAATGAGTTCGGCCAGCTTGCCGTCTGGAATGGTTGCCGCGTTGAAGGCCTCGATGTCGTCTTCGGTAATTTGAACCAGGACAACCCGGTCATCCATCCCTTCGACGGGGCGCAGGCGCATGAGCCGATCAAACAGTTGCAGCTCCCAAATCTGCAACCCGCCGACTGCCCGGACACCTAGAATGCTAAAAGCAGCCAGCAAACCTAAGGTTGGGGTCACATAGTCAACCTTTTCCAGGCGCGCTTTCCATCGCTTCATGGGGTGCGTGAGCCAACGGGTATTCAGCTGTGTTATCGGCTTAAACGTCACCTTGAGCGCTCCTAACGGACAGGGCCCTAGGCGCAGGCCGCCGCTAGCATGAATTGACAACAGGTATAGAGAAGGATCACGTTGCTCAGGACAGATGCATTGACCCAATCTGCAAGTTTTGCAGCAACATGACGTGCAGCCCTGTTCTGACCGTTCATTCGGCTGCTATAGCTAGTAAGCCCAGCGGGGGGCGTAGCCTCCCACTCCAAAGCGGTACTAGGGTAATTTACTTAGCGAGGAGAGTTACCTAGCGGGCCTCAGCGAGGAGAGGATGGTCGGGGCTCGCCTGGCTCAATAGCCGGTGAAGGGCCGCTAACAGCTCAGGTTGCTGCGTTTGCTGGTAGTGGGTCAGGAGCGTATCGCAAGCGTCGTACCAAATGCCTGCGTTGGCATAGATACCGGCCCGCTCAATACCGGACGCATGGGTGGGCATGGCCAGGTGACTGGCCGTTACCCGCTCGATAAAGCTCCGTGAGTAAACTTCGGCGGTGGTGCGATCGCACCTTAAAAAAACGGTCCAGCGGTAGCGAATATCTGACTCCAGCTCAGGCAGCGTGACCTGCAGCATCCCTGTCTGGTCAGCAGTAAGGGTTTTGCTATAGACCGGCATCGCCTGATCCGGATGGGAGAGGAGCAGGTCCATCTGCACGGTGCGCTCGGTCTCGACGTACCAAGCAACCGTAGGCTGTACTGCTGTTGTGAGTAGGCTTTCGGACTGATTGGGGACCAATAGCGCTAGGGAAGGGCCGTCTGCTGCGCAGCGAGTTGCGATCGCACCCCGCCGCCCGCCCGATAGGGTGCTGGATGCCGTGCCCCGGTCTGGGTTAGGTCGCCAGCGAATCTGGGACGATGGCGGCGAAGACAGCGCGACCGCTGCAGATGCCTCACGCTGTGCTGGCATCTCTGCGATAGCCGCTGAGGGCTGCATCAAACCAGCCATACCCAGGAGTAGAAAAAGCGCTAGGCGTATACCCGCTATGGGGTGCTGAGTTCCCTGTCTGCTAGCCGATGGACTCCCACCGCTTGGATACTGACCGTTCATTGAATGAATTCCCTGAAACACACTGCGGACAAAACAATGTGATAGAAGCACGCTGCAGGAGGCAAAAATGAGACTCTTTCCCTTATTTGCATAGTTCAAAGGTATCCTGGCCTTCCCTATCGTTCTGTCCGTAAAGGTAGGGGAAAGGTTGTGAGGAGTCAGTGAACCTCAGCATTTTTGACGTGAAGCAACTGACTATTTGTCACTGTCTGTGTGCTAACGGTAGGCGCATCTGTACTCAGAAATCGTCAGCAGCGCCACAAGCAACGGTTTTAAGACAAAAACGAAACAAGCCTGTAACCAGGGCACGGCAACTACCTACGTGAAATTGCGGGGACGACTGCAGGGGTCAGTTACTGCGGACATTTCTGACGCCAGTGCTGCCAGGTGGCTCACTCTCCGGGTGCGGGGGGCGCGAGTGGTACGGGCTGATCGCCTGGGGCCGATGGCACACCCAGGTCGCCGTAAACATCACTGGTCAAATAGGTGAGCGACTCGACAACCTTAAGCGCTTCTTCAGGGGGGAGATCGATGCAGCCGGTCTGGTTATAGGTCTCCATCGTCAACTGCGCCCCCGCGTAGCGGTAGAGCGCCACATCACCTGCTAGCCAGTCGCTCACCAGATCAGGCACTGCTGACTCTGCCGGGGCTGCGAGGCCGGTTAGCTCGCCATAATAAAGCACGTAACCAGCGCCAAACAGGGGCGAATCAATCGGCAATCGCTGTTCTAGTACGGGCCCCGCTACGCCGCCACTGGTGGCCTCAATGGCAAAACACTGATCCTCAGCATTGCGATAGGCCAACCCATAGTAGGGTCCGGCCCCAGCACCGTCTTCCCGAATACCCACCTCGTAGGCCTCCAGGGTAAATCCAGGAGGTAAGTAGGTGGGAATCGCCACGGGAATATCCAGCGCCAGCAGGTCGGCATTGACATCCGGCTGCAGCTGAGCGAGAAAAGCGCCTGGCGGCGGCGGCGGTGGACCTTCCGTCGGCGGTGGTGAGACCGGCTCGGTTGGACGAGAGACGGGGTCAGGCTTGCAGCCGCTGGTCAGAACGCCCGTGGCGATAGCGAACAGCCCTATCTGTAATAGCCGTAGCTTTGACAATCGCATAGGTGCAGGGAGGGCATACCGACTAAGACTATACGGCTAGGACTATAGCAGCTAAGCATATAACCGGCTAAGCATATAACCGGCTAAGACGGTGCCGAATAGGGACGGCCATCCCTGTGGGTAAAGCGGTGCCCGGTCGGGGCCGGTAGGGCTAGCAGATCATCGTCGGGATAGGTCGCCTGGTCATTGGGCGTTCGATCGCCCACTTCCAGGTAGGTGGCGGGCTGGTCGCTGCGATTGATCAGGTGGTGACCGTTGGCCTCACCCGCTGGAAAGGCGGCCATCATCCCCGGCGTCAGCAGTTGCTCGCCTGCGTCCGTCACCAGCGTGAGTTCACCGGTGACAATGTAGACAAACTCGTCCTGCTGACTGTGCCAGTGACGTAAGGCCGAGCAGCTACCCGGCGCCAGGGTGGTTAGGTTTACCCCAAAGCGAGTGAGCCCAGCAGCGTTCCCTACGCGCTGGCGGCTACGACCCGCGACAGCAGCTCGAAAGGGCGCGGGATAGTTGGTACTGGTCTGATGGGGGACAGACTGAAGATCGATAATCATGGCAGTGCCGAGGAATGCTGAATGACAGGTAATCGCTTTGGCCAGGTCGCTAGGTTGCTTAAGACACCGAGCGCGGCTATCCCAGCAGCATAGAGCGCTCCGTGGTCTACCGTCTTGCACAAACCTTCGTAACGATGGTCAGGCTACTGTAGCGGAATCACAATGACAAACTCGGTGCCCCCGGTGGGTGGCGTTTGGCAAATCAGCTGACCGGCGTGCTCTTCGGTCACAATCTGGTAGCTAATGGAGAGCCCCATGCCGGTACCTTTACCAACGGGTTTAGTGGTAAAAAACGGGTCGAAAATTTGGGCACGGGTTGTTTCGGGGATACCCGGACCGTTATCTGCGATTTCAATACTGACCCACCCCACGTTTAACTGCTCTGTCCGTAGAGTGATTACGGGCTGCTCAACTGCGCTAGATTCCAGCGCGTCAATTGCGTTTGCCAAGATATTCATAAATACCTGATTCAGCTTGCCGGGGTAGCACTTCACCAGCGGCAGATCGCTATAGTCTTTAATCACTTCGATCGGCAAGGTGCCATCGCCGCCCTTGAGACGGTTTTGGAGAATGACCAGGGTACTGTCTAAGCCCTCATGAATATCGACGGCCTTGCTGTCTGATTCATCTAGCCGCGAGAAGTTACGCAGCGACAGCACGATTTCGCGGATGCGGTCGGTCCCCATCACCATCGAACCCAGCAGCTTGGGAAAATCACGCTTCAGAAAGGGCAAGTCAATGTCTGCGGCAGCCTGCTCAATGTCAGGCGTTGGGTGGGGGTAGGCCTGCTGGTATTGCTCGATGAGCATGAGCAAATCTTCGGCATAGGTCTGGGCCGGGGTTAGGTTGCCGTGAATAAAGCTCACAGGATTGTTAATCTCGTGGGCGACACCGGCGACTAGCTGCCCCAGGCTGGACATTTTCTCAGCCTGCACAACCCGAGTCTGGGCCTGTTTCAGCTCTTTGATAATTTCGATCAGCTCCTCTGCCTGCTGGCGGCTCTGGGCATAGAGCTGCGACTGATCAATGCCAATCGCCACCTGATCGGCCACCGCCTGGAGCAGGTCAACTTCGCTGTGGGTCCAAGCATGGGCGGAATGGTGGGAGCAGATCAGGCTTCCCATCAGGCCCTGGCGGGTTTTGATCGGGAGCCAAACCTGAGATCGCACCCCAAACGACTGCATCAGTTGGGTCAAGTCAGCCTCAGCCCGGGCGCGATCGTCGATCTGCACGAGCGTCTGCTGCTTCAGCGCCTGGGCGGCTTGCCTGCCCAAAGCTTCTAGTCGATAAACGCCCAGCAGGCTGTTGCGTTCAGGTGATTTTGCTTCTTTGACTAATTCCCAGCGGGGCGCTCTGGCCTCGAGATTTAACCAGGCGAAACCGCAGTGATCGAGCGCAAAAGCCTGATGCAGCAACGCCAGGGTGGTTTCGAGAATGGTTTCAAGATCGAGGGAGTTGCGAATCTGACTTGCGAGATTGTTGAGCAGGCTCTGGTAGTTGGCGTATTCCTGAAGAGACCGCTGGGCAAGGTTACGATCGCGCACGTCCAGGTCCAGGCAGTAAAGCTCAAGCTCACCCTCGGCGTTAGGAAACAGCACATGGCTCGAAAAGACCTCGACGGGGTTTCCCGATTTGTCTTGCAGCGTCAGTTCACCGGATGGAATCGCAGTACCGTTAGTAATCCAGGCTTCGATCCCATCGATCACCTGCGATCGCAGCGCGTCTGGAATGATCAAATCCTCTAGTTTACGGCCAAGGGCCTCTTCTGCCGTATAGCCGTAAAGTGCCTCGCTGGCCTGGTTCCACCCAATCACGTGCCGCTGCCGGTCATAAATCTGCATGGCCACTTTGGGGGTGGCCTCAAACAGATGGCGAAAGCGCTGTTCGCTCTGCTGTAAGGCTTCTTCGGTAATTTTGCGGTCGGTAATGTCTTCGATCACCACCAGAATGCCGTTCACCTGGCCTCCGGTATCGTGCAAAGGAATCTTGCTCGTTCGCAGCCAGGCCCGCCGACCATCGGCCTGCCGCTGGGGTTCGACAATGCCCAGTTCTGGCTCATCGGCGGCCATCACGGTGAGATCGCACTGTCGATACCAGTCCGATTCTTCACGGGTCCAGGGCATGTCATAGTCGGTCTTGCCCACAAGATCGGCGGGATCCTCACACCCAGCAATCTTGAGGAACTCCCGATTACAGCCTTGAAATACGCTGTTGCGATCCTTCCAGACAATCGCAGCCGGAATGCTGTCGATAATCTGCTGCAGGATGACATCACATGACGAGGAAACGCCGGATGAGCGCTGAGCCACAGCGACCAGCTGCAGCGTCGAGTCAGCATGGGTCGCCGTCACGGTCACTGAGAACTGTTCACCGTCTGACCGAACCTGATAGGTCGCTTGGCCGGTTTCTACAGCCTGCTGGTAGCTCGGGTGGTCACAGCGTGAGCCTATCGTCATGTCTGCAACCGCGCCGGTTAGCTGCTGTGCCAGGGCCGCAGGCAGCTGGCTAAATGCTGGATTCCGCGCCACCAGCTCAAACGTATCCTTAATCTCGCCGATAGTGCCTGTCTGAACGGCGATCACCCAGGCTGCATCGCTGATGTGATTCCACAGTGCGGGCAGGACGGCGGGCTGCAGGGGACACACCTCAGCGCCAACTGGGTTAGAAGAAATTACGGTCATTCTCGATGGGTCACTTCACAGACAATGCCAGGCCTACGGACTCGAAAGTCTCGCAGGTGACCTGACGAGCGCCCATGCAGAGGCCCTGACAACAAACGCGCTCGGGCGCGCTCGGGCGCGATCAATTACGCAGCACAGACGCCTCACAGAATACGTGTGTGGCTTTGATCACGTTGCTTGGGACAACTCAAACACCGAATCGCTGAATTCTGGCGCATCGTGACGCGAAGTCGTACTCCGCTTCAATGGCGCTCAATCGCGGCAAACCGCAGAGAAAGCGTTAGGCATCACTCGGCTATACGGTCGTCTGGGCTAATGCTCCTAAAGCAGCGTCTAAGATTGTGCTTGGCGCATACTTAAATTGCCCAGCCTCTCCGTAAGCTACCAGAGTCAGACTCAGCGCAAATACTCAAGTTCAAAGACTTTTGGCGGATCTTTGTACGAATAAATAGGCATGGCCAATCATTTGTAAGACCGGATAGGTCATTAGCATATAGGAGACAGAAGCTAGAAGCCTCCTATATGCTGCCTTCTATCTCCTAAAGACAGAACCTTGGCGTCTTACCTTTAATGGGGTCAACCTACTTAATTGCGATATTGCTACGTGTGAGCCGCTCTAATCGCCTCAATGATCTGTCCGTTCGCTTTGGGAAAGGGGTACTGGTCAATCTCCGCCAGCGTTACCCAGCGAATCTCATCACACTCCAGGGGCTTGGGTTCACCACTTAGGTGCAGGCAGTTAAACACGTTGAGCGTCACCCGAAAGTGGGTGTAGGCGTGCTCCACCGTCATTAGCTGCGACTGCACCTCAATTTCAACGTCCAACTCTTCTTTAATCTCGCGCTGAACGCAGGCTTCTAGGGTTTCACCCGGCTCCACTTTACCGCCGGGAAACTCCCAGAGCCCGCCCAGCAGCCCTTCCTGCTTGCGCCGATCGATCAAAATGCGTCCGTCTTGACCGTAGATAACGGCCACGCCGATGATTTTGTGGGGAAGTGGCCCGCGCGATTCTGTCATAGGAAGCTCTGACTGTCGGTTGTTTTGATAGGCGGTACAGTGTGTCTGCCAGGGGCACTGCAGACAGGCTGGGCGGTGGCGAGTACAGAGAGTCGCACCCAAATCCATCAGGGCCTGATTGAAGTCTCGTGGCGAGGCCGGGTCAATTAGCTGATCGGAAAGTCGCCATAGCGGATCGATGGCTCGCTTGGGTGGAACCGGCAGCGCCACCAGACGGGCCAGCACCCGTTTCACATTACCATCCAAGATTGCGACGGGCTGATTAAACGCCGCACTGAGAATGCCGCCCGCAGTGGTACGACCAATCCCAGCGAGCGCTACGGCCTGTTCAAACCGTTGGGGGAACTGCCCGCCATACTCCGCCACGACCTGCTGGGCAGCCCGGTGCAGGTTGCGCGCTCGGGCGTAATAACCCAGTCCTTCCCAGGCCTTCAGGACCTGTTGCTGATTGGCCGCTGCCAGCGCCGCTACGGTCGGAAACTGCTGCAGCCACCGCTCGTAGTAGGGAATGACGGTCTTTACCTGGGTCTGCTGCAGCATGATTTCAGACACCCAGATAGCGTAAGGGTCGCGAGTCCGCCGCCAAGGCAGGTCACGACCACTCTGGGCATACCAGGTGAGCAGTTGCGATCGCAACGCCAACACGACTGAGCCCGGCAGATCAAGGTCCACCGGGCTCAAGTCTACAGACGCAGATTTTGAACGCGCTTTTGGCATTTTTTCAGGATACCGCCCCTAGTGGAGCTTAATCGGCGGTCGCTAGTCGCTAGCGGTATCCGTCTGCATGACGGAACGCTCAAAATCAAGGCGCTGCTCTGCGCCGCGCAAGAAGTAGCCATTCATCATGGCAGAGGCTAACAGACGACCCAGCTGCTCGCGGCTAGTCGTCACCGTTACATCGAAGTCTTGCGAGGGCAGCGCACCGAGTAACCCAAAGATGTTGTGCTCCATCACTTGAAGCACGTCAGACGAATCTGGTCGAGAAAGGTTGGCAATGGTTTCAGGCCCCATCGACTGCACGTACTGCAGCAGTTCGTTGTCGGCACCCTGAAGAAAGTTAGGACCTCGGTTAGCAGCTTGGTTTGAAAGATTATCCACAGCGCTGGCCTCGTTGAAAGTGTCATGAGCGGTCGATTACCGCGGTAGCCCCACTGTAACAACCCAATCCACAGAGCTGGGGTGGGCAGAACCGAACTCAGAGGGCTGGGTTTAACGAACTTGGAGTGAGTCTAATGCCTGCCCCACAATATTCGGTGCCCTCAATCAAGTGACCGCAGCTATATATTCGCTCACAGGAGTATATAGACGACCGCAGTAATGGGGTAAGCTGCGCTACAATTTGTTAAGCTTTCTTGCGGAGCGACGACTTTGTATTGCCCGTAGGCATCAACCGCGCCAGACTCCGACCGTCGGAAAGCCGCCGCGCTGTCCTTCCCGTTCCTACCTAATCTATGAGTCTTCCCATCCGCAACGTTGCCATCATTGCCCACGTTGACCACGGCAAAACCACCCTGGTCGACGCCCTCCTCAAGCAGTCCGGCATCTTTCGAGAAGGCGAAGAGGTGCCCACCTGCGTCATGGACTCCAACGATCTGGAGCGAGAGCGCGGCATTACTATTTTGTCTAAAAACACGGCGGTTCGCTACGGCGAAACGCTGATCAACATTGTTGATACCCCTGGCCACGCCGACTTTGGTGGCGAGGTGGAGCGGGTGCTGGGCATGGTTGACGGCTGTATTTTGATCGTCGATGCCAACGAAGGTCCGATGCCCCAGACTCGATTTGTGCTGAAAAAGGCATTGGAGAAGGGGCTGCGACCCATCGTAGTCGTTAACAAGATTGACCGTCCCCAGGCCGAGCCGATGTCCGCCATCGACAAGGTACTGGATCTCTTCATTGAGCTGGGCGCAGACGACGATCAGTGCGACTTTCCCTATCTGTTTGCCTCCGGTCTTTCTGGCTTTGCTAAAGACGATCTAGCGGACGAAGACAAGGACATGCAGCCCTTGTTTGAGTCGATTTTGCACCATGTTCCGCCCCCGGTTGGTGACCCCGAGAAGCCGCTGCAGCTGCAGGTGACGACACTCGACTACTCCGACTATCTGGGCCGGATTGTGATTGGTAAGGTTCACAACGGCACCATTCGTGCGGGCGAGCAGATCGCGCTCGTCAAAGATGACGGCAAAATCGTCAAGTCTAAGATCTCTAAGCTGATGGGTTTTGAAGGCCTACAGCGGGTCGAAATTGAGCAGGCGACCGCCGGTAACCTGGTTGCCGTAGCAGGCTTTGCCGACGCCAACATCGGTGAGACGCTGACCTCTCCTGACGATCCTCAGGCACTGCCGCTGATCAAGGTGGATGAGCCCACGCTGCAGATGACCTTTGCGGTCAACGATTCGCCCTTTGCTGGCAAAGAGGGCAAGTTTGTCACCTCCCGTCAGATTCGCGATCGCCTGATGCGCGAACTCGAAACGAACGTGGCCCTGCGCGTTGAAGAGACCGACTCCCCGGATCGCTTTGGCGTCTCGGGCCGGGGTGAACTACACCTGGGCATTTTGATTGAGACCATGCGCCGCGAAGGCTATGAGTTTCAGGTCTCCCAGCCGCAGGTGATCTTCCGCGAAGTCAACGGTCAACCCTGCGAACCCTACGAGCAGCTAGTGATGGACGTGCCAGAAGACGCAGTCGGTGGCTGCATGGAGCGTCTGGGCCAGCGTCGGGGCGAAATGCAGGACATGATGATGGACGGCCATGGCCGCGCTCAGCTGGAGTTTGTGGTGCCTGCTCGGGGCCTGATTGGTTTCCGGGGCGATTTTGTGCGCCAGACGCGCGGTGAAGGCATCATGAATCACAGCTTCTTAGAGTACCGACCCATGTCTGGCGAGGTCGATACCCGTCGCAACGGTGTGCTGATTTCCTTTGAGGAAGGGGTAGCCACCTTCTACGCACTGAAAAACGCAGAAGATCGGGGTGTCTTCTTTATTGAGCCGGGAACCAAAGTCTACAAAGGCATGATCGTCGGTGAAAACAACCGCCCCCAAGATCTGGAGCTGAACATCTGCAAGGCCAAACAGCTAACGAACCACCGCGCCGCCAGCGGTGATGAGTTGGTCCAGCTGCAAACGCCTCAGGAAATGAGCCTGGAGCGGGCGCTAGAGTACATCGGGCCTGACGAAATGGTCGAAGTGACGCCCGAGTCCATTCGTCTGCGGAAGATGCCGAAGAAAAAGCTGGCGAAGCGATAGACGATGGGCGGCAGCCTCGGCTCTGCCGGTTGATGTCAAAAAATCACAACAAAGCGGCTTTCTCTCACGGACAGGGAAGGCCGCTTTTTGGATGCTATCGAATCGCTACAGCGCCTTAACTTTCTCGCAATTAAGCGGGCGAAAGTGGGATGAAAGTATTCAGAATAGCTACGGTGCGATCGCACCAGCGGTAACACTAGGGACTGTACCGTTACAGATAACGCGATGGAAGGTCTAAAAGTCATTGTCGTGGGTGCTGGCATGGGCGGCCTGACGACGGCACTGGCGATGCAGCAGGCGGGCTACGCAGTCGAGGTTTATGACCGGGTGCGGGCGCTGCGCCCGGCAGGGGCCGGAATTTCGCTTTGGTCTAACGGGGTGAAGGTACTGAATCGGTTAGGACTCGGGCCGCAGATTGCCGCGATTGGCGGCCCGATGGAGTCGATGGCCTATTACGACAAAACCGGCCAGTGTCTGACGCAATTCAGCCTGTTGCCACTGATTGAACAGGTCGGGCAGGCCCCCTATCCGGTGGCCCGGACCGATCTGCAGGAGATGCTGCTGCAGGCGGTGGGGCCAGAACGGGTCACGCTGAACAAACGCTGCGTGGCAGTGGAGCAAACCGAGGCAGCCGCAACCGCTATTTTTGAGGACGGCAGTCGGACCACGGGGGATCTGGTTGTCGGTGCAGACGGAACCCATTCAGTCATTCGCGCCCATGTGTTGGGGCAGGCGACGGAGCGGCAGTATGTGGGCTACGTCAACTGGAATGGCCTGGTGCCGGTGAGCGAAGACCTGGCCCCTGCTAACAGCTGGGATCTGTACGTGGGAGACGGACAGCGGGCGTCGCTGATGCCGGTCGGCGGTGACCGGTTTTATTTCTTTTTAGATGTACCGCTGGCGAAGGGCACAGATACTGCGGGCAAGGGCCATCGGCAGACGCTGACTCAGCATTTTGAGGGCTGGGCCGCACCGGTACAGCGCCTGATTGAGCGGCTAGACGAGGCTCAGACCAACCGAGTTGAAATCCACGACGTTGAGCCCTTGTCACACCTGGTACGGGGACGAGTAGCGCTGGTGGGCGATGCGGCCCACAGTACGGCTCCAGACCTGGGGCAGGGGGGCTGTCAGGCGATTGAAGATGCATGGGTGCTGGCGACCCTGCTGCTCACCACTAATATGGGCGTTGAAGATGCCCTGACACGGTACGAGGCGCGTCGTCTCGACCGGGTTTCACAGATCGTTCGCAAGGCGCGCAAGCGGGCAGGAATGACCCACGGCAAAGATCTGGTCAAGACCCAGCAGTGGTACGACGAGCTGGCCCGAGAGGATGGGACGACCATTATGGGTGCGATCGCAGAAACAATCCTAGCCGGGCCGATGGGCTAGGGTGCGATCTCGCCCCACGCTGTCGCAAACCGCTGCCCAATAATCCGATAGCTATCGGCGGTAAAGTGAACCCCATCCCAAGTCTCTAAATCGTCGGTTTGGATGCGGGCACTGTCCGGCACATCGATCTGTTGCTGTTGCTGTCTGACCCTTTCCCAATTGGGAAGCGTCTGGTCCTGCGGATCGGCCCCAATTTGGGCGTACACCACCGGCAGGTCAGGCTGATTCAGGTCCTGCCTCAGGTCGCGCACCATCTGAGTAAACTGCTGGCCCCATCGATCGGCCTGGGGCTGCATAGATGGGTACAGCGTCGGATCAATGGCATCGGCCTCGCCCTGAAAAAAGAGCACCCCCTCTAGTTGACCCATGACCGAAGCAGCCCGAATCCGCTTGAGGCACGAGCCATAGAGACTCTGATCGCTGAGGTCTCGCTGCCACTGGGCGATTGAGGAGCCCCCCTTCGCACAGGGAATCAGGCCAATCGCACCGTCCTCCTGGGGCAGCGCCTCGGCAAAGGCGACGGACGGGCCAAATCCAGCCGATTCATCTAACGATACGGCATCAATTTGACCCACCGGGCTATCAACCGGTTCAGCCGCTGCTCCCCACTGGTAGTTGTTGCCAAAGGTATAAACGTTTTTGCTAGCGGCAGCGGCAGATGAACTGGGCATGGGCGCTAGCCCCGACATGTTCGACTGCCCCATCAACACATAAAGCCGCAGCTGCCCCTGACGCTCCGGTGGAATAGGTTGGGCCGTCGTGGCGCTTTTGAGCGCCTGGGCAGGGCCATAGACGTATTGGTAAAGTCCCACCGATCGGAGGCCATCACCCACGTAACCGCTGACGTTGAAGTACTTTTGCAACACAATCCCGATAGACAGGCTAAGCAGACAGCCAAAGGCCGATCGTCTGAATCGCCAAAAATTGTCGTCAGCCGCCATGATGATCTTCACCTGTCACGCCCAGGTAGACTGACGGGATAAGGTCTACAGTTGTTGCCTTATGAGAAAAGGCTCCCACCGTGCGGCTACGGAATGGAGCCAATGTTGTCGGAACGTCAACAACGCGTTCAATGCGAGCGGAGGCTCAGCATAAAACCGGGCGAAGCTGGGCCCTACCGAATGGAGTGAATGCCCCGGTAGGTAGCTGCGTCGAAACGACCCATAGATGATTTGGTGCCAATCGGCTGTCTTTGGCGAAAGGCGAGCGGCTGGCAGAACTCAGGCGCTTTCCTCGGCGTTGAATACAGTTTCTCAGTCTTATCGCTGGGACACCACCGAGGTTTAGGAAGTTAGTCAGAAGTTAAGCGGGAACTTTAGCCATTGCCAAAATGGATGGCCGGGACGCGGGCAGTGAATATAGCGAGGATCACGCCGCCCCAAGGGATGCAACGCAGGCCATGAAAGCCACTCATCCGGCTGCAACGATTCGGCTAAAGTGCGGAATTTTTCTCAGAGTCCAGTGCCTGTTTGATTACGTCACCCTTTCACGGGTACTAGCCCATCCCCATTTTGAGCGTTGACGGCCCCTAGAGATGCGCCAGGGTTTGCGCCACCCAATCTCGATTGAATACTTCGGTGTAGAGCCGGTTGGCAATCGCTAAATAGCCACTGCGTTTGACCACTAAACCCGACAGTCGCAGTTCTGTATGTTCAGGGCTATCGTCCGCCAGAATCTGCGCAGACGATAATAGCTGCTGGTAGATCATCAGCATCGATTTGGCTCGCGCTGGCGCGATCAGTAAACGGTTGCGGACAGTGCGAAGATGCTCGGGGTCATCCTTGGCCTCCCAGTGACAAATCAGGTGCGATCGCACCAGCGTATCAACCTGGGCGACTTCCTCCCCTTCTGCGATCGCAATCTCCAAATCTTGAATCAGGCGGCAGATCTTCTGCGATAGAAACGGCTGGCCTCCGGTCCAGTCTAAAATCTGTGCCAAAACGGACTGGGGCTGGGCCACCTGGGCCGATAGCCCACGCAGCAGGGGTTGGGCCTCATGCAGCTGAAAGCCGTTCAACTCAATCGCTTGACCGATGTTGAAGGGGGTTCGGTGGGCATCTTGAATCAGCTGAGACGGGGTGGCAACGCCCAGCAA
Source organism: Cyanobacteria bacterium J06648_16 (assembly GCA_039817185.1). Taxonomy (GTDB): domain Bacteria; phylum Cyanobacteriota; class Cyanobacteriia; order Phormidesmidales; family Phormidesmidaceae; genus CAWUKV01. The sequence continues at coordinate 84,820 of JBCBWI010000011.1, read as the reverse complement.
GACAAACGTCAGCCGCCGGTATCGGGCATCTTCTGCCCGGAGGTTAAAGCAGTTTCGCAGCCAGATAAAGAAATCGTCCGCGTCAAAATCGAGACTGAGGACGCTGTCAACTTCGTCAATAAATATGATGATGTCGCTGCTGACCCGTTCTAGCACGACCTGATGAACAAACTCTCCTAATCGATGCAGCGGCGATAGAAAACTGTTCTCTTGCCACCACTGACGAATATTCACCTGACCGATCAGCCCGAGCTGGCTAGCAATCAGGTACATGAGCCCGGCGTACCACTGTTCTACGGTGGTTTGACGGTTGCCAATCGCCGAAAGGTCGATCGACGCACAGGCGATGCCCTCCGGCTGCAGGCGATTCATCATCTGCACCCGCAGGCTCGATTTACCCATTTGGCGCGCATTGAAGATGTAGCAGTACTGACCCCGCCGCAGCGCCTGGTAGAGCTGGCGATCGGCCTGGCGGACCCCGTAGGTGGGGGCACCCATGGTCAGGCACCCACCGACCTGATAATCAAACTGCGAGGGCTGGTCGGCACTGCGCAATAGCTCGTTCTCAATCACCAGCTCGGCCTGGGTTGCCTTTAGCAGATCCAGCGTTTGGGAGAGTTCCTGGGTGCGGGCCTGGACACGCTGCTCCAGGGTTCGATTCGCTTCCGCTAGCGCATCCCGTGCCTGCTGGAGAGCCTCATTTTTGGCCGTCAGGGTGTGGGTAAACTGGGCCTGCTGGTTTTCGGCCTGCCGGCGCTGGGTGATGTCCTGAAAGGCTGCGATCGCATAGGTGATCTCGCCCTGCTCGCTGAATACCGGGGTGGCCGACACCTCCAGCGGCACGATCTGCGCGTCCTGGTGAATTTCCATATCATCGACAGTCACCTGCTCTCCCCGTAAAGCTCTGAGAATGGGCAGCTGTTCGGGGGGATACAGGACGGAGGAGTCTGCCCGATACACCTGATAGACCTCGCTCAGTTCAGGGACCGCAACGTCAGGGGCAATGCCCTTACCGAGGATAGTCTGCGCCGCCTGATTAGCGTAGTACGGATGCCCCTGGGCATCCATCACAAACACGCCTACCGGAATCCCTTCCAGTAGCTGCACCAGCCGCTGTTCACTCTCCCGCAGGGTGGCTTCAGTTGCACGACGGCGAGTCACTTCCTGCTGCAAGTCGGTATTGAGGTCTTGCAAATTCTCGTAAAGTCGAGCGTTTGTTAGAGAGATTGCAATCTGAGAAGAGAGAATTTTCAGCGTTTCTAGGCGTTTATCGGTAAAGGCCCCAAAGGTCAAACTGTTTTCTAGATATAGCAGTCCCAGAAGCTGCCCCTGGTTGATAATCGGGGCACATAAAATTGACTTGGGCTGATATTCGCGAATGTAGTCATCCTGCAGCAGCGCTTCTGGAAATTCGTCTGAGGTGGTCAGCAGCGGTGCCTGGGTTCTCGCCACATAGTTCATTACTGACAGCGGCAGCGAACCGGTTCGTACGGCGCTAGCCTCTCCAACCGGTGGGACGGTTACGCTGCCATCCGCATGACCAATGGCTTTGATCACCCAATCGTCACCCTGCATTAGGGTCAGTACCCCGGTTTGTGCTCCGGCATTTTCAAGCACGATGTGCATGAGCGTTTGCAAGAGGCTTTCGAGCCGAATTTCGCTGGCAATCGCCTGCGAAGCTTTCATCACCGTTGATAGGTCAAGGCTACCGCTATCCGAGCTAGAGGATACAGAATTGGAGGGAAGAGACGGCGATTCATCCACCACGGCGACAGGCGGGGGCAAATTCGTGATCAGCAGTTGCGGGTAGCGTTGTTCTAGGGCATTAACTTTTGCCTGAGCGCCCCATCGCTGGTACGCGTAGTGAGCGGCCTGCAGGTAACCGCGGGCAATATTGTCTTTACCGCGAGTCAGCCAAAACTGAGCCGCCCGCTCATTAGCCAAGGCCTCATACTGCACAAAACCGTGGGTCTGAGCACTGGCAATCGCCAAATCGTAGCTATCAATCGCCTCGTCTAAGTGGCCCAAGACTCGAGCCCGCTCTGCAGCCACTAAGGACGCTCGATGCTGATAGTTGGCCGCACAGTTCTGCGCCCAACCCTGGAGCTTCTCTAGACAGACCGCCATCGTGGCCTGATAGCGCTCCTGAACGTCTGGTTCAGCGGTCTCATACAGCTGAGCCAGCGTCAGGGCATAAAAGACATAGTGCTCGGCTTCTGTGGGAATACTCGCAGCGAAGGCGATATTCTGCTCGCTCTCTTGGCAGAGCTGCAAAGCCTCAGCATATTGGCCATAGATAAAACAGCTCATGGCTTTGAAGGCAGAGTGGGAGACGAGCCCTGGGCCGTAGCGGTTGGCCTGAAACAGTGCCAAGCAGTCGGCTTCATCAAAATCTTCGAGCCCGGTTGCCTCGGCCAGACACTGGCCAGTTTGTAAAGCCGCTGCCGCAAAGAGATAAATCTGCAGCTGACGGCTCATAATCACATTTTGAGTCTTGCGCAGATAGGTTAAATGACGTCTGATCTCGCGCACCATTTCAGTTAGCTCGCTGCCCACTAGCAACAGCTGTACACCCAAATGGGTCAGGACGTAGCCAGTAAATACATCGCCGGTCTCGGACCCGACGCGATAGGCCCGGCGCAGCAGCTCGATGCCGTTGTGGAAGTGGCTGTGCCAGGGCAGGATATGCCCACAGTAGGAATTGAGGACTTTGACTTCGTTGTGACGGTTGTAGCGCTCGTTGAGCTGCAGGGCGACCTGGCCGAATTGGTAGGCCGTTGCGTAGTCTCGAAAGGCTGCTGCCAGCATCACCCCCCAAAAGGTATAGCCCTGGGAGGCCCATTTAGAGTTGCCATACTGCATGGACAGGTTGGCCATTTTTAGGGTGACCAGGGTGACCAGATTGGGGTCAGTGAAGTACGCCGGGCCAGTCATATTCACCAACAGTTGCATACAGGCTCGGGCCGTCGGATCGGTCATTTCCGGCTGGTCTAGCAGCTGAGGAATCTGATGGGTTTGGAGATGGTGCTGATAGGTCCCCTGTTCTGCTGCTAGGACAGGCAGGATTTCGTCTGCCGCAGTCGGCCAGTGAACGCCTAGACTGCGCAGCGCTTCGCTACCCACCGTTAGATTTTCGACAAACTTGCCCTGATTGTCGTAGAGGACAATCCGAATGATGTGAATCTCAGCCTGATCGAGCACGGATTGGGCATGGGCCAGGGTTGAGGCAAACAACTCTTCTGCCCGATCAAAATGACCACACAGGTATTCACATTCTGACCCGTCTCGGTGGAGTGAAAAAGCGAGGTCGTAGTTGGCTTGCCAGGCAGCATCGGTCAGCAAGGCCAAACCGGTCGAGAAATAATTGAGGGCGGCCTCGTAGGCGGAACTGCCTTTGGCCTTTCTTCCGGCTTGCCAGTTGAGGCGGGCCAGCAAGTAAGGTTCGGACGCGGCCTCCTGTCGACCTCGGTTGAGGTGGTTAACAATCTCAAAAACATGATCGTCCAGGGCGTCATCACGACAGCCCTGCAGCAGCAGCTGCCCAATCTGCCAATGGGTCTGCTGGCGCTGGTCTGCATCTAACAGTCCATAGGCGGCTTCTTGAATGCGGTCGTGGACAAACCGGTAGCGAATTTTCTCAATCACACCCGAGACTAACGTTTCGGACGCCAGCAGCATGGGAATACGATAGTCATCGTCTAGGGGCACAATCAAACCGGCTTCCAGCGCGGGCCAGAGCCCTTGGGCAACTGCGGCAAAGGCCTGTTCTGACACCACCGAGAGCACGCTCAAATCGAACTGGTCACCGATACAGGCCGCCAGGGTCAGTAATTGTTGAGTAGCCTCAGGCAGATGGTGAATGCGGCTCGTCATCAGCTCCACCACATTGTCCGTGAGGCTGATGGTCTGTAGCGCCGCCATATCCCACAGCCAGACCGCCTCGTCAAAGTCAAAGGTGAGCTGCCCCTGGCTGTAGAGCGATTTGAACAGCATGCGGGTAAAAAAGGCGTTGCCCAGGGTCTTGGTAAAGAGCAGGTCACCCAGGGGTTGAACAAGATCTATCTGAGTGCTGAGGGTATCGGCTACGAGCTGATGGACGTGATGCTGCTGCAGGGGCTGCAGCGCGATCGTGCTGATCGGTGTTTGCGTATGGCGAAGCTGCTCTAGGGTGAGGAGCAAGGGATGGTCTTGTTCGACTTCGTTGTCGCGGTACGCACCTATGATGAGCAGCTGTCCGGTCGCCGTTTGGGTCAGCAGTTGTTGAATCAGATCGAGTGATCCCTGATCAACCCACTGCAAATCGTCTAAAAAGATCACCAGGGGATGCTCGGGTTGGGCAAACACACCAACCAGCTTGAGGAAGGTCTGGTTGAACCGGACCTGGGCCTCGGCTGGACTGACCTCGGACAACGGCGGCTGTGGTCCCAGAATGAATTCGAGTTCAGGGATGACGTCAATCAAGACTGGGGCATTGTTACCCAGACTCTCTTGTAGCTGCTGCCGCCAGTGCTGCAGCTTGGTATCCGATTCACTCAGCAGCTGCCGCATCAGGTCCTGAAAGGCCTGCATCACAGATTCGTAGGGGACGTTTCGACGAAACTGATCAAACTTACCGGCGATAAAGTAGCCACGCCGACCCACGATCGGTTTATGCACCTCATGTACCAGCGCCGACTTACCAATGCCTGAGTAGCCGCTGACCAGAATGAGTTCAGGGGTGCCCTGACGGGTCCGTTCAAACGTGGTCAGCAGCGTGGTAATCTCCTGCTCTCGACCGTACAGTTTTTGGGGAAGCCGAAACTGGCCTGAGCGGTCGCGTTGCCCAATGGTGAATGTTGAAATCGTGCCCTGGCCGTCTAGCTGATCTAAACAGGTTTCGAGATCGGCCAACAGTCCCTGGGCTTTTTGGTAGCGGTCTTCGGCCATTTTTGCCAGGAGCTTGCCCACAATTTGCGAGAGCACGGTAGGGATCTCTGGAGCCTGGCTCTTTAGGGACGGCGGGGCTTTCGCGATATGGCAGTGGACCCAGGCCATGGCGTCTTCTGCCTGAAACGGCAGCTGACCGCAGAGCATTTCGTAAAAGGTGACGCCTAGCGAATAGAGGTCGGTACGATGATCAACGGTTCGGTTCATGCGCCCGGTTTGCTCGGGCGACATGTAGGCGTAGGTGCCGACGATCGAGAGCGTAGCGGAACGGGTCGGGGCCAGCTGCGTGGCGAGGCCGAAGTCAATCAGCTGGATCTCGCTAGTTTTGGGATTGATCAGGATATTGCTCGGCTTGATGTCGCGGTGAATCAGCTGAGCACCGTGCAGCTGGTGCAGGATCTGGGTCAGCTGCACGGCGATGGTCAAAAACTGAGCCAGCGGTAAGGCTCCCTGATGGCCGATGAAGTCGCGCAGGGACTGGGATTGGGTGTCTTCGAGGACCAGAATAGGCACAGCGGCTTGCGCTTGCCATTCAACCGGCTTGATCACGCCCGAGAAGTCTAGGCGGCTGAGGGTTTCGTATTCGTGTTTGAGGGTTGCGATCGCACTGACCGTCGGGCGCGAAGCGGTCAGCGTTTTGAGGATGACCGGTCGCTGATCGGCCAGTCGGACCCCTCGGTAGATGAGCGATCGCACCCCGGAATGAATCAGCTCGGTGACCTCGTAGCCTGCGATCGTTAGCATGCCTTCCATTTTGGGGGGCTGTCCCTAAAACTCCCCCATTTTTATTGCCTATGCTACAGCCAGTAGCTCTCCTCACCCATAATCTTTTGGGCGGGCGACTGGTTACATTCGTGCTCAAGCACAGCCCGAGCCGTTTGTAACCCGGAGATCACAGTGGGTTCAATTGCCCCTGCATTAAAGCCGTTGTGAATCCAGTCGCCGGTCAGGTATAGGTTTGCAAACCCTGACTCATCGGCCCTGAGTCGATACTGTGTGCTTTTTGGCATTGACAGGACGTAGCGTTCAGTAGGGAAGATATTGATTCGCCAAAATCGGGACACTACCAGTGACTCATCTAACCCTTGAGGATTGTCCGGTGGGGTCGCGTTAGGCCAGAGATAGCCAATATGGTTTTCCAAAAAGACCTGGGTTTGCGCCTCGGCCTCAGCCTGGGCGCGGGCCGGAAAATCATGATCGCTCGGCGGCGGAATGGGAATGCCCGGATCGGCAATCACCCCAGTGAAGTAGGCCAGATTGTAGGGCGTCTGCTCCTCGGGCCAGTTTTCTCGGGGCAGCAGGTGGGTCATATCGGCATAGGTATCGAGCGGCTCGACGTAGGTGCCGACGACTGCACTGGGTAGGGTCCACCCTAGCTGTGACAGGGTCGGCTTCAGCCAGAGCTGCCCACCTTGGGTCGTCACAGTCTTGACCTGATCGACCATGGTGCGCCATTTCGCACTGGCGGCCTTAGCGGTCTCGGTTTTGTTCGCCTGCAGCAGCTCCTCACACAGGTAGGGCAGGGCGGCCAGGGAGATGCCCAGAATGACCAGATCAAAGTCTCCTTCGGGAGTTGTCGCCGTGCGCGCCTGTAGCGTGTAAGGCTGCTCCTGATCGCGCCACGGCGTCCAGAAAGATTCCAGGTTGATATCTTGGGCTTTAAGCTGGGCGGCCTGGTCTGGGTCGATGTACTGATAGTTGGGTTCGCTCGGCCAGCAAAGGAGATCTTTGACCCGAATCAGAGGGTCGTAGTCCTCGGTTAGGGTGACCTGACGGTTGATGTCAATCTGTGCGATCGCAGATTGGTCCTCCGATAAACGCAGCCCGGTTACCCGACTGAAAAATTCAAACTTGACCCCGCGCCGTTTCAGCACCTTGTACATGGGTGCAAAAATCGTGTCGCCCATGCCCGCCTGCATCTTCCACATGATTGCGCCGTTGTAGCGCAGGAAAATATTGATCGCCACGCGCAAGGCGACCCCTGCGGCGACCTGGGGATTATGAACATTGCCCTCGGGGTAGGCATAGACCAGGTCATAGATCGATCTCACCATCGGTGACTGTCGGGTTTCTTCCCACAATCCGTAACGCGTCAGCCACTCACCATAGTCATACTGATCGAGCCGGTCGAGGGAGGGATCAAACAGCATCCCCTCTGCGAGCAGCGCCCGCACATTGGCCAGCCCATAGTTGATGATCAGCAGGTCTCGGCGCAGATCGGGACTGCTGTTGAGTTTGCCGCGCCAGAGCGCATCCAGCTCCTCTAGAAAGCGCTCGATCAGCCGCAGTAGCAAAGCGTGATGCTCCTGACGATGGTGGCGAGCGTTGTCTGGCATGGCATGGGCCAAGGCATGGGCCAGATGGAGAAACACGCCTTCGGTGCCGAAATGGCCAGACTGGGCCGTTTGACCGATTTGCGCCACCACCGTTTCCATCTGGTCGAGCCACTGCTGGGGTTGTTGTAGCAGCGACTGTATCCAATGCTCGGAGGCGGTTACAAACAGCCCACCCGCCAATAAACCCAGGGATTCTAGATTGCGGTAAATCTGCTTAAAGACCGCTTCTACAGAGCTGGGCGACGGCGGAAACCAGTCTACCGGCGCACCCAAGGCGTCAGAGTTCTCCCAAACCCGGTAGACCAGCGCCAGGGTAGACACCATGTGGGTCCACAGATCGCCGGGTCGGTGCGGTTCCCACGGCAGCAGGTCGTTACGCGGAAAATCGAACTGCCAGGGCTGCCAGGCTCCGTTGGCAAAGTCTTCTAAAACAATCAGATCGTGGGGTTTGAAAGCGTCTTCGACCGAGCTAAAGGGACCGTCCTCTCCCAGCTCTTCGTAGCACTGCTTCATCAAGCGAAAGGCGTTGGCGTAGAACCCGAAGAAGATATGTAGGCCGTGCTCTTCGATCCGGTAGTTGGGCGTGGGGGCATCCGGGGTGGTGTGAACATTGCGGCCGCTGGCCCCCTTGCCGCCCAGCCGCCAGCCGAGCTGGTAGACAGTGATGTCATACAGGGCTTCCCAATTGGGCTGACTGGTGAGTTCATAAACGGTCGCCAGGGAGCCCATGCCACCGCCGAGGACGGCTATTTTTTTACGATTGTCAGACATTGTGTGGAGTGTATTTAGGCTGTTCTCACGATGGTTTTGCCGGTGCCCAGGGTGAAGTCAAACTGGGTCCAAAAGGCCAGTTCTACACGGGGCGATTGGCTGCTGAGCCCTAGTTCAGTCACTAGGGGATGGCTCTCAAAATTCTGGATTTCAACCTTGAAGTCGGCATTGATCAGGTTGCCGCCGCGAAATTTCACCAGCTGGGTACTGGCTTCGACAATCGCTTGATAGCAGGGCACATCGGCCTGGGACACCGAGCGAAACTGCTTGAGAAAAACAAACGGAACGGACTTTGTCAGCAGATCGGACAGGGCCCGCAGCGCAAACCCAGGCCCCAGTATGGGAATCTCGGGATCGTCTCCCAACAGCGCCTGTATCACTGCAGAGAAGCAGTCCTGCTGAGTGCGCCAGAGGGTGGGCAGCAGTTTCTCTTTGCCCTGTCGTTCCAGGGTAATCACCGGCTGGCGGGTCGCCCCCACGTTTGGGCCGAAGGTCGGAAAGACGGCGGCCTCAACGCTCAATCGATCGAGCTGCTGGGGATCGGTCGCCAGCTCTACCCAACCCCACTCTTTGGGGAATCCATAAATCTCTCGACCGCCCACCATAGCGTAGGAGCTATCGACAAAAACGTAGGGGGTATACCAGGCCACATGATCAACCCAGAAGAGCGGGCCGAGCTGATAGCCTGCGGCGGTTAAGACCCAAACCATCACTTCGCGCTCGGGTACGTAGCCAGCGTTTTGTTTGCCTGGCGCTTGCGATCGCAACATTGGGTTATCCCCAAAAGTCACCATCACAAACGGCAGCACCGGTTTATAGTGAATCCTCCCTTTGGCGACGGCATTGAGGGTGCGATCGCACAGCGTTTGTAGATGCGACAGCGATCCCTCAAAAATAAATGAATACAGCAGCGACTGCTGACTGAGCGTGGGCTGCGGAGAAGATTGCTCTCCACCCCGCTCAATATAACGGGCACGTGAACATGACGGGGGACTTGCCCCACACCAGGCCTCTAACATAGGGAAATTACCAGACAGATTGAGCGGTAAGGTTGATTCAATATCCGAACCGAGCTAATTCGGTGCAAGCCTGAACTCAGACAACCGCCCCTCTCCAGAGACGGTTGTCCTAAAAATAGATCATGGATTGTTGATCCCAACAGACGTTGAGCGAGGGTTTGCTAATGTTCACGATCTGTAACCCGACCGCTTAGCCAGCCTCAAAACTGGGGATAGGCCGATCTAGCGAGAATAGTTCACGCCCCGATAGATCAGTCGATTAGGCGGCTGACGACGGAAGGCCACGTTAGCTTGCTTGACCCTATACCGAGCCCCCAAAAAGCGGCCTTCCTGTCCCGTTTCCACAGACTGCACAGATAGCTGCAATGCTTCGTAAATTGCGCCACGGTACGTCAGTTTCATGACTGTAATCTCCTTTAAGTTGTTAGAGTCGTTTAAGTTGTTAGAGTCGTCGCTAGCTCTGAACTGATACTCAGTTTGCCAACGGATCTGTAGTGAAACCACCCATGTTTAGGAACTTACCTAAAAGATAAAGACGGAACTTAAAGGTCGGTTAAACACCTATGAAATTGGCGGTTAGAGGCTCAATTTCTCAGCTTATTTTAAGAAAAACTAGAGAACTAATTGCATAGTTGTATAGTTGCCTAGCTGCGTTAAATCGATTTCAACCGGGGTCGGCTCGAATGTAGACGACACTTTGACAGCCCGAGATAAGGCTGAAAGCGCTCCGAAAAAAAGTGGCCATGCTGAGCACGCGTAGCACATGAGCCTATTCAGTTATTTGCGTAAAAAACCTTACGAAAATTACATCTTTTGGCAGATTTAATGTAGGCGAATCATCTAGGGCACTTTTTACGTACACTGAAGTCAGTACAAGCTTTCATTTTTTGTGTATGGGGCCGATTGCTTGACTGGCCTTGTGATTACTACGCCGTTGCGGCTGCGGCAACTGCCACAACGGCCTTTAACGCATCGGAACAATTGTTCTTAACTGCGGATAATGGCGTTCCATGCTTTACGGAACTCGGCCTGTTTTTATGAAGCTTACATGAGGCAAGCAGACCGGCACTAACCACATCATTTAGATGAGGGAGAAACCCAGTGAATACACCCATAAGACCATCCAAACGTCGTCGCAGGCGAGGGGTTATCCTCACGGCTACTGGGTTAGAACGACTGAAGTCGGCCAAGGCTGATGCGGAATGTTACGAGAACCGGGGGCAGCGCTACACCCTGGAAGCGCTGAGTGAGCGTACGGGGGTCGGCATCGATACCTTGGCAAAGGTCCTTGCCGCCGAGACTCGGGTCGACAAACAAACCTTAAAGGCTTGCTTTAGCGCCTTTGAGTTGGCGCTGCAGTCAACTGACTATTACAGCCCGGACGCAACGGCGAGTTCGCCCTTTATCGGTGCCGCTCCGCCTACCCGAATTACTCAAACGGCCACAGCTCCACCATCTCCTGGGGGACCGTTACCGATCGACTCTCCTTTTTATATGCCCCCCGTCGAAGCGCAGGCTAGCAGCTACGAGGCCATCGACCAGCCTGGGGCGCTGCTTCGCATTCGTGGCCCACAACGAGCGGGTAAATCGTCGCTGATGGCTCGAATTGCTCAAGTAGCACTGCAGCGGGGCTACCAGCCGGTATCAATCCGCTTTCAACTGGCTGAAAAGGCGGCCCTCACCGACCTCGATCAGCTGCTGCAGTGGTTCTGTGTCAGCGTTGGTCGAGAGATGGAAAAATCGCCTGATTTGGGCACCTACTGGAACAGTTTGTTTGGCAGTAAAGTCAGCTGTAAAGCTTACTTCGAGGAGTATCTGCTGGCGGAGGCCGATCGACCCGTTGTTTTGTTACTAGATGATGTCGATCGATTATTTCGCTATCCCGATGTGGCCGACGAGTTTTTTGGCCTGCTCCGCACCTGGTATGAGGAAGCGAAGACGGTTGAGATTTGGCAGCGGATCAGGCTGGTGATCGCCCAGCCTTGTGAGGTGTACATTCCCCTCACGATCAACAAATCCCCCTTCAACGTGGGGCTAGCAGTTTCTCTATCGCCTTTAACGCCCGTTAAGGTGCAGTCGCTGGCGCTGGCCTACGGGCTCCGCTGGTCTTTGGCTGAAGCGGGTGCCCTATGTCAGTTGCTGGGCGGCCAACCCTATCTGAGTCACTTGGCCCTCGACCACTTCTGGAGAAAAGCGATCGCACTGCCTGAATTGCTGGCTAATCCGCTGGGGTCGGGTATCTTCGCTTCGTACCTGCAGCTGCTGCTGCAACGTCTCCAGAGTGAACCCCATCTGTGCCAGGTTCTACAGCAAATCTTGAACGGAGAGCGCCCGAACCCAACCATGCTGTCAGAAACGTACCAGCTACAGAGCATGGGGCTGGTAACGCTAGTGGGTGAAGGCCCACAGATTGCCTGCCCGCTGTTTCAGGCCTACTTTGGGGCTCAGCTGTTGGCTAAGCCGACCCCGCTGGCACCCATGTCAGTGGCCTAAAGCGACTGGCAACGGCACTCATCCCAGACAGGCATGGGTGGGTATGCTGAGAGAACCGTGCTAACTAACGTTCACCATGCTCCTCAGCCGCATAGCCGACTGGTTTGAATCTCACTGGGCAACACCGGCCTATAGCGGTTGGGTACTGCTGGGGATTGCGCTGTTTTTTTTCGGGGCGGCTACCAATACGATGGCGGGCTGGCTCTATGTGATGAGTGGCGCGATCATGGCGATGCTGTCGATTTCGACCATGTGGCCGCAGCAGGTGCTCAAGGGGATAGCGATTCGTCGAGAACCAATCGTGCCGGTCATGGCTGGGCGGGCGCTGCTGGTTGAGCTGACGATTGCGAACCCAACCGCCGCCGCTAAACGCTTACTGCAAGTACGTGACCACATCCCACGGACGCTGCTCGCCCAACCCATGCTGGCGATTCCGGAGATCGCCCCTCGCGATCGCACCCGCTGGCGCTACGAAATCCCCACCAGCCATCGTGGTATTCATACCTGGCAGACAGTGACCCTGCGCAGCGCCGCACCGCTGGGTCTGTTCTGGTGTAGCCGCCCCCAAGCCGCCAGTGCTAAGGCCGTGGTGTATCCACAAATTTTGCCCTTGACCCACTGCCCCATCGTGGATCAGATCGGCAGCGAGGCAGGCTTGCAGTGGCAGCGCGACCAGACCGCAAATGCTGGAAATGAAGGTCTGACCCGCGCCCTTCGACCTTACCGCTGGGGTGATCCGACCCGGCTGATTCACTGGCGGACCAGCGCCCGCTACGGTGAGCTACGGGTGCGTGAACTCGAAAAATTTACCAGCAGTCCCGCCGTGACGATTGCCTTAGATACGGCGGTTCCTTGGCCTGCGGACAGCTTTGAGCAGGCGGTGATCGCAGCAGCTTCGCTCTACAGCTATGCGCTCAAGCGGGGGCTGTCAGTTCAGTTCTGGAGTGGGGGAACCGGTGCGATCGCAGATCGGACCGCCGTCCTCACGACACTGGCGGGCATCATGCCCCAGACAGAACCGGTCAGCCAGCCGCTGCCCCACCCGTCCGTTATTTGGCTCAGTACCCGCCGCCCAGCCCATCTGCCTGATAGTAGCCACTACATTGGCTTTGCCGTTTCTACTGCGGCCCATAGTTCCACCTATCCTTCGGAGGCTGACCTCTCTATCAGCCCCGACGAAGACCTGGCACGTCAGTTGCAGCAAACCCTGGCCAAAACGTGATAGCGTCCCCTGCCTCTGTTTTCCTATGGCTCACCTCAAAGACCGCCGCCCCCAAAATGTGCCGGGCGATCTTTACGTAGACAACACCTGCATTGATTGCGACACCTGCCGCTGGATGGCTCCCCACATTTACCGGCGCGAGGCCGGTCTGTCGGCAGTTCATCACCAGCCCGCGACCGATCAAGAGCGACAAGATGCGCTACAGGCATTGCTTTCTTGTCCGACGGCCTCTATCGGCACCGTCGAAACGCCCACCGATATTCGAACCATCCAAGCGAGCTTGCCGCTGCGAGTAACGGATGGCGTTTACCACTGCGGCTATCACTCCGAAAAGTCCTTCGGTGCAGCCAGCTATCTGATTCAGCGCCCCGATGGTAACGTGCTGGTGGATTCTCCCCGGTTCACGCCGCCCTTGGTGAAACGGTTGGCAGCGCTGGGCGGGATTCGCTATCTCTACCTGACCCATCGCGACGATGTGGCCGACCACCAGCAGTTTCATGACCGCTTTGGCTGCGAAAGAATTCTGCACAGTGATGACATCAGCGCTGGCACCCAATCCGTTGAACATATCCTGACGGGCACCGCCCCTGTACCGTTGGCAGACGACCTGCTGATTATTCCTGTCCCCGGTCACACCCCAGGCCACACGGTTTTGCTATACGACAACCGGATGCTCTTCTCGGGCGATCATCTGGCCTGGTCCGAACCGCTGCAGCATCTCTTCGCCTTTCGCCGGGCCTGCTGGTATTCCTGGGAGCGCCAGATCGAGTCGATGCAGCAGCTGGCCAAGTATGCCTTTGAGTGGGTGCTCCCCGGTCATGGCCGCCGATACCATGCCGATCGAGACACGATGGCCGACCAAATGCAAACGTGTATCGGTTGGATGCAGCAGCATTGAGCCGGTAGCGGTGTTGATTGGCCCGTCAAACGAGATCAGAGGCCGCGATCAGGCCTGGGGCGTTTGGCGGCGGCGGGCCTTCAACATCGCCCCCCCGGCAGCTAGCAGACCCAGTACCGCTGACGGTTCTGGAATGTCTGCAATCGAACCCATCAGCTTCCAGTCCGGGCCATTGTAAGGCTTGCCATAGCTACTAACGCGCACGCCTACAATCGGCCCCATCACATCAAATTCGCTGATGTTAATGCCGATGGCACCAACGCTTTGAGAACCGCTAATTTCTTGGGTATCGATTCTATAGCCCGCGTTAGCCCACTCTGCCGAGCTACCTAGCTGCACCAGTTGGCCAATAGCGTTTCCCTCTGCGTCGATGGCCTGAATATCTAGCTGACTATTTTTACCCCGCTCCCAAAGAAAGATATTATCTACCGCGTTCTCAAAGAAGAGATCAATCTCTGCAGTTCCATTCTCTTCGGTATCGATGATGTTGTTGAGGTTTTTGTTGTTCAGCACCGCTACGATATCTTCGGGCGCAGCATCTTCGACCCTGATCCCTGTGGTGGCCTGATCGCCGATATCGGCACTGGCCGCGCCTGAGTTACTGCCGACATATTCGTCGTTGTACTTGATACGTGCCCCCGTCACCAGTGTGAAGTCCTCTAAAATAGTGCCGTCTTCTAGCTCGACCGACCGTAGCAGGATATCGCCCTTAGCCTGTTCGCTGCCAGTCAGAGCAGCGTCGTAGTTCGTCTTAAACGTAAATGCCTGGGTCGGTGTCTGGGCTGTGAGCACGCAGCTCCCTAGGATCAGCCCTAGATATGCAGACATCTTCTGAAAGTTCATGTGCGTGTTCCCACTCCGTGTTCGATGCAATTTGCCAGTAATATTTTTGACAATATGCTTACTTAGTCTTCAGTATGTAAAACTGAGCACGGAAAGAGAACAGGGTTTTCCGCAACTTGTTTCAAATTTTGGAAAGCGCCGCAATCCGGCAGATTTCACGCAGGCTGAAGGTGCCAGACCCGCGCCGAGATCTCGCAGGAATCACGGAATTCAGGTTGCTTTGTCAGACACGCTGGCTAAAATCTGAGTGGATCTGGTGAGGTCTATCGGTTGCGTGTTCAGGTGCGATCGCACCTGTCAGCCCCAGTTTTCCTACGGATAAGCGTTCTGGGTAGGGACGGTTGCGCCACTCCGCAAATTCTCAGAAGACAGTGCGTCCGGTCGTCATCAGCGGTGGCCACTCGATGCTACTTGGCCTCCATCCAGTTAGCCCCTGCATTGGCTTCTACCTTCAGCGGCACAGAGAGCGTTACGGCCTGTTCCATCGCCTCAATCACCTTGGCTTCAAGCGTTTGCCATTCCTCCGCAGGCACCTCAAACACCAGCTCATCGTGCACCTGCAGCAGGAGCCGCGCGTCATAATCTTTCAGCAGCTCGTGCAGGCGAATCATGGCAATCTTGATGATATCTGCGCTTGATCCTTGGATGGGTGCGTTAGCCGCTGCCCTCAGCAGCCCGGCATCGTAACCGTTTCGCTTGAGCCGACTCAGATCAATCCCGTTCGGGTCAGTGCCCTTGAGTCGCTGCAGGCTCTCGCTAGTGAAATTAAAATAGCGTCGCCGCCCTTTAATTGTCTCCACATATCCCTGGGCAATCGCCTCGCGCTCCATCTGCTGCAGATATTCAAACACCTGCGAGTAGCGGTCATTGAAACGGTCAATAAACGTTTTGGCCTCCGTTCGACTGACCCCAGCTTCCCGCGCAAACCGCTGGGCCCCCATACCGTAGATCACCCCAAAGTTGATAATTTTGCCCAGCCGCCGCTCATCTGCAGAAATCTCGTCCTTGTCTAACAGTAGCTGGGCCGTCAGCCGGTGAACATCCTGTCCGGTTTGATAGGCCTCTAGCAGTACGGGCTCCTGGCTCAGGTGGGTGAGAATGCGCAGCTCGATCTGAGAATAGTCAGCCGCGACCAACTGCCAGCCTGCCTGGGGAATAAACGCCTGCCGAATCTGTCGACTGAACGCCGTCCTCACCGGAATATTTTGCAGGTTGGGATTGGATGACGACAGCCGTCCGGTCGCCGTCACCGCCTGATTAAAGTCGGTGTGAATCCGTCCCGTAGCGGCTTGAACCAGCGTCGGCAGAGCGTCGACGTAAGTGGACTTGAGCTTTGATAGGGTGCGATATTCCACCACCGATTCGACGATGGGGTGGTCATCTAGCAGTTTTTCCAGGGTGTTGGCATCGGTCGAGTAGCCCGTCTTAGTTTTACGAGACTTGCGCTTATCCAGGCCCAGCTTCTCAAAAAAGATTTCGCTCAGCTGTTTGGGCGACCCTAAATTAAACGTTTCGCCGGCAGCTTCGTAGGCCAGCTTTTCGATCAAATCCAGGTCAGACTCCAGCTGCTTCGAGAACTGTTTCAGATACGCTTCGTCGATGCGAATGCCGTGATACTCCATCTCCGCGAGGACCGGCTCCAAGGGAATCTCGATGTCGTAACAAAGGCGCTCTAGCTCGGGCACTGCGGCCAGTTCCTCCCTCAGTAGGGCGACCAGCCGATAGGTGGTGTGGACATCCATGCCGCAGTACTGCGACACCGTGTCAATATCGAGATCGGCAATCGTCTTGCCCTTGGGGACCAGATCCTTATAGCTTTGGGCTGACAGGTTAAGGTACCGCAAGCTCAAATCACTCAGATTGTGGCTGCCCTCAGGATTGAGAACGTAGCTTGCCAACATCGGGTCAAAGACGACCCCCGCGACGTCAATGCCCTGACACTTGAAAATCAGCCGGTCATACTTGGCGTTTTGCATCACCTTGGGGTAGTCAGCGCTGCTCAGCACAGGCTTGAGGGCTGCGAGCACCCGCGCTTTAGCGAGCTGTGCCCCATGGGCGTGACCGATCGGAATGTAGGCCAAGTCGGCTGGATTATCTCCCCAGCAGCAGCCGATACCGACCAGTTCGGCCTGATGGGGTTCCAAAGACGTCGTTTCCGTATCCCAGGCCGTTGGCGTGTCTGCGTTCGTCAGCGTTTTAAGCTGGCTAACCAAATCATCCAGCTGCTGTTCTGTGGTTACGACGAGGGGTAACAGCGACGCTGTCTCGGGCTGATTTTGTTGCGCATAGTCAGTCTCCTCCGCGGTAAAAAATGCCAGATCGGGATCGTCTATCGGTGTCGTACTTTTGTTGTTTTTGGGCTGACTCGGCTGCCCTCCAAAGGCGACCTGCATGCGGTCGAGGCGATTGACAAACTGTTGAAACTCAAACTCTTTTAGCCTGGGTACCACCACATCTGGATCAAATCCCTCTAGCTTGCAGTCTTCGAGATTGACCTCGATCGGCACGTCGGTAACAATCTTAGCCAGGAAGCGAGACTTGTCGGCTGCTGACTTACCCTCCATCAGTTTTTTCTGGACGGCCCCTTTCATGTCATCGAGGGCTGCATAAATCCCGTCGAGGCTGCCGTGCTCGCTCAGGAGTTTGATCGCTGTTTTTTTACCAATTCCCTTGACCCCAGGAATGTTGTCTGAGGTGTCGCCGCAGAGCGCCTTGTAGTCGACCACCTGAGCCGGTGTTACGCCCAGCTTCTCTTCGACCTCGGCGATGCCAAAGGCATCTGCGCCGCTCCGGCGAGAGAAGGGACTACCCAAATACAGCACCTTAATCTGTTCTTCGTCGTCGACCAGCTGAAACAGATCCTGGTCACCGCTGAGGATGCGGACGCAGTAGCCTGCAGCTTTGGCCTGATAGGCGAGCGTGCCAATGATGTCGTCAGCCTCATATCCCGGCGCTGTTAGGACAGGCACTTTTAAGGTGTGGAGCAGGTCCTGCAGATTTTCGACGTCTACTTTAAAGTCTTCGGGCTGCTCATCGCGTCCGGCCTTGTAGGTATCGTCGGCTTCGTGTCGAAAGGTGGGCTGCGCCATGTCAAACGCGACCGCGGCAAAGGCGGGCTGCTCGACGTACAGGGTGTCGATGGTGCTTTTGAGAAAGCCGTAGCATACGCTGGTCGGCACACCCTTGGATGTCCGCAGACCGCCCTCTGCGTCCCTGGCGTGGGCGTAGTACGAGCGAAAGGCGAGGGAATGACCGTCAATAATCAGCAGGGTGGGGCTTTCGGGTGCGCAGCTCAAGGTGGGTTTGACCGATAAGGAACCCTACAATTATGGGCTAGTTTCTGGCTTTCGCGACGCGGGGGTTCCGTCAGGGCCACAATGGACGGGCCGTCAGGAAATCAGAGGAGACAGGCTATATTTGGAGAGACGGGGCCAAGATCGAGGATATTTGTATGAAAAAATGGGCGCTGGCACTGGCATCACTGGCTGTTCTTGGTTCAGCTCAGGTGGCTAGAGCGCAACAAACCTATCGGATTCAAACGCCGTCTGCCTACAATGCGTGCAACGTTCGCAGCGGACCGAGTACGGCCAACAGCGTGGTTGGGACCTATCGTGATGGTCAGGTGGTGACACTGCTGGGCGAGCGCAATAATGGCTGGTACCGGGTGCAGGTGGGCAACACCATCGGTTGGATGGCGCGGCAGTGTTTAGGCCTGTAGCGATCGACCAGGTAGCGATCGCCCGAATGAAACGGTCCGTTCGCCGGACGGATTGAGGCGATAGCCGGGCATCCTACTGCGGTGGTCCAGCCACTGTTGATGTTTCAAGGGTCCTCTCATGTCGGCGCATCCCTCTACCAACGAAGCTCTAGCCAAAATGCTGCGGTTCATTGATACCTACCAGCAGCAGCACCCGCAGCAGTCCTCGATTCAGGTGGCGCGGGCGTTACGGGCCTACACGCGTCCGGTCTATGCCGATCGCTTCTGGGAGCTGGTTGCGGGCAACAACCCAGACTTTGTTGCAGGCGAGCTCGACAATGCAACGGTCGTCATGGGCGGGCAGCTGATTGACTTTGCGCATTTTATGGCCTCACTATCGGACCAGTCCTGGGGCGGCAATGTAGCCTCGACGGTGAGTGACGGTCTGCTGTGGCTGGCGTCCAAGGCAGTTAGCGGACGGGGATTTGACAGCCGCGAATACACTGCGGCCATTGGGGACACGGCCCAACCCATCGAAGTTTATCTGGACAAGCACGGTGGCCAGACTTACCAGCCTGACGTGCTGGCCGATCTGCTCAATCGGTTTGCTTCCGATCAGGACTATGCCTCCGATCTGCTCGCGTACCGGGTGGGCCGTCTACTGGCCGACGCGCCGAGGATGCCGCTGGCTGAGGCCATTCAGACGGCTGATCGGTTGTCCTATGCTGACGCCGTTGCCGCCTATCTCACGGATGCTTTTGGGGCTCAGCTAGCTGAGCAGCAGATCGAAAATATAGATGGGGTCAAGACCCGTATCTATGAGCGAATTCGCGCATATTTGCTGATCAAACGCGATGCCCTCAGGGCGAGCCTGCTCAATCGAACCTATTGGCGACAGGTCCGCCCGGCCCTGATGAGGCAGGCGACCGACCATTTTGTGGCGTACCTGACCCGAGCATTAGCGGCTTAGCCAGTTTCGTGCTGCCCCGCCTGTTCAAACCGTCCGGCTACCGTGCAGCCAGTAGGTCGTCACGGGACTGCCTTCAATGCGGCTGGGTTCTTCACGGCGCTCGCAGTGATAGGTCGCCTTCAGTCGGTCGTAGGTGGCTGAGGCAATCTGGATTTTACCCGGGAGCCCCTGACGAGCGAGCTCACCCGCCAAGCTCACGGTGCTTCCCCAAACGTCATAGCTGATCTTCTTTTTGCCAATCACACCGGCGACCAGCGGCCCGGTACTCAGCCCGATTTTGAGGCGAATGCGCTGGGTGTTGACTAACTGATAGTCAGCCATTGCTCGCTGCATTTCGAGGGCGAAGTGGGCCATCGTCAGGGCGGGCGGGCTGTGGGGGGTGGGCGCGCCACAGATGGCCATGTAGCGGCTGCCCATCGTTTTGATGGGTTCGACGTCTAACCGCTCTGCCAGTCGGTTAAAGTCGTAGAAAATTTGGTTGTGCAGGGCAAGAAAATCGACGGGCGTCAGCGTCTGGGCCAGGGGGGTAATGCCCACGACATCGGCAAACAGCACGGTGACGGGATCGAAGCGATTTGAGATCGCACCTTCCGGCCTTTTTCCAAACTGCTGGGCAATCACCTTGGGGAACAGGGTCATCAGCAGTCGTTTGGTGCGCCGACGGCCCCGTCGCCAGCCCGCCTCGGCCTCTTTCTGGGCCGTGATGTCAATAATAGTCCCTTCGTAGTAGAGCAAATTGCCCTGATCGTTACGGACGGCCCGTGCGGTCTCGGTCACCCACCGAATCGTTCCATCCGGACAGCGGATAGCGGATTCGAAGTCGGAGAGCCACGGCTCTAGCTGTAGCCGACTCACAAAGGCGTTGTACTGGCGAGGGTCTACGTAGAGGGTCGGGGCCGTGGCGGTTTGGCACATGGCCTCGGGCGAGGCGTAGCCGTAGAGCTGCGCCATCGACGGGTTGACCTCCAGGAATCGGCCATCGGGCGCCAGCCGATAGACCCCGTCTACGGCGTGCTCAAACAGCTGTCGGGACCGATCGTCCGCCTGCTGCTGCTGTCCGATTTCCTGCTGAAAGCGCAGGCTCTGATCTTCCAGCCGCCTTTGCAGGTGCCAGATTTTGAGCTGATGCTGAATGCGCACCAGGACTTCCTCGATCTGAAACGGCTTGGTGATATAGTCCATGCCACCGACGTTAAAGGCCTTGACCTTATCGAGGGCCGCATCAATGGCGCTGATGAAAATTACTGGAATATCGCTGGTTTTGGGGTCTGCCTTGAGGCGCTCACAGACCTCGTAGCCGCTCAGCCCCGGCATCATGATGTCGAGCAAGATCAAATCGGGTTTAATCATCTGGGCGCTGCTCAGGGCCAGGGCCCCATTGATGGCACTGCGGACGGCGTAGCCGTGGTCGCTGAGCGCAGTGGAGAGCAGGCGCAGGTTGTCCGGGGTGTCGTCCACAATCAAAATGGTGGCCTGCTGATGGGTCTCCTTAAGTGATAGGCCTAAAACTCGGGCAATCTGCTGCTCGTTTTCGCGCAGGTCTTCCCGGCGTTTGAGTCCCTGGTTACTCAGGGCCTGATGCTGCTGAGCCAGCCGATCTAACTCAGCCATGGCGGTGCCAGCGCCTGTCCCGGCGGCGCGACAGACCAAGCCCTCAATATCGTGTAAACATGAGGCTTGAATGGGGGTCGCATCGACGGTGGTCAGCCGGTCCAGGTTTTTGCGTAACAATCTGCGTAGGTAATAGGCAATGCCGGGCGAGAGCTGATCGGGGTCTGCTGGAAACACGCTGTTCGGTGAGACCAGCGTGCCAGTGCTAGAGTCAATATCGGTCATACGCAGTCAAAAAGTCACAAAAGGCTAGGCAAAGGCAGGTTTAAGCAGCTCAACTAGAATATCAAACCGAAAATCATTGATTTGGTCTGTCAGCATCTGGCGGACATCCATATGCTCGTCTGGAATCTGAGCGACTAAGACCAGGCACTTTTCTGAGTCTAAAACAGAAACCGATTGATAGAAATCCGTCAACCATGCAGATGGTAGCGCTGCCCGTAGACGATCTAGCACGTCTGTCGGTTCGCGAATCGGTCCGCCCACGGGCATCGCCGGTTCGGTGTGTCGATAGCGAACGGGTATGTGCTGGGCAATGGTGTCGAAGAGGGTCGCTTCGGTAAACGGCTTCATTAGCAAGGCGTTACAACCTGCTTCCAGGATAGCCTGACGAGATTCGTCAAACACACCGGCAGACATCGCAATGATCTTTGGGCCGGTCTGCCCGGTTTGCTGACGAATCGCTCGGATCGCGGTTTCGCCGTTCATTTTGGGCATTTGCCAGTCCATCAAAATCAGGTCAGGAGACCAGGCTTGCCAGGTTGCGATCGCACCTTCCCCATTCTCAGCCTCGCGCACCTCAAAGCCAACCGCGCCCAGCATCCGCGTCAGCAACAGCCGCAGATCGGCCACATCGTCCACCACCAGTATCCGGTAATGGGGCTGACCCGGTGCGAGTGCCATGACGCGTCCCTCGTGGTCAGACAGATGAGTCGGCTGCATCACCCGTAGCGGGATTTCAAACCAGAAGCGGCTACCCACATCGACCGTACTCTCTACGCTCAAGGTGCCGCCCATCAGGCGTACTAGCCGATAGCTAATGGCTAACCCTAGCCCTGTCCCCTTATGAGAACGACGCCCCGATTCTGTTTGAGCAAACGCCTCAAATACCTGGTTGAGTTCGTCAGTCGCAATTCCCGGTCCCGTATCCTCGACCGAGAAGGCCAACAGCTGCTGTTCGCGGTTGCCCTGCGCCCTCACTCGGCTGCGGGTACGGAGCTTGACTATCCCTGACTGGGTAAACTTTACCGCGTTCCCCAATAGGTTAATCAGGACCTGCCTGAGCTTGCTAGGGTCAGCCTCCACGTAGGTCGGCAAGTCGCCCGATGACTCAAATAGCAGCTGAATGCCCTTTGCATCGGCCTTGAGCCCTAGCATGGCCCGCAGATCGTCGAGCATGTCAGGCAAATTCACCGTATCGAGGTTTAGGGTCATTTTCCCGGCCTCGATTTTCGACATTTCGAGGACGTCGTTGATGAGATTGAGCAGGTGCTCGCCACTGCGGTTAATGATGGTTAGCTGATGCTGCTGATCGGTCCCTAGCGTCGGGTCTTTGCTCAAAATCTGACTAAAGCCCAAGATCGCATTCAGGGGCGTACGCAGCTCGTGACTCATGCTGGCCAGAAAAGCACTTTTTGACTGGCTAGCCACTTCAGCAACCGTTTTCGCCTCCTTTAGCTGGATGTTCGCCTGCTCTAGGTCGAGCGTCCGCTGCTGTACCTTCTCCTCTAGGGACGCGTTTAAATCTTCCAGGGCTCGGTTGGCCTCACGGAGCGCCTGGTTTCGCGCCGCGAGCTGCAGGTCCTGCTGATAGCGACGCAGCGCTTCGGTGACCGTCAGGGCCAGATCGACCTCATCCCAGGGTTTAGCAATGTAGCGATAGAGATTGGCCTGGTTGACCGCGTGGCCCACTGCCGCTGTGTTGGCCTGCCCCGTCAGCAAAATTTTGAGAATGTCAGGATGGCGACCGTGAATTTTGACCAGCAGCTCGTCGCCTTTCATCCCCGGCATGATCTGGTCAGAAATCACCAGCGCTACGTCAATATTCTCTTCTCGCATCTCCTCAATAATTTCGAGGGCCTCTTCCCCGGTGTCGGCCACTTCGATTAAACAGGCCTGTCCGGGCGGCAAGTTGCGCTTGAGCTGTTCTTTCAAGCTCTCAAGGACAACCCCCTCGTCATCTACGCAAATAATTCCCAGTGTGGTCATCCGCCCAGTCCTGACGTGATCGTTTCGATCAGCTCTGCCTCTGACCAGGGCTTGTAAAGGCAGCGGTGCAGATTGGCTTCATTCTTGGCGCGTTCAATCGCCTGGGCATCGGCCTGTCCAGTTAGCATTACCTTGACAATTTTAGGATACTTTTGATGCACGGCGGTCAGCAGTTCGTCGCCCTTCATCCCTGGCATCAGACAGTCCGAGACGATCATCAAAATCTCAACCTGATCTTCCTCAAGCTCTTCGAGCACCTCCAGGGCTTCGTCGGCGCTGGTTGCAACTTCATAGAAAAAGCGGTTGCCAAACTGGCGTTTAAGCTGTTCTTTCAGGCTATCGAGAATAGAGACTTCGTCATCCACACAGAGAATTCCTTCATTCGGCACGGGTGATGTCCTCCACAGGTAGCCAGATTTCAAAACAGGTGCGGCCTGGTTCGCTGGTGAGCGTGATCCAGCCCCCATGCTTCTCAACAATCTTACGACTAATGTTGAGCCCCAATCCGGTTCCCTCCCCAATGGGCTTAGTGGTAAAGAAGGGGTCAAATACCTTCGGTTGCAGGTCAGGGGGAATGCCCGGCCCACTGTCGATAATGCCGATAACGACGCAATCCCCCGTATACCGTTCCGTATTCACAGCACGCTGCTGTGTGGAGAGCGTAATCGTGCCCCGTCCGCCCATCGCCTGAATCGAGTTCTGAATCAGGTTGCTCCATATCTGGCTGAGTTCATCTGGATAGCAGGGAATCGGGGGCAGCGCATCATACGCTCGTACCAGTTCGATTCCGTGCTTGAGCTGGTTATGATAAAGCGTCAGGACGGTTTCGAGGCCGTCCGTCACCGGGGCCAGGGTCTTACGGCCTGAGTGGTCTTGATGGGCAAAGTTCTTGAGCGCCTTCACGACGTTAGAAGCCTTCTCCACCGCCAGCTGGATCGTTTGACTGTTGCTTTTGATCCGAACCAGATCGTAGGCCAGGTCAATAATCAACAGGTTGTTGGGGCTATGCAGTAGCGGTAGGTAGGGCTCAATGTTGTCGGTAACACCCATGTCCACCAGCGTATCCGCCAGCGTTCTGGCCTCTGAAATGTGTTTCTCTTCTAGCTGCTGCGTTAGGGCCCGGCGCTGCTTGCGCTTTTCTCGGGCGGTTAGGAGCGTTGTTGTCTGCAGGGACTGTTCGATCAGCTGAAAAACCAGCTGATACTGCTGGGGTTCGATCAGGTTAAACAGATCGGGCAGCTTGGGCAGTGATGCCTCCAGGGCGTTGACGACGTTGCCACTGGAGGCCTGAATCGCCCCCAGTGGGGTATTAACTTCGTGGGCAATGCCCGCAATCAGCTGGCCGAGAACAACCATCTTATCGGCCTGGACGAGGTCATCCTGCGCCTGCTGAAGCTGACTAAGGGTCTGTTTTAATTCTTGGTTGCGCTGGCGAAGCTCAGCCTCGGTCCGTTTCTGCTCGGTGATATCGCGAATGATAAACAGCACCTCATGGTCGTCAATCGGCACGACCCTGACTTCTTCTTGTTGCCAGCGTCCATCGATTTCGAGCCGCTGATTGTAAATTTGAATAGTGCGCGTTGCTAGCGCCTGGGTCAGATAATGTTGATGGCGCTCGGCCACGTCAGCTGGAATATATTGCGACAGCGGCTTGCCGACCGGCTGATAGTCATCGGGCAGTAAATCAACAAAGTGGTTGGTGTTGACATAGCCCAGGTAGGTCCCATCTCGGCTCACTCGAAACATCAGGTCGGGAATCGCGGTGACGATGGCCTTACTTTGCTGCTCGCTATAGCGCAGCGCCGCCTCGGTCGCCTTGCGCGATGTCACATCTTTGACAAAGCCCTCGTAGCAAAGTAGCCGCCCATCGCTGTCGTGCAGGGCCCAGCAGGTTTCGGAGAGCCACACGATGGAGCCGTCGCGGCGATAGGCCTGAAACTCGACGTTGGTGACGTGCCCCTCCTCGGCAACCCGCTTTAGCAGAGTTTCTCGATAGGTATTGTCAACGTAAAATTGACCGTTCGCTACCGGCTGGGCGGCCAGCAGGTCCTCAGCGGAGTCGTATCCGTAAATAGCAACCAGCGCCGGATTGACCCGCTGATAATAGCCCTGCCGATCGATTTGAAATATGCCATCTAGGGCCCGGTCGAACAGGGTACTGTAGCTGTCTTGGCGCGCATCGCTAGGCACGCTTGGCAGCGTGTTCGGCAGAAAAGCATCGGTCATGAACAGTGGACGGAAAATGAGTAGAAAAACCCAGGCAGGGGCCGGAGAGGCTCAACCGTCGCTGGATGCTGTCAAGATACCCTACTCAGTCAGAACTGAGCTGTGCCAAAAGAGCAGTCCAGTCAATTTTTGCGGGTCGAGGGCCGGTATTGACCAGTTCAAAGGCCGTATTCTCCGATTTGGGTAGCGATAGGCAGGCAACGCAGGCGGCAGCCACGTCAATGCGGCTGGTTTGACCATTGAGCCGATCGCCCTGACCGATCTGGATGCCCTGTTTCCCACCAGTGGTGGCCTGTAGTAGCGTGTTCAGGTCATAGGAAGTGTAGGGACCGTCGATGAGGCGGGCGGGTCGAATGATGGTGTAGGGCAGCCCTGACCTGCGAATACTGTCCTCGCCTTGTTCTTTCGCATCAAGCACCCCAAAGGCATTGAGCAGGTTGAAGGGAAAGCTATCTTTGCGCTCGACGCCGCAGGACGAGACAAATACAAATCGCTGTAGGGTTTGAGGCGCGGCTGCGATCAGATTAGCGACCCCAACTGCGTCTACATCCGCAGGCGTGTTTTGCGCTTGGGCCTGGCGATAGTCGGCATCGAGGTAGACCCGCCCCCAAAAGGCCAGCGCCTCCAGGGGGGAGTCGGGCGGGGCAAAAGCCCATTTTTCCGAAGGGAAGGCCGTCGTACCCGTACAGCACAGGATGGCGTCCATGCCTGCGGTGGCGGCGGGCAACGTGGCTGCTTGGCGAATATCACCGATCACTGGCTCAACCCGGTCAGCAAACAGCCGTTGAGTCTTTTCGGCCTGTCTCGTTAGTGCGCGTACGGTGTAGCCCTGCCGCAGCAACTCGGCTACGGCCAGCTGCCCCACCCCACCGGTGGCCCCGGCCACCAACACTCGCTTAATCGACGCTGTGCTATCACTCATCAGCCCATTCCCATCCGTATAAATCGCTTAAATCGCTGGTTTTTAATAAATCGCTGGTTTTTGATCGCAATCGCCACAAAAGCTTTGTGCGCAATTGCGTGTCAGGTCGCGCTCTGTGCTTGAGGGAAAACGGTATCCGGTGCCCTAAGCAAAATGGCCAGCGCTATATCTGCTCACCATAAAAATTCTAAGAAGGGTCCTGAGTTTTTGCGGAATTGCCGTTGGATCAGCGAGAATGGCTTAGGCAGTGATGACACAAATTCACAATTGTATACGTCTTGAGTCCTGGTATACGGTCTGACGTCTGGACCGGCTGGGGCCATTTTTGTGGGGAAGAGGGGATGAATCAGCATCGGTTAGTCAGGGCGCACCGGTTGGCCCGTCGATGGACGGCGGGTATCACGGCGACGGCCTTGAGTTTGGGCCTACTGGGGCCAGCTGCGTTGGCCCAGGAAGCGATGGATGAGCCGATGGAGCCATTCATCGAGGCCGATGCGATCGCACTGGGCAAATGGCTAGTAATGCAAAAGGTCAAGACCCTAACCCAGGGTGCGATCGCAGCTGGTGTGCTAGGTCAATCCGCTCCCGATGCGGCTACAGCCGCGACCCCGTCTAGCCCTGCGACATCAGGCTCGACCGCTGCCGCGACCGCTGCCCGAACGCCCGCCCCCGAGCGCCAGCCTGCTGCCGTACCGGCCGCACCCGAACCTCCTGCGCCCTCGGACAGTTTGACCATTGATGCTGCCTTAGAGATGCGGGTGGCCCTGGTCCGTGATGCGAGTCGGGTTGCGATCGCAACCTCGAACGGGGGAGCCGTGGTTAGCCTCGACGGTGAAGGGCTCAAAAGTCTGGCCGCAGGTCAGGGCTACACCGCTGCTGACCAGGGCAATCTAACCATCAACGGCGAAGCCATGCCCGGTGCAGTATGGGTACAGAGCGACGGCGGCTACGTGGCCGTGGGCGATCGCTGGTATCGCGGTCGGGTGCTGCTGCTGCTGCGTCAAAACGGCATTTTAGTCGTCAACTATGTCCTCATGCAGGAATATCTCTACAGCGTGGTCGGCGCAGAAATGTCGCCGAGTTGGCCGATTGAATCCCTCAAGGCCCAGGCCGTTGCTGCCCGATCCTATGCGCTGGTTCACAACGTGCGTCACTCAGGTCGGGAGTACGATCTGGACGACACCACTCGCTACCAGGCCTACAAGGGCGTCATGACTGAGACGAACACCACCCAAGCAGCCGTCCAACAAACTGCGGGCGAGTTTATTAGTCATAATGGCGGTATTGTTGAGTCGCTCTATGCGGCGACGCAAGACATTGTCAACGATGCCCATAGCGGTTTTGGCATGAGCCAGACGGGCGCGCTCGACCTATCCAGGCAGGGCTACCGCTACAACGAGATTTTGTCTGTCTACTACCCGCAGACGGCGATCGGGCGCATCGATATCGGCGAGTGATCGGCAGTGAATAATCTGCATGGCACTCACGATAAAGTCGTGGAATAGTGAAAGGGCGTCCCTCTTTTCTTGATTGCCATGTCTGCCACTACAACGTTTCAAACGGTTCAACTTGGCCCCAACGGCCCCACTGTCCCTGCCCTGGGCATCGGCACCTGGTCCTGGGGGGATTCTCTCTTTTGGCAGTATGGCAAGGACTATGGGGTTGATGATGTGCGCCAGGCGTTTGAGGCAACCCTGGCCGCAGGCGTCAACTTTTTTGATACGGCAGAGGTCTACGGTCTGGGCGAGTCAGAAAAGCTAATCGGCCAGTTCATACAGCAGACCAATCAGCCTACTATCATTGCCACCAAATATTTCCCAGTTCCCTGGCGCGTGTTTTCTCAGTCGGTGGCCGATGCGCTAACCACCAGCCTCAAGCGCTTACAGGTGCCGAGCATTGCACTCTATCAGGTGCACCAACCCTTTGACTTTTTCATGGGGCAACAGACGCTAATGAATGCCCTGGCCGACGAGGTCCAGCAGGGCCGTATTCAGGCCATTGGCGTCAGCAACTACTCCGCCGAGCAAATGCGCAAGGCCCACAGCTATTTGGCCGAGCGCGGTATTCCCCTGGCGGTCAATCAAATGCAGTATTCTCTTTTACATCGCCACATCGAGAACAACGGCGTCCTTGCTACCGCCCGCGAACTCGGCATTACTATTCTCGCCTATAGTCCCCTAGCTCAGGGCTTGTTGACGGGCAAATATACGCTGGAGAACTACCAGAAACCCACTGGTGCCCGCAGCCTCGACCCTCGTTTCAGCCGCAGTGGCTTAGAGAAAATACAGCCACTGATCGCCGCCCTGCAAGAGATTGCCGTTGAGAATGGCCGCACCCCGGCCCAGGTAGCGCTGAACTGGCTGATCGCCCAGGGTAATGTGGTCCCAATTCCCGGCGCTAAAAACGCCCGTCAGGCCGAGCAGAATGCCGGAGCCTTGGGCTGGTCGCTGAGTCCGGAGGCGGCCACACAGCTCAGCCAGCTTTCTGAGTAATGCTGGATGTTGTCTGGGAGCTGAACACGTGTTTTTGTCTGTTTTCTAGAAAATACTGTTTCAGTCACAGCTTAGGCTATCCTCATGGGTATGAGCCAAACCCTATTCAGCGAACTCTTACAAAAAGCTGAGCAGCTAACCCACGACGAAAAGCTGCGACTTATTCGCCATGTTGACTGGCTACTGCATCGTCCTGAGCCAAAAAATCGGATAGGCCACAGACTCGCAGACTTGTTGGCTTACCAGCACGAAATCGTTGAGCTAGCACACAAGCACGGAGCCTCAAACGTTAGGCTGTTTGGCTCCTTCGCCCGAGATCAGGCTGGCCCCGACAGTGATGTAGACCTGCTAGTAGATTTTGAAAAAAAAATATCCTATTCAGCTCTGATCGGACTAATACAAGATATTGAGACCCTGATAGGCCGACGCGCTGATGTGGTCACCTTCGATGGCTTGACCGAAGCAGCTAAGACGACAGCAAGCAAAGAGTCCATTCCCCTATGCGCTCCAATGCCGACCGCCTTGTAGACATCACCCAGTCCATAGCCAAAATCGAATGGCTTCTTGCTGGAGGCAAAAATGTCTTTGATGAAGACGAAGCCATTCAGGAAAGAGTTGTCTACCACTTTCAAATTATCGGTGAGGCCGCAAACGGCATTTCTAGAGAGATGTTGGCTCACTACCCAGATGTCAGTTGGCCAGAGGTCGTCGGCCTCAGGAATATCTTGATTCATCATTACTGGGAGATTGACTTCGAGACTGTATGGTCCATTAGCCAGACGACGCTACCAGTGCTAAAGCAAACGGTTGAGCGTATGGTGTCTGAATTACAGGCTGAACTTTAACCCGCGTTGACCGTCTCCCGAATCTCATCTTGCAGTCGGGTCAAGGTTGAGTCTGATTTTGCCTCAGAGAGAATCTGTTTCATCAGCGTGTTAATGCCCTGCTCACCCCAGCTGCAGCCGCTCTCTAGGTAGGTGCGAGCCACCTGCCCGACGATGTAGGTGCCATAGCCAGCGGCGGCGGCCTGGGCGCTGACGGCTCCGGCGTAGGCGGTAAAGCCGCCAGCGCTGTCAAACAGGCTCCAGATGGCTGCGCCACTTTTCCCCAGGCCCAAAATCAGGCTGCTGCCCAACTCGCTTAAAATCATCGTGCCCGAACTGCGGACGATAGTGCGCCATAGCTTGTTGGCCTGGTGCCCGGTCATGGGCAGGCCGTACAGCTTGGCTAGATTGCGAATCATCATCAGGTCTGAGGCGATGCCCCCCAGCACGTCGAAGATTGCCACCGGATTCAGCGCCACGGCGGCGGCCTTGTATTTGGCGTAGCGCCAGATCAGCGCGTCGGCGTCGGTCTCGTGCAGCTCGGTTGTGGCGGTGGCAATTTGAGTTTCTATTCGGCCAGCCTGGTAGAGAGTGTTGAGAGCGATCAGGGTCTGGCCCTCGCGCTGAAGAAGGTCGATTAACAACAGTTTGAGGTCGTCGATCTCGGCAGGTAGCGTTTCGTATTCTTCGGTAATGCGGCCATCGGGCCACTCAGCCCGTACGAGCACTGGCGCGGGCTCGGCAGCGACCATAACAATTTTGTCAACAACCTGCCCTTCTTCAGGAAGCAGCGTGGCAGCGTCAGCAGCGTCTGTTATTTGCAGCTGTTGCCAGAGCAACTGTAGGTTGTTGTAAATCGACTGTTTATCCATCTCTGGATACAAATCGGTTTTGTTGAATACCAGAATGAGCGGCTTACGAGTGGCGTAGAGTTCGCATAGGGCTCGGTACTCGGTTTGGGTAATGTCCCCAGCGACTACAAAGAGAATGAGATCGGCTTGACGGGCCACTTCCTGGGCGACCTTGCTGCGCTCGGCCCCCTCGATTTCATCGAGTCCGGGCGTGTCGATCAGCTCAACTTTGAGCAAAGCTGGGCCTGCGTCTGTGTCGATAGTGGGCTGCCAGTAAATCGAGCGCGGCCACTGGGTCACGCCGTTAAGGGGACCCGTTTCTAAAATCTTTTCGCCCACCAGCGCGTTCAGAACCGCTGACTTACCCCGACTGACCAGGCCAAATACCGCCACTCGGATCAGGGTACTGTCGAGCTTGGCCATGAGACCGTTGAGCTGGTCGATGCCGGACTTGACCGCCGCCTGACGTTTGAGGTCTTCGGGCTTGAGCGGGTTGAGCCTGAGCTGAGGGATGTAGCGATCGATCGCCTGCCGTAGACTCTCCCGAGCCTGGGCTACCACA
Source organism: Cyanobacteria bacterium J06648_16 (assembly GCA_039817185.1). Taxonomy (GTDB): domain Bacteria; phylum Cyanobacteriota; class Cyanobacteriia; order Phormidesmidales; family Phormidesmidaceae; genus CAWUKV01. Next base: position 53,949 of record JBCBWI010000011.1, on the reverse strand, counting down.
GTGGTAGCGGCTGGGACGGTAGCGGCGGGTAATGTCGCCTCTGCTGGCGCGTCCGTTGGCACAGTCGGTCTCCCTAGGCCGCCTGCGCGGGCTCAGACTTGGCCAAGGGCAGGTGAGAGAGCGCTTGGTTGACAAAAGACTGAAGTGCCGTCCCCTGTTTGACCTGCTTAAAGAGCGTCTGTAGTCGGTCGCCCAGATGCTCGAACCGCAGCTCGCGCTCGGATGGGGGTAGCAGGCTTTGCTCTTCAAAGAAGTCAACTAGGGTAAGCCCGGCTACACGAGTCAGGTAGGCAGCGCTAACGCCCTGGAGCGCCCCGCCTGCCAGGTATGTCGTGGCGTGGCTTTTGAGCACGCTGCCCAGAAGCTGGGTCGAGAGTTCGACTAGGCCCAGTTGAACGGTGAGATTGGCAATGGCACCCGCTCCAGCTTTGGCCTGCGCCATCGTCAGCGGCTGATCATACACCTTGCCGAGATCCATCACCAGCTGGGCATTGATGGCGGCGGCGGCCAGCAGGTCTAGCGTGGCTAGCGGGTTGGCAAAGGCCGTACCCGCAGCAATCCACTGCATCTGCTCGATCATCGGCAGGGCCTTTTGGCGGCGCTGGGCGTTGACCAGGGACAACACGCTCAGACGCAGGGCGCTGGCCTGCCGCAGTGCGGTTGCTAGACGCAGATTCTCCAGGTCCAATGCGGTGAGCTGGGTCAACAGCGTGGCAGTATCCGGTGCGGGCTGTTCGGTGGCTTCTGACACCTCCCCCGATGCTGAGTAGCGGCGGACTTTGATCGGTTTGGGCAGTGCCGCGGTAGACACGGTCTCGATGCCAAACGCTTCGGCGCGGGCCGTAATCCGGTCCATCACCAGCGCCCGATCGGTGGGGATAAGCTGATCGTGCTTGTTCAGAACAAGTATTGAAGAGAACCCGTCTGCGGTAAGCGAACGCAACATTTCCTGCTCTGAGGCGGTTAGGTCGCCTGCGGTAAGAAACATAACCAGGTCGCTGTTGAGTTCTAGGCTGGCATCGTCGGTCAAAGAGACTTCTGAAAAGGTAACCTCTGCCACGGTCTGCCAAGCTTCGCTGAGGTGCTGTTGGAGGGCTGTCTTGCCGGTAGATTTGTTGCCTACCAGGGTCACCGCCAGCGTGTTTCGTTCTAGGGTGTTGAGGATATCGCTGCGCCGCTGCTGCAGCTGGGCCAGCTGCTGTTCAGTTGCGGCTGATAGGGGTGTGGGAAGGGCGGCCTGCAGTGACGCGAGTAGCTGGTCTACCTGACTGAGGGCCTGTTCAACCGCCTCTCGGCTGGCCCGCACCTGTTGGGGCAGCCCTAGATCGAGCTGGGGCTGCGTCCGGTTTTTGAACCACCACAGACCCGAGGCAAGTGCGATCGCACCCATCGCCAGCGACCCATCCACATGGTTCACCGTATCGAGTAACCACAGACTGCCTGCCAGCCCCAGGCCACCGATTAAGATCGGACGTTTCAGGTTAAGCTCCACAGCATTAAGATTCACGGCGGTAGTGATGAAGTGCGTCAATACTATTGTACCGGGTGCGGTTGATGATTTCAGGTAGGGACAGCCGTCTATCTTTCTTTGGGGCAAGACACAAACTTTGGGGCGAGACACGAACCCGAACGCCGTCGGGTCAGACGACCCAGACGGCGTTCAATCCTTCAATCAGTCAAACCGAAACTCAGGGCATTGCCCTCAGCGCCTATGGGTTAGGGCAATCGACCAGGCGAACCACCGCTGTCGCCGCATAGTTTCTCAACGCGTCGGAGTTGGGCGCAAAGGCACTCCCTGACTCGTTGACCGGGGTGGCAATGCCACAGTAGGCCGACAGATCGGAAATCACGTCTGCTGCCCAGTGACCGCTGGTATCAGAGAAGTTGAGAGCAGTCTGCGTGGGGTTAAGGGTCGTGCCTTCGTTCAGCAGGCTCTTGCGATACTCCGCCGCTCGGCGCAGGACAGCAATCATCTCAGCGCGGGTGACTTGCTGGGCCGGTCGGAAGGTTCCATCTGGGTAGCCAGTGACAATGCCTGCCTGGTTGGCAAACTGAATTTTGGCGGCGCTCCAGCGGTTGCTGGGCACATCGCGAAACGGCGCACTCGATACCTGATTGGGCAGCGCGATAGAGAGATTGTCTTGGGCGTCCAGGGCTTCCAAAACCATGGAGACCAGCTGCTCGCGCGTCAGCGCCGTCTGGGGACGGAAGGTATTATCTTCGAAGCCCGCAATGAAACCGATGTCCACGGCACGCGCGATTTGCTGGGCATAGATATCGCCCTGGACATCAGAAAAAGAGGTGCCGGGGCTGGGACTGGGGCTCGGGCTGGGGCTCGGACCCGGATCAACCGCAATTGGGCCACCGTTGGCTTCGATGATCTGGGCCAGCGTGTTGTCACTGGTCAGGTATACATGGCCCAAGGTACGACCTTCGTAGGTCCGCTTGGTCAGCCGCCAGCCAGGATTGAGGGTGATTTTGGTGAACCCATTATCGCTAATGCCAAAGGTGCGACCCACTGGGAAGGGGTCGGCCTCGCGATAGGGATTGGTCGGAAAACGACTGGGGACCGCGTAGAGAATTTGCTCGCCGTTTTCTTCTTCAATCTCGAAGGAGAAGTTACGACCCGCATCGCCATCGGATGTGCGGATAGAGTAGCCATTGCTGTCGGTACTGCGACCGCAGATGCCACTGAAGTCGAACTCCAGCAATAGGGGTTCAATCTGGGTCGGAGAGGAGCCTGACTCGCTCCAGCAGGCCCGGTCATCTCGCTGCTGTTCGATAATCATCAGCTGGGCCTGACCCAGCAAACCGCCCCCTGGCGAAGCCACGACGACAAAGTCGTTTTGGTCAACTTCTACGCTGCCAAAGGACTGGGCGACAGCGGGGTGAGCAACGCCAAAAGTACTCAGGGCGATGGTGGACAGGGCAGCTACTTTCAAGCGCAGTGAATTCATAGTCGTCTTTCCTTGTGCGGATTCCATAACGTAAAACTCTGGGTGGTAGAGTGCCCCTGCGATGATCGAAGAGGCGCAGCAGTAGCAAGTTTTCTTGATTTTGAATCAAATTATACCAACAGCGGATATATATTCTTGGCCACTTCATAGTCTCGACTGCTTTAGAGTCTTGACCGCCTTGGGACACCGAGTATCGTTCCAAAGCGCAGAGTGGGCCGTGATCAGCCATCGCGCACAAATTTTGTGGCGATGGCTATAGCCGCGTTGTCCTTGCTAGCAGACGTTTTTTTAGGGACTGCGTCAAGTCCCAAATCGGACATTTTCGACCGCTTCGAGAGACTGCCTCTGTCAGCACGATTACGGATACGGTCAGGGCTTGGTCACCGGGCATCCGGTAGATTTAGGGATTTTCAATACATGTGAGCAATTTGATAATTGAACCGTAAAGGAGACTTAGGCAGACTTGCCGCGCCCCGTTAAGTTTGACAACATAGAGCTGTTTATCTTTGAGGAGCGTGTCGATGTTTCAGACAGTAGCGCGGTGGTTTTGGAGTTGCGATCGCACCCCGGTCGCTTTGCCGGTTGGCACAGCTTTGGCCGTACTACTGGGTGGCGTATCGGTCGCCGTGGCCGTAGACCCGGCACAGCTGGAACAGCTACTCGACACGAACGAATGCCCTGGTTGCGACCTGACCGACGCCGACCTGCGTCGCATCTCGCTAGCAGGGGCCAATCTAGAAGGTGCCAACCTGGAGGGCGCCAATCTGTATCGGTCTTATCTAAAGGACGCTAACCTCGTGGGTGCCAATCTGGCCTTTACTAACCTGTCGAATGCCAACCTTGAGTCAGCCAATTTGACCGATGCCGATCTGTACGGCTCGCTGCTCGACTACGCTAACTTTACGGGTGCGAACCTGACCGGGGCCGACCTGCGCGAAACCTACATTCACAAAACCGAGTTTACCAGCGCCGTGTTAGAGCGGGCCAACCTGGACGGCACCCTGATTCACGACGTAGACTTCACCAACGCGCAGCTGTGCGGCCTGACCCTATGGTCCGGAGCCGACTACCGCCAGGCCTGCAACATCGAAGAAGAAGAATTGCTGATGGAAGGTGAAGACGAGCTGTAGATGAAAGCGCGACCAGCTGAATAGCGGACCAGGGCCAATCACTCTGCCACTTCATGCCCATTGAGCGCGGCGAGCGCTGGCTGTGGCTTGGCCCGTTTGGTGTGCCACCAGTTTTGGACCTCAGGCGTCAGCGTGACAATATAGAGCGTCGTGATGAACGGATCGCTGCGGTAGCCCTGTCCAACAATTTCGACGCAGTAGGACGGGTGGCGTCGGGTCGAGAGATCCACAATATAGCGGCGACCGATGCGTCGCCAGCTGGGTTCCTTGCCGCGCCACTGCAGGCGACAGCAGGGCCAGGGCAGCTGTTCACGGTCATACAGTCGACAGCACGGCCCCACGACGCGATAGGTCAGGTGGGCCCCCGGACTTTGAAAAATATGTCCCGACGGCCAGGGATGCTCGGCGTTGGCGGGCAGTGACGGTAGCATGGGAAAACGTGATGGGCGGTCGGTAAACGGTCAACCCTCGCTCAGATGAGCAAACTCGGATTCAGCGCAAACCCAGATTGGGCTCGAATCCAGATTCAGCGACAGTCCAAGTCAAACTCAAATTAAGCAGACTACATACTAGAGGATTTTTATGTCCGAAGCTATCACGCCCCAGGTCAGCGATCGCATCTGCAAGCACATGAACGACGACCATGCCGAAGCGGTGCTGATGTATGCCCAAGTCTATGGTGAAACGCCCGCCGCCACCGCTGCCAGGATGAAGGCCATTGACGCCGACGGCATGGATCTCGAAGCCGAGCTAGCGTGTGGTGCGACGACCCTACGCATCCCTTTTGACCCGCCGCTCGCCGATGCCAAGGCGGCCCACCATCGCCTGGTGGAAATGCTCAAGCGAGAGGGGGAATAGGCTGGGCCATTGCCAACTAGAACCGGGCCTGTACCCCCTAGCTCGACTTCAGCCGCCACGACCCAGGCTAAATCTTCAGACTGGGTTGCGCGGAGCTGAATCTCAGCTAAATTAGACATTGCGTATCATCCTGTAGACAAAATTGTACGCACTTCCGTATGAATGCGGATGCGCTGGGTTTCGTTATTTCTTTTGAATTGGTAAAGCTTCTTTTAAGGTTCGTCGCGGCGGCGTCCGAAGGGATACCACTGTCCGATGGTCTGATGATCGGCGCAGCGAATTGGGAGCATCTACCATGCATCTATAAATATGGGATATTCTGAATCGCCCAATTCTCAGAAGTCTACTGCTGTCAAACATGTCATCAACAATTCACCCCCCCGATTAGCCTCCCAACGTTCGCGTCTGCGGTTGGCGGGCAAGGTTGCGCTGCTCATGAGCGGAGGTGGACGCATTGACCGCAAAATTGCTAGCGTCTACGCGCAGCAGGGGGCCAGCATTGTGCTCTGTGGTCTAGACTTCGGGCGCGGCACGAAGGTGTCCGACCAGCTGAAAGCGGCGGGGGGCAAAGCTCGCTTCGTCCTGACCGATGTGTCGAATCCAGACGATGTGAAGATGGCGGTGGATGAAACGGTGGCGACCTACGGTCATCTGGACATTTTGATCAACCACTGTCAGGTGTTGACTCAACAGGACGCGGCAGTACAAACGCTCCGTCCCCAGGTCTGGGACCGAATGATTGAGGTGGCACTGAGGGGCACCTTCCTGAGCGTGCAGCAGGCACTCCCCTTTTTGATCCGGTCCGATAGCGGATCGGTGATCAATATTGCGCCGACTCCCCAGTTGCCAGGGGGGCTAGCCACAGCGGTCAGCCGCAGCAGCCTACTGACAATGACGGAGGCGATGTCCCGTTCGTTAGCGGGCTACGCAATTCGAGTGAACCTAATTTGGCCAGAGGCTGCGACTTCCCCAGAGCCCCCTCAAACGACACCGGCGATCGGCTTACCCAGGCGTTCAACCTATGTGATGACGCGCTCAGACAGCTGCCCCAATCGTGCGATCGCACGAGCAGCGCTTTATCTAGCTTGCGAAGACTCCCAAGCCCTTAACGGCAGCGCGATTCGAGTGCGCGCTCCGATACCCATACACGTACACAGGACAGCCGCAGCGAGCTAGGCTCAGTCGCTCGAACCCCCTCGGCGATTACGATCCCTCGTTAGCGGCGTCATCAACCTCATCGGCGTCTGCCGTATCTCCTACGTCGATCGTTTCGCTCACGTCGTATTCACCTACCCAGACCGACATCAGCAGTGCCAGTCCTGGCTCGCTCAGTAACACCTCGTCGTTCTCGATTTCGACATCTTCGGGCGAGCCACCGGCTGCTTCGACCAGGTCTCTCATCCAGAGGTCGCACGGGGTGGCTGCGTCCATTTCAAGCAGCTGATTAACCCATGCCTGATTTTCTGGGGACAGCCGTTCCAATAACAGCTGATCAAGTCCCACGCCCGTACGCTGTTCGACCCCGCTCAGCAGCAACTGCAAATACCAGGCGGCGTCTGCTGGTGAGAGCTGTTGCAAACGCTGCTCTATACGGGTGAGCAGCCGACCCGTAAAATCAATCCCCAACTGTTGGTTTAAAGCGGTGGCGGCAGCGGCCTCATCTCGCGTCGATTTGCTAGCAAACTGGCTCAGGTCTAGCTCTGGATAGGCAAGCTGCAGCAGTATGTAGGCCCGCTCGCTCATTCGATAGACGTGCCGTTCTGCATCACAGGAAAAATCCTTGCCTGGGGTGGCACCGGCCTCCACCAGCATGCGAAAAAGTTGTGCTGCACCATCATCCATGCAAGCTAGGGTAGCATTGCGGTTTAAGCACTGATTTGGCTCAGGTAACGGTTAATACATTGAGCCAGAATTGAGTCACAATTTAGTCGGTATCTAGTGGGGTTGACCCGGCTGAAAGTTGCCGTCTTTCCTGGCCGGGGCTTCGCCCTCGCACCCCCCATCGCAGTTGGGGTAAGCCGAATGGTAGGTCTCCCCTCGTTTGCCAAACAGTCCGTAGCGATGGTCACGCACAAACGCATAGAACCGATCGCCCGCTGACTTGAGTCCTGGCAGGTTCCGATAGGCATCCACAAACCCCGTCCCAACCGGTAGCTGGCGACCGATCTCTTCAGCTGCGTCACTGCCTTGCCAGCGCCGCTCGGGATGGGCTTCATCAATCACCATCATTCCCTGTTCACAGTCGGCGGCGGTCACGCCAAAGCGTGCCAATCCCACCTCATCCTGCATGGGAATATAGCTAAACCGCTGGCCCTGGTCCAACTGTTCGAGTAGCTGCACCAGTCCAGTGCAGAGGTTGCAGTTGCCGTCATAAATAACCGTATACATCTAATTCCTGAGAATGAAGTTACTGGGTTGGCTGTTCTGACTTGGGTCTGACTTGGGCGGGAGACGCGTCTGTCATGCAAGACAGCTGTCAGATTGCTCTATCCGTAGCGGCTTTGGCTTTCAGAGTCGTCTAGATCACATCTACGGCAAACAATGTGTGTTAGCGTGATGGGTTTCTCAAATTTTCCTTAACCTGGCCTTTACTTTCAAGCGCTATTTTTCCGTGAGAATGCTTATGGCATATCTGTTACATACGGTGAGGGAGTGACTATTCCTATGTTAATCAAGGCACGGACCATGCGTTTTGCTTACTCTGTTTCTCTGCTAGCGCTTGTCGCTGGCCTGGCTGCCTGTGGTGGCGGCACTGATACCGTTTCCGAAGGTACTGAGGGCGACGTTGCTGCCGGTACTGATGCTGCATCCGGCATTGAGGGCGATATTCTGATCGACGGTTCTAGTACCGTTTTCCCCATCTCCGAGGCCATGGCTGAGGAATTTATGGCGGCAAACCCCGGTACTCGCGTCACCGTTGGTGTTTCTGGTTCTGGTGGCGGCTTCAAGAAATTTTGCGCCGGTGAGACCGATATTTCTAATGCGTCCCGCCAAATCAAGGACGAAGAAATCGCTACCTGCGAAGAGGCCGGTATTGAGTTCATCGAAGTACCCGTGGCTTTTGACGGCATCACGCTGGTTAAAAACCCGGCTAACGACTGGGCCCAGTGTATGACGGTCGACCAGCTGAACACGATGTGGTCTCCTGAGTCTGAAGGCACTGTTACCAATTGGAATCAGATTGATCCGTCCTTCCCCGATCAGCCGCTGGGGCTGTACGGTCCGGGTACTGACTCCGGTACATTCGACTACTTCACTGACGAAGTCAACGGTGAAGAGGGTGCAAGCCGGGGTGATTACACTGCGAGTGAAGATGACAACGTCATCGTTCAGGGTGTAGAAGGTGACGAAGGCGGCCTGGGCTACTTTGGCTACGCCTACTACGAAGAAAACCAGGGCGCACTGGCATCAGTTGCTATCGAAAACGAAGCGGGCGAGTGCATCGAGCCTTCTTCTGAAACGATCGCTGACGGTACTTACAATCCCATGTCTCGTCCCCTATTCTTCTACGTGAAGAAAGAGGCCTACGACACCAAGCCCCAGGTGGCAGCGTTTGTTGACTATCAGCTTGATACCGCCAATGCTGAGCTGATCGGCGAAGCGGGCTACATCGCTTTCCCTGACGATGTACTGGCCGAGTCTCAGGCTCGTATTGCCGAAGGCAAGCTGGGCAAAGATCCCGAATAGGCGACTCCAGTGAGCAGGCCCGAACCGATGGTCTCAATACTTTCGGTTCGGGTTCGCTTCTTCGCCTTTGCGAGTCTCGTCAGGCTCTCCAACCGCGCTCAATCACTCCGCTGAGGACCCCTTACTGATGACGGCTGAAGCCCCCTTCGATATTGCCCCGAGTTCATGGAGCCCAAACCGTGACCGGGCCAAACTCATTCAACTGATTGTCAAGATCATTACCGGTGCGTTTGCGGCGATTTCCATCGTGACCACGCTGGGCATCATCGCGACGCTGATTTTCGAGGCGATCTCTTTCTTCCAAGAACTGGGTAGCTACGAGAATTCAACGGTATTTGACTTTTTTACCGATACCAAATGGACGCCGCTGTTTGCCAGTAAAGAGTTCGGTATCTTTGTCCTGATCAGTGCGACCGTGATGATTGCAGTCATCTCCATCCTGGTCGCGTTGCCGCTTGGGCTACTGTGCGCTGTTTGCCTAAGTGAGTACGCCAGTCCCAGCGTCCGTAAAGTTCTCAAACCGGTTCTGGAAATTCTGTCAGGCATTCCCACCGTCGTCTACGGATACTTCGCGCTGCTGACCGTGACGCCTTTTTTACAAGCCTTTCTTCCGGGCTTGCAGGGCTTCAACGCCCTGAGTGCGGGCATCGTCATGGGCATCATGATTACACCGATGATTGCTTCGCTGAGCGAAGACGCCATCTATTCTGTGCCGCGCAGCCTGCGCGACGGGGCCTACGCGATTGGTGCAACCAAGCGCGAAACCGTCACCTCAGTGGTTTTGCCTGCGGCGCTCTCTGGGATAGTGGCTTCCGTAATTCTGGCGGTTTCTCGAGCGGTGGGGGAAACCATGATTGTCACCCTGGCAGCGGGCGCAAACCCCACACTGGGCCTCAATCCCTTTGTGCCGGTGATGACCATGACCGCTTTCATTGTGCAGATTACCAAGGGTGATGCGCCCTACGGCACGATTGAGTACCTGACAATCTACGCTGTCGGCACCACGCTGTTCATCATGACGCTGGCGCTGAACATTTTCAGCTTCTGGTTTGTGCGCCGTTTCCGCCAGAAGTACGACTAGGCCCATCTGCCTATCTATCGTCAATCAAGCTCAAAACTGGGAAGCCCACAACTGGAGTAAGGAAATATGGAGCTGCAAGAGCGCACTGCCGTGCAGGGCGAAGCGAAAGGAGCAAGTTTTAACCAAAATCTGTCGGGCCGATACAACTGGGATCGGGTTTTTAAGTCCGCGGCCTGGGGGGCCACGCTGGCTGCGGTTGTTGTCTTGGCGTGGCTGTTGCTGACCGTCCTGATCGATGGTCTGGTAACACCTGATGGTGAAGGGCTGCGGAGTCTGGGCGGCTGGGTAGATTTTATCAACAGCTTTCCCTCCCGCCGCCCGGAAGATGCGGGCATTAAGGCCGCCCTGGTCGGGACATTGTGGCTGATGGGCGTGGTCATTCTGGTGTCTTTCCCAATTGGGGTAGGCGCTGGAGTTTACCTAGAAGAATTTTCTGACGACAACTGGTTTACCCGACTGGTTGAAATCAATATCAGTAACCTGGCTGGGGTGCCCTCGATTATTTATGGCCTGCTGGGCTTAGCCGCCTTTACGCGGGTCCTGCAGCCCCTTACCGGCGGACGCAGCGTACTGTCAGGCGGATTGACCCTGGTGCTGCTGATTTTGCCGGTCATCATTGTGGCCACCCGTGAGGCGCTGCGGACAGTGCCCAACAGCATGCGACTGGCTGGGTTTGCCCTCGGTGCGAATCGCTGGCAGGTCGTGTGGAGCCATGTACTACCGGCGGCGCTGCCAGGGATTTTGACCGGCACGATTTTGGCGCTGTCACGAGCGATTGGCGATACCGCTTCGCTAGTTGCGATTGGCGCAGCAACATTTATTCCATTCCTGCCGCCGCTCAACCCGGTGGAAGGCCTGCAAAGCCCGTTTACAGCAATGCCGATTCAGATTTACAACTGGGTGGGTCGTCCACAGGAAGAGTTCCACCACATCGCTGCCTCAGGCATTATTGTGCTGCTGGTGGTGCTGTTGATGATGAATGCGATCGCCATTTATCTCCGCAACCGTTTCCAGCAGACCAATCTCTAGTTTTGCCCGAGTTTTGATCTGTAGCCCTGGCACCTGCCCAAGACCTTGAAAAGTCGCCGTTTTCCCAGTCACTCTGGTAACTCAACATGCAAGACACACGTGTCCAAAACACTGCTCAAACAGCCACTGACATCGCCCTCAAGGCCGAGAAGGTTTCTGTTTACTACGGCTCTAACCTGGCCGTCAAAGACGTTTACCTAGATATTCCCAGAAACCAGATTGTCGCCTTTATCGGCCCCTCTGGCTGTGGTAAAAGTACTGTTCTGCGCTGCTTCAATCGGATGAATGACCTCATCCCGATCGCTCGGGTTGATGGCACCATTACCTTTGAAGAGCGCGACATCAATAAGTTCGACCCGGTGGAGCTGCGCCGCCGGGTGGGTCAGGTGTTCCAGAAGCCTAACCCCTTCCCGAAGACCATTTACGAAAACATTGCCTTTGGTGCCCGAATCAACGGTTATCAAGGCAATATGGATGAGCTGGTAGAGCGCTCCCTGCGTGGCGCTGCCCTATGGGACGAGGTCAAGGACAAGCTCAACGAGAGCGGTCTGGGCCTGTCGGGCGGTCAGCAGCAGCGTCTGTGCATTGCGCGTGCGATCGCAATTGAGCCCGAGGTTATCCTGATGGACGAGCCCTGCTCGGCCCTAGACCCGATTTCGACCCTAAAGGTTGAAGAGCTCATGCACGACCTGAAGGAGCGCTACACCATCATTATTGTGACGCACAACATGCAGCAGGCATCGCGTGTCTCTGACAGGACCGCCTTCTTTAACGCTCAAGCCACTGAGCAGGGCGGTAAGATGGGCTACCTGGTGGAGTATGACGACACCCAGGTTATCTTCAGCAATCCTAAAGAAGAAACGACGAGAGATTACGTTTCGGGTCGTTTCGGTTAGAATCCTGACCAAAAGTCGATTGTGTATAGTCGATTTTGTATCAAAAATAAAAGGCTGCTGGCTAATGGCTACGCAGCCTTTTTTCGTTAACAGTTAATCTGTCCCTGATCAGTTATGGGACTTGTCAGTTGCTTTTACTTTGGAGAAAAACTGGGATACCATCCACTTTAAACTCGAGTTAGCGTCGGAGCAGCAATGGGAAAAGAAGAACCGGTAAAAACCATTCTCGCGATTGACGACCAGCTCAGCCACCTCCAAATAGTTGAGCAAGTACTCGCCGAAAGCGCAACCGCTTGTCGTCTGGTAGCCATTAGCGCACCTGATGATGCCATCGATTTTCTGCATCAGCGGGGTCAGTATCTCGACGCCCAGCGTCCAGCCCTGATTTTACTAGATTTACACCTTGCCAATGGAGCCGGACAGCGCATACTCAACGACGTCAAAACGGAACCAATCTTACGGCGAATTCCTGTCATTGTCCTCACCGATTTAGCGGAAATACCAGAGGTATTGCGAAGCTATCAACAGCGCTGCAACTGCTATGTGATTAAGCCCCAGGATCAAAAACACTTGAGTCAGGTGGTGGAAGCAATCGAAGCTTTCTGGCTTAATATCGTTACGCTACCGAACAATTAGCGAGACATTGACTGCCGTAATATCTAACAAGTTGTAAAGCAATAATTCTTTTTATTCTAAATAATCACGCTAACGGGACTTGAAATCCCTGAATATCACAGTCTGTGTAACGCCCCAAGAAATTTCCAATTTCTTTAATAACCTGGAGTCGGCCATTGGGGTTGTACGAGATATGCTGCGGGAAGCTCAACCTCTTTGCCCCCGATCCATCACGGAGACTGTGTTATGGCAACGCCTCAAACAACCGTTCCAGATGTCCGACTTGCAGCCCTGAAGCAGCCAGCGATCCATAGCCTGACGAAGATTCAGTCCTACGGGGTGCTACTCGTACTCAACCCTCAAGATTTAACGGTGTTACAGGCGAGTACAAATACGGTGGATGAATTGGGACGTGCGCCCGATGCCGTCGTCGGTCGCACACTAGATGAGATTTTCGATCCGTTTCAGGTGGGGCAACTGAGAGCCGGGCTCGACGAAGACAACCTGGACTCTATCAATCCAGTGAAGGTATGGATACGGAGAGATGGAGATGAATACGGCGTCTTTGATGCGGTATTCCACCACAGCCGTGATGGTTTTCTGGTGTTGGAGCTAGAACCTACAACCACCCATGAGACAATTCCGTTTTTGAGTTTCTATCATCTCGCTCGCGCTTCAATTAACCAGCTCGCTTCAACCGCCACCTTGCGATCCTTCTGCCAAATCATTGTTAAAGAAGTTCGTAAGGTAACCGGCTTTGACCGAGTGATGCTCTACCAGTTTGATGCTGACGGTCACGGTGAGGTCGTCGCAGAAGAGAAAATTGACGACATGGAACCCTATCTGGGGCTGCATTATCCCGAGTCAGATATTCCTAAAACGGCCCGGCAAATGTTTTTGTCCAACTGGATTCGGGTTATTCCCGACGCGCGGGCAGCAGCCGTAAATCTTTATCCAGAACAGAATCCAGTCACTCAACAACCAACCGATCTGACGCTATCTATCCTCCGCAGTGCCTACCCCTGTCATCTTGAATATCTACATAACATGGGCGTCGGTGCATCATTAACCATCTCGTTAATGAAAGACAACAAGCTATGGGGGCTGATTGCTTGTCACCACCGGACGGCAAAACTGGTCCCCTACGAGCTCCGAAAAGCCTGTGAGTTTCTAGGCAGAGTCATTTTTTCGGAAATTGCCACACGTGAAGAGGTCGCCGATCATTCCTATCAGCTTCGATTGCGGGCAGTGCAGTCAACACTGATAGAGTCAATGTCTCGGGCAGACTACTTTGTCGAGGGTCTAGCTGACTCGAATTTGTTGGAGCTAGCGGGGGCGAGCGGAGCTGCCATTTACTTTGGTGGACAATGGACACGGGTCGGACAAACGCCGGATGAGACCGAATTGACCTACCTAATGCAGTGGCTAAAGCTGAACCTGACAGATGAGGTGTTCTACAGCAATTCGCTCCCTTTACTTTACTCAGAAGCACAGCGATTCAAACAGGTCGCAAGCGGTCTGCTAGCGATTCCAATTTCTAAGCACAGCTACGTCATGTGGTTTCGCCCAGAGGTCATCCAGACGGTCAACTGGGGCGGTGACCCCAACAATGCATACACCGTTGAAGAGAATGAAGGCGCAGTGACGCTGTCGCCCCGTCAGTCGTTCGCACTATGGAAAGAGACCGTACAGCTCAGCTCACTCCCTTGGAAACCGGTAGAAATCCAAGCAGTGCTAACGCTGCGCAAAGCCATTGTCAACATCGTCCTCAGACAGGCAGAGGAGTTAGCATTGTTGGCACAGGATCTTGAACGGTCGAACGGCGAACTCAAGAAGTTTGCCTACGTGGCCTCTCATGACCTGCAAGAACCCCTCAATCAGGTCGCCAACTTTGTTCAACTACTGGAGATGCGCTACGGTAATCGGCTCGATCAGGATGCCAAGGAATTTATCAACTTTGCAGTAGAAGGGGTCGGTCAGATGCAGACGCTGATTGACGATGTGTTGCTGTATTCAAAGGTCGATATCCAAGGCGTACACTGCACCCTAACCGAAGTGCAACCTGCGCTCGATCAGGCGATTCGTAATCTGCAGAGCCGTGTTCGAGAGACAGATGCCACGATCACCTACGACGCGATGCCAACGCTCGTGGCAGATGAGGTCCAGCTCATGCAGCTTTTTCAAAATCTGCTTGGAAATGCCATTAAGTTCCGACAAACGGGAGTGGCACCACACATTCATATTGGGGTCGAGCGTCAGGAAGATCACTGGCTGTTCGCCGTCCGAGACAACGGGATTGGACTAGATCCCCAGTTTGGTGAGCGTATCTTCGTTATTTTTCAACGACTACATACCCGAGATGAGTATCCCGGCTCGGGAATGGGCCTGGCAATCTGCAAAAAGATAGTAGACTGTCATCGAGGGCGGATCTGGGTCGAGTCTGAGGTTGGTCAGGGGTCTACCTTTTATTTCACATTGCCGGTAGGAGGCCGCGATCGCACCCGTGCAGGCAGAACGCAAAACTATTTTCTTGATCGAAGATAATCGGGCCGACATCCGCCTGATTCAAGAGGCCCTCAAGAGCACAGCAGTTCCCTGCGATATTGCTGTTGCCCGTGATGGGGTCGAGGCGATGGCTTATCTGCGACGTCCCCCGAACGTTGCGGACAAGCCATTGCTGCCAGATTTAATTTTGCTGGATTTAAACTTGCCCAAAAAAGACGGTCGAGAAGTGCTAGCCGAGATTAAGGCCGATCCGGATCTGCAGCATATTCCTGTTGTGGTGCTGACCACATCGCGGGCTGAGGACGATATTTTTAATAGCTACGACTTACATGTGAACTGCTATATTTCCAAATCGCGTAACCTGAGCCAGCTATTCACCATCGTTAAGGGGATTGAGGAATTTTGGCTGAAAACCGCTTCGCTACCCAGCCCAATCTCCTCTTAAGCGTTGGCAGTCGGCCCCGTATTCAGGTTCTGCTGATTGAGGACAGCGCCGCTGATGCGCGGCTGCTAGAAGAATTTTTATGGGAGTCTCAGCTCTACGAGTTCCAAATGACCCATGTGGATCGCCTGGGCGAGGCCCTACAGCTGATCCAGCCTAGACATCGTCGCGAAGAGGCTGCTGCACTAGGGTGTGACGTCATCTTGTTAGACCTCACCTTGCCAGACAGTGATGGGTTGTACTCCCTAGAGCGGCTGTTAGCCCAGGCTGGCAGCCTGCCGGTGGTCGTGTTGACTAACACCAACGATGCCGAACTGGCGATTGAGTCGGTCCGGCGAGGCGCCCAAGACTACTTGGTAAAGCGTCAAATGACGCCAGAAGTGTTGGTACGCTCGCTACGGTACGCGATTGAGCGCAAGCACCAGGCCGAGGCACTACGACTGACCAACAATGCATTGGAGCAACGGGTTCAGGAGCGCACCTGCGAGCTGAAAACGGCGAATCAGCAACTCCAACAGGAAATTACCCAGCGTCAATCCGCGCAGGAACGGCTAGCCCTTGCCCAACGAGCGGGGAAGATTGGCGTCTTTGAGTGGAATATCCACTCGAATGAAGTGATGTGGAGTGCAGAGTTAGAAACGCTCTACGGCGTCTCTCGCGGGGATTTTGGTAAACACCACGATCGTTGGAAGCAGTCCATTCATGCGGAAGATCGGGGCAGGGTAGAGCAGGACCTGTGGCAGTCAGTGACCGTGGGGCAAGGGTTGAAAACTGAGTTCCGCATTGTGCATCCAGCTGGAATCCGTTGGATTGCGGTCAAGAGCAGTTTGTTTAAGGGAGACGATGATGAGCCACTACGGATGCTCGGCATCCACATGGATATTACGGACAAAAAGCAGCTCGAAGCTCAGTTTTTGCAGGCCCAGCGGTTAGAGAGTTTGGGGGCATTGGCCAGTGGTATCGCTCACGATCTCAACAATATTCTGACCCCAATTTTGGGGGTAGCTCAGCTGCTGCCGCTACTGCTGAAAGACGTCGACGGGCAGACCCAACAGCTGATAGATATGCTCAACTGTAGCGCTCAGCGGGGAACTAAGCTGGTACAGCAAATCTTGGCATTTGCCCGAAATAACCCCGGACACCGCACGCTTCTATCTGTGACCGAGGTACTAGGTGAGATTCAGCGCATTATTGAACAAACGTTACCCCGATCTATTCAAATTCAAACCCAATTGGCATCCGACCTGTGGCCCATCAGAGGTGACGATACTCAGCTCCATCAGGTCTTTATGAACCTGTGCGTGAACGCCCGTGATGCGATGGCTCAAGGCGGTACGCTGTCCGTATCTGCAGAAAATCTGTGGGTGGACGAGCCTTATCTAAAAATGCATCCTCACGCAACGACGTCAGGTCCCTATGTGGCCGTGACGGTGACAGATACGGGAACAGGCATTGCGCCAGACACTTTGGCAAGAATCTTTGATCCGTTTTTTACAACTAAAACCGCAAGTCAGGGAACCGGTCTAGGGCTCGCTGCTGTGATGAATATAGTAGAAGGCCATGACGGATTTTTAGCCGTACAGTCAGTGGTTGAGGAGGGCACCCGATTTCAGGTGTGTTTGCCAGCCGAGCCTGCAGCTGCAGCAGAAACAGCCGCAGCTGCCAATATTCAAATTGGACACCAAGAGTTGATTTTGGTCGTAGATGATGAAGTCGCTATCTGCGAGGTGGTGAAGCTCGCGTTGGAGCTACACGGCTACAAATCGCTGGTCACTCAAGATGGCATTGGTGCGATTTCGCTGCTGGCCGAATACCGAAAGCAGGTGCGCTGTATTTTGATCGATATGATGATGCCCGACATGGATGGGCGGACTACGATCCCGATGCTGCAGCGGCTCCAGCCCCAGGTCCCGATTATTGCAATGACAGGCGCATTTTCACCCCAGCTCTCGCAGCAGCTAGAAGGATTGGGTATTCAAGGAACCCTGATGAAACCCTTTACGACTCAGTCACTGCTGCATAAGATTCAGCCTATGCTTGGCAGCATCGACGCTGCTGACTTTAGGAGATAGAAGGCAGAATATAGGAGGCTTCTAGCTGCTGTCTCCTGTCTTCTAATGACCTATCCGGTCTTACCAATGATTGGCCATACCTACTTACGACCCATTTTCAAGCTTTTCTGGTCAATCGTCATCGCGGAAACGGCGCTATTTTTTATCTCTGAAAATAGAAGAATAGGGCCTGTCCCAGACCAATGGTGAATCCTAGAATTCCACCCAGGTTGACAATGGCCTGCAGCTCACTGCGAACGATGCCTTGAATCGCCAGTTCCAGATCCTTAGGTGAGGTTGCGTTGACGCGGGCAATAATCGCCTGATCGATATCCAGAATAGGAATGGCCTGGGCAACAATCTTCTCTAAATCGCGTTCCAGATAGCGCTCTAAGATTAAGGCCAGCTCACTACTGACCAGACCAATCGACCCGGCGACGACGGGAGAAGACTGTAAGCGGTTAAGCAGTTGGGTAGCGACCTTCTCCCAATTAATCGACTCGCTCAGGCCCTGTAACAGTTCGGCACCGTCTTTTCTCAAATAGTTGCGGATGGTTTGTCTGAGGGTGCGACGCAGCTGGCGAACAGTGGCAATGGGGAGCTCCTGCAGCGAAAAGGTCTGTAACCACTCCTGTAGCTTGTCTTCGACCCGCAGGGTCATGATTAGTTCGGCAATGCGGGCATTGCTCTGGGCGGGTTCATCCAAACAGTGATTGCGCAGACGGGTGAGGGCATTGCGAACGCCGAAGAGGTTGGCAACCACCCAGTAGGTGCCGCTGGTTTTGGAGCGTAACGTCTCGTCGATGGTGCGGATGTTGTTCTCGGTGAGAAAATCAACAATGAGCTGACGAATGCGATCGGGCGGCAGCACGCCTTGCCAGACCCAGGTCGAGACCTGAGCCGCCTGTTCAGAGCTGAGGCGAAATTCTAGTAAAACCTGATCGAAGATGTGATTAATCTGATCGGCCAGAAAGTTGTCTTCCCTGGCCCAGACGCGTAGCATGCGAGGCAGCGACTGGCCCAGCATGTCTTGCAGAATGTTACCGAGGATAGCAGCTGTTTTTGCCTGGGTGTCGGACTGGACCTGTTCTAACGCCATGGTCAGCAGCCAGTGAATCGCCCCCTGCATGCGCTCGGTTTCGAGCAGACGGCGGGCCAGCTTTTGCATTTCGTCAGGGGTCAGCAGCGACCCCATGATGGTGTCGGCAATGCGCTTGGCCAGTCGGCTCTGATTGCTCGGAATCAAACCGGGTGTGAAAGGGAGCCGCCTGCCGAACAGATACCTAGCCCGGTAGGGCCGGAATAGCATTTTGATCGCCAGGTCGTTAGTAAAGTAACCAATCACCCCCCCGGCGACGGGCGGCGTCAGCAGTAGCCAGAGCGTGGACAGATCCACTTGCGATATTAGCGTTGACCAGTTCATCGGGTTGCGACCAGTACCCCCATCAGCCCACCCATGAGCGGGTAGTGGACAGCGTGACTAAAGCCCGCCTGACGGGCGAGATGGACCTGCTCGGGGCCAACTGGAAAACGCTCGACGCTGGGGCCGATGTAAGCATACTCCGTTGTGAGGTCATAGCGCTTCGCCGTGGGGACGACCTGATGATTGAGATACCACTGCTGAAACTGCTGCATAAGCAAATCCTGCGGCCTGTGAAAGTCCAACACGGCAGCCCGGGCTCCGGGTTTGAGGACGCGGCCCAGTTCGCTGAGCCCCTGGGGAATGTCGGTGAGGTTGCGCAGGCCATAGCCCATCGTGGCGGCGTCAAAGCTGGCTGACTCGAACGGCAGGCTGAGGGCGTCGGCTTCGATCCATTCTGTGCGGGATGAGTAGCCCAGTTGTGTGGCGCGCTGAGCTGCGATCGCAAGCTGCGCCACCGCAAAGTCGGCGCCAATCACCTTACCCGTCGACCCGACCTTAGCGGCTAACGCCAAGGCCAGATCCCCGCTGCCGCAGCATAGATCGAGGCCGGTCATCCCCGGACCGGCTCCACTCCACTGCACCGCCATCTGCTTCCAAATCCGGTGCAGGCCAAAGCTCAACGACTGGTTGAGGTCGTCGTACACCGGGGCAATCCGGTTGAACAGCTCCCGAATAGTCGCGGCACTGGGCCGCTCGTTGGGGGGCTGAGCATCTGGGGGCTGAGCGTCTGACATGCCGAAAGCGGTGGGAAAAAAGGGCGCAGGCTCTACTAGCTTGCAACTCCGGGGGGACCGATGACAACGCCGATTCTGGGTGGATTACCCGACTTCGGCCGGGCAGGATTGGGCGGCTAAGAAGGCCTCAACAGCGGCCCGATCGGGCAGGGAGGACTGTGCGCCTGGTTTGGTGACTGCCAGGGCGGCGACCGCGCTGGCCCAGGTAACCGCAGCCGTCAGCGGTTTGCCCTCAACCACCGCCACCGCCAGCCCGCCGTTAAACGCGTCGCCTGCGGCAACCGTATCCACCGCCGTCACCGGAAAGGCCGGCACCGAAAAGGTGACGTCTGCTGTGCCGACCGTGACTCCGTGGCGACCCCGCTTCAAGATGACAGTGCCAAAGCCCCGTCCAATCAGGACCTGTAGCGCTTTTTCTGCCGTACGGTCGTCAATGCTAAAGCCGACGAGCTGCTCGGCTTCTGTCTCGTTGGGGGTGAGGATATCGATCTGGGTGTAGAACGTGTCGGGTAGGTCGCTGTGGGCCGGGGCCGGGTCGACGATGACGGTGGCGCCCATCTGATGTGCGATCGCAACGGCCTGCTGAACCACCGGTAACGGAATCTCAAACTGGAGCAACAGCAGGTCGCCCGGCTGCAGCTGCTGGGTAAGTTGGGTCAGCTCGGCCTCCCCCACCTGCCCATTGGCACCGGGAACCACGATGATTTGATTTTCGCCCGAGTCAGCGACCGCAATCAGCGCTGTCCCCGAACTGGCATCTGGGTCAGCCATCACCCAGCGGGTATCGACCCCAGCCGCCTGCAGGCTCTGCAGGAGCGGTTGACCAAAGCTGTCAGCCCCCACTCGACCCAGCATTTTTGGCGGTGTTCCCAGCCGGGCGGCTGCCACGGCCTGGTTCGCACCCTTGCCCCCAGGAATGGTCTGAAAGGATCTGCCCAGAAGCGTTTCACCCGCAGTGGGGAGCCGAGCAACGCGGGCCACCAGATCCATATTGATGCTACCGAAGACAACAATGCCCATAGGCCAGTCACCGAAGGGAAAACGGGGCAAACGCGAGCGCTAGGACAGCGGACTGTCGGGGCTGCTCTGTCGGGGCTGCCACTTACTCGGCGGGCGGTCGCTGCTCCAGGCCCACCACACCGTACCGCATTCGCAGTGGTAAAACTCTTGCCACTTGCGTTTTTGATTGTAGGTATAGACAGGTGCACGGCGGTTAATCCAAACGGCGCTGGCTTTAGCGGTCGTCTCAGCGCAGGACGGGCAGCAAAAGCTCGTGGCGTGAACGGCCTGCTCGGTCCACTCGGGTGGGGTCGGGTCAAAAGCTTCCATCATGGTGCTGTAGAGATAGAAAATGTGAGGCGCTCCTCCATTATGGAACAGCTGCCAAAAACCGGATGCTGCTGTTACTGGGCCTGCCCCAGCGATAGCGCTGACCACGGGGGCTTGGATGGACCGGCTTCGACAGGACACGGACATGCTCAGCGCACCCGATCGGCAATTTACCTGTTGCGAGTGAGTAAATATGCTGAATTTGTGACCTTTTATACTCCGTATTCCGGACACCTACAATCTGCCTGGAATCTGTGAGTAGGGTGCTGGTACAGCTCAAAAAGTGACCACGCTTCTGCAACCTACCAAGCGAATTTACCTAACTACTGTGCAAAATTTTCCAGATCTGGCCTTACTCGACCATTTATCCAAGACCCGGCAGACCACACAGCGTTTCTTTCATAAGCTGCTGATGGTTGGGGTGGATGCTTACCACGCAACCGTCGTCAGTCAGGCCCTGGCCCGGTTTGTCTGCGAACAGGTTCCCCCCAATTCCCTCCAGCGCCAGTCGGTTTTATTTTGCTGGGATGCAGTGGTGTCTGCGGGGCTCGTGAGCGATCGCAAGGCGCTAATGTCCTGATTAAGTAGGTCAGCAGAATTATTTGCAGTATTACTCGTTCGGGGGGATCCCCCCTAAGCCCCCCTTGATAAGGGGGGTGGCGAAGCCGGGGGGATCCGAGAAGTCGTCGAACATCCTATAAATTATTTGGCTCAGCTACTTAATTGCGGCTGCGGACTTTGGTCAGTCGCTTGCGCAGCGTGCTTTATCTATCCCCGGTAAAAAACTTATAGTGATCCCAGACGCACGGTTTCACGATCCAGAGTTTTCCGGAGATAAGAGGTATCACACATGAAGGCGATTACGCTGCTGGGCTCCACCGGGTCAATTGGCACCCAAACGCTTGATATTGTTCAAAAGCATCCCGACCAATTTAGGCTGGTGGGGATTGCCGCCGGGCGCAATGCCACCCTACTGGCGGAGCAGGTGCGTGAGTTTAAACCTGAAATCGTGGCGATCTGCGATGAGAGCAAGCTGGCCGAGCTGAAGGCCGCGATTGCCGATGTCGATCCGCAGCCGCAGGTGCTGGCGGGCGAGGCGGGTGTGGTTGAGGTGGCCCGGTATGGCGATGCGGAGGCCGTCGTCACCGGGATTGTCGGCTGCGCAGGGCTGATGCCGACCCTGGCGGCGATTGAGGCCGGTAAAGATATCGCCCTGGCCAACAAGGAAACGCTGATTGCGGGCGGCCCTGCCGTGCTGCCCCTGGTAGAGAAACACGGGGTAAAGCTGCTTCCGGCAGATTCGGAGCATTCAGCGATTTTTCAGTGCCTGCAGGGCGTCCCCGAAGGGGGACTGCGACGAATTTTGCTGACGGCCTCGGGGGGTGCCTTTCGTGATTGGCCGGTCGAAAAGCTGGCTGAGGTGACCGTGGCCGATGCGATTAAGCATCCGAACTGGTCGATGGGGCGCAAGATCACAGTCGATTCGGCCACGCTGATGAATAAGGGGCTAGAGGTAATCGAGGCCCATTATCTGTTCGGTCAAGACTACGACCACATCGATATTGTCATTCATCCCCAGAGCATCATCCACTCGATGATCGAGCTGCAGGATACTTCGGTGCTGGCGCAGTTGGGCTGGCCAGATATGCGGCTGCCGCTGCTTTATGCTCTCAGTTGGCCGGAACGAATCTATACCGAGCTGGAACCCTGGAACCCGGTCAAGTCAGGCGACCTGACCTTCCGGGAGCCAGACCATGACAAGTACCCTTGCATGGATCTGGCCTACGCCGCCGGGCGAGCGGGCGGCACCATGACGGCGGTGCTGAATGCGGCCAATGAGCAGGCGGTGGCGCTGTTTTTAGATGAGCAGATTCACTTTTTAGATATTCCTAAGGTGATTGAGCGAGTTTGCGATCGCAACCGTGACCACCTGATCGCCCAACCCACCCTGCAGGACATCATCGACGCCGACCAGTGGGCCAGAACTGAAACCACTAAGATGAGTGAAACCTTGACTGATAAAACCGTAGTAACACTCGGGTAAGGTGAAGCTGTCAGACAGGGGCCAAGCCTAAAGGGGATTAACAGATGGAACTCGTTGTTGTCGTTGGCGCAGTCGTCGTCTCTATCCTGGTGTTCATGTGGATGCTGCGGGTGGTCAAAGCCACGCTGAAGACCGCACTGCTGGTCGCCGCCATTTTGCTAGGGCTGCAAATCTTCTTTGGTATCGGCCCCGGTAGTATTTGGGAGACGATTCAAAGCTGGCTGCCGACAGCGGGCTCCGGCCAGTAGCTGAGCGAGTTACGGTAACTGAGATCTCGCACCTTTCCGCATCAGGGTTGCATCAGGGATCAAAAAGATAGAAAAAGGGCGAAACCAAAAAACAAAGACGGTTTATGCCAACCACCCTCAAACACGCCCAAGGGCTAGTGTATAGCCTGGTCTGCTTGATGCCCAGTGTGTATCAAAAAGCGAGCCTGCAAGCCATCTTGGCCTATTTCTCGATGCGCAGGGTCATGCGCGACCGGCACATACCCAAGTGAAATCGGCCAGTTCGCTCAGTCGTTTTCTCAATCGATACCGCTGGTCAACGCGCTCGGTGCTACGTACAACTCGTCAAGCCATCATGAAGCAGGTTGCGCTGCACCGCCCGCCCTCTCATCTTCCCCTCCGTCTGCTGATTGATTGAACGACCCTGGAGAAAACGGGCAAGTTCGCCCATCTGAGTAGCCAGAGAGAAGGGTCCGATAGCCTTGAAGCGTGGGTGCGGATGCTCAATGGCAAACGGGGACTACACTTGGTTGTGCTCTACGTGCTCGTCGGTGATTGGCGTATCCCTTGGAGCTTCCGCGTTTGGCGCGGTAAGGGGCAAGCCACCCAGTCAATTGGCTTGCAAGTTGCTCGCCACGGTCCCTCACCGTTTGGTAGCCGGCCGCACCGTCATTGTCCAAGCGGACACCGAGTTTGGCACTATTGACTGCCTACAAGCCGTTCGGCAAAGGCGCTGGCGGGCGGTCGTCGGGATTCGGGCCAATCGCAGGCTCGAGGATGGTCGCAATGTCAAAGCCCTCTATGGCAGTGCTAAGCGAGGTTGCCAGGGCCGACTCAAGGGGCTCGATTTTTCCCTAACCCTGTCCTGGTTCTGGCTCAAGCGCGCCGATGGCAAAAGAGAACTCCGCTTTGTCGCCTCCACCTATCCCTATTCGGGCGTCTATCTGGTGCGCTTGGGCCGTAAACGATGGGCGATAGAAGGCTTTTTCAAAACCGCCAAACATCAGTTCGGCCTCCATTGCTTGGGACAAGGGACCAAGTTGGGCGTTTACCGATGGCTGATGCTGTCCTTGATGGCCTATCTGTTGGCCCATTGGATTGACCAGTGGGCTTGGCCGCCTGTCCTCAACTGGAAGGAGGCCTGCCGTTTGGCTCGCGAGAAGTTACTACCCAAACTGGTCTGGCAGCAATTACTTCGGCTCATTCACGACAATCGACATATTGCTGCACGCCTTGGTATTGACATTCTCATACAGCCGAGGCCCAGTAACGCTTAGAGATTTTGGTGCAAGATCTGAGTTGAGGCACAAAACCCCCGAATGCCAATCTCTTTAGCTAACCGGGTCAAACACCATCTTAGGCGACAGTACAATAGCCTTCTCCCCTGGCTGCGCCTCCCCAACGCCTAAAAAGGTGTTGTCTGCCTCGATAACGCGTAGCGGTGTGTTCAGCGGTAGGTCCAGCTGCGCTGCAAAGGGTAGCCGCTGCCCGTAGCGCCATCGTTGGGCGTATTCAGCACTGAGCTGAACAAACGGCAACGCCTGCAAGGCGTCCGCGCAGCTTACGGGGGTAAATGTGTTGTTCTCTAACTGTTCAGCTAGCTCATCCAGTGTGATAGCGTCTTCGATCGCAAAGCCGCTGCTGCGGTTTCTCTGCAGGCTCGCCAGGGTCGCCCCCGTGCCTGCAGCGCTGCCCAAATCGCGGGCAATGGCGCGAATGTAGGTGCCCGCTCCGCAGTCAATGTCTAAAGCGAGTTCAGGAAAGTCTCCTGCTTGCCAGTGAGCAATCTGAATAGTGTGAACAACAACCGTACGCTCGGCAACTTCAACGGTCTTGCCCTGACGAGCCAAGTCGTACAAACGCTGTCCCTTGACCTGAATAGCGCTGTACTGCGGCGGAACTTGTTGAATCTCTCCAACAAACTGTGAGAGCAGTGGTTCTAGATCGGAGCGAGCGAGCTTTGGGGCAGGCCGTTGGGTTAGAACCGCGCCCTCTAGATCATCGGTATCGGTGGTTAGGCCAAACCGAACAACGGCCCGGTAGGCTTTGTCATCAGGAAGGTACTGCAGCAGTCGGGTGGCCTTGCCCAGCGCAATGGGTAGCACCCCCGTAGCAGACGGATCGAGCGTTCCGGCATGGCCGACTTTCTTCATGCCTAGCAGGCGGCGGACCCTGGCAACGCAGTCGTGAGAGGTCCAGTCAGCCGCCTTATTGAGGTTGATGAAGCCGCTGTATTTGAAGTCTTGCTTAGGGGATTTAGGGCTGGGCATCGGCAGGGCGTGAGGCAGGGGCGGTGTCTGTCTCAGCCGCACCGGGCAAACCGTCGGGGCTCAGCAGCGGATGGGGCGTCAGGTCCGCATCGAGTTCGGCGTTAGGCTGGGCAAAGCTCGCATTCAGTGCCCTCGAAGAAAGATTCTGCAGCAACCACAGTGGAATCTCTTGCTGGCTGAGCAGGTCGCTGAGGGCAATCGTACCCGCGCTCGAAAGCAGGGGACGATAGCGGCTGCCGACCTGCAAATACCGTTCAAAAAAGGCCAGCCCCGTTGCAGCCACGTAGGCCTGGTCAATCTCGGGGTTCTGGCCAATCACATCGGGTGGCAGCACAAAGGCTTCGCTCCCGGTTTCGCTAATGGCGCTCGTCGAAAAGTGAGTACCCAGGGGCATCACCATCAGATAGCGTTCCGGTGCCGTCAGCCAGGTAAAGGGGCGAATCTGTTCGCTCAGGGCCGGGGCGACCGTATCGGCCCCGCCTGCCAACATCAGCGTTGGTGTTTCGATCTGGCTGAGGCCGGAGGGGCCGAACAGCACACTACTGATTGGGTTAATTGCGATCGCAGCTTTCACCCGATCATCGGACAAATCGAGCGTCGAGTCATTGAGGTTTGAGGCTTCGGGCGCTGCTAGCTCCAGCGCCTGACACTGCAGCAGCAGCGAGATATTGAGCGACAGCGCCTCAGGCGGGCATTTGGCCTCAAGCTGGTCAAAGTTGAGCGGTGCCCCGGCCAGCGCTAACGCCGTGTACCCCCCGAAGGACTGACCCAGCACCCCCACCCGCTCAAAGTCAATCTGCTGCTGCCATACCGGCTGCGCTTCTAGATAGTCCAACAACGCCGAAATTTGGGTTGGGCGCTGCACAAACTCATTGTCGGGCACCACCATGGCCGAGCGCCCGGTCAGTAGGGCGTTAATCTGTTCGGCTGAACTGCCGGAATGCTCTACCGCAATCACAACAAACCCGTGGGAGGCCAGGTGACGCGCCAGGTAGGTAAAGACCGTGCGGTCGTACCCCAACCCGTGGGAAATCACCACCGTCGGCCGCTCGGTCAGACGATTGCCCCCCGCATTTAGGGGGGCGTAAATATCCGCAGGCAAGGGCGTCTGTCGCAGGGCGGTGCGCTCAATCCGATAGGGGCCGGGCCGGGTGGCCGCTTCGACAGCGGCAAGGTCACTGGGCGTGAGCGGCAGCTCCTTAGATAAAATCGTGGCCTCGCTGCTGATGTAGTTGATGGCGGCGCTCGTCTGCAGGATTGTGCGGTCCAGCTCGCGGGCAATGGCCAGCCCCTTGGCCAGGTCTACGCGGATGGTTGGGGTCGGAAAGTTGCGCAGCACGTTCAGGACGGTCAGCCCCTCCTCCGGGTCAGCAGCGGAGACGATGACCGGCCCCCGAATCGCCCGCAAATCTTGCCGTCGCCCGGCGGTGCGAACCACATCGGCCAAGATGTTGAGCAGGTATTCACCCTGTCGGGTGTGAAGGAATCGATCAATCGTCACCACATCCAGATCCGCAGGTTCGTTGAGAACTTGCTGAATCTGCTCGATATCGTCCGACTCCAGGTTGAGATAGCCTGCATAGGTCTGTAGGTCGTCGGACAAAACGCCCTCATCAGCCAGCGCTTCCAGGTCATCCAGCTGAATGGAGCGCTCCACCGGACCGTAGGAAAAGGTAATCGATTCTGCGGACCAGCCGGGCAGGGCCAGTCCTAACGTTTGGCAGGCTCCGAGTCCTAGTCCGACAACCCAGCGGCTCTTCATACGGTGTCTAACGATATCTACAAGATGATTATTCAGGTGCGGACGCAGCAGTCAGGGTATCTAGGAGCACAAGTAGCTCAGCCTCGCTGAGCAGAGTGAGCCCCAGCTTTTCGGCCTTTTCAAGTTTGGAACCGGCCTCTGCACCGACGACGACGTAGCTGGTTTTCTTGCTAACTGAGCTGGTGACCTTGCCGCCAGCCGCCTCAATTTTAGCCTTTGCCTCAGGACGCGTCAGGTGAGGTAGCGTCCCTGTCAGTACAAAAGTTTTCCCAGCCAGGGGCAGCGGTCGATCGGCAGGGGCGGGCGGTGGCCCTGCCAGCTGCAGCCCTGCAGCTTTGAGCCGATCGACCAGGGTCTGATTGGCGCCAACGCTAAACCAGTCATGGACCGACTGGGCAATCTCGGGACCGATGCCATAGACCGCTGCGATCGCATCCACATCTGCCGCCATCAGCCGCTCTACCGTGTAGAACGGTGCCGTCAACAGCTTGGCGTTCACACTGCCCACGTGACGAATGCCCAATCCGTACAGCACCCGGTCCCAGGGTTTGGCTTTGGATGCCTGAATCGCCGCTACCAGTTTTTGCGCCAGCTGCTCTCCCATCCGTTCTAGGGGCAACAGCTGTTCCACCGTCAGGCTGTACAGGTCGGCCACCGATTGCACCATCCCCTGCTCGACCCACTGCTGCACCCACTTCTCGCCCAGCCCCTGAATGTCCATCGCATCCCGGCTGGCCCAGTGACTTAGGGCCCCGCGCAGGATGGCCGGACAGGAGGTATTAATGCAGCGCGTCACGGCTTCGCCCTCAGGCTTGACCAGGGGCTCACTGCACTCTGGGCAGCGGTCAGGTAGGCGACCGGGTCGGGCATCTGCAGGCCGCAGTTCGGTTAGGACCCTGACGACTTCAGGGATAATCTCCCCGGCTTTGCGCACGATCACTGTATCGCCGATGTGAATGTCTAGCTCTGCTAGCCGGTCGGCATTGTGCAGCGTGGCCCGTGATACGGTCGTTCCCGCGAGCTGTACGGGGGTGAGCTCGGCCACAGGCGTTACCGCACCGGTGCGGCCCACCTGGGGCGTGAGGCCCGTTAGGGTGGTCGGGACCTCTTCTGCCGGGTACTTGAGTGCGATTGCCCAGCGGGGAAATTTTTGTGTGAAGCCCAGCCGCTGCTGTAGGCCAAAGTCGTTGAGCTTCACCACGACGCCATCCGTCAGGTAGGGGAGCGTTTCCCGCTCGGTCTCCCAACGGTTGTAGAAGCCAGCCACTGCGTCAGAGGTCCCACACAGCGCCCGGTTCGGATTCACCTTGAAGCCTAGATGCTGTAGCTGCTCCAGCGCGGCCCATTGGGAGTCTCCCTGCATTTCTTCCTGGCCAGGCACGATCAGCGTGTAGGCAAAAAAGTCCAGGCGGCGGGCCGCGACCACTTTAGAATCGAGCTGTCGCAGGGTCCCGGCAGCGGCGTTGCGGGGGTTGGCGAACAGGGCGTCTCCGGCAGCGTCGCGTTCGGCGTTAATCTGCTCAAACACGTCGTTGGGAATGAACGCTTCCCCCCGCACTTCGACGACCGGCGGCGGACTGTCGAGCTGCAGGCGCAGCGGAATCGAGCGAATAGTTTTGACGTTTTGGGTAATCTCTTCGCCCGCGATGCCGTCGCCTCGGGTCGCGCCGCGCACGAGCACGCCGTTCTCGTAGGTGAGCGCCAGGGCATTCCCGTCAATCTTGAGTTCCGTCACGGCGGGCGCATCGTCGATGTCGGCCAGCCGCTGCCAGCGGGCTTCCCACTGATGGTACTCGTCTAGGTCAAAGGCATTTTCCAAGCTGTAGAGCGGAATATTGTGGCGGACGCTGGTGAACTGGCGGGCGGGCTGGGCACCGACGCGCTGGGTGGGGCTGTCGGGGGTGAGCAGCTCAGGATGCTGGGTTTCTAGGTCCTGCAGTTCTCGGTAGAGCCGGTCATAGACCGAGTCGGGTAGGGTCGGCGCGTCGAGAACGTAGTATTCGTAGCTGGCTTGTTGAAGTTGCGATCGCAACTCCGTCGCCCGCTTAATCAAAGCCGTGTCCAACTGCGCCATAGCCCTTCAGTGACGGAATAACCGGTTGTAGTCTAAACCGTTGCGCCCCGGTTGGGCACATCAGCTTGAACGCGACAAATACTCGCTCGGTAGATGGGTTCGGGGTCGGCAGCTCTCTAGAATAAGCGTGGGCTATTTATAGGGTACTCATGGGCGCACATCATCGGTGGCGGACACTGCTCCCCAATTTAGACCACCGGGTTTGGATTTTAGCGCTCGGGCGACTGCTCCTGCAGTTGGGAATTGGGTTCACACTGTTTTACGCGCCCATCTTTTTTGTTAATCAGGTCGGGCTATCGGCCACTGCGGTCGGACTGGGGCTAGGGGCGCAGTCGATCACCGGCATTGGTGGCCGCCTGCTGGGAGGCTCCATGGCCGACTCACCCCGCTGGGGACGACGCCAGACGCTGCTGCTGGCAGCGGCCATCTCAGCAGTGGCCGATGGGGTGTTTGTGCTGTCTACCGGCTTCAGTACCTTTGTGGCTGGTAACCTGCTGATGGGAATGGGTATTGGCCTGTACTGGCCTGCCGCCGAGGCGATGGTGGCTGACTTGACCGCTGCCGCAGCTCGCAACGAAGCCTACGCGCTCGTCCGACTAGCAGATAGTTTGGGGGTGAGCCTGGGAGTCATGCTCGGCGGCTGGCTGATCACCGCGACCGGGGCCTACCGGGCGCTGTTTGTGATTGACGGCCTCACATTTTTGATCTTTTTAGCCATCGTCGCACTGGCACTGGCTGAAACGCGGCCTGCTCAGCGCCAGCGGAGTCAGTTTTGGCAAGGATGGGGCGTCGCCCTCAAGGACCGACGCTTGCTGACCTTTTTTGTCGTCAATATTTTCTTTACGACCTACCTATCCCAGGTGCAGAGTACGCTGCCGGTCTATCTGAATCGGTTTGCCCAGCTACCCAACGGTCAGCCTTTCTCTGAGCAGGTGCTAAGCGGACTGTTTGCGGCTCACGTGACTTTGACGGCTATTTTGCAGCTGCCAGTCGCTAGACGGCTGCGACAGCTGCGGGCTGCCCGCGCCCTGATGATTTCCCTCGGGCTCTGGGCCGTTGGGTATGGGGCCGTGTGGCTGACCAGTACAGGAGCGGCGCTCGTATGGGCCGGTGTCGGCCTCACCATTTTGGCTGGGGCAACGGTGGTCTACATGCCGGTGGCCTCAACCCTGGTAACCGACCTGGCAACGAGCGATTTGCGAGGCGTGTATCTATCGGTCAATTCGCTGTGCTGGGCGATTGGCTATCTGATCGGACCGCCTGCTGGCGGTTGGGCGTTAGACCAACCCCCAGCGATCGCGCAGGGCTTTTGGTTGGCACTGTCAGGACTGTGTCTCCCGGGTCTGCTGATTTTGCAACACTTAGACCGTCAGACACCAGGCGAGCAAATACAGCCGCCTGCTACGCTCAAGCCCTGACACAGCAGCCGACAGGCAAGGAGAATGTACCGTGGTTCACAATGGGTGATGAGCGTTTAAATAACGTGAAGCACTCAAGGCGTTCCGGACGTAAACGTCGCTGCGAACGTGTCTGTTGCTCACCTGATTGGGTGAGCAATCTCCTGATTGGCTCAGTAGTTTTACAGAGAGTTTGGACCGGAGATGAGCGCAGACACTCAGCCAGATAGCGCAACAGAATTATTTTCTTTAGAGTTGTTTAACAACTTAGATAGCCTCGCTGTGGTGGTTTGCAAGTTCAGTTGAAATTGCCCCCGTAGTTTCACCTATTCAAATTTCGGGATAGTTCTTCTAAGGTAGGACTAGACAAGTACAAATACGGGCTGCAAAGACCTCTCTTGAATTAGACGTGTTTTTTGCCGGTGCCTGCAGCTATCTTCCTGAATCTTCAATACTGAGCTGTTGTACGAATAAGGGGCGGCCCTGTCGGTCCATCAATCAGCCATCGGTAACGTCTTATGAATACCATCGCGGCCAATAGCGTCACCGCTACTGCTCCTATGAGGCACGCTCCAGTGCCTGCAGACTTCTCTCCAGAGGAGACTTCAACGCCTCACGCGCTCAATACGAAAACGCTCAAACAAATCTTTTGGTTATCCCCGATTGGGATGACCATTCTGGATTTGAACGGGTGCTTTTTGAGCGCCAATCAGGCCTTTTGTGATGCGCTTGGGGTTGAAGAACTCGACTTGCTCGCCCGCTCTTTTCACGATTTTACAGACAGTGAAGATGTACCACTGCTGTGCGCGTTGGGAATCCAGCTGATGCGAGGGAACCGACAGCACTTTCAGGTCGAGACTCGCCATCGCAGTCGGACCAAAGCACCGCTCCAGGTCAGTCTGACAGTGACCATGGTACGAGACGGGCAGCAGCGTCCAATTTGCTTCTTGGTCCAGGTCGTTGACCTGACCGAGCGCAAGTGGATGGAAGACCAGCTGAAGCACCATGCTTTTTACGATTTGCTGACGGGGTTGGCCAATCGGGCGCTGTTCATCAATCGACTCGAACAGACGCTAAAGCGGATGGAACGCCGCACTGACGAACAGTGTGCCGTGTTGTTTTTGGACCTCGATCGGTTCAAGGGCATCAACGAGAGCCTGGGACACAGTATCGGCGATCAGCTGCTGGTGACGCTGGCTCGACGGCTGGAGTCCTGTGTGCGTCGCTGCGATACGCTGGCCCGGCTGGGCGGTGATGAGTTTGCGATTTTGCTAGAAGAGACTGCGGGGCTAGCAGACGTGACCGCCGTGTGCGATCGCATTCACGAAGTCCTCCGCCGGCCCTTCCTGGTCGGCGGACACGAGACCTATGCCACCATCAGTATTGGCGTCGTTTACAGCGATAGCGCTAACAACAGCGCCAGTACCCTGCTCAGCAATGCCGACACGGCCCTCTATCGGGCCAAGGCCCAGGGGGGCGCTTGCCACACCGTCTTTGAAGAGACCATGCACCAGCGGGCGGTAACGCTCTGGCAGCTGTCAAACTCCTCCCAGCAGGCGGTACAGCGTCAAGAGATGCACATCCGCTATCAGCCAATTATCGATCTGGCGACCGGCCAGACGGCCAGCATGGAAGCCCTGATCCGCTGGAACCACCCTCAGCATGGGTCGATCTCGCCCGCCGAGTTTATCCCCGTCATGGAAGAAACGGGCGTGATTACCCACATTGGCTACTGGGTGCTACGAGAGGCCTGTGGGCAGGTCCGCCAGTGGCAGGCTCAGCTATCCAACGGGTTACGGCCGACGATTAACGTGAACGTCTCACCGCGGCAGCTCGCCCATTTTTCACTGATTGAGCAGATTGAGCAGGTACTGGCTGAGACGGGCCTAGCGCCTCAACAGCTGCGCCTGGAAATTACCGAGAACGCCCTGATCCAGACCATTGACCTGTCCACACAAATTCTCAAAGAGCTACAGCGGCTGGACGTGGGGCTTTGCATTGACGATTTCGGCATGGGCTATTCGTCACTGAGCCGTTTGCAGCAGCTGCCCGTCGATACGATCAAAATTGACCGCTCCTTTATTCGTCACATCAAGCAAGATGGCGAAAACACAGAAATTGCCCGCTCCATTATCAATCTGGCGAATAGTCTGGGCATGACGGTGGTGGCCGAGGGTGTGGAAACCATCAGTCAGCTATCGCAGCTCAAGGTTTTGAATTGCGATAAGGTCCAGGGATTTTATTTTGCTAAGCCACTGCTGCCCGATGCGGCACTGCGATTTATGCAGTCACCTCAGACCGTTTGAGCCCCTAGCAGCGCGGGCTTGCCCGCAGAAATGGGCAGTCCGGATGAGCCCTCTGTTCTCTTGGCCTTCACAGGGCGCAGCGACATGCGAAGGATCGGTTGCGACATTCCAACTATTTCGATAATCTTAGAAATATAGTTATTAGGGAGGCCGCTATGGCTGCTCTGAAGACCCATATCTCGCTGACCGTCAACGATGTAAACCGCTCCGTTGCCTTTTATCAGGCCATGTTTGACGCTGCGCCGGCCAAGCACAAGGCCGACTATGCCAAGTTTGATCTCGAGGCACCGGGGCTAAATTTGGCCCTGAATCAACGGACTACCGGTGCAGGCGTCGCTAGCTGGCTCAAACGCTGGCTGCCGGACAGTCCTGACGCCGACAAGCACCTCTCTCACCTGGGCATTCAGGTCGATAGTACGGCTGCGGTCAACGGTGCGATCTCACGCTTCAAATCGGCTGGGCTCGCCACCTTCGAAGAGGCCGACACCGACTGCTGCTATGCCCTACAGGATAAGGTCTGGGTGACCGACCCCGACGGCAACCGCTGGGAAATTTTTGTGGTCAAAGTGGCCGATACGGACCCGGCTGCGACCGTCGCGCCCGTTGGCTGCTGCGGCTAACTGCCGCCTCAAAAGAAGAATGCTATTCTCACCGTGGAGGCTGTGCCCTCTACGGTGAACGCGCAAATGAACGCGCATAGGAGTGAGTGATGGATGCAATCAGCTGCTTGCCAGCGGTAACGATTACTGACGAGGGGCCGGTTTCAGCGGCCTTTCTGGCGCGAGGGCTAACCACATTACAGCAGGCGGCTCACTGGCTCAAAGCCGTTCCCTACGGCTCGAATAGCGACGCGTCTAATTCCTGGCTGGTGTTTACCGAAAATCGGGGCACCTGTACCACTAAGCACAGTCTGTTCGCCCGACTGGCGACTGATTTGGGTGTCCCCGTTTACAAAAACAACGGTTTTTATCGCTTGAATGACGCCATTGTTACCGGCGTCAGCGCGATTCTAGCGCCCCACGGTCTCACCTATATTCCTCAGATGCATTGTTTTCTGCAGTACCAGGATAGCTGGGTTGATCTGACCGAAGGCAACTGCAACGGCAAGAATACCACCATCGAAGACTACGACTTTGTCGTTCGGGTCCCACCGGATGTGAGCCGTACCGACGCGCAGCAGCAGTATATTGAGTACCTAAAAAAATATTTTGAATGGGAGCCCAGACTGGCGGATCTGGGCGTCGAAGCTGTGCTAGGCCTGCTCGAAAAATGCGAGCTGCAGCTCAAGTATCAATGTGCGATCATGGCGGCTGCCTAGGTCATAATCGGCCTTTACAGTTGGCCGTTCCAGGTGAGGGTTTGCTCAGCGCTGTTGCCTGCATAGGTACGGGTGACGACCAGCTCAACCCTGACCGAGCTGCCGGTTTGCAGGTGCTCTAGGTCAATAGGCAAATCAGCGAGCTTGACCGTAAACCGGTTGTGGTTCTGCTGAATCAGCTCGCTGGGGATGTCTGCTTCGTAACGGGTGCGATAGCGAGGACGCCGTTCACCCTCTTCAACCCGATAGCGCAGGTGAAAACGGGTCTCGATGACGTCTGACAGTCCGGCCCGATCGAGGATGCTCAGTTCGAACTGCTCGCCCCTGCCGCTGGCTCGCCCAAAGGCGAGCTGAAGGGCTTCGGAACGCAGCAGCGCCGAACGCACCCGATAGGTCGTCAGCGTGCCGGAATCCGTACGCTCGGCGTCGAGCCAGAGGTCTTCGGGGAGGTCAATATCCAAATCGCCCCGGTTGTCGAGGGTCAACACCAGATCGCCTGCCACTCGGTCCTGAGCCAGGTCAGACGCCCACAGCAGCTGAAACTGGCGCTCAATGCGACCCTGGTACATCTCGTAGCGATCGCTAATTACTGAGCCATCGGCAAAGAGCGCCTGTGCGCCGGTTCGGGTTTCCCACAGGTTGAGGGAAAGGTCAATGGGCGTCCTGGGCAGAGTTGCGATCGCACTTTCCACCCTCGGTCGATCGCCCGGTAGCGATGCTAGCTGCCCAATCAGCCGCGCTTGCCCGACGCCACCATCCGCGCCGTTTGAGCCAAAGCGACCATTCCGGCCATCCTTCCCATCGGTGCAGCGGTAATGCTCGGTTCTGCAGTTACCGTCTGAACAAATTTCTGCTTCCCAGGTGTCTTCGTTACAGTTGCAGCCATCGGTGCCGCGCCCGCCGCTACCGCCGCGTCCGCCACGCCCCCCGTCGGCCCGCACGTAGAGATTTCTGACCCGATCCAGGTCTTCGTAGTAAACCGTCAGATTACCGCCATGCCCACCACTCCCCCCACGCCCGCCATCACCCCCATCACCGCCATCGGCGGCCTGCACATCATGGCTCGGACGGCGATGATTCCGGCAGACCGGGTGAGTCGCATCGCTGCCCCAGTAGCCGTCATCGCCGTCTTCTCCCCGCATCTCTATCGTTTGGGCATTTTGGGTAGCGCGCACCGTTCGATCGGGACCATTCCGTCCCTGTCTTCCCGCCTGTCCGTCCTGTCCGTCTCGTCCATCGGTGCCGACGGTGCGCGCGGCCTGAGCAACCGTACTGCACGGGTGCAAAACCGAGACTGACAGCGGCAGTGTGACTGACAGTAGCGCTGCACATAACCAGGCGAGACGTGGACGTTTCATCAGTGAGGTTAGAGGGCGTTAAGGCGTCTGGGTAAAATTAACGACCTGCCCTATAGATACAGCACGGGCTATCCACTTCCCGCATGGTCGACTGTCACAAGAGGCGGCTAAACAGGGTCAGTTAGCCATCATACTTCTTGCCCTACAGACAAAATGGCTGAGCCCTCCAGCGATGCTGATGCCCCTAGCGCGATTCAGGCAAGCCAGGACGCTAACGCTAAGATAAAGAGGCCCGCGTTTCTCGCCTCCAACCCGCTCATCCCCAATCTGCTCAGCTTATGTACCGCCGTCAGTTTCTTAGTCTGTTGCCCGTCATCCCGCTGCTTGGAGGGCTTTCTCAGTCACGGACGGTCTCAATATCGTCGGCCCACTTAAGCATTAACGGCTGCCAGCACTTCTACCAGATGGCAGGGATGGGGCGGCCCATCGTCTTTGTACATGGCATGGGGATGTCATCACAGTTTTTTCAAAAACAGCTCAACGATTCGGCAATGCCCTACCAGCGTATTGCCTACGACCTACGCGGTCATGGTCAGACCGAGGTTACCGCCGATGGCTATACCGTGCCCCAATTCGCCCGAGACTTGCATGGGCTACTACAGACGTTGAACCTGCAAAATGCGGTACTGGTTGGCTGGTCGACAGGGACTTTGGTCGTTCTAGATTACCTGTCCCAGTTTGGCAATGACCGAATAGCTGGTGTCTCGTTAGCGGTCGAGCCCGCCAGTGAGCTGCGCCAAGATAACTGGCCCTATGGTTCTGTCGATGATAGGGCCCTGGGTGACTACCGCTCGGTGCTAGCGCGCATGACGGTCCCTACGCTGCTGGCCTATGGTGCACAAGATGTAATGATGCCGCTACAAGCCAGTGAATATTTCGAGAGCCATCTGCCCCACGCCAAGCTGGTAGTGCTCAAGCAGAGGGGTCATCGCCCCTATTGGCAGGAACCTACGCGTTTCAACCAGGAGCTTTCGAAGTTTATTGCAACCGTATAGCCTTGCTCGCAGCGTGTCTTTGAGCCTTGATTAGAGGTCACTCTCGTGGGTGAAGCTAGATACTCTCGTATCTAACGTCACTCTCGTATTTAGCGCTTATTTTTCTGATCGTCAACTACTCGTATCACAACCTGCGTGCTGATTGTTATAAAAGGCGGCGGCGAAGGTGAAGAGACAAACAAGTTGTCACCATTTTTCTTGATGGGTGCCATAGTCGAGAGAAGTCAGGTTAATGGTGTCCGATGACCTTCACAAGTGACCCCCCTCCCGACCCAGAGCGGCGATGGGTAGAGCAAGCCATGAATGCCTTCGTTCGCTGGGTGCCCTTGGGTAGCGGGGGCGGGGCATTTCTACACTTTTTGTTTCAGCAGGACTGGGCGTTGGCCCTCGCAATGTTTCCGGTAACGGTCGTTACCGGTATTTGGGCCGCCTACACCGAACAGTTTGTCGCGCGCTGCCGAGAAATTGCTAGCGTCCGCGGGCGGCAGGACCCCGATTCAATTGTTCATTGGCTCAAGCTGCTCGATCAGGTTGTTCGCTGGCAGCTCTCTGGCTTTGAGAACAAGTACCGACGCTGTCAGGCCAATGCCTGCCGCTACTACGAAACAGAGGGGCTGTTCACGAGCTATCGCCCCCTGCTGAACGATCTCTATATCCCCCTAGAAATTAGCAGTGAGTATGAATCTGAATCGCCAGCGCGGGGGCAGCCCAACTATATTTGGGATCTGCTGCGGCATTCTCAACAGAACCTTGCCTATCGACAGACGGTGATTATTGCTCGCGGTGGTTACGGCAAAACCACGCTGTTGAGAAATTTGGCCTATCAGTACGCCACCCGCCCCTGGCAGCTGCGCTGGCGGCAACGACTGCCCAAGCTCGTACCGTTTTTGCTCTACCTGCGTAAAGAGTGGCGAAGCCAGGTCATCGCCGGCTTTCCAGACTTGGTCGAGCTGATCTTGCAGTACCACATTGTTGATCTACCCGAAGGACGTACACTACAGGTGCCGTCTCATTGGATTGCCCGATTGCTCCGCCGAGGTGAGGCCTTGATTCTGTTCGATGGCTTTGACGAGGTGCCGGAGTACCAGCGCGAGAAAATGGCCTGGTGGCTCAGCGAACAGATGGAGCGATATCCACGTTCTATCTTTATTCTGACCTCTCGCCCCGAGGGATATGAGGCGTTTAAGCGCTGTCTCCGCGCTCAGCGGCTGACCACGGTGTTTGTCAAAGATTTTAACTCGCAACAGCGAGAACAGTTTGTGCACAAGTGGTACCTGTACCAGGAACGGCGGGCACGAATGGAGCGCAACACGCCGGACATTCACGATATCGCCTGGCGCTATGCCGACCAGCTAATCCAACAGATTGAGCAGCGCAGCGAACTCAGTCAGATGGCGCGTAACCCCCTCATGCTCAACATGATCGCTGAGTGCCATCGACGCAGCCCTCAGGTAGAGCTGCCAGGTCGTCGAACCGAACTCTACGCAGCGATTTGTCGCATGCTAATGAGCGATCGCCCCCGCGAAAAGGCTATTTTGATGCCGCTGTCAGAGACGGATAGTCAGGCTGTGCTGCAGCGTATTGCCCTGGAAATGTCGATCCGCCACCGAGTTCGCCTGCCGTTAGAGATCCTGACCAAGCTTGCTGAGACCGCGATACAGGAAGAAGCGGTCACTGAAACTGATCCAGAACTCGCCCGCCTATTTTTGGCTAAAACGGTTGAGGTCAGTGAACTGATGATTGACCGAGAAACGTCTCAGGAATATGAGTTCACGCACCGCAGCTTTCAAGACTACCTGGCAGCCCGCCAGCTGCAAGCGACCCGGCAGGCTGGAGAACAGATTTTACTCAGTGGGTTGGCTGAGCCCTGGTGGCGTGAGACGCTGCTGCTCTATGCCGAAATGGTTAGCCCTACGCGCCTAATTGAAGCCGCCTGTGTGCGTCAAACCCCCGAAGCGCTGGATGTCGCCTACCGCTGTTGGCAAATTAGCCAGACTAAACAACACATTCCCGATACGGTTTACACAGCCCTACAAGACCGGCGCTATGCCCGCTTGGACAGCCTGCTACGACAGAGTGACTGGCAAGCCGCTGACGATGAAACCTATCGCCTGATGATTCGGGCCGTCGGAAAAGAGGAAAACCAGTTTTTTCTACCGGCTGATCTACAGGCGATTCCCCAGGACGACTTACAGCGGCTAGACCGGCTTTGGCTCGCCCATAGTGGGGGCAAGTTTGGCTTCAGCGTGCAGCTGCAGTGTTATGTGCGTGACTGCGGGGGGATTCCCAACGGCAAGTACGATCCGGCGACATGGGAAGACCTCTGTCATCGCCTGGGCTGGATGGAGGATGGCAACTATCGCCTGTACCAGCAGTTTGTTTTCTCGATTGAAGCGGCGCCCGTTGGGCACCTGCCCCGTCGTTGGGACGTGTTTGGCTCATCTTCTCGGCGCAGTCTACTGATTTTGCTGGGGCGCTCGATTTGGGGATAGCGGGCTTACTCCACCGTCCGAATCTCCACCGCCCGAATCTCCACCGTATCCCCCGGCTGTAGGCCAATCTCTGCGGCTCGCCCGCCGCGGAGCTCAATCACCTGATCGACTAACAACGCTCCCGGACCGTAGGTCGGGCAGGGGTCTGCCGCGCAGGGCGGTACATTTTCGGCAATGGCCTGGACCTGACCATCCAGCAAAAAGATCATATCCAGTGAGATGGGAACGTTTTTCATCCAGAAAGAAGCCCGTCGAGCGAACTCAAAGGGGAACAGCATGCCTCGATCGTCTGCAAGTTCGGTTCGGTACATCAGCCCCAGGGCCTGCTGCTGACGAGTTTCGGCCACCTCTAGCTGAATAATGGTACCGGCCAGGGTTGCTTCGGCGGTGATGGGCAGCAGCTGTCCAGGGCCAAAACTGCTCAAGGGATCGGTCGGGTTCTCTACGGTCGGGTTTTCTACGGTCACTGACGGTGAGGGGTCCAATAGCGGAGCATCAGCTGCGGGAGACGGTCCTGAGTCGATGGCTTCTGATGAGGTCGATGAGCAGCTGAGCAACAACAGACAGGCTGCCATAAACGCAAATCGCCAGCCACCTGCAAATCGTGACAGGTTAAGCTTCACGAAGGACATAACCGACTCCTCGAACCGTCTGAATCAAACGCTTTTCACCATCGCCATCGATCTTTAGGCGCAGGTAGCGAATGTACACCTCAATAACGTTAGATTCTCCCATAAAGTCGTAGCCCCAAACATTCTCCAAAATTTGTTCACGGGTTAGCACGTCACGGGAATGTTCCATCAGGTACTTCAACAGCTCAAACTCCTTCATCGTCAGCTCGATCAGACGACCGTTGCGGCTGGCCGTACGGTTGGTGACGTCCAGCGTGAGCTCACCAAACCGCAACTGTTCGAAACTGCCCTCCTGAGGCTGCAGGTAAGTGTTGATCAGCGCCAGGAATTCTTCGCTGCGATAGGGCTTGAGAAAATAATCGTCGGCTCCCGATTCTAGACAGGCGATGCGGTCATCTAAGGAGTCTTTGGCCATGAGCAGTAGCATGGGGGTACGGTCGCCCCTAGCCCGCAGTTTGCTACACAGGTCCAACCCCGAATCGCTACCTAACATCCGATCGACGACAATCAGCGAGGGGTTGACGGCGTCGGCCTGTTCGATGCCTGCAGCAGCACTGTGGGCAACCACCGAGGTGTAGCCCGATTCTTCGAGATCAATGCTGACGTTGCTAGCCAGTTCTGTATTGGCTTCAACCAGTAATACACAGGGCGATTCGGACTGGGGCACAGCCATCACTGCTGCCTCCTGAGCAAGAATGCCCCTATCCTAGCGCTACCTGTCAAGGGGGACGCGTTGAGCGCCGAGGCCGCAGGCGGCATCAGGGCAGCTCGACGGAGGTCGGTTTGGCGATGTGAGGCAGGCCCCAGCCCAGCTTTTCTCGTAATACTTTGAAAAACTCGGGGTCACGGAGGCGAATGAAGCGAGCGTTAAAGGGCGACCGCTCTAAAGTCACCTGATCGCCAGGCCGGATATAGCAGCCCGCATTGCCATCGACCACCAATACCAAAGACGTCGGATTGGTCGAGGTGACTGCGACCGGCTCGGAGTTGGGGAAAACCAGCCCGCGGGAGGCCAGCGAATGGGGACAAATTGGAATCAGCTGCAGGACAGGTACCCCTGGCGTAATCACCGGCCCCCCGGCGGACAGCGAGTAGGCGGTTGAACCGGTGGGCGTGGAAATGATGATGCCGTCTGCGGCGATATCGACGGGGGCGTGGTGACCGATTTGGACTTCGAAGTGGCACATGCTGGTGAGCGGTTCGCGGTGTAGTACCATCTCGTTCAAGCACAGCACTTCCCAGCAGCGCTGGCCTGATTGCACGATGCTCACCTTGATCATGGCCCGCTCTTCGACCTGGTAGTTGTTTTCCAGAATCTGATCAATCACGTAGGGCAATTGGTTTAGGTAGGCTTCGGTCAGAAAACCCATGTGCCCGGTGTTGACGGTCAGCAACGGCAGCCCGATTGGACCGACCTGACGGAAGGCAGATAGTACGGTCCCATCGCCACCCAGCACAATTGCAAACTCCATCGTTTCATCGAAACCAGGAGGAACCAGGCTTTCGACCGGCGTATGACACATCGGCCTATCGGGCTGTGAGTAGCCTAGGATCCCACCCATCCCGGTCGCAGTTTCGACGGCGTACCCTCGGGCTAATAACTTCGTCCGTAGTTCTTGCGTTACCTGGCAGGCGACGGGTTTGATGTCGTTGTAAATGATGCCAACTTTCGGCACACGTTGCGTCCAAACGGCTGCCCTTAAAACCTTATACGAAATTTGGAGTCTCTCGCAGGGGGATTCAAGCACAGGCTAGGCGTGCACAAGTCAAGATTTATTGACGGGAGCAAAAAATAGTTGCATTGTGCGCCGTTAGAGGGGTAGACCCACGCCGCCTGGCTGGCTATGGTACTGAAAGGGCCAGGAGCTCATGTCGTTATCTCTGCCAGCGCTTTGACTGAAACTACCGCCCACGTTCGCATCACTTACCAATCCTGGCAGCTCGGCAAAATTGAGGGCGAGGTGCAGGCCAATGAATTTAATTGGCAGTTTGAATGGCGCTTCCGTCAAAGTCAGCTGGTGGTCGTACCGTCACTGGGGCGTGCGCTGATTCAGGAACCGCTGGGCCGGTTTCTAGAGCGCTATGACTATCAGCTAGAGGCGGGCGGCGATTATTCCTTCAAGATTCGGGCGCGCTTGTAGCGGCACCGCATGCGGCACCGCTACAGCGTCTGCACCAATCGGCTGAGATACCGTTCAATCAGCAAAATTGCCACGATGTCATCGATGGGGCGAGGAATCGGGCGCAGTTCTTTGGGAA
This sequence comes from Cyanobacteria bacterium J06648_16, assembly GCA_039817185.1. GTDB lineage: Bacteria > Cyanobacteriota > Cyanobacteriia > Phormidesmidales > Phormidesmidaceae > CAWUKV01. Next base: position 12,078 of record JBCBWI010000011.1, on the reverse strand, counting down.
TCAGCCCCCCCAGCCCTTTAGGGGGAAACATTTCCCAGTAGCGATCACGCGCTTCTAGGCTGCTGTTACGCTCATCCACCAGAATGATGCTGGGTGCGTCCTGCAGGTTTGCCAGGCGCTGTTTCCACAATTTAGAGCCGGTCTGATCGCCCATGACAATCAGCGAAATGGGATAGTCCTGACGCAATTTTTGCACCTGTTCGACCGCCGTCTCGGCTTCGACCACTTGGTGGCAGTGAAGTGTCCGGTCTACGCCCACAATGGCCAAACCGCACTTGTAACGCCCTGGATCAAACCCCAAGATAACCGGCTGAGCGACGGATTTTGCCGATGTCGAGGGGAAATGGGTCACAGTTGGAAGTTTCAAACTTCCTTTAATTCTAAAAAGACTCTTAAAGAAAGGCCAGGATCTTTAGCACCGGGTCCTAAGGTTGGTCAGGATTCAGGACGGTTCGGATGCAGGCGCTGTTCTGGATGGGTTGGGAAGAAGGGGTGCGATCGCACCTTCACCGAACAGACAAAACCCATCACCAGCTCTAGTGATAGCGTCACTAGAGCTAGAATTGTCTGACTCAACGCTACAGCTAGCAAAATAGAGTATTCTTAACTGAGTCCAAAACTAGCCAGGTTGATGCAGATAAGTGACACAAAGCTGACAAAACTTGGGTACTGCTATGAACGCCTCCTGCCCCCTTAACTGATTGATTTGTCCGCTGGTTTTTCTAAGTCTTGTAGCGCGGCCAACGGCCCATCCAACAAGGATTGTATGCAATTGCAGCGTGCATTTTGGGGCGTTTTCTGCTATTCATACGACTTAACTGTTATATTATTTAGTACAATTGTACGCACTCTAGTGCGCCAACCCCGTGCATGTAAAAAGCGTCGAGCTGACTCGCTTTAAGTCATTTGGAGGCACCGTCAAGGTTCCCCTCCTGTCTGGATTTACGGTGGTTTCTGGCCCTAACGGGTCAGGAAAATCGAACATCCTAGATTCGCTGCTGTTCTGCTTGGGGTTGGCGAGTTCAAAGGGCATGCGGGCCGAGCGTCTGCCCGATTTGGTGAATTCAAATCAGATGGGGCGGCGTTCGACAGTAGAAGCCGTTGTCACAGCAACCTTTGACATTAGTGACATTCCTCCAGAGCTGCTGCTGGGCGATGACGATGAAGAGAAAAAGCCCGTCGTCGAGGCAGCGGGGGAAGACGCGGTTGAGGTCGAAGCGGTCGCGGTGACCGAGCCGTCTTTGCCGCCGCTGGCGGCGCCCCTGTCCGATGCTCAACACGAGGCAGGGGCAACGAACGGCAGCGGCAATCCCAGCAATATTGTGCCGCTCCCCCGCGAGTGGAGCGTCACCCGACGGCTGCGGGTCACGCCCCAGGGTACCTATACCTCTAACTACTACATCGATGGGCAGCCCTGCACGCTCACCGAGCTGCATGAGCAACTGCAGCGCTTTCGGATTTATCCCGAAGGCTATAACGTCGTGCTGCAGGGTGACGTCACCAGCATTATTTCGATGAACTCGCGAGAGCGCCGAGGGATTATCGACGAGCTGGCGGGCGTGGCCTCGTTTGATCGGAAGATTGACCAGGCCAAGGACAAGCTAGAGGTGGTGCGGGAACGGGAAGAGCGCTTTCGGATTGTGGAGCAGGAGCTGATCGACCAGCTAGAGCGGTTGGATCAAGACCGTAAAAAGGCTGAAAAATACAAACAGCTGAAGGCTACCCTGCAGGAAAAGTCCCAATGGGAGGCGGTGCTGGTCTGGCAGCAGCAGCAGGCGCAGGTCAGTGAAATCGCGGCCCAAATTACCCAGGGCCAGCAGCAGTCCGAGCAGCTGACTCAGCAGATGAGCGCCCTGCACAGCACCATTCAAGCAACCAATGAGGCCCTGACGGAACTCAACGCCAAGGTCAAGGCGCTGGGTGAAGACGAACACCTCGCCCTGCAGTCTAAGCTGGCAACCCAGGAGGCGGAACTGCGCCAGCTGGTCCGTCAGGAACAGCAGCTCAGCAGTGAAACGCGAGCGTTGGCCGAGCAGTTGCAGACCACTCAAGCCAGCATTCAGACGCGGGGGGCAGATCTAAAAACGCTCTCAGAACAGCTGACAGCACTGACCGGGGAGGCGTTGGTGCGACTGGCCGCAGTCCGGGATAAGGCCGCCAAGGAACTGGAGGAGCGGCGAGAAGTGACCAGTGCGATCGCAACCGCATCCCAAGCGTCCGTTCAGGCCCAGACCGACCTGCGCCATCAGCTCGAAGCCCTGCTCAGCGCGCTAGAGCCCCAGCGGGCCGAGCGCGTTCGCCTACAGGAGCGCATCAGCCAGCTGCAGAGTCAAATCGCCAACCAGCAGCAGGCGGTAGAGAACCTAGAAACCGAACTCAGCGCCAGCCAGAAGACCTTTGAGCACCACAGCGGACACGCCGCCGCCCAGGGCCAGGTTCAAAAACTCGCTCAGTCCGTGGCTGACGCCGAGCAGACCCTGCGTACCCAGCGAGAGACCCAAACCCGTTTGCTCACCGAGCAGCGCGAAAAACAGCGGGAGCTAGACAAGCTCGAAGCCCAGGAGCAGGCCATTCAAGAGACCCAGGGGACCCAGGCCACTGAAGTCCTGGTCCGTAGCGGGCTTAGGGGCATTTGTGGCGCGGTGGCCCAGCTGGGCCGGGTCGATGAAAAATTTAAGACCGCGCTCGAAATTGCTGCGGGGGCACGGCTGGGTTACCTCGTCGTCGAACACGACAAAGTCGCGGCAGAGGGCATCGAAATCCTCAAACGTAAGCGGGCCGGACGGGCCACTTTCTTGCCGTTAAACGCCATTCGCGTACCCCATTTCAAGCCCATCGGCAAATGGGAGCGCCCCGATGGCTTCATCGACTATGCCGTGAATCTAATCGAGTGTGATGACCGCTACCAGGATGTTTTTACCTTTGTCTTTGGCAGTACGGTGGTCTTTGAAAACCTGCGCGACGCTCGCCGTCACCTGGGCCGCTTCCGCATTGTCACGTTAGAAGGGGAAATTCTCGAAAGCAGCGGTGCCATGACCGGCGGTAGCCTGCGGCGACAGGGACGGCTGCACTTTGGTCGGGTAGAACCGGCAGAGTCCGAAGAGGCCAAGATCCTGCGTCAGCGCCTGCAAGAGATTCAGCAAATCTTGACCAGCTGCAATCAGGCCGTCGCCCGGGCCGAAGCCGCCGTCGAGCAAAGTTCCAAAGCGCTGATCGAAGCGCGGCAGGGCTACCGTGAAGGTCAGCTCCATGCCGAACAGGCCCAAAACCAGCTGCAGCAGCTGCAGCAGCGCCTTGCCCATGCCCGTCAGCAGCTGGCCCAATCCGAAACTGAACGGCAGCAGGCCCAGACCCGTTTACATGAGCTAGAGCAGACCCTGCCCAATCAGGAGGTTCGCCTGCAGTCCCTGCGTCAGCAGCTAGGGGAAATGGAGCAATCCCAAGCTCACACCGAGTGGCAGCAGGCGCAAACCCAGGTGCGTACCCTAGAAAGCCAACTCAGTGAACGCCAGGCCGCGCTGCAAAACGCTCAACAGCAGCAAAAAGACCTGGAGCGTCAGCAGACTCAGCTGCAGGACAGCATCCAAACCGCCCAGCAGCAGATCGAGCAGATCCGGCAGCAGCAGCAGACTAAGATCAACCAGCAGTCCGAGCTAGCCCAGCAGCAAGCGGCACTGAAGGGCGAAATTGTGCAGACCCAGGGAGCCATTGCCGAGTTAGACAAGACCCTGGCCGGAGAAAAAACGGAACGCGATCGCAAAGAACACGAGCTGCGCGAGCAGCGTCACCAATATCAGCAGCTTGAATGGCAGCAGCAAAAGCTGCAGGAAACCCAGCGTCAGCGCCATCAGCAGCGGGCCGAGCTGCAGGCTCAAATCGACGAAGCCCGCACCGAGCTACCTGAGCCCCTACCCGAAATTCCTGAAGACCTGACGCTCGAAAAGCTCAAGCAGCAGCTGCGGTCTCTGCAAAAGCGGCTAGAAGCGATGGAGCCCGTCAACATGCTGGCCCTAGAGGAATACGAACGCACCCAGGAGCGCCTACAGGAACTCACCGACAAGCTGACGACATTGGAAGGCGAGCGCACCGAGCTCCTTCTCCGGGTCGAAAACTTCACCACCCTCCGCCGCCAGGCATTCCAAGAAGCCTTCGACGCCGTCAACACCAACTTCCAGTCCATCTTTGCCGAACTCTCCGACGGTGACGGCCACCTGCAGCTCGACGACCCCAACGACCCCTTCAATGGGGGGCTCAACCTCGTCGCCCACCCCAAAGGCAAAGCCGTCCGCCGCCTTGCCTCCATGTCCGGTGGCGAAAAGTCCCTCACCGCCCTTAGCTTTATCTTTGCCCTGCAGCGCTATCGCCCCTCCCCCTTCTACGCCTTCGACGAGGTCGATATGTTCCTCGACGGTGCCAACGTCGAGCGCCTGTCCAAAATGATTCAGCACCAGGCCAAGCAGGCCCAGTTCATCGTCGTTAGCCTACGCCGACCCATGATCGAAGCCGCTGAACGCACCATTGGCGTTACCCAGGCCAGAGGCGCCTACACCCAGGTCCTGGGCATCGACCTCTCGCGCCAGACCGCAGGCGCAGCCAAGAGTGCTTCGGTCTAAAGAGAATTATTGCGGTCACCCCCCGGCCATCCCCACCTCACCCGCCGTTTACCATCCCTTCCAGCGTCGCTTACAATTCTTTGTATGATGTTCGAATAGCGATATTCTGAGCATCGGCTCACTGCAGCAGACCCTAGATATGACCTTCGAAAACAGCCGCCTTCGCTCCGACATGATTGGAACCCAAGTCATTACCCGGACGACCGGGCGGCGGCTAGGCGTGGTCAGTCAGATGTGGGTCGATGTCGATCGCGGTGAGGTCGTGGCCCTGGGGCTACGGGAAAACGCCCTGTCTAAGGTCGTCTCGGGCAACGAGCAGATCATGCTGCTGAGCAGCATTCGGCAAATTGGTGACGTTATCCTGGTCGATGACGACGGGGCGATCGAAGACGACATCAGCATGGCCCCCTATAGCAATCTAGTCGGGAGCGAAGTGATCACCGAATCCGGCGACATGCTCGGTCGCGTTCGAGGGTTCAAGTTCGATATTGTCAGCGGCAAACTACAGTCCATCGTGATTGCGTCTATGGGGCTGCCGCAAATTCCCGATCAGGTGATCAGCACCTACGAGCTGCCAGTCGAAGAAATCGTCAGCACCGGTCCCGATCGGATCATCGTATTCGAGGGGTCCGAAGAAAAGCTCGTTCAGATCAGCGTCGGCATTCTCGAACGACTGGGCATTGGCGGCGCCCCGTGGGAACGTGAGGACGACGGCTACGTGATGCCAGTGTCCGCCTCGAATCAGCTCCCCTCGGGTGTCGCCACTCCGCCCCCACAGTCCCGACGTCAGGAGTCCTACCGCCGTGAAGAAACCCGTCCTCAGCGCGCCGAGCCGGAGCCCCGCTACGTAGAGGAGCCGGTTGAGGATGCCTGGGCCGAGGAGCCGCCCTATCAAGCGCCGCCGCTTAACATTCCTCAAAAGAAAAAGGTGGTTGAGTACGAGGAAGAAGCCGACTATTAATCTACGACGATTAATCTAGACGACCCAGCCACTCGACTCTCCGGTAGTGGTTCTGACTAGCAGTGTACGAATGACCGCTAAAGGGCTAAACTGCCATTTAATCTGGCTGAGGCACTGTGAGGAGAAAGCATGACGGTTCTGGCAGACTCAAACTCGCTGGGAAAGCGATCCGTGTTGGGCTTTCCAGTCCACTGTACGACTGACTATCCCGGCTGGCTGCTGACACAGATTCGTCAAGGGCAAGGCGTTCACGTGGTTACCATCAACGCCGAGATGTGTATGCAGGGGGAAACCGATCCGGCGCTGCGCCAGCTGATCGAATCGGCTGACTTGGTCATTCCCGACGGTGCGGGTATTGAGCTCTACTTTCGCTTCTTGAAGCACACTCGCGTCAAGCGCTATGCCGGTATCGAGTTCGCTGGAGATGTCCTCTCCCAACTGAGGCCCACAGAGCCGGTTGTTTTCTACGGGGGAGCGCCCGGCGTTGCCGAGAAAGCGGCTGAATACTGGCGGCAGCGTTTGCCTGACTTAAACATTGCGCTGGTGCAGCATGGCTACCTATCAGCGGATCAGCAGCCCGACTTCGAGGCTCGTTTGCAGGCAATCCGACCCGCTGCTGTATTGGTTGGTTTGGGGGTTCCTCGCCAAGAGTTTTGGATTCAATCCCACCGTCATCTCTTGCCCCAGGCTGCCTGGATCGGGGTAGGCGGCAGCTTCGACATTTGGGGCGGGGTCAAGGAGCGGGCGCCCCGCTGGTTTTGTGACAACCATCTGGAATGGCTCTACCGGCTTTATCAGGAACCGTGGCGATGGCGACGGATGCTGGCGCTACCTAAGTTTGTCTGGCGGTCGCTGGTCTACCAAGTGCAGCATCCGCGCTCAGAATAGGAGGATGGCCAAAGGCACTTTCCCAGAGGGTTTGGCCAAGTCGGTGAAAGTCTTACAACAAAAAATGTTAAATTTCTGCTTTGTTCGGGTAGAATCTCCCGTAGATTGGTGTACCTAATGCCTACGCAGCTCAGAGCTGACGATTCGTTCAGCGCTTTTCTAGCCCTTTTCAACCCGATTCTATGATCTCTGTTGTTGCGCCCGCGAAGCCTCAGTCAAAGCCGCTGCAAAACCAGCCTCGACAGACGCAGCCCTATCCTGCGGCCGATGTTGTCGCGGCCCCTATCACTGCCGACGACGCGCCCCAAACAGCGCCACAAACTAGACAGATAGTCACGCTCAAGCAGGTCTGTAAGACTTACCGAAACGGCTGCAAGGCCCTGAATCAAGTAGATTTTACGATTCCCAAGGGCGATTTTCTGTTTGTTACAGGCGCATCAGGGGCGGGCAAGTCAACGCTGCTGAAGCTGCTGTATGGACAGGAACGACCCAGCAGCGGTGAGATTTGGGTAAACGGCCGCGATCTTTCCAGGCTGAAGGGCAACAAGCTGGCGCTGCTGCGGCGGCGGATTGGGGTGGTCTTTCAGGATTACAAGCTGATTCCACGGCGTACCGTTTCTGAAAATGTGGCCTTCGTGCTGTGGGCCCAGGGCTACACCCGCAAAAAGATCAACCGACGGCTGCTCCCAACGCTCAAGATGGTGGGCCTGCAGCACAAAGCCAACTGTTTCCCTGAGCAGCTCTCAGGGGGGGAACAACAGCGCGTCAGTATTGCCCGTGCAGTGGTGGGCACGCCGCCGCTACTGTTGGCCGATGAGCCGACTGGCAACCTGGATGCCGATAACTCCTGGCAGGTCATCAAGATTCTCAAAAAGCTCAATTCTATTGGTATTACCGTTGTCGTGACCACCCACGATGAGAATCTGGTGAGGGCCTCTAACGACCCGGTGGTCCAGATTCATAACGGTTCGCTTCGCTACGTCCGGCGGTAGACGGTCGCAATTAGGCCGCGCGGAAGTGGGGGTGCGATCGCAGTTCGTTTTTTTCAAACTGACAGGCCCATTCGATCCACGCCGGATCCACAAATGGCAGCGTCTGGGGTCGGCCCCGCTTAACAAACAGCGCCAGAAAGCGGTCATTGTGCGGGATAATCACCGCATCCCCATCGCGCGTCTGCACCACAGTATGCTGCAGCTGACCGAGCTGCAACGCCTCAGCCGTCAGCGACTGTAGCCCTAGGGACTGAAACACCAGCTGCACCCAGGCCGTATCACGATTTTCGGGCGTAATGAAGTATTCCTGCGGTAACCCGTTAACGTCGAAAATCGCAATGCCAGTGATCGCGTTGACATCGGTGTCGTAGGCACCGCTGCGACTGGGCTCAAGGGGAGTAGAAGTCATCGGCTGGAGTAGGCGGTCGATTGAGTTGGCTGACGGGTTGGGGGGCGACTGTAGAGCGGAGATCGGTCCAGACCTTGTAGCCATCCAGGCCGACCGTGATCAAAACGGTATCGTTCTTCTCCGCCAGTGCGTACCCCAGCGTATAGGCAGCGGTACGGCTGGCTAAGTCAAACAGTCTGACCAGCTTATGCAGCTTACGCCTGAAAAAGGTGGCCTGGTAAATGTTGCCCTGCTGGTAAAAGTTAAACACCTTGACCTGATTTTCGTTGACCACAATGGGAAGCGACATATCGGCCAGCTACAGCAGGATTGGATCGGCAGCATTGATTCCCATCGGTGAGAACCAGACGCTTCCCCATATTTCCCATTTGCAGATGGAGTTTCCGCAATATTTTTTTACGATTCCCCCTGGAAACCACTGAATTTTTTTTCGGGAACGGTCTCTTTAGCAACATCGGATGCCAGCAATCGGATGACATCCTCACACCAAGTTAGCCGGGCCATCTCATAGTGGATACCCGCTTTCAGTGCAGCATACTGACATTTCTGGCTCTTAGAGAGCTGGTCCACATCGGTGCTGTAGCGCAAGACCGCTGTCTGATAATGTTCTAGATTGAGGCGATGCTGGCGATAGTGCCGCCGCAGTTCATCGAGTAGCTTAGCTTCAGAGATGAGGTGTCCAGCAAAAACCTTAATCAGCAGCTCGTCCTTGATCAGGTTGACCTTGGCTGGACGGTTAACCCAGTCACATAGAGCACTACGGCCGCTTTCGGTGAGCGAATACACCTTCTTATTGGGACGGCTGTCCTGCTCGACCAGTTCACAGCTGAGATGTCCGGCAGCTTCTAAACGAGACAGTTCACGATAAATTTGCTGATGGCTAGCATGCCAGAAAAAGCCCGCAGAGCCATCAAAGCGTTTTGCTAAGTCATAGCCACTGTGGGAACACTCTAGCAGCGCTGCCAAGATTGCATGGGCAAGCGACATAGTCGGATGAAGTTTATAAAATCGATAGTTCTACAGGAAAGCAAGGTTTTTAAAGGTTTCCTTTAGAAATCATACGCGACGGCAACAAGTGCAAAGTTGTGCATAGTCGGTTGTCAGCAGGGGTGACCACTCACTCCCCGTTCAAAACAAACGTTAAGGAAACTCAGACAGCGTCCAATACTGCCTCTAATCACAGTATGTTTGGGAATAATACCTGACTGCTTTGTCTGGGGGCTGTCGTGTCTGAGGCCGGCTCAAAAGCGCCATCGCCCGCAACCGCTGCGGCAATTGCGGTTTCCCTGCCCTGGTCTGTGTGGCTGCTGTCCCTACCAGCATTCTGTCCGGTCTTTTGTCTCGTCCTGTATTCCTATGTCATCCCCGTCAACTATCGAGTCTATTCTGCAAGAACAGCGCGTTTTTCCGCCTGCGGAAAGCGTTTCAGCCAATGCGCAGATCTCTAGTCTGGCGCAGTACCAATCCCTATACGATCGCGCTGCCGCTGACCCCGCCGCCTTTTGGGCAGAGCTGGCCGAACAGGAGCTGGACTGGTTTACCCCTTGGCAGACGGCGCTAGATTGGCAGCCGCCCTTTGTGAAATGGTTCGTGGGCGGGAAAATTAATATTTCTTATAACTGTCTCGATCGTCATCTGACCACCTGGCGGCGAAACAAGGCGGCTCTGATTTGGGAAGGCGAACCCGGTGACTCGCGCACGCTCACCTACGCCCAACTGCACCGAGAGGTGTGCCAGATGGCCAACGTCCTGAAAGAGATGGGGGTCACTAAAGGCGATCGGGTCGGGCTCTATATGCCAATGATCCCTGAAGCTGCGATCGCAATGCTCGCCTGCGCCCGCATCGGCGCGCCCCATACGGTTGTGTTTGGCGGCTTCAGCTCTGACGCCCTCCGAAATCGCCTCAACGATGCCCAGGCTAAGGTGGTCATCACCGCTGACGGCGGCTTCAGAAAGGATAAAAAAGTGGCACTGAAACCAGCCGTCGATCAGGCCCTGGCGGACAATGCCGTCCCCTCCGTTACCAACGTGCTGGTCGTGCAACGCACACAGCAAACAGTGGACTGGACCGAGGGACGCGATGTTTGGTGGCATGACGTACAGCCAACGGCCTCTGCCGACTGCCCCGCCGAACCTATGGACAGTGAAGACATGCTGTTCATTCTATATACCAGCGGCACCACCGGAAAACCGAAGGGTGTCGTCCATACCACTGGCGGGTATAACCTCTATACCCATATGACCTTTAAATGGGCCTTCGACATTAAAGACACCGACATTTACTGGTGTACAGCTGACGTGGGCTGGATTACCGGCCACAGCTACATTGTCTATGGTCCCCTGTCCAACGGGGCGACCAGCCTGATGTACGAGGGCGCCCCCCGACCGTCCAACCCAGGCTGTTTTTGGGATGTCGTCGAAAAGTACGGCGTCACTATTTTCTACACTGCCCCCACCGCCATCCGCGCCTTTATCAAAATGGGCGACGACCTGCCTAAGGCCCGCGATCTCTCGTCACTGAGAATCCTCGGCACTGTTGGTGAGCCGATCAACCCAGAGGCCTGGATGTGGTACCACCAGGTGATCGGCGGCGAGCGCTGCCCGATCGTCGATACCTGGTGGCAAACCGAAACCGGTGGTTTTATGCTGACGCCCCTACCGGGTGCCACGCCCACCAAGCCCGGGTCAGCCACCAAGCCATTCCCTGGCATTGTGGCCGATGTCGTTGATATGGATGGCAACCCAGTCGGTGAAAACGAGGGCGGCTATCTGGTCATCAAGCATCCCTGGCCCAGCATGATGCGCACGGTGTATGGTGACGACGACCGCTTCCGCCGGACTTACTGGGAGTACATTCCGCCCAAGGATGGTCAATATCTGTACTTTGCCGGAGATGGCGCTCGCAAAGACGAGGACGGCTATTTTTGGGTGATGGGCCGAGTAGACGACGTGCTTAACGTGTCGGGGCATCGGCTAGGTACGATGGAAATTGAGTCAGCCCTGGTATCCCATCCGGCTGTGGCAGAAGCCGCGGTCGTGGGTCGTAAAGACGACATCAAGGGCGAAGATGTATATGCCTTCGTGATCTTAGAGGGTACCTACACGGCCAGTGACGAGCTCAAGACTGAGCTCAAGCGGCATGTGGGCACAGAGATTGGCCCCATTGCCAGACCCGGCGATATTCAGTTTACCGATGCCCTTCCCAAAACCCGATCCGGCAAGATTATCCGGCGCTTTTTACGGAACCTTGCCAGCGGCGAAGCGATTGTTGGAGACGCTTCTACAATGGAAGACCAGAGCGTACTCGACAAGCTTCGGCAGGGGTAATCCAGTATTTGACAAATCTGACTCGAGCAGCATTCCATAGCTCCCGTCACACACCTTTGTAGCGGGAGCTATAATCGTTTGTCCCCACAGCCAATCTCTGAAGCATAAACAGTATGAGCAAACTGACAATTTTCACATTAGTTGTCCATTGAATTCCTGGCTTCAAGATTGAAGAACAGGTATAGAGTACCGGATTTCCCTTGTCCCTGCTAAACCTCGTCTAAGTTGAAACCCGTAGTTTTTCGACATCAGGATCAAGCTCGGTTTTGACCCATAATCGCTGAGATAGCGAGAGGGGTTCCTGATTGACCTGTTGCTCAAATCGCTTGACCTGTTCGATGAGGTCTTCCTTCGTGCTGTAAGCGGTATGGTAAGTGACGTCCTCGCGCATCCAGTGCCAGAGATGTTCAACGGGCATAAAATCAGGGCTGTAGCCTGGCAGGGGCACCAAATCAACGCCCAAAGCTTTGGCCTTGTCTCTCGTCTGGGCCGAACGATGATAGGATGCGCCGTCCCAGACGAGCTTGATGGGCATCAAAGGAAACTCCTTTTTCAACCGCTCGAGGACATCACAGGTATGGTCAGAATCAGCCTTTTCGTAGGGCCAGATGCGCACTTGGGCGACATCGTAGATGTAAAGCCCATAGAAGGACACTTTGGCTCGACCTGGCGAACTCGATGAGACCCAAAACCGCTCACCTTTGATAGACCAGCCATAGCCTTCATCGGTATCGAGATGGACATGCGCCTCGTCGATGTACACCAGCAGAGCGCGTTGCGCTAACGCCTCTTCCAGCAGGGGTTCTAACTGCTCGAGGAAAGCTGCCCGCTTTTCTGGGTTGGCCTTATTGAGCAGCTTGCGAGCCTTTTTCCACGAAAATCCCACCG
>JBCBWI010000119.1:0-692 GCA_039817185.1 Cyanobacteria bacterium J06648_16 | reverse complement strand
CCACCAACACGATTGACAATGATATCAAAGCGCAGGTGAGTCAGGGCGCTGTGATTACGACGAAGAATAATGCAACTGTTGCGGTCACGGCAACAGATGACAGCAAGATTATTGCCGATTCGGGTGGGGTTGCGATCGCAGCCACCCTGGGTTCCTCAACCGGTATTGCCGCTTCGGTCGGCGCTTCGGTCGCGGTCAATCAAATTGGTAAAGGCCGTGGACATTCTGTTCAAGCATTAGTAGATGGTGCCACTATCAACAGCGAGGGTGATGTGACGATTGCGGCAAGCTCGAACGCCACCATTGATGGGCTCTCTTTTGCCGGGGCGGGTGCGGCGGCTGGATCAGCTGACGGGCTGGGCGTGGCGCTGGCAGGCTCTGGGACAGCGATTAAGAACAAGATTAAGATGACCATCGGCGCGGCGATTCAAAATGGCGGCGATGTCCAGACAGATGCTGACGTCAGCGTGAGCGCGACGGATGACAGCAAGATTAAGGCTGATGCGGGTGCGGCAAGTTTGTCGATAGGCGCGGGCAGTGGAGCGGCTGGCGCTGGGTCTGTGGGGGTTGCGATCGCAGAAAACGACATCCGCAACAGCGTTACAGCCACCGTCGATGACGGCATGGTGGATGCTAAAGCGCTCACTCTCAACGCCACCTCCACCGCAAAAATTGACACCTTTGGCCTAGCC
>JBCBWI010000118.1:0-696 GCA_039817185.1 Cyanobacteria bacterium J06648_16 | reverse complement strand
CCGGAAACACAATATCCCGTTTCTTGGATTGTGCCTGGGGATGCAGTGTTTGGTGATGGAGTGGGCGCAAAACATCGCGCAGTTGCCAAGTGCCAACAGCTCCGAGTTTGACGCTGAGGCCGAGAACCCGGTGATTAGTTTGATGCCAGAGCAAGAGGACGTGGTAGACCGGGGTGGCACAATGCGACTGGGTCTGTGGCCTTGCCGACTAGAGCCCAATACGCTGGCCAGCAGGCTGTATGACAAAGAGGTGATTTACGAGCGCCATCGCCATCGCTACGAGTTCAACAATGCCTATCGCAACCTGTTTTTAGAAACGGGCTATATGGTGAGCGGCACTTCCCCAGATGGTCGACTGGTCGAAATTGTAGAGCTGCCCTCTCATCCGTTTTTTATTGCTTGCCAGTTCCACCCCGAGTTTCAGTCGCGGCCAAACACGCCCCACCCCATGTTCCTGGGCTTAATCGAAGCGTCGCTCAAAGACGACGTGGCGCAGATAGAACTTGTGCCCTCCCCTGAGAAAGCGAAGAAAACGTCACTAGGCGCGAAAGCTGCTTGATGTTTCTGGGATGACAGTCCTTTAGACGATAGTCTGAGGGCTTAATTGACGACCTGCGAGCCGTGACTGCGTGGGTCGTCAGATGAACCACTGCCCACCATTGGGCTATTGATAGTATCGATTTCGGAAAGCTTGCC
>JBCBWI010000117.1:0-700 GCA_039817185.1 Cyanobacteria bacterium J06648_16 | reverse complement strand
TTTGGCACCGAAGGACTATCCTTTTCAGGAGCTATTTAGCGAGTCTTTTTTCTCTACACGGAACCTGTACGAAGAGATCAAAGAGAGTTTAAATATTTCGGAGCTAACGCAGCGTCGGTTTCGGGGGATTTCTCAGGTATCAGGACTGGTGTTTAAGGGCTATCCAGGCTCTAAAAAGACGGCAAATCAGGTACAGATCAGTTCTTCGCTAATCTACGAAGTATTTACTAAGTACGAGCCGGATAATTTGCTGTTGCAGCAGGCAGAGCGTGAGGTAATTGAAGGGCAAATGGAAGAGCCTCGGCTGACGGCGGCGCTGAAGCGAATGAAGGCGCTAGAGCTGGTGTGGATGGATGTGAAGAGGCCGTCGCCTTTGGGGTTTCCTCTATTGGTGGAGAGATTGAGTTCGCGGCTGACGAATGAGAGTTTGCGCGATCGCATCACCCGCCTCAAACAACAGTGGGACAAGTAACCGTGGGACAGGCCCCAAAGACCAACGACTGCAACAGTCTGAAAGCGGAGTAATTGAGGGGTAAACCACTTTTTAAGAAATGGTAATTTTTATTTACTCCAAGAGCATGAAGATCATTCCCGGTTGATAGTCAGGTATCTTATCCCTTTAATAGTGGCCATATAGTAGGGGTCATAATTCAGGTGCTGTCATTACCGATGAATTATTACTAGGAGTTGAGGCTTGAAG
>JBCBWI010000116.1:0-704 GCA_039817185.1 Cyanobacteria bacterium J06648_16 | reverse complement strand
TCTCGGGGCAATACTGGCATGGCCAGTGGGTCGGCAATCCACTGGGCAAAGTCCTCGCCCCACCGACCTAGCGAACCAGTCGTGGGTAGCGGCAGCTCTATCGTTTGGCAGCGCGTCGCCAGTGGCAACAGCGCGTCTGGATCTGCGCCCAGGCCAAAGCGAACCTTTCCCTGCGGGTTGTAGGTGAATAGGCAGGGGCGCTGAGCTTCTAAAAAAGTGGAAAATAATGGCGCGGTGATGGCCGGATATTCATCGACGTCGTCGGCCAGAATGCCCTTAAACCGGGTAAGCAGCTGGGTTTGGTACTGGGGCATAGGTAGCAAGTAGCGCCAGTACAGCTCACTCATAATGCCGTAGGTCAACAGGCCCCTTTGCAGGCACCAGTTCTGCCAGCTGACTAGCGCCTCACCAACGGTTTCCCATAGGGCCGCAGGTGCAAGGGAGCCAGGCATCCCAGCTTTCAGCAGGCCAGGAATATCCTCTATGGGCAAGCAGGCCTGGGATGCTAGCTGCAAAAAGTCGAGGGTACGGCGCACCGTGCGGGTTTCGCGCCAGCCTTCTACCTGAAGGGTGCCGTCATCTAGCCGCTGTCGCCACAGCTCTGTGGCCAGCATTTGCTCATTTTCAGGACGCAGCTTTAGGGGAAACTGGGCTTGCAGATGGTCAAGCTGTTGTACCAGCAACGGCCAGAAAAGGATGACTTC
>JBCBWI010000115.1:0-727 GCA_039817185.1 Cyanobacteria bacterium J06648_16 | reverse complement strand
ATCTTCTGTCACAAACACTTCGCCATGCTGAAAGGGACTCATCGTGCCAGGGTCCACATTGATATACGGATCGAGCTTGAGGATAGAGACTGAATAGTCGCGGCATTTAAGCAGGCGACCCAGGCTCGCGGCCACGATGCCTTTACCAATGCTCGAAACAACACCACCTGTCACAAATACGAATTTCGTCATAGTCTCCTGTCGCGTTTTCTTTCCGTCGGCCCATACAGTCGTGTTAAGCAGTGTTTTATACCTGGCGTAGAACTAGATTCGGATATCTAAATCGGATATTTTGATCAATTGTGCCATAAGGAATAGATTGCAGAAGTGCCCTGTTTACCTTTCGAGAGAGATGACCGCGCTACACTGATATCAGCTGTCTTTGCGGCCAACAGAACCGACACAGATATGGTCACTCAATCTACATCAGCCGTTCGATGGACCACCCGCGATATAGAGGTGCTGCCCCAAAACGAATGGACGACGTACGAAATTATTGATGGAGAGCTGTTTGTGACCAGGTCGCCCCATCGAAGACACCAGAGGGTTATAGGAAAGCTTTACCGCGTCTTAGATGAATGGTCAGACCAGTCTGGATTAGGCGAACCCATTATTGATGCTGGGTTAATACTCTCTGACACCGACAACGTAATTACAGACTTAGTGTGGGCGAGCAAAGAAACCATTGATACATCTGAAGATGAAGCCGGTCACCTGACAAGGGTTC
>JBCBWI010000114.1:0-765 GCA_039817185.1 Cyanobacteria bacterium J06648_16 | reverse complement strand
GGCTTTTTGTTTGCCGAAGTCGAAGTCTTTGGGATTGTAGTGGACGATTTTGAGGGCGTCGGGGTCTTTGCCGACGGCTGTTGCGGCGGCTTTGGCGAGGCCATCGAATGTGACGGCTTTATTGCCGGAGATGTTGTAGATTTGGCCGATGGCTTTGGGGTTGCCGAGGATGCTGACCATGGCGGTGGCGAGGTCCTGGCAGTGGCCAAGGTGGGTAAGGGCCATGCCGCTACCGGGGATGGGAATGGGGCGATCGCGCACAATCCGGTCAAAGAACCACTGCTCCAATGGATTGTAGTTCTGTGGTCCATATATATAGACGGGGCGAATGGCCGTGAAGGGAATGCTTTGCTCCTTTAGATAGTCTTCGGTGTGGAACTTACCTTTGTGGCGACTGTTTGGGTCTACTGGATCACCTTCTTTGTGCGGCATCTGGTCGCTTTTGGCATAGACGCCTGCGGAGCTGACGTAGATGAAGTGCTGGAGTGAGTCTTTGAACAGGTCGGCGAGGGGTTGGGTGTGGGCGAGTTCGCGACCGTTGTTGTCGAAGATGGCGTCGAAGGATTTGCCAGTTAGAGCGGCTTTGAGGGCGGTGGGGTTGGTGCGATCGCACACAATACTTTCCACTCCATCCACCGGGGCTGGATGATTCCCCCGATTCAGCAACGTCACCTCATGACCCTGCGCTACCAGCTGCTTCGTGAGATAAACACCAATAAACCGAGTGCCCCCGATAACCAAAACCCGCATAGCATGACGTCCTTG
>JBCBWI010000113.1:0-772 GCA_039817185.1 Cyanobacteria bacterium J06648_16 | reverse complement strand
AACGGTTTACACTTCAAAAATATTCGGGGCGATCTGTTTGGTGGTCTTACTGCTTCTGTGGTGGCACTACCCCTGGCGCTGGCGTTTGGGATTGCCTCTGGCGCGGGAGCCAGTGCTGGTCTTTATGGCGCCATCATCGTCGGCTTCTTTGCGGCTTTATGTGGGGGGACTCCTTCGCAAATTTCGGGACCTACTGGACCGATGACAGTAGTGATTGCCACCGTATTTGGTGAGCTAGGGAAGCTCAACGGAGATAATGGTTTGGCTCTGGTTTTTACTGTAGTAATGTTGGCGGGGGTTTTCCAAATTCTCTTTGGCATGATGCGCCTGGGTAAATACATTACTTTGATGCCCTACACCGTAATTTCTGGCTTTATGTCGGGCATTGGTCTAATTATTATTCTGACTCAAATTGGTCCTTTTCTAGGACAGTCTGGTTCGGCAAGCGTGGTGCAGTCAGTTAAGATGTATCCCGAATTTATTGCCAACACCAACGACTATGCTTTGGGCTTGGGAATGCTTACCCTGGCAATTGTCTTTGGCTGTCCGCGCCGCATATCGCGCTTTATTCCCTCCCCTCTACTCGCGTTGATTGTTGGTACAATTGCCGCCATCGCCATCGGACATTATTATCCTGATAACGGTTTAGAGTTAATCGGCGATATTCCCAGTCAGCTACCCCAGATTCAATTCCCTACCTTCAGAGCCAATGATTATCGCGCTATTTTTGGCTATGGTTTGATGCTGGCGGTGCTAGGGTCGATCGATTCCC
>JBCBWI010000112.1:0-827 GCA_039817185.1 Cyanobacteria bacterium J06648_16 | reverse complement strand
CATCTTAATTGTTGGCATTCAGGGCTGTGGCAAGTCGCTAGCCGCTAAAACCATCGCCAGACAGTGGCAAATGCCCCTGCTCAAGCTCGACACTGGCAGGCTTTATGACAAGTACATTGGCTCTTCTGAAAAAAACTTTCGGCAGGCCCTCGGCCTGGCCGAAAAGATGGCCCCTGCTGTGCTGTGGATTGATGAAATCGAGAAAAGCATGGGTCAGGGCAATAGCGATAGCGACGGCGGGCTGAGCAGTCGCCTCTTTGGCTCTTTCCTCACCTGGTTACAGGAAAAATCGGAAGAGGTGTTTGTTGTCGCTACTGCCAACGATCTCTCCAAGCTGCCACCTGAGCTGCTCAGGAAAGGTCGCTTCGACGAAATATTCTTTGTCGATCTCCCAGACGAAAAAGAACGAGCGACTATCTTTCAGATTCAAATGACCCGCCACAAGCAAGATCCCCAGCGATTCGATTTAGCCAGGTTAGTGCTTGCCAGCGATGGCTTTAGCGGCGCAGAAATTGAGCAGGTGATTGTCACAGCGCTCTACCATGCGCTGCACGAAACTTGCCCTATCGATACAGACCTAATAGAGCAAACGATTAAGTCTACTGTGCCGCTTTCGGTATCGCGGCGGGAAGATTTGCAGCGGTTGAGGGCGATCGCCGAAAATCGCTTCGTCAGCGTCAAATAAACGAATCATCCTTAGCGCCCAAGCCGTAAGCTTGAAAGATTCCCTGGGGTATCACCGCCGTGAATCTTTCACTCAAACGACCGTCGCCCGTCGGCTTTTTGTTCATTGCCATCTTTTCGGCCAGGCCGAGGGCCTGCCGAAA
>JBCBWI010000111.1:0-865 GCA_039817185.1 Cyanobacteria bacterium J06648_16 | reverse complement strand
TGGGTATCGGTGGCGCTGATATGCCTGTAGTAATCTCCATGCTCAATAGCTATTCAGGCTGGGCTGCTGCTGCTGCTGGTTTCATGCTTTCCAACGACGTACTAATCGTTACTGGCGCGTTAGTTGGTAGTAGTGGAGCAATTCTCAGCTACATCATGTGCGAAGCAATGAACCGTTCTTTCTTGAGCGTCATCCTTGGCGGCTTTGGTGAAGGTTCTGGCGCTGCTGCACCTACTGGCGAAGCAAAACCCATGGGCGAAGCTACAGCTACTAACGTCGAAGAAGTTGCCGAACTACTAAACGATGCCAAAAGCGTGGTTATCGTACCTGGTTACGGTATGGCGGTTGCTCAAGCACAACACTCCGTTTCCGACATTACTAAAATCCTCCGCAAGCGCGGTAAAGATGTCCGCTTTGGTATCCACCCTGTAGCAGGTAGAATGCCTGGACACATGAACGTACTGCTAGCAGAAGCTAACGTACCCTACGACATCGTGTTAGAGATGGACGAAATCAACGACGATCTCTCCGAAACCGACGTAGTTCTAGTTATTGGTGCAAACGATACCGTTAACCCCAGCGCCCTCAGCGATCCTACTAGCCCCATTGCAGGTATGCCGGTAATGGAAGTCTGGAAATCACAAAACGTGGTGGTTATGAAGCGTAGTCTTGGTATTGGTTATGCAGGGGTAGATAATCCTCTGTTCTACATGGATAACAATCAAATGTTATTCGGCGATGCGAAGGCTAATGTTAGCGCCTTGTTGAATGAGTTGGCTAAGACTGAGAAAGAATTAGTTGCTGCTTAGTTTTGATTTAAGCTAATTTTTGATCCTCCTAATTATAGGGGGATTTTTTTATTCAA
>JBCBWI010000110.1:0-1041 GCA_039817185.1 Cyanobacteria bacterium J06648_16 | reverse complement strand
GGCTCAATCGGTGTTTCAAGGAGCTAGGCAAGCACAGTCTTCAGAAGACTTCCAAGCAGTGCTTTACCTCGTTTCCTAGCATTGTGCATGAATTCGAAGAATCCGAGGTAGATAGGTAACTTCTCCTGGGAGATGCCGCGATGGGGTCTGAGCCAGGAGCGTAAGAGCGACCACACGCCTTCGATAGTGTTGACATGGACTTCGCAAAAGCCGTCACCATCCTCGTCACGAGCATATTCGCCTGCGCTGTGACACACGGTTTTGTGCTCAAAGCCCCAGGATTCAAGCCGACTGTAGATGTTGTATTCGTCGGTGAAGATTAATGTCCCAGTGACGACCGTTGCCTTGATAATCGGCTCTATCGTAGTCTGTTGGACATTCTCCAGCATCCGAATCACCAGATCACCCCCTCGGGCAATCATCCCGAAGACTGGTGGTTTTTCCGTTTCGAGCGTACCCCGCCCCCGAATCCCTTTGAGCTTGCGACGCCGCCCCTGCCGCCTTTTTTTTTGACCGCTTCGGGATGGCCTTTGTGACCTGCGGTGACATACACCTCATCAAACTCTACTTCACCTGCCAGTTGCACTTCCGGTTTGTTGTCAACCACCGCTTGACGCAGCTCGCTAGTCATCTTCTGGACGTCATCCTTGTGCAGATTTAGCTCTTTAGCAATCTGTTGATTGGATAGATTCAGACCCATCAAGTACAAGCAGCTAACCCATACTCGAAGCGGCTGATGGCGACCAGAGAAGATACTACCGGTCAAATCATCAAACTCTTTTTTGCAGTCTCCACAATAATATCTCTGACGCTCAGGATGCTTATCATGCTTGCCGCGTTTGTTCACTGTCTTCGAGCTACAATGCGGACAAGTCACCCCATCTGCCCAGCGATACTGGCGGACAGCTTCGTAGCATTTAGCATCATCAAGCAGGCCTGCAAGGGTGATCATTGAGCTGAAGGCAAACTACACGCTACTTTCGACGACGAATTGCCGCTGCAGTTAGTTCATCTTGACCTCCTTGAATCGCATATTGAGCC
>JBCBWI010000010.1:86286-121730 GCA_039817185.1 Cyanobacteria bacterium J06648_16 | reverse complement strand
GAAGCTCTTTCATGATTTCAATCTAGAGCTAACCCCTTCGTTTCTCAATCCCCGAGGGGGGGAGTTGAGCAATTACACCAAAGGCTGGGCGAACAGGTCTTCGGGGGATACCTGATTGATGGCGGCCTGTCTTCATGTGAGCCGCGTCAGGGGGCACCGATTGTCCGCTGGCGATCGCGTTTCCAGCAAGGGTAAGCGCTTCGACAACATGTTTGACCGGTGGACCCACTGTTGCTGCTTGTCTATTAGAGCTGTTCTGAAATTCAGGTAGACGACTCGGAAACCTCGACTGACTCAACGGCTCGCTCCAGCATGGTTTCTTCTATGTGGTCATCGTGCTGACGCTGCTGGGTTGTCAGGTTACGCGCTTCTGACTCGATGAACTCGTCGGGGGGCGTTTCAACTGACTCTTCTGCCCGGTGGCGCACAGTCGATTCTAAATGCTCTACGTGCTGCCGGGACTGAGTAACCGCTTTTCTGGCTTCTTCGTCAATGTTCATACCGTCCTCCTAGCTGACTGTCGTTTGCGGGCAAACGGAAAACGCCCGCAACTTATACCTTACGAAAATATATTGAGGATCTCATGAAGCTGGGAAAGTGCCTGCTCTAGAGCCGCCTAGCCGCTCACAACTTCCTCAGTTTTTCTGGCTAAATTAGAGGCTGGTACCGCAAAGGGACTCTAGATGAACGCGCTTGCTAGCACAGCTCAACCTCTGCCTCAGGCTTCGTCTCCGGCGGTTTTTCACATTGAGCAGGTGAGCAAAGTTTACGTCATGGGCGAAGTCAAGGTTCATGCGCTGCGGTCCGTCGATCTGGATCTGTATGAAGGCGAATTTGTTGTTTTGCTGGGGCCATCGGGCAGCGGTAAATCGACCCTGCTCAACATTCTCGGTGGGCTAGATGTGCCCTCGGGTGGCCAGGTGTATTTTCGCAACCGGGCGTTGACAAAGGCAGGTGAAGGGGCACTCACCCAGTTTCGCCGCCACTCAGTCGGCTTTGTCTTTCAGTTCTATAATCTAATCCCTAGCCTGACGGCGCGAGAGAATGTGGCTCTGGTCACCGACATTGCCCACCGTCCCATGCGGCCGGAGGAGGCCCTGGGGCTAGTAGGGCTGGCCGACCGGTTAGATCATTTTCCGGCGCAGCTGTCAGGGGGCGAGCAGCAGCGGGTTGCGATCGCACGGGCCATTGCCAAACGGCCCGAGGTGCTGCTGTGCGATGAGCCTACTGGGGCGCTCGATTTTGAAACCGGAGTAAAGGTACTTGAAACCTTGGAGCGGGTAAATCAAGAATTTGGCACCACCACCGCCGTCATCACCCACAACGCCGGGATTGCGGCGATGGCCGACCGGGTGATTCACATGCGTAGTGGCGCGATTAGCGACATTCACCGCAATCGTCACAAGGTCGCCCCGACCGAGCTGGAGTGGTAGGCTATGAGACCGCAGTCCCTGGATAGAAAACTGTTGCGTGACCTGCTGCACATGCGAGGGCAGGTGCTGGCGATTGTGCTGATCGTGGCCTGCGGCATCGCCAGTCTGGTGACCATGCGCAGTGCCTACAGTTCCCTCAGCCTGACCCAGGCGGCCTACTACGACCAGTACCGCTTTGCCGAGGTGTTTGTGCAGCTCAAGCGAGCGCCCGACAGTCTGCTGGCGCGGATTGAGTCGATACCTGGCGTGGGGGCGGTGAGATCGCGAGTGGTCGAAGATGTCACCCTGTCTGTGCCTGGGCTGGAGGCGCCCGCCGT
The DNA here is from genome assembly GCA_039817185.1 of Cyanobacteria bacterium J06648_16. Classification (GTDB taxonomy): domain Bacteria; phylum Cyanobacteriota; class Cyanobacteriia; order Phormidesmidales; family Phormidesmidaceae; genus CAWUKV01. The sequence goes on along the minus strand of JBCBWI010000010.1, from coordinate 119,980 downwards.
TGGGCGACTGATTGGCATTCCCGAAGAGCCTCAACCCATGCTCAACGATCTGTTCATACGCACCGGACGCTACCCCCAGCGAGGCGACGAGGTGCTGGCCAGCGAAGCCTTTGTCAAGGCAAATGCACTGAACCTGAATGACACGGTCGGCGCGGTGATTAACGGTCGCTGGCAGATGCTGCGCATTGTCGGCACGGCCCTGTCGCCCGAGTACATCTATGAGATTCGCGGCACCGAACTGGTGCCGGACAATCAGCGCTTTGGCATTTTGTGGATGCCCCAGAACGCCCTCAGCACCGCCTTCAATATGAAGGGGGCCTTTAACGACGTCAGCCTGGCGCTGATGCCGGGAGCCAGCGAGGCGGAGGTGATTTTTCAGTTGGATCAGCGGCTCGAGATCTACGGTGGGCTGGGGGCCTACGGACGTGACGACCAAATCTCTCACGTGTTTATTACCGACGAGATTCGTATGCTGTCGTCCCAGGCGGTGCTGGTACCCAGTATTTTTCTCGGGATTGCGGCCTTTTTGCTCAATCTGTTGCTGAGTCGCTTGGTGAGTACCCAGCGCGACCAGATTGCCGTGATGAAAGCCTTTGGCTACGACAATCTGACGGTGGGGCTGCACTACCTGAAGCTGGTGCTGGTGGTGGTTTTGCTAGGCTCGCTGCTGGGGACGGGCCTGGGCTGGCGGCTCGGTTGGGGGATGACGCGCCTGTACGCCGACTACTACCACTTTCCGCTGTTGCGCTACGAAGTCCATCCGACGTTGCTGGTGACGGCGCTGCTGGTGAGCGCGGGAGCGGCGCTGCTGGGGGCGTTCTTGGCGGTGCGACGAGCGGTGTCGCTGCCGCCTGCTGAGGCCATGCGGCCGGAACCGCCTGCTACTTTTCGCCCGACGGTGGTGGAGACTTTGGGACTGCAGCGCTGGTTCTCGCCTGCAAGCCGGATCATTCTGCGCAACTTGGAGCGGCGTCCGGTGCAGGGGCTGCTGACGGTGGTGGGGATTGCAGTTGCGATCGCAATCCTGGTCCTGGGTCGCTACTTTGTCGATGCGATGGATGCCCTGGTGGATATCCAATTTCGCACCATCCAACGAGAAGATATCACCCTGGCCTTTAACCAGCCCCTATCGGCCCAGGCCCAGTACGACCTCTACCACCTGCCGGGTGTACTGCGGGCCGAGCCCTTTCGCTCCGTGCCCGCCCGCCTACGCTTTGGTCACCGCCATGAGCTGACGGGCCTAATCGGCATTGAGCCGACCAGCGAACTACGGCGGCTGCTCGACCGCGACCAGCGCCCCGTCACCCTGCCGCCAGGGGGCGTGGTGCTCTCGGCCAAGCTGGCAGAAAATTTGCAGGCTCGTCTGGGGGATACGCTCACCGTCGAAGTGCTGGAAGGTCAACGCCCCACCCGCAGCGTGCCCGTCACCGGCATCTTTGATGAGCTGGTGGGGCTCTCTGCCTACATGGATATCCATGCCCTCAACCACCTGATGCGCGAGGGCTACACCCTCTCGGGCGCATACCTACAGGTCGATTCAGACGTCGAAACCCAGCTGTACAACCAGCTGAAACAAACGCCCGCCGTGGCCAGCGTGGCCCTGCGGCAGACCACGATTGATCAGTTCAACGACATCATTGCTCGCAGCATGAGCGGCTTCAATACGGTGCTGATTACCTTTGCTTCGGTGATCTCTCTGGGCGTGGTCTACAACGCGGCTCGCATGGCCCTGTCCGAGCGGGGGCGGGAGCTGGCAACCCTACGCATTATCGGTTTCACGCGGGGTGAAATTGCCTTCATTCTGCTGGGTGAACAGGCCGTGCTGCTAGGGCTGGCGCTGCCCGTGGGCTTTGCTGTGGGGTACGGACTGGCCGCACTGACGGCCTATGCCTACAGCTGGGAGCTGTTTCGCCTGCCGCTGGTGGTAACGCCCGCTAGCTATGCCTTTGCCTTTGTGGTGGTGGGCGCTGCGGCCCTGGTGTCGGGCTACCTGATTCGTCGCCAACTCAACCGCCTTGACCTAATTGCCGTACTGAAAACCCGTGAGTGAGGTAACACCATGGACCAGCTCAAAATCCCCCGTTTCTGGCCACTGCGGCTGCGTAAGCCTCACCCCGCGCCCTCGACCGAACCACAGACGGATTCGCCACAAAAGGACGTTCATCCCCGACGACTGCCACGCTGGCTGCCCTATGGGCTAGCGGGCCTGGGTGTCACCGTCCTGGTGGCTCTTGCCTTTCGCCCTGCGCCGATTCCCGTCGATGTCGGCCAGGTGACGGAGGGGTCGTTCCAGGTGACGGTGGATGCTGAGGGTAAAACCCGCGTGGAGGACCGCTACATCGTGGCGGCTCCTGTAGCCGGTCGGCTACAGCGGATTGAACTAGAGCCGGGCGATTCGGTCACGGCAGATAGAGTCGTCGCTCAGATTGACCCATTGCCGCTGAACACACAGGTGCAGGCGGCCCAGGCTCGGTTGAGATCGCTCCAGGCCGAGCTGGCGGGCGTCGAAACCCAGCGACCCAAATCGGAAGAGCTGGCCCAGGCCGAGGCTCAGCTACGGTCTGCCCAGGCAACCCAGCAGGCCGCAGCAGCTGAGGTGGCCCAGGTACAGGCGGCGCTAGAGCAGGCCAGAAGAGATCGCGATCGCGCCCAGGATTTAGAAGCTCGCGGTGCCATCTCCCGGCAGGCCAGAGAAGCCGCCGAGCTAGAGACTACCCGACTGGCCCGGTCCCTAGAGGCTGCCCAACGCGAACGCGACAGCGCTACCGCCGCCGTCGCCGCTGCCGAAGAGGCAGTGCCCCTGCTCCGTGCCCAGCAGCAGGATCCGGACTATCTCGTCGATGCCTACCGCGCTCAGATTGCCGGAGTCGAGGCCGAACTGGCCAACCTGGCCGACGAAGCTCGCCGCACTACCCTGACCGCCCCGGCTACTGGAACGGTCCTACGAGTCCCAGAGGCCAGTGCTCGGTTTGTCCAGGCGGGTGACCCACTGATTGAACTGGGCGACCCCGACCAGATCGAACTGGTAATCGACGTGCTCTCTGCCGATGCGGTTAAGATTGAACCCGGCGACCCAATTCTGATCGAACAGTGGGGCGGGGGCGAAACGCTGACTGGCACCGTCAGCACAGTCGAGCCTGCCGCCTTTACCGAAGTCTCCGCTTTGGGGGTCGAAGAACAGCGCGTCAACATCGTTGGCACGTTTGAGAACAAAATGGTTGCCCTAGGTGACGGTTTCCGCGTCGAAGCTCAAATTGTTATCTGGGATAGCAACGACGCTCTGCAGGTGCCCATTAGCGCCCTTTATCGCTGCGGTGGAAGCTGGTGCGTCTTTGTGGTTAAATCAGGTCGCGCCTACCCCAGGGAGATTACCCTCAGCCAGCGTAGCCCCTCAGCTGCCGTAGTTGAAACTGGTCTAGAACGGGGAGAACAGGTGATCCTACATCCCAGCGATCAAATCCAGGAGGGCCGCAAAGTTGAACCCCGTTAGCGTGACCTGTCCCATTCCCCTACAGCGCTATCCCCATGTGCTGATGGCCCACGGGGGCGGCGGCAGGTTGATGCATCAGCTTATTCAAGAGATGTTTCTGGCCGTTTTTCAACCCGAACCCGAGTGGCAGCATGACGCCGCCAGCCTGACGCTGTCGGGGCAGCGGTTAGCGTTCACGACTGACTCTTATGTGGTCACGCCGCTGTTCTTTCCGGGTGGTGATATTGGCTCGCTGGCCGTTCACGGCACCGTCAACGACCTGGCGATGGCCGGTGCCCGCCCGCGCTACCTGAGCCTGAGTTTGATCATAGAAGAAGGGCTGCCGATGGAGACGCTGTGGCGCGTTGTCCAGTCCATCAAGGCCGCTGCTGAGCAGGCCCAGGTTCGCATCGTTACAGGTGATACAAAGGTTGTTGACCGGGGTAAGGGCGATGGTCTTTTTATCAACACGGCTGGCATTGGTGTGATCGAGCAGGATGCTCCGATCGGTCCTGATGTTGTACAAGTCGGAGATGCCGTGATTGTTAGCGGTGATATCGGCCGCCACGGCATCGCCATTCTGTCAGCTCGCGCCGGGCTCACGTTTGAAACCACTGTCAGCAGTGATTCGGCGGCCCTGACTGCACCAGTTCTAGCATTAGTCCGACAATGCCCGGTCCACTGTTTGCGTGATCTCACTCGAGGTGGACTCGCCAGCGCACTCAACGAAATTGCCCTGTCTGCTCAGCGATCCATTCATCTGGATGCAGCGGCTATTCCTGTGGACGAGGAGGTTGAGGGGGCCTGCGAGCTGTTGGGGCTGGACCCGCTCTATGTTGCCAACGAAGGTCGATTTGTTGCGTTTGTGCCTGCTGCCGCTGCCGAGACTGCACTCGCCTGCCTGCGTGAGTTTAACCGGACGGCCACGCTGATCGGGAAGGTGGCCGATATCCAGATTGCCCAGGTCGTGCTACAGAATGCAGTCGGTTCGCAGCGCCTACTAGACTTTCTTAGTGGTGAACAGCTTCCCCGTATTTGTTAGCACCTAATCACTGCGGAGGGGCTTGGGTAAGGACATGGTTTAGGGTCTTGATCAAGCTTTCGTGGGTGTAGGGCTTGGACAAAAACGCCAGCGGGCGGGGCTCAACGTCGCCCGTCCGCTCTTCGCTTGCCAGTAATCCGCTGGTGGCCACTACTTTCACACGCGAATTGATCGCTTGCAGCGCTCGGATTGAACAGGCACCGTTCATTTTGGGCATCATCATATCCATTAACACAACATCAATGGCCTGTTGATGATCGGTATAAACGGCCACGGCCTCAGCACCATCGCGGGCAGTGAGAACTCGATAGTTGTACACTTCTAGAACCGCGCTCACCGTCTCTCGGATGGAGGCTTCATCATCCACCACCAGGATCAGCTGTCCTTGACCGTGGGGGAGGGCAGGTCTGTTGGTTGTGGGGATAATGTCTGCGTTAGTCGCTGGTAAATATACGCTGAACTGGGTTCCCTGGCTAATTTGGCTGGTTACTTGAGTAAATCCACCGTAGCCTTTTATAATGCCGACTACAGTGGAAAGTCCCAAACCAGTACCCCGTCCAGGCTGCTTGGTCGTAAAGAACGGATCGAATATTTTGTCTAAGACCTCCGGCGGCATACCCGTGCCAGTGTCTGTGACCGTGACGACTACATAGGGGCCAATCTGGGTGTCCGGGCTAAGCTGGGTGGCAACTTCATCGAGCCGAATATTTTGTGCCAATATTGTCAGCGTACCGCCATCCGGCATGGCATCACGAGCATTCACACAGAGATTCATCAAGACCTGGTGCAGGTGGGTCTCGTCTCCCTGAATACTCCATAGGTCGGGTGCAATCACAGTTGAGATATTAATTGCTTTTGGAAACGTGCTCTTGAGCAATGGCTCAATCTCAGCAACAAGGTCTTTCATTGAGAGAATAGCCTGCTTGCCGTTTGCGCCTCGGGCAAAGGTTAGCACCTGTTTGACTAACGCGGCCCCCCGCTCCGTACTTTTGATTAAAATATCTAGCAGTTCCTGCGTTCTTTCATCAACGTCCGGCAGCAGCATCGGCAGCAGCATTGCACTGGCCAAAATCGGCGTCAACATGTTGTTGAGATCGTGGGCAATACCGCCAGCCAACGTACCCAGGCTTTCTAACCGTTGGGCTCTCAAGAACTGGGCTTCTAGTGTCTTTTTGTCAGTAATATCAGTATCAACTGAGAGAATAGACTGGGGCTGTCCGGCTTTATCACGGACCAGCGTCCAGCGACTTTCAATAACTCGTTTTACGCCCGTCCGAGTTTGCTTGACGAGTTCGCCCTGCCACTTGCCTTGAGCAAGAATCTGTTGCCAGGCCGCGTTTAATTGGGGCGAATACTCAGGATTTAGAATATTGTCGAGATTTTTTCCTACCACATCCTGGTGCTGCCAGCCATACATCCGCTCGGCTCCATGACTCCAAAAAAGAATCCGATTATCAAGGTCGCGAACGAGAATGGCGTCGGTGGCAATGTCGATTAGGGCAGCCTGTTCCTGAATTCTGGCTTCGGTGTGTCTCCGCTGGGTAATGTCTTCAACGAGGTAGGCAAATCTGGAGCAGTCAACGGTCTGTAAAATATTAACGACGGTGGCAGATAGCCATCGATCGCACCCATCTACGGCATGACGGTACTCAAAACTGACTGGCAGCTGGGTTTGCTCTGCCTGGCGGTAGTAGGCCATCCACATCTGTAGTATATTGGGCGGTACGCCCAGACTACTGGCACGTCGATGTCGCATGGCATCTGGCGTAAGGCCAAATAAACTGGCCGTAACGGCATTGTCAGAAATGTGCAGAATATCGTCTTCTAATAGCTCCACAACCCCCATCATCATGGGCGCGCTATCAAAAAAGCTGCGGAGGATGGCTTCACTTTCCTGAAGCTGCATTTCTGCGGCTTTACGATTGCTAATATCGTTGCTAACGCTCACGATGCCGATCAGTTGGCCGCTCTCGTCACAGATAGGTGCGTTGGTGACGGCAGCCCAAAATATGCTGCCGTCGCGCCGCTGGACCTGAAATTCCCCTGCCCATGATTCTCTAATCTGCAGCTGACGCATCACTTTAGCTGCCTTAGCGTGACTGTCTGCAACCAGTGTGACATCCGCTATTTGCCGCCCAAGCACAGCCTCGCTCGACCAACCATAAACCGTCTCAGCGGCCGGGTTCCAGTAAATAATCTTGCCCTCTAGGTCGGTGGCGATCACAGCCTGTTCGACCGCAGCCAGCAACCGGGCCTGAAAATAAATTTGCTGCTCAACCTGTCGACGTTTAGCCAGCTCGGCCGCAACCTGCTGATAGAGATGAGCCTGATGAATCAAAGCAGCTTGTTGCTCGGTTTCGATCTGCTGACGTTGTTCAATTTCTTGCTGCAATCGTTCATTGAGGGGCTGCAACTCCGCCGTTTGAGCCTCAACGGTTTGCTGCAGACCCCCAACTACCCCAAGGACTTCAGTGGGATTCAACGCCTGCAGCAGCTGCGCTTGGGTAATTAGACCGACTAGGTGACCCGTGCGATCGCACACCGCTAACCGTCTCAGGTGCCGCTGCATCATCTGTTGATGGGCCGTCCATAACGAATCCGTTGGGCTCACTTCGAAGACGGGCTGACTCATCACCACTTGGGCCTGGGTGGTGGCAAGATTTAGCCCCAGCGCCAGAAACTGAACAACATCGCGTTCTGTGATCATCCCTAAGGGATAGACGTTGTCCTGAACATGCTCAGTCATCACAACGCAGCTAACGCTGCAAGCATCCATTTTGCGGATAACCTCAGCCAAGGAGGTATCGAGCGACGCCTGTAGGACCTCAGTCGTCATGTGTTCAGAGATTCGCTGCCATTGCAGAAAATGAGCTGGCTGCAGTACCTGACGGATACTCTCGTGGGTGATTACGCCCACTACAGTGTGGCCGCTGTCTAGCACGGGCAAAACCGTAACCTGCTCCTGGCAAAGCAGGGATAACACTGACAACAACGTGTGCTGCGACGGTAGTGTCAGCCTAGTGGGGCAGGGCCGTAAGACCTCTGCAACCTGGACTGTCGCAAAATCAACCCCTGTAGCTGTCAAATGGACTAAATCGTGCTGTGTCAGGAGCCCCACCAACTGCGAGCCCTCCAGCACGACTCCGTAGCGGACGGCTGCTGGCATCCAAATTGGGGATGCTCCAACTGCAGAGCAGTTACAGGTGGCACCAACTGAGCCCATCAACAGGGCAACGGCCTGCAGCGTCATCTCTGAGGAGATTGTCAAGAAACGAGAATCAATCACCTCCGCCAGCGCAGGCAAAGGAGCGGTCAAAACGGCCTGTGACATAGTCTACAGATGCCAAAAGGATAGGAAAGCCCTGGTGCGCGCAGGGTGTCCTAAAACTTCCTGTACGCTCGACTTCACTAAAGCTTAACCGTTCTCAATATATCTGTTACATACGATTAAAGTAAGTTAACTTTCTAAGCCAGGCTTTGGGGACAGTATCCCAATCCTTCTACAAAGCGCTCCCTAAATACGTGTAATTCCTGGATTTCAGGTTTGCCATGAGACACAATCACGACATGGTACTGATTCATCACCTGGGTTACTGATTGGCCTTTGTCTAAGGCAACTAGCGCCGCGCTTAAGTTTGGTTGAGGCTGATGGCGTACCCCATTTTCATCTAGAAAAGCCAACAAATCCTGACGGTTATCGTAAGGCCAATCGTTATTCAGCAAAATCCGCAGCACCCAGCGATCGCCCATGTATAGCACTGTGAGGCCATTTGTTCTTGGTGACGAATATTGTGCTAAGCGATGGATAACCCTCAGAACAAGGCTGACATTAGCGAAGCAGTAGAGATATTGCATGGGTATCGAAGGCGCAACGTCATAAGCATAGACAAAGATGTTGAGGAAAGTATGAGGATGTTAAGAGGGGCGCTGAGTCTACCGATCCGTCTAAAATAAAATTCGACCCGGCTAAGATAGAATTTTCATTTTCTTTACAAGTCGAATCAGTCTCGAACGAAATCGGTCAAGATAAAGTTAACGCTTCAGCTTTTCGTTTTGCGACGCTTGAGTGGCTAACCCACCCAGATAATCTGTAGATCGCTGGTAGCCGCCTAGTCTAGCCGCAGAAACGACCGGTCTTAGTCTAGAGGTGATCCAATACCTGGTGGATTTTGCACCGATAATCCCCCAATTCAGTGAATAAATATGTCTCAGTCGGTTCTCTATAGACGCGGCTTGGCTTGGCTACAGAGGTTGCTGAGTCAAATAAAAAAGGCCACTCTCTGTCGGTTGCAGCAGGGGCGACAGCATATTCTACGAACGCTTGAGGTGAAGCGCCTGGCATCCGTTGCGAGTCAAACGTGTGAACTCTATGGTCGTATTGTTGATACTCCCGGCGCAAGCCGTACGGCCGTCAGTCAATGCCGTGAGCTATTAGAGATGCCGCTGAGTTTGAGTTCGCCTAAGCTCGAACGCTTTTTTCAAACAGCGGTTGGGCGGCAACTCTTGCAGCAGCTGAGTACCTTAATCGACTGGCCGGTTGATGCCTTCAATCAGACACGACTACGGGATGCCTTAACCGATCTGGTCTCAAGCGAAGCAGGGTTTTCGCTGCTCAGTTTGCTATATCGGCTGTCTCAGCAAGCGGCGCTGCGCGTGGATCGGTTGTTGTCGATCGCAATGCGAACGGATTTGCTACTGCGGGCAACCGAAAAAATGGTTTCAGAGTTGTCGCAGCGAACAGAGACTCCGGCCCCATCATCGACACCGCTACTGTCGCTGCGGGGCTACACACAGATAAGTCGACCCGGTTCTTATCCGGTGCGGCGAGATGTGCTGATCGTCAAATATCGGCCTCGCTGCGAATCCTCTGTGGCAGCGGGCGCTACTGTCGAGGCATCCGCTCAGCTGCGAACGGGGCGCGCTATGGTGTATCGTCCTGAACGGTGGCGAAAGGGCGGTACGCCCGTTGTCATTATTTCCCATGGACTGGCCAGCTCACCTGAAAATCTGACCCTCTATGCTCAGCATCTGGCATCCCACGGTTACTATGTGGCGCTTCCCCAGCATCCAGGCAGTGATTTGGCGCATTTGCGCAGGATGTTGGCGGGCGAGGCACAGGAGCTCTTCCATCTACAGGAGTTTTTCTATCGCCCTTGGGACGTGACTGCCATTCTCGATGAGCTAGAACGGCTCAATCTGTCTCACTACGGTCAACAGCTTAATCTACGGTCGGTGGGTGTGCTAGGGCAGTCTTTTGGCAGCTATACGGCACTGACGCTGGCCGGGGCGACAGTTGACCTGGCCCGTTTACAGCGGACTTGCCAATCGGGTATCGACCCACTCAATCTATCGATGTTGTTGCAGTGCCGAGCACTCGATCTGAACGCTCAACCCTCGCTTAAAGACGAACGCGTCCGGGCGGTGCTGGCGCTTGACCCGGTCGGCAGTGGCCTATTTGACCTGAGGCAGCTCAGCCAGATTGATATCCCGGTGATGATGGTTGCAGGTAGCGGTGACAAAGCTGCTCCAATGGTATTTGAGGCAATTCAGCTGTTTACCCAGCTGCAGGGATCCGAGCAGTCCCTGGTCGTGATTGAGGGCAAGCCCCACAGCTATAATCTGCATCAGCTTCTAGATGCTTTTAAGCTGACAGAACATGAACAGTTTCAGCGTTCTCATGTGCCTCCGCTGATTGCCAAATATATCTATGGGCTCAGTTTGCTCTTTTTTGAGCACACGCTAGTGGGCGACTGCCCCGAACCGCTGTTGATAGATGCCCCTTCAACTGAAGAATGGGACCTCTCCAAGGTGACGGCTGACTATGTTCACGTTGTCAGTCAGCGTCCTCATCCTCTTTATTTTGCCACGGAGCGATCGCGAGGTGCGATCGCAACAGCCCTCCAAACATTACAGCAACAGCTTGGCCCCTGGCCAAGTTCCACCCAGGCCGTTACCCACCAAGAAGACTGGTTTGTCGGTGCTGACGGACTAGAGCTGTACTATCAGCAGTGGCAACCTGCGCAGTTAGAGGGGGTCGTTATCCTGATCCATGGGCTAGGGGAACATAGCCGCCTGTTTAGTAACTTTGCCAATCGGCTGACTGCTGCTGGGTATGGGGTGTATGCCTTGGACCTGCGTGGGCATGGTCGCTCGCCGGGACCGCGCGGATATACCGATAGCTGGGCAACTTTGTGTCTTGACCTTGAGCTGTTCTGGCGCCGGATATGCCCAGCCCAACCGGCTGTGCCCTGTTACCTGATGGGGCAGGGCGTTGGCGGTTTACTGGCACTGACGTTTGCGCATCAGCATTCAGCCGGGTTGGCCGGGTTGGTCATCGCAGATGCCCCTGTCGGCCAAGTGAAGATTTCTCTTCTCAATCGGCTCGGCGGTTGTTTGTTTTCCCGGCTGTGGCCAACGTTTCCCCTATCTCTGGGGCGCAGGCAGCAAGCCTCGGCCCGTGGTCAGGCGGTGGCCCTTGCTCAGGTCCACGATCGACTGCGTCACCGTTGCGTGACCGCTCGGCTCCTGGCCGAGACGTCAATGGCTGCGCGTCAGCTATTCGAGCAGGCAGATGCCCTACAGGTCCCGCTTCTGATGCTGTACGGCAGTACCGACTCGCTAAATTGTTCGACAAGAGCGGCGGCGTATTTTGACCAAGCCGGTAGCGCCTATAAACGCTGGCGGTCCTATGACAGTGCTAGATGTGCGCTATTAACGGAATGCCATGATGGTAAAATTTTGGACGATATTTTGGCCTGGATAGAACAGACTTCTTCTGTAACGCCGATTGACCTATCTTTTCGTTAAGTAACAACCGCTAGAATGCTTAATCAAAGGGCGACTGTGGCATGATTGAAATAGGCAGCCTATCGCTACGCACCCTGTTCTCCAGCTACACCCTTCGAACAGCTCTAGTTGCAAAGGTGCCAGTCGTAAACTATTTGACGCTACGGAGAAAGAAGAGATAATTCTCTTCTAGCGTGTCTATGGTCACTCAACCTGTCTTGCCGGTCGATATTCACGGGGCCCACCCACTGCCGCTACGGCTGCAAAAGATAGTCACTGCACCGCCAGATTTAGGACAGGTTCAACTGGGTCATACGCTGCCATCGCTGCTAGATATGGGGTGCGATCGCACCGAGCCCGGCACGCTCAATCAGTGGACACCTCAGGGCTGGCAAACCTGGCCCCTGCTTGAATTTCGAGAGAGCGTGGAAGCGCTAGCCCTAGGATTAGCGGATGCCGGGCGACGACCAGGTGAGCGGGCGATCTTGCTGCTGGATAACGACATCGGCTTTGCGTTGGCTGATGTCGGCAGCCTGTTAGCCGCCCTGGTGACTGTTCCGATTGACCCGACTCTGTCGCTAGTGGATATTCGCGCTATTCTCAAAGCAGTGGCGCCGACTGTTCTTTTTATTCAACGTCAGTCACTCCTAGAAAAGCTATGGCCCGATTTGGCGAGTCTACCTCAGCTCAGGCTCGTGGTACTGGGCGATGGAAAAGCGCCCTCGCTTTACGTCTCTAATCGAGGAACGTGCCCGCCCAGCGAAGACAAACCTGGCCCCGGCGGCAGCCATATCGTCACCCTAGGGACAATCCAGAATCGAGGACGACTAACGCTAACAACAACACCCGCAGCACTGCGGGCTCGACTCTCTGCGCAGGATTTCGCTACGATTGTTTATACCATTGATGAAGCCGGGCAGCCTCTGGGGGCCAGATTAACCCACGAAAATTTGTCAGGCAACATTTTAGCCGCCTTCAACAGCATGCCGGGGCTGACGCATCGAGAGACGGCCCTGTCGTTCCTGCCGTTGACCCACGTGTTTGCCCGCTCGTTTCTCTTTGGGCATCTGGCCTACGGTCATACGGTCTATTTCTCAAACCCCAAGCGGGTAATGAAACACCTTAAAGCGGTGAAGCCAACTGTTTTTATCACCGTCCCCAGGCTGCTAGAGCGATTCGTAGAAACGATTGCGAGCGGCGAAAAACAGCTGTCAGGAGTCGCGTTCAGTCTCTTTAACTGGGGCTGGCAGGTCGCCCAACGGCATCAGCTGGGGCAGCCCCTAGGGTGGTTTGACCGGAGCCAACTTTGGCTGGCACGGCAGCTGATTTGGCATCGCTGGTTAGACGAGTTGGGAGGACGGCTACGGTTTGTTGTTTGCGGGGGTGCCGCGCTGCCTGCCCAGGTTGCAAATCTGCTAACGGCCATGGGATTACCCGTCTTACAGGGGTATGGGCTGACCGAAACCAGCTCTGTGCTGACGACGACTAAACCCATTGACGATCCTCAGTGGAACCAGGCCGGTAGCGTCGGTATTCCTATTCCAGGGGTGACGCTGGCAGTCAGCGAGGACGGGGAGATTTTGGTTAACAGTCCCTATGTGATGCAGGGCTACTGGAATGCGCCTGCGGCCACAGCGGCGGCTTTCAGCCATGACTGGTTTCATACGGGCGATCGAGGGCACTTCTCCGCAGACGGGCTGTTGGTGATTGACAGCTGCAAAAAGTCTCTGTTTAAGCTTTCGATTGGCAAGTACGTTGCCCCACTGCCGATCGAAGCCGCGCTGCGTCAGTCATCGTTAGTACAGCAGGCGCTGGTGGTGGGTCCTGGGCAAAAGTTCTGTGGGGCCCTGATTGTTCCTGATTTGGCGACGCTGGGCTGGCAGCAGCGACCGACCGAATGGGCGCTAAGTCACCCCAAGGTGCTGGCGCGGTATCAGACTCTGGTCGATCGGGTGAATCGGTCGCTATCTCGCGGATCCACGATTAAAGCATTTCGTCTGGTCATGCCAGCCCCAGCGGTGCTGTCATCCTTCGAACAGCCGGAGGGCCGTGCTGAACTTTGCCGTGCTGAACTTTACAGGGCGCTGGCAGCCGATATTCGCCAACTCTACCAGCGACCTCAGCCCCCTCGCTCGGCTAGGGTTGATGTGCCGCCATCTCCCAATCAGCGATTCAGACCGGCCCAGGTCCATTCATAGCTGAAGATCTGCATCTTTTTCACAGGCTCAAACCGGCTTTGGGCCGCCTTTAGGAGGACGGGCTATGTTCAAACCATTTCGTTCCGCAGCGGTTTTGGGCGCTGGGGTGATGGGCACCCAAATTGCCGCTCACCTGGCCAATGCAGGACTGACTGTCTATCTGTTAGATCTGGCTGCGCCGGGAACTCATAAGAGTGCCCTGGCTGAAGGGGCTTTCAAAAAGGCTCAACAGCAGAAGCCGCCAATTCTATTTACGCCTGGGACGGCCCGCCGGGTTCACTGTGGCAACTACGACAGTGACTGGGGACAGCTGAGCCAGGTGGACTGGGTGATTGAGGCGGTGGTTGAAGACTTGGACATCAAACAGGCGATAATGGCCCGCGTTGCCGAAGTGGTTTTACCCGAGACGGTCATTTCTTCGAATACCAGCGGGCTTCGGCTGGGTGCGATCGCAGCTGACCTACCCAAAACCATCCAGCAGCGATTCCTCGGTACCCATTTTTTCAACCCCGTCCGCTACCTGAAACTGCTAGAGCTGATTCCGCTTCCCGAGACTGACCAGGCCGTCATCGAGCGGCTGCAGTGGTTCGCCCAGCTCCATTTGGGTAAGGGCGTCGTGATCGCCAAAGACACGCCGAACTTTATCGCGAACCGTATCGGCCTATTGACAACGTTCACCGGCATTCGGGCAGTTAGCGAGGGCGGTTACACCATTGAAGCGGTCGATACTCTGACCGGAGAACTCGTGGGTCGGCCCAAGTCAGCCACTTTCCGCACGGCGGATCTAGTAGGGCTTGATACGCTGGTGCGAGTGGCCGACAATCTGTATCCGGCCATTCCTGAAGACGAGCGCCGAAATATCTTTCAGGTTCCCGAACTGCTAAGGCAGCTAGTGAGCGGCGGGGCGCTGGGCGCGAAGGCCGGACAGGGATTTTACAAAAAAGTAGGCGGATCCATTCTGTCGGTGAATCCCAGAACACTGGTGTACCAACCGGCCGCCGCGCTCGATCTGCCGGGCATTGAGTCTCTGTCTCAACTCGCGTTGCCTGAGCGGCTGCAAGCCCTATATGCCCTGCCGGGTCGAGCAGGCGATTTGTTCCGACAGCTAACGCTCGATCTGCTGAGCTACAGTGCCTGTCGCCTGCCTGAGATTGCCGACAGCCCCGCAGACGTCGATCGGGCAATGCGGTGGGGCTTTGGTTGGCAGCTAGGTCCCTTCGAGATCTGGGATGTGTTGGGCTTTCACCAGGTGCTATATGACTTACAGGCGAAGGATTATGGCATTCCGAGTTGGGTGAACGAGATGTCAGCGGTGGGGGAGGGGCACTTCTATCACTCACCTGACCGCGTTCCGGCCCATCTGCTATCGGCTCAGACCGTGATCGGCCCGACGGGTGAGATTGCGGTTGAACAGCCGACGGAGCAGATTGAGCTATCGACGCTCAAAACGCGACCCCAGCGCCAACTGTGGCAAAACGCCGAGGCCGCCCTGATTGACCTGGGAGAGGGCGTGGTGCTGTATGAGTTTCGCTCTAAGGGCAACACGCTGAGCACGCCCGTGGTCAATGGCTTGAGTCAGGTACTCGATCTGCTCGACCACAACAGCTATCGGGGATTGGTCATTGGCAATGACAGCGCCCACTTCTCGGGCGGGGCGAATCTGGCCGAAATGGCGGCTGCGGCCCAGGCCGGGCCGAACGGATTAGCGCCGCTGTTGAGCCAATTTCAAACCCTGATGCAGCGGCTGCACTATTACCACAAACCCATCGTGGCCGCCGTGCAGGGACGCGCATTGGGTGGTGGTTGCGAGCTGATCATGGCCTGCCCCCACGTGGTGGCCGCTGCCGAGAGCTATGTTGGCCTGGTTGAACTCAGCGTGGGCCTGATTCCAGGGGCGGGCGGTGTAATGCGGCTAGTGCAGTGGGCCTCCGAGCAGGCCGCCAGTGACGATCCGCAGCACATTTTTCCCTTCCTGTTTAAAGCCTTCAAGACCGTTGGCACCGCCACCGTTGCTGGAAGCGCGGCTGAGGCGCAGGCGTTAGGCTTCTTGCCCGTCTGTACTCAAGTGGTGATGGACGGCGATCGGCGATTGACGGTTGCCAAGGCTGAGGTCCTGCGGTTGGACCGTGAGGGCTACCGACCCCCGATGCCGCCGACCCGGCTGTGGGCCTTGGGGCAACCGGCCTACGCCAAGCTGCTGCATGCCGCCCAGGTGATGGCGCAGGGGCACTACATTTCTGCATACGACCGATTTTTGGCTGAGCGACTGGCCTATGTGATGACGGGCGGTGGGCTGAGTGGGCCGACATTGGTCTCGCAGGCTGATCTCTTGCGGCTAGAGCGCGAGACGTTTTTGCCGCTGCTGCAACGGCCCGAAACCCAGACCCGGATTGCCCATATGTTGAAGTACAAAAAGCCCCTAAGAAACTAGAACGCACAATCAAGCGCATTCGACCGCTCCCTTTCGATCACGCTTGGCTCAGAGTAAGGAGACCGCTATGAGACCTGTCTACATCGTGAATAGTTTGAGAACTGCCGTGGGCAAAGCGCCGCGCGGTCAGCTGCGGCAGGTCCGCCCCGATGACATGGGCGCGGCTGTGGTCAAGGCGCTGCTGGCGGCGACACCCACCCTGGACCCGGCTCTGGTCGAAGATGTGATCATGGGCTGTGCGATGCCGGAGGCCGAGCAGGGCTACAACCTGGGTCGATTGGTCGCGCATCGGGCAGGGCTGCCTGACTCGGTCCCTGGCATGACGGTGAACCGGCTGTGTTCTTCGGGGCTGCAGACGATTGCGATCGCACATCAGGCGATCGCCACCGGGCAGGCCGAGGTGATGATTGCGGGCGGGGCCGAGTCTATGAGCCTGATTCCCATGGGCGGTCACGGCTGGTCGCCCAACCTGGCGCTGCTGCAGGATGCGCCTGAGGTGTACACCACCATGGGGCTGACAGCTGAGAATGTGGCTGAGCAGTTTGACGTGTCTCGGGAAGATCAGGACCGGTTTGCCTTGCGATCTCACCAGCGCGCTATTGATGCGATCCAGGCCGGGCACTTTTTTGAAGAGATTGTGCCCATTCAGGTTCAGACCACCACCCAGACCGACCGGGACGCCCCGCAGACGACCGATACCGTTTTTCAAATTGACGAAGGTCCCCGTGCCGATACGAGCCTGCAGGCCCTAGCCGCGCTACCGCCCGTCTTCCGTCGGGACGGCACCGTCACGGCTGGGAACGCTTCACAGCGATCAGACGGGGCGGCCGCGGCGCTGCTGGTCAGTGAAGCCCAGCGCAAGGCGCTCAACCTGACGCCGATGGCCCGCATGCTCGGGTTTGCCGTCGTCGGCGTGCCACCCCAAATCATGGGCATTGGCCCGGTCGAGGCCATTCCAAAAGTGCTCCGCCAGACCGGGCTAAAGCTAGATGACATCGGTCTAATTGAGCTGAACGAAGCCTTTGCCTCACAAACCCTGGCGGTGATTCGCAAGCTGGGATTGGACGAGGCCATCGTCAATGTCAACGGCGGCGCGATTGCCCTGGGTCATCCCCTTGGCTGCAGCGGAGCCAAGCTCACCGCCACCCTACTCCATGAAATGAAGCGACGTGACGTGCGCTACGGAATGGTCACCATGTGCGTGGGCGGCGGCATGGGCGTGGCGGGCGTGTTTGAACGACTCGATTTAGGGAGGCTTTGATCATGGCTGTGCGACTGCTTTTGAGCCTGTTGCCGGGCATTTGTTTTCTGCCGCTGGCCTATTTCGGTGTCCCGCTTTGGGCCTGGACCGTATACGCAGCGGTGTGGCTGGGGGTTGGTCAAACCCTATGGCAGTTGTCGCTATGGCTGTGGGTGGCTTTCGGTCTGCTGGCGCTGATGCTGAACCTTCCCTGGTTACGGCAGCGGCTGCTCACCGCTCCGCTGATGCGGCTGATTGAGCGGCGGGGCTGGTTGCCACAGATTTCTGAAACCGAGCGGGCGGCCATTGAAGCCGGGACCGTCTGGGTCGATGGTGAGCTGTTTTCGGGGAAGCCGGATATTGCCAAACTGATGGGGGAACCCGACCCCGTTCTCACTGAAGCTGAACAGGCTTTTTTAGACGGTCCGGTGGAGACCGTTTGCCAAATGGCCACTGACTGGGAGATTCACCAGCGTAAGGACCTACCGCCCGATGTGTGGAACTACCTGCGGCAGGAGCACTTCTTTGGCATGATGATTCCGCCTGAGTACGGCGGGCTGGGTTTCTCGAATGCGGCCTACAGTGCGGTCATGGTGAAGCTGGCCTCCCGCTCGTTTGTCCATACCGCTACGGTGGGGGTGACCAATTCCCTCGGCCCAGCCAAGCTGTTGCTGCATTACGGCACTCCGACTCAAAAGCAAACCTACCTGCCCTCGCTCGCTCGCGGTGAGGCGATGCCCTGCTTTGCCCTGACCGAGCCCAACGCGGGGTCTGATGCGGCCAGCCTGACGGCCAGCGGCACGCTATTTAGCCAGGAAGACGGCGAGCTGTATCTGCGGCTCAACTGGAAAAAGCGATATATCACCCTGGGTGCGATCGCAACGCTGATCGGTCTGGCCTTCCGCCTACAGGATCCGGACAATCTGCTGGGTAAGGGCAAAGACGTGGGTATTACCTGCGCGCTTGTGCCAGCGGCCACTCCCGGTGTCACGATCGACCGTCGCCACGATCCCATGGGGGTGCCATTCTACAATTCACCCATTGAGGGGCGAGATGTAGTGATTCCAGCCAGCCAGATTATCGGCGGGCTCGACCAAGCCGGTAGGGGCTGGCGGATGCTGATGCAGACCCTGGCCGCCGGGCGGGGAGTGAGCTTCCCGGCCACCTGTACCGGCATTGCCCAGCTGGTCACCCGCGTCACCGGCGCTTACGCCACCGTACGGCACCAGTTTGGCCTACCCATTGGCCGGTTTGAGGGCGTCACCGAACCCCTGGCCGAGATTGGCGGACTGACCTATCTGCTCGAAGCCGCCCGTCGCTATACCGTCGGCGCGGTGGATCGGGGCGAACAGCCGGCTGTGGTGTCGGCCATTGCCAAGTATCAGTTCACCGAACGTTCGCGCCAGATCGTCAATGACGGCATGGATATTCTAGGCGGTGCAGGCATCTGCCGGGGGCCGCGCAACCTGCTGGCCAACATCTACACGGCTATTCCGATTCCGATCACGGTTGAAGGGGCTAATATTCTTACCCGATCAATGATCATCTTTGGGCAGGGAGTGATTCGTGCCCATCCGCAGGTCTTCGACGAGATTACTGCACTCGAAAACCACGATCTTGCCACCTTTGACCGGGCCCTCTGGCAACATCTGAGAACCACCACAAGGAATCTGGTTCGGGCGATTACGCTGAGCCTGACTCAGGCCCGACTGGTGCGAACCTCAATGACCGGGACGGCTGCGCGGTCGACTCAAAAACTGATCTGGTCGTCAGCGCTGCTTGCCACCCTGACCGATTTGGCGCTTCTGGGTTATGGGGGTCGCCTCAAGCGACAGGAGGCCATTACTGGCCGGTTTGCCGATGCCCTCTCGGGGATGTACCTGGCAACCTCAACGCTCCATCGCTACACCGCCGAAACCGCCTCGGCAGACTCTAATGTACAGAATCCTGCTGCCGAATGGGCACTGAAAGCCTGTTTCTATCAGGTACAGCTGGCCTTTGAGGGACTATTGACGAATCTACAGATACCGGTGATTCAACCCTTCCTGCGCCGGGTAGTGCTGCCCTGGCTACGCTGGCTGCCGCTGGGTGCACCCCCCACCGATGCGGAGATGCTGGCAGTCGCCCAGCAGGTCCAGAATGCCACTGCCCGACAACCGCTGACGGCAGGCATTTACATCCCCACCGACCCCGAAGAGTCTCTCGGACGATTAGAGAGAGCCTTTGCGCTAGCGGTACGGGCTCAGCCCATTTTCAAACAGGTTAGAACAGCGCTAAGAGAAAGCGTACTCGCGTCTGGGTCATTGCTAGACCAAATTGAGGGAGCGATGCGGTCCGGTCTGATTTCTGGAGAACAGGCAGACATGGCCGTGGCTGCGATCGCAGCTCGCGAGGATGCCATTCAGGTCGATGCCTTTGCGCTCGATGACTATCTAACGCTGGGTTCAAACCCGTCTCCCGCCACGGCGACCGCTAAGCAGTCGCCTCTACGCGACTAAAGACGACCTCTGCCCAAGGGTCACCGTGTTTCTGGTGGTCACCTAACGGGCTATCACCAGAAACACGGGCTTGTGCCTCTGGCATTTCCTGACGACAGTTGGGGCAATACCAATAGAGATTCCCGCGATGAACATGTTGTAACAGTGAACTGCAGCAGCAAAGACAATAACTCATGCGAGGACTCCCAGATTGAGAACAAGTAAGAACCGCCATACTGCGGTGGTCAAAGCTATGGGCAACGACATCGGCCAACGTTCGGCAGCTCTGCTTACCGCCGCTGTTCTGTTTATAGGGCAAGAATTTGAGGAACTTATGAGGTTTCCTGCGCCTAACCTATGGGATGGGGCCGCGAGTAGGATCCCTCACAGAAAACCTCCCTGAACTTCGAAAAGCCCAGGGAGGTACTGAGTTTAAGCCATGTTGCCCGTAGCGGATGCCGTCTACCCGCTACAGAGCTTGCACAGGCTTGGGGGGTGTCTCCCCCTGCCTTCACAAGACCATGAAGGTCAGGGGAGAGTTGCGGTTTAGCCTATAGTTCAGCATCAGTGCTGGAATTTGGGGCTTCAGAAACCTCCGGTGTTTCCTCTGCGTCAGCCGAACTTAGCGAGGACAGCAGTTCTGGGGGAATGATCACCTGGTCGATGATGTGAACCACGCCGTTGCTGGCAGGGATATCGGCCAATAGAACGGCTGCCTCATTGACGTAGATGCTGTTCTCGACCACGGAGAGGGTGACATCGCTGCCTTCAACAGTGGTGATGTCGTCAGCCTCAGAAACCAAATCAGTGGATACGACCGCCTCAGGGAGGACGTGGTAGGAGAGAATTTGGGTGAGTACGGCCTTATTCTCAGGTAGTAGCAGGGCTTCCAGGGTGCCTTCGGGCAGGGCCGCAAAGGCTTCGTCCGTGGGTGCAAAGACGGTGAAAGGCCCTTCCCCTGAGAGCTGTTCGGTCAGTTCGGCGGCCTCTAGGGCGGCGGTCAGCGTTTGGAAGGCGTCGCTGCTGCCAGCGACTTCAACCACCGTTAGCACAGTTGTATCAATGGGCTCAGTGGCTTCAACGGTGCCATCGACCGGGGCTTCGATGGGCTCAGTGGCTTCAATGCTGCCGTCTTCTGGGCTGCCGTCTTCTGGCATCTCAGTGGATACGTCGGGCTCGACCTCAACAGGCTTAACTTCGGCTGGGGCTTCAACGGGGTCAGCTTCGATGGGCTCAGTGGGCGCGGCTGCGGGTACAGTCTCTTCGAGGGCGGCACCGGGGGTTTCCTCAACGGTCATTTCACCGGTTTCGGGCTCGGTTTTAACCAAAATCTCAACTGAACTGTCGGCCTGGGCGGAGACTGCGGCTGCAGATACGGCCAATAGGCTGACTAAAAGGGTTTGTGCAATTCTTCTGGGTTGTACGGTGTACATACAATCTCCTTGATAGATGTTAAAGGTCTTGGTGAGACTCATCTTTCTCAGGAACACGCACAAGCGAGCGTTAACTGCGTTGTGTGACGCCACTTTCATCAAGGGTTAATGAACCTTCATGAAAAATGGTTAAACAACCCCTCTGACGCAGGGTAAGCGCGGAGGTTCCCCAGGTGGGTCATAATCTGTAGGGGTTTCATTGCCGCCATCTTCTAAAATCCCTGCCGCATGCGGCTTTTCCCGACATAAGGGAAAAGCCGATAAAGTTTGGCCCAGGCCAGGCTAGAAGGATGGGCAAGTGGAACTATTCGTTCTTATTACTACTGGACATCATGATTGAGCTTTATCAATTTGAAGCGTCGCACTATTCGGAAAAGGTGCGGCTGATTCTGGACTATAAGGCGCTGCCTTACAAGACCGTAGAGGTGACACCGGGCGTCGGACAGTTCGAGCTGTATCAGATGTCAGGACAGCGACAGGTACCGGTGATTAAGGATGGCACTGAGGTGATTGCGGACTCAACTGCGATCGCACTTTACCTGGACCGTAAGTATCCGGAACGGCCCATCATTCCCGTCGTGCCTAAGCTACGCGGGCTGGCGCTGATGATGGAGGCGTGGGCCGATGAGTCAATTGGGCTGAATGCCCGCAAGGTGATGATTGGGGCGTTCAACCAGCACCCTAACTTTCGCACCGCGCTGCTGCCAGCGGCCACGCCTGACCTGGTGAAAAATTTGGTGGGAGCGATTCCGGGCGATGTACTGAACCTACTAGGGACAGGCGTTGGGTTTGGACCCGATGCGGTCAAATCGGCGACGGCGATCTTACGTCAGGATCTAGAAGCGCTGTGTTTGCTGCTCCAGGAAGGCCCCTACTTGCTGGGCGATCAGCCGACGTTGGCCGACTTTGCGGTGGCGGGCGTGTCTATGTATATCAAATTCCCGTCGGCGCAGTATGTAGACCTGCCAGCAGGCATCTGTGATCAGGGGGTGCCGGGGCTGGCGGACGCACCGGAGTATCGGACGTTCTGGGACTGGCGGGACCGGCTTTATGCGGACTACCGCAAGCTAAGAACGTCAGCCCCGAACCCACCTAGCAGCGGTCCGACAAAAATCGGGATTGAATAGCCTCGTCCGCTCCCCACTGCGTCCGTGTCACGCTTTAGCAGACTGACCCTTGGGCTCTAAACTGGACTGTGGCTGTAGCTGTCTAGAGATTGGGGGTAGGTATGGGTGCGATCGCCGCGGAGCTGGCGTCGATACTAACACCGTCGCAGATAGCAACGGGGGATACGCTGTCGCCAGACTGGCGGCAACAGGTCAGCCTGGCCTGCGTAGGCAAACCGACGATCCCTGTGGTGGTGTTTCCAGACACGGAGGCGGAGTTGGCAGCGGTGGTGGCGGCAGGCCACGCCCAGGGTTGGCGAATGCTGCCCTGCGGAGCTGGGACCAAGCTAGGCTGGGGGGGACTGATGCCCGAGTTGGATGTCGTTATCAGTACGGCGCATCTGAACCAGGTAATCGCTCACTGGGTCGAGGATTTTACTGTGCGGGTACAGGCTGGGGTGCGGCTGAAGGATTTGCAGGCGCAGTTGCGATCTCACAATCAATTTCTGCCGATTGACCCGCTATATGAAGATACGGCAACCCTGGGCGGCATTGTGGCGACGGCGGATACGGGGTCGCTCAGGCAACGCTACGGCGGCATCCGAGATCTGCTGATAGGCGTGCAGATGGTCCGGGACGATGGGGCGATTGCCAAGGCAGGCGGGCGCGTGGTCAAAAACGTAGCGGGCTACGACCTGATGAAGCTGATGACGGGTTCCTACGGGACGCTGGCCATACTCAGTGAGCTGACGTTTAAGCTGTACCCTGTACCAGAGCGGACGCAGACGGTACAAGTGTTGGGTTCTCCTGAGGCTATTGCTAGGGCAGCTCTGCAGATTCGGCTAGCGGGCATTACACCGGTAGCGATGGACTGGGTGGGTGGACCGCTGCTGGGAGAGGCGTTGTCTCTGGTGGGGCGGTTTGAAGGTTTGCCCGAGGGCGTGGATGAGCAGATCGGGCGGCTGCGGGCGCTGGCAACGGCAGCAGGTGCAAAGGTTGAACCGATTGAGACAGCTATTTGGCAGCAGGGACGGCAAGCGTTAGCCCAAGCTGAGGTGGTAGCAAAGGTGGGTATGAAGCCGACGGCAATCAGCTCATTTTTTGAACAGGCGGCGCAGGTTTTTGATGGGGATTGGGGTATCCGGGTCCACAATGCGGGAGGGCTAGGGCTGCTGGGCATCTCGGGGAATCAGAACGTGAGCGAGGGGTTGCTGACAATGCGATCGCACTGTCAGTCAGCAGGCGGCTTTTTGAGTCTGTTGGCCGGGCCCAAATCGATCAAAGCGCAGATGGACGTGTGGGGATACAGCGGCAATGGGCTAGGGATCATGCGTCAGCTCAAGGTAAACTTCGATCCCCAATCGTTACTCAGTACGGGACGATTCGTTGGGGACATTTGACTAACAGATGTTCCAGTTGCATCCCGCCTGAGTTCGTAAGACTATATCTAAGAAACAACTCGGTCTGTTTAAGCGTGGGTGCACTTCAATAGGCGCTATAGGTAATAGGTGCTATAGGTATTAACGGGATATCGCGTTGAGACAGATTCGCACAGGCAAGGACGAACTCGTTTTACGATTCCTGGATGCAGGCAACCATGGACTCAGCTATCTACTAGTAGGGTTGGGTCGATTGGGACTGCTTCTGCTGTTAGCGGGTCTGTGGCTCGGCCTGTTTCAGGAGCCGGTCCCGGCGTTGGCGATGACGGGTCTTGGTAGCCTGATGATCTTGGTAAGACAATTTGTGCCGCGACTGTATCCGGAGATTGCGACCTGTACTTTTAACAAAGCGCTCAATCGCCTGACAGTAACACACGAAATCGCAGCTCGAAAAGGTCGTGCTCGGTTTAAGGACCGTAACATTGCCCATTACCAAATTAGCGACATTAAACAGATCAACGTTTACAGAAGTCGGAAGGGGTTGCTGGGCAGTACCAATACTTTACTGATCGAGCTGGGTCGGCAGGCCGGTACGTCAGATCTGATCAGTATCGATAGCGTCCATGACCAGGTCCTACTCCAGCGCGGTCGGCTACCGACTCAGCTGCTGTCCAAGGCCATCAACTACCAAATCGGTCGTCGAACGGACGTCTCCTGGACTTATGTGACAGTACCCGAAGGTCTCGATCAAAAGCGATTGGGTCGACGTGTTGTCACCCGACGCTTACGCAAAAAAAGCGCTCAGCCTGACATTCACCAGATTGCCAGCACAATTGAGCAGTTTATCCGAATGCCATAGTTGAGTTATGTGGCTTGCGCCATTTAGGTCAGGACACCGAGTACAGCTATACCATAAACACAGAACACAGTCTGATGCGCAATCATGCACAAACGTTTGTTATAAGTGCTATCAAAACGCGTCGAACTGAAGCCGATAGAACTGTAAATAAGCACAACAACTAAGTACGGCGAGTAATACCCATGCCATGCGTATTACTCCGTCCTACGCCGGCATAAAAAGCAAAATCAGCCAAGGTATTGATGCGCTTAAGCGTCAGCTGATCGACCTCACCCAGAATGTTGAAATCGATTTGTCCTAAACAGCCCACAATCTTGGACTGGGTGGTTTCAACTAATACGGTATGAATATTAAACTCCCCTGGAACAATCGGATTGACAACGCTAGGCGCAAATACCAGACCACTGAATCGATTCCATCGCTTGCGC
The DNA here is from genome assembly GCA_039817185.1 of Cyanobacteria bacterium J06648_16. Lineage (GTDB taxonomy): Bacteria > Cyanobacteriota > Cyanobacteriia > Phormidesmidales > Phormidesmidaceae > CAWUKV01. The sequence continues at coordinate 95,132 of JBCBWI010000010.1, read as the reverse complement.
AAGCTGTGGAACAGCGCATCGCGGGTGGGAAGTGGGGAATCGTAACTGCCCTGTCGAAAGACGGCCGGGGTCATAAACTGCAGGTGAATATCGCGCCGGGTATCAGACGCGCTTTCGTAAAGCTGCTGATAGGTTTGCCAGTTGGCCCAGTCCAAGGGCTGCTGAGTTTTATAAAACAGGTTCGTGACGTGCAGTCGGGCAGGGCCTAGAAACCAACTTTTCCGAGATAGGTGCTTTTCCCATGCATAGCTAAGGTCGTCAAATAGGGCATCGTCCAAAAATGAGATGCGCCACCAGCAATGAACGCCCGAGGGAATGTCGGCAGCATACTGATATTGCAGCTGTGATACTGCAGAGTTACGCGGCAAAAAAAATTTGAGCTTGCGGGAAGATAGCCGGTCGTTTTGCGGATCGGGGACCTGAAGGGGACCGATAGTAAACGATTTATTCTGGCTATCTGCCTGCAGAATACGACCCAACTCAGTGTCAACAGCGCTAACAAGTGTAAAAAAAAGTTTTTTCAGGCTCTGGCTGTCTAAGTATTTTCTAGGAATGGCCGCCTCTGGAACCAAATTGATAACGAGACTCTGTGGCATTCGACTGACTCACCGACTGGTTAAAAATAGGCCTTTTGGGCTCGTTGCCGCTCCTATCTCATGCACAGAAGCCTTGAAAAATACGGCTTCCATAGATAGCAAAATGGCTACATTGAATCGTTTTTTTTGGGGCTATCCTTTGACTAAAAACGCGGTTGAGCCCAGACAGAAAACTGTCTCTGACAGGTTAACTTACCTCTTTACCTATTAGGGAATTCCCACGAGTTTTTTTAATAACCTACTCTGAAGCTAGAATCAATCAAAAGTAGACTCTCAAATCCCAGTCAGAGACTCATTGCGACTCACTCTGGTCTCAACACGAGAATTTTGGGTCAAATCTATTCACATGGCCTATTTACATAACAACGGGGTTGAGCCTCCGTCAGACTCGACCCCGTTGCCGTAATTTTCAGTTAGCTTTGTGGAATATTTGCGAAATATTTTTAGAATGTTCTGGTTAATCTACTTTAAGATTCGCGTAACTCTAATGTCGTACTCAATGGCATTAGGGAATTCAGTACCAGCTTGATTTAAGGCTGTATCGTAAGCAGCAGTGTGAGCTTCGGCGCTGATTTCGTAGCGAGTTTCCATTACTCGACAAGCGGAGTAATTGTCCTGCTCGCACTCTTTCATATCAACGAAGACTTCGTAGGTGTGCATGTCCTTTCTCCTTGCCCGCAGGAATGAAGAGGTTGCGGATGTGTTCAGTATGCGGGGAGCACCTTAGATGAAGGTAGGATTAAAGTCAGTTAATTTACGATTCTTCTTAAAAAGACATGAAAAACGATTAGTTTTGTTCTCACATTTTAAGAAGCTTTTAACTGTAGCTAGAAAGCTATCTGATAAAGGGACTCAGCTCTTTAGGAAGATCTCTTGGTGCAGGTAATTCTGCGAACAAAGATCGTCTCAAGAAATAATTTTGAGTATTTCTTCTACTTCGGGGGGTTGGCCAAGCAACATCATCTTCCTCGAAATGAGACTTGATAGGGTATTAGTGAGACTTGACTGGAGAATTTTGAGTCTCAAGGCGAGATTTAATCTTCCTAGGCCAGCTTCCAAAGCCACCCTGTGGACGTTTCAAACACTACTATATGAAAGCAATAGATTGCATTGGCTGAGGCTTATAATGTGCAGGCTGCGGTTCCTCTTGGCAGATATGAGCTTTAGTCACAAGCCTAGAATCCTCTTTCTATATGGTTCATTGCGAGAACGGTCTTACAGCCGGCTGTTGGCGGAGGAGGCTGCTCGCATTATTGAAGGGTTTGGGGCCGAGGTCAGGTTCTTTGATCCGCGTGGACTGCCGCTGTTTGGGGCTGAGCCGGACGACCACCCCAAGGTCCAGGAGTTGCGAGAATTGTCGCTCTGGTCAGAGGGGCAAGTATGGTCTAGCCCAGAGCTGCACGGCAACATTTCGGGACTGATGAAAACCCAGATTGACTGGATTCCGCTAACGTTGGGGGCAGTGCGTCCGACGCAGGGTCGGACGCTGGCCGTGATGCAGGTATCGGGCGGGTCGCAGTCGTTTAACGCGGTAAATTCGATGCGGATATTGGGACGGTGGATGCGGATGTTTACTATTCCCAACCAGTCATCGGTGGCCAAAGCGTACCAGGAGTTCAACGAGGATGGGTCGATGAAAGAGTCGGCCTATCGTGACCGGGTAGTGGATGTGATGGAGGAGCTGAATCGATTTACGCTACTGCTACGCGAGCGGGTAAATGAGCTAACCGACCGCTATAGCGAGAGGAAAGCCGCCGAGGCCAAGCGGCTCGCCGCGCTGGCTGAGCAGGCATTGGGGTGAAGGGGCATCTAACCGGTAGGATAGGGGGAGCAATCATTCATCCAGGAGATTTCAGCTTATGCCTGTTGAAGCCGTAGGAACTCCCCCGCCCGAAGCCGACCAGTTGCGTGCCAATGTCGAAAAGCAGCTGCCCGATATTATCGCCAGCTTCAATCAGATTTTAAAGGAGCAGTTTGGTTTTGAGGGCATCAGAGTCGGCGGTTTTACGATCCTGCCAGCAGAAGCTACTGCTGAGGGGATCTCATGCGATGAAGAGGGTTGTTCTATTAGCTGAAGCCCACGGTTTGCGCTTGGAAGGATAACGATATTTGGTGTCTTGGGCAAAGTGGCTAAAGCTGTCGTTCGGCTATTGGGGTAGACGGACTCGGTATTCCGGCTGTGCCAAATAGGGCAAAGGCCGCCCAGTGGGAGGGCTGAGGGTAGCGATCGCGAGTGGTTAGCATCGCCTGCTGCAGGGCAACCGCACGATTGGGCTGTAGCTGCAATTGGCGGTAAAATTCGGTCATGAGCACTGCGGTGGCTTCGTCGGGTACGGACCAAAGAGAAACAACAACGCTTTCTACGCCGGCAGTTAGGAACGAACGAGATAGGCCCAGTACGCCATCGCCGGTAATTTTGCCTCGCCCTGTATCGCAGGCGCTGAGTACGACTAGGCGGGCAGACAGGGGCAAGTCAAAGATTTCGGCAGCGGTAAGAAATCCGGTATCTTCGTCGGTGGGGGTCAGGGCAAGCGCACCTGGAACGCCCGTGCCAAAATCATCGAGCAAGCCGTGGGTGGCAAAATGGGCAATAGTAGCCTCGCTCATCTGCTCAATCACAGCGGACTTCGTAGCCGCAGGGCCAATGAGCGGCTGGGTGTTGAGTAGGGGGGCGATGTCGATGGCTTCTTGCTGTGCGCCTGACAGTGGTGGGAGAGGCGCACCTGTTGCTGGGTCAAGTGGCATCACCGGGTTGCCGACCACCAGAGCGGAAGCTTCACCAATATGGAGCGGGGAGGCCGATTGGGTGGGGTTGAGTACGCCGATGGCGGGGGCAAACAGTAGGGGATGGCGTTCGATTAGATCGGTGCCGGTTTTGTCCTGGAGGGCCGGAAAGGGAACCAGGAAGAGTTCTGCCTGGGGAACAATGATGACCGTTGAATCGGCTGGTAGTAGCTCGGCGATAGGTTCGATCAGTAGCTGATACAGCTGCCGTCGGGAGGACTGAAGTGGTCCAGGGCCGAAGCTGGATGCAAACCCGCTGCCACGCCCCCGAACGCCCAGCGCCCGGCGGTTATTAATTACTTGCCCTGATAGAGTCTCAGCGGCCATGGGCTGCCGACGAAAATGGACTTGCCCCGAAGGCTCGACCACCCAGATGTAGAGCTCCTTTGGTAGGAGGGCGTATTCGACTAGAGTGGCGTTTTGTGAGCGGGCAATGGCTTGGATCTGAGCGATGGAAGGAGACTGAAGCTCCAGGGCCGGGGGCGTTTTACCCTGCAGCGTTAGACGATGGGCCAACAGTTCGGCAAAGGCACGGGCGCGGCTACTCTCGGAAACTTCTAGCGCAGCAGAGGTATTGTTCTGGGTCACCAGCGCTTGCTGGAGCATTTGGTAGGTCTGCGTCTGGGTCTCGGCCAGGGAAACTTTATTGGCATCGGTCAGGCCGGGGCGAAGGCTTTCCCATAGGGATACGGTACGCCGCAGGGTGGTAACGGCCTCGCTGATCTGGCCGGTGTCTAGGTATAGCTCGCCGATGGCATTGAGAGTGTGGCCTTCGGCAGCGGGGTCTTTTAGCTGTTGCCAGCGGGACTGGGCTTGCTGATAGTGAGCCAGCGCTGCTGTCATGTTGCCCTGGGCATGGGCTAAATCGCCCAGATTATGGAAGCTGCGGGCAGTATTTGTAGGGTCAGCCTGAGCCTGGCTGACGTCGAGGGCTCGGTTGAGGTAGCGCTGGGCTTTGTCGACATTGCCGATCTGTAAGTAGGCCGCACCGACGCGGTTGAGAGCTAGCGCTTCGCCGTTGCGATCGCGAGTGCGGCGATGGTTGGCAAGGCTGAGTTTGGCATAGTGCAGGGCGGCCGGGGCGTTATCTAGGCGGCTGTGGGCCAGCGCCAGACTGCTGAGGATGCGACCCTGACGCGGCTCGGGGCGGTCTCTGGGGGTGAGCTGCTGCTGAAGGTCGAGGGCCTGCTCTAGCAGAGACAGGGCTTTTTCGGTCTGGCCTAGACGAATGTAGGTAATGCCCAGATTGGTCAGGGTGTCGCTTTCGCCCTGGCGATCGCCTGCTTTTGAGCGAATGTTGGCCGCTTGCTGATAGTACTTCAAGGCGTTGGCGTATTGCCCCAGGCTGTCGTAGAGGTTGCCAATGTGGTCCAACGTATCGCTTTGGCGCAGCTGGTCGCCGTTGGTGTAGTAGGTAGCTAGGGCTAGCTCAAGGGTTTCGATAGCCAAGGGTACATTTTCTAACTGCTGCTGACCAGCCAGTTGACGCAGCTCGACGGCATCGTCATCAAATAGGCAAATGGTGGCTGGGAAGATGGGGCAAGCTTTGCTATTGAGGGGGTTACTGCGGCTATCTAGATAGGTGAGTTGGGTGAGGGGGGTGAGGGGGGTGAGATTAGGAATGCGATTGGCGCTGATGTCCAGCTCCTGTAGTTCGATGAGCTCGGTGAGTGGGGCGACGGATTCGATGCTGTTGTGAGCGAGGTTGAGGTGGGTAAGTTGGGGAGGCAATAGCGTAGCCTCGCCTACGGAGAATCGCAATGTCTCAATATTGCCAATCTGGTTGTGGGCCAGGTACAGCTGGGTGAGGTTGGGCAGGTTGGCCAGCGGTGAAATAGTCTCGATCTGGTTGTTGTTGGCAAAAAGAATTTCTAACTGGTTTAGATTCGACAGCGGGTTTAAGTCCTGGATAGAGTTGTCGTCTAAGTAGAGCGTGCTGAGGTTTGGCAGCTGAGCCAGTGGCTGGAGATCAGTAATCTGGTTGCTAAATAGGTACAGCTCAGTGAGCTGAGGCAGCGCAGCCAGGGGCGTTAGGTTGGCGATTTGATTATTGCCCAGGTACAGCGTTTCTAGTTGGGGAAAGTAGACCAGGGGCGCGAGATTGGTGATTTGACGGTTTTGCAGATCCAGAGTCGTCAGCGTGCTCAGGTAGGCATCGGCTGTCTGACAGTCAGTCGTGTTGGCCAGCGCCAGCAGCTGCGCTAGGGTGTGCTGCTCTGCAGGGGAACTCTGCTGGCGCTGCAGGCAGGACTCAACAAAAGTAGTGGGCAGATCTGGAGTAAATAAATCGGCTAAAAGAGAGGTCAGGGCAAGGCCCATCAGGGAGGTAATCATGGCGTGCAGCCTCCGGTTTGGCCGTTAGGAAGGGTGGCGTTGCATAGGTTAGTCCCCTGTAAGTTCGCTCCGGTTAGATCGGCGCCCAGCAGAAAGGCGGAGGAGAGGTCAGCGGCGGCCAGATTGGCACCGTTCAGGTTCGCATTCTCCAGGTTCGCGCCCACGAGGTCAGCCGATTGGAGATTAGTATTCGTCAGGTTAGTGCCCACCAGATACGTACCAATGAGATCGCTGTTGCTGAGGTCCAGTCCGGCCAGATCGCAGTTTTCGCAGACGTACTGAGTGGTTAACTTCCTGAAGTGAATCGCTTGCTCAATGGATCGGCGTTGGTCTGGCGTCACTGGGTTGTTGTCGGTGTCAAGTTCGATTAGGTTGTCCAGGTTGGACAAGGGCTGGAGATTAGTGACTTGGTTGGTATCAAGGCTCAAGCCGGTAAGGGCCGACAGCTTCGACAGTGGAGACACGTCGGCAATCTGGTTGCTATCGAGGGCTAGGACCTGTAGCTGAACCAGGTCGGCGAGGGGGCGCAAATCAGCAATCTCGTTGTGGGGCAGAGACAAATGAGTGAGCTGTGTCAATGGATTCAGCGGCTCAAGATCTTGAATGGCGTTGTGCCCTAAGTCCAGCTCCATCAGACGAGTTAAACGACTCAAAGGCTGAAGATTTTGAATGCGATTGTGATTGAGATAGAGCTGGGTCAGATCGGTTAGCTCAGTGAGGGGCGACAGGTCAGCGATTTGATTATTTCCGAGGGCTAGCGTTTGCAGTTGAGGCAACTGGGCGAGAGGGGAGAGATCTTCGATTGAGTTGTTGTCGAGGTAGAGCGCCTGGAGCTGCGGGAAAGCGGTCAGGGGATTCAGATCGCTGAGCTGGGCACCGTTGAGGGTAAGGCTCGACTCAGCTGATAGCAAGCGATCGGCGATTGAGCAATCGTCAGTCTGGGCAATTTTCAACAGGGCATCGATAGTTTGTTGGGTTGCGGCGCTGAGGGTTTCTCGCTGCAGGCACTGCTGGGTAAACCTGGCGGGAATGGCCTGTGTCGTACGTGCGAACAAGCTCAAGCCAGCGAGCGCTGCTAGCCAGGGAATGGGGTTAGAAACCGCTAAAGTCTTGAGAATCAAGAGGTCTGACAAATCAAAAGAACTGGGCGTTATGGATAGGGTCTACGTGGGCTTACTGGGATTAAACCTTGGACAGGGTTGAGCTAACTGTGTGATTAAACCGTACCGCCGTTACGGGCTACGGACCGCAATTGTTTCTGTAGAGGTATCTCTTTACAGACCTTTTAGGCAAGGGTGAGATCGCTTAGGAAACTACAGTTCGCTGACGGTTAATCCGGATTGTAGTGGGCGGGCGCTGTTGAACTGTATACGCCGCCTGAAATAAGCCCTTTGAAGTAACTGAGCCTATGCCTATGCCTTCACGGAATTTTTCTACGGTAGGTCGTCGTTGGAGATATATCATGGCGAGCGGACTGGCCGCTGTGATGGCTACCTTGCCGGTACAGGCGACGACCCCGGAGCAAGCGCGAGTCGACAATATTTTGGGCAACAGCAGCGAATTACTGATTCGGCGAGACGGACGGCGGGAGTCGATACAGGTTGGTTCGGTGCTTCAGCAGGTGCGGGATGCACTAATTACGGCCCCGCCAAATAATGCTCGGGCACTGCTGCGGTTTATGTCGGGCAGCGGCGAAGATTTAAACTTTTACGTGCAAACGAACCCGCATGCCCAAGCGGCGATTTACTACTTTCCCTGCCAGATGCAGGGCGGGGATTACCTGATTGGTTGGGGGATGGCACAGGATCGCGATCGCGGCTGTGACAATGGCATGCAGGTAATGCGGGGAAGCACAACGGCATGGGGCGAGCCCCTGTATTTTGCGGCAGGTAAGCAAGCTGGGCCAGTTCGGCAAATTTTTTACTGCGCGGCCAGCGGTGATGAAACGCAGGGGTTTGCAACGGCAACCAGCGGAGACCCCTGCGGTGAAGCGCTGCAAGAATGTGCGACCGGAGACTGCGAGGTGACCGCGACGGGCTTCTGGTGGAGCAGCGAACCTGACATGCAGGCAACGCTAGACTGCGAGACAGGCGCAGACCTGGCGGTCTCAGGGACGGGCGAGTCGCTGGCGGCAGAAATCGAGGTTTTGATGGGTGAGGCTCAAGGGCAAGCCTGCGGCCTGCAGGTTTATAGGAGTCAGGATGTTTATATCATTCCGGCTCCGGATGAGGCCGTGCTGGCCCAGGGGGATGACGATATCTTGGTGCAAACGCGGGATACGGCGACGGGTCTGGAGGTGGATGTGCTAAAAGGGGCGGTGAATGTCCGTTCATCGACTCAGGCTGCACCCCAGCTGCTGACCCAGGGGCAACGCTATCAGCTGACGGGCAACAGTGGCACGGTGACGACCTTTGACCGGCAGACAGCGCTGACTTCTATAGACATGGAGGTCCTATGTACATTTTCTGCGGGGACGATGGCGATTGGGGCCTGTGACGAGGCGGGGTTAGCGACTGATGGACCTGTGGCTTTTTGTAATCGAGAGCAGGCCAGCGGCGGGCAGGAAGGCGACCGGCGCACTATTCAGATGAGCGCCAACCAGGGCGAAATCGAGATCGAATACGAGATGTACGGCGTGCCCGATCGGCTACAGCTATTTTACGAGGGTAAAGAGCTGCTAGACACTGATTTTGTTTCCGGTAGTCAGACGGTCAGAGTGCCGCTTGCGGGTGAGTCGGGGCGCGTTGAGGTGGTGGTGACCGGCAACATTGAGCAGTCGGGCACTCAGTGGGAGTATACGCTGCGCTGCCCTCGGTAGAGCCATCGCGCGGAGCATCTGAGCGCTTTTGTTGGCTAAGTCCGTTGTTCTAGACACTCTTTTTTATTCACTTTTTTATTTACTATGAAACGCGTTAAACATTTGGTTTTGGCTGCCCTGAGTCTGGTTCTAGTCACGGTCTGGAATCTGCCGCTGGCAGTACAGGCGCAAGATAGTCGGTTGGCGACGTTCATTCAGGCGGATGGCCTGTATCGATCAGGGAATGTGGCAGCAGCCGAACAGCTATATCGGCAGGTGAAACCGGCGTTCTCGACGCCTTCTACGGCGACGGTGCCCGAGCCCATCTACGATGC
>JBCBWI010000010.1:0-86189 GCA_039817185.1 Cyanobacteria bacterium J06648_16 | reverse complement strand
GCGGCGGCGCTGTCGCCGGGGAGCGCAGTGTATTGGAACAATGCTCAAGGTGCGATCGCAGCTGGCAACGACAGCCTGGTGATCACCTCTCTACAGCTACTGACAGAAAACCAGCCAGAGTTTTTGCCCGCAACCCTACAGCTGACAGAGGTTTTGAATGGACAGGACCGTCGCAGTGAGGCGATAGAGGCGCTGGACCGGGCAGTGACGCTGTACCCCTACTCAGCCGAGTTAGTGATGGCCCAGGCACAAACCCTGGCGGCGGCGGGCATGCATTTGGAAGCGTCGATTTCAGCCAGAGAGTTTGCGACGCTGTACCCAGACCATCCGCAGGCAGGCGAGTTTGCACGGCTAGCAGAGGAACAGCTGGACCGGTTTATGAGCAACCGGCAGCGAGACAACATTGTCGGCGGGGCGCTGAATATTTTTGGCGGCATTTTGACCGGTAATCGGGTGCCCTGGGGGTCGTTAAACGAGGCGATGGAGACCTACGAAATCATTAATCTGATGGCCTCGGATGAGAAGGAATTTGGCGCGCGGATTGCAGCGGAGTATGCGGCACAGCTCCCGCTGGTAGATGACCCCGTGGTAAATGACTACGTGACTCAGCTGGGGCTAGAGGTGGCGCGGCTGATGGGGCGCGACTTTGACTACGAGTTTTTTGTGGTGCGAGACAACAGCCTGAACGCCTTTGCGCTACCCGGCGGCAAGATTTTTGTGAATACGGGGGCGATTTTGGCGGCAAACTCCCAGGCTGAGCTGGCAGGCGTGCTGGCCCATGAAGCGGCTCACTCGGTACTGTCCCACGGTTTGCAAAGCGTGTTTCGGGATGACCTGATTGCGCAGCTCGGTAGCGAGGTCCCGCTGGGGGACTTTGTCGCTAATATGCTGAGCCTGCACTACAGCCGCCAGCAGGAAAAGCAGTCGGATATTTTAGGAACGCGGGTGCTGTCAACGGCGGGCTATGCAGCGGATGGGCTACGCAACTTTATGGCAACGCTCGGGGCAAATACGACCTCGAACCAGCCTGAGTACCTGTCGTCGCATCCGGCTTCGGCTTCGCGGGTGGAGTATCTAGAGACGCTGATTCAGCGGAATGGGTATAACCGATATGCCCTAGAAGGCGTGGACCGGCATTCGGAGATTCAGGCGATGGTGGGATAAGGCCATCGGACTACGCGGTCTGGCAGTTTGCTTTCGTGCAACGTTGATTGCTCAGAAAGCCGGTTATTCCTACTTCAATCGATCACGGGGATATTCAAATTCAGAATGAGACTCAGTTATATCAACCTGAGTCTTACGATTCACCGATCTGGTCTCTCGTTGGGATCAGTTTTTGCTGCCTATTTTTAGGGGACTGGCGTTGTTAGGGCGTCTCTGGCTAGCTGCATACTGACAAAGAGGGGCGACTGACCCGCCCACTCACTCAGACCAGATAGAACGCTATGACCGCTATTGCCTTTGAGATTCTGCTGATTTTGCTGCTTGCCATTGCCAACGGTATCTTTGCCAGTTCAGAGATGGCGGTGGTGTCGGCGCGAAAGGTGCGGCTTGAGCAGCTGATGAAGCAGGGTAATCGAAAAGCGCAGCTGGCGCTGAAGCTGGCGAATTCGCCGAATGATTTTCTATCGTCGGTGCAAATTGGGATTACGCTGATTGGTATTTTGAGCGGGGCGGTGGGCGGGGCAAAGCTGGCGAGTCGGCTAGAGAATTTCTTTAACACGGTGCCGGGGCTATCACCCTACAGTGAGCCTCTAGGCATTCTGATTGTGGTTTCAGGGATAACCTACCTGTCGCTGGTGCTGGGTGAGCTGGTGCCGAAGCGGATTGCCCTGAACAGGCCGGAGCAGATTGCCTGTGCGGTGGCGCAGCCGTTAGATTGGCTTGCAATCGCAACCACGCCGGTGATCAAACTACTGAGCATTTCGACAGAAGGGCTGCTAAAGCTACTGGGCATCAAGGCATCTGGTGAACCGGCTATTACGGAAGAAGAGATCAAGGGATTGGTTGAGTTAGGGGCTCGGGCTGGCACCGTTGAAGTGGCAGAAAAAGAAATGGTGTCGCGGGTCTTTCGACTAGACGATCGCTCGATCAATTCCATCATGACCCCTCGAATTGAGGTGGCATGGTTGGATGTGAATGCGTCTTGGGAAGAGAATCAGCGGAGAATTCAAGCCAGTCCCTATTCGCAATACCCGGTTTGCCAAGAGAGCATCGATTATTGTCTCGGTATTATTCGGACAAAGGATATTTGGGCGACCGCCTGGTCTGGCGAAACGCCTGATTTGCGGCAGTTGTTACGACCGCCGCTGTACGTGCCAGAGCGGGTGCGCGCGCTGAAGGTGCTCGAGAATTTTCAGACTGCGGTGACTCACATGGCGCTGATTACCGATGAATACGGGGGCATCGAGGGGATTGTAACGCTGAACGACCTGGTAGAAGCAATTGTGGGTGAGCTGCCATCGCTGGAGGATGTGGAAGATCCTGCAATTCTACAGCGAGACGATGGTTCGTGGTTGCTGGATGGTTTGTTGTCGGTTGAGACACTGAAGGAACTGCTGAAGCTGGAGCGCTTGCCTGACGAGGCGGAGGAGCAATACCACACGCTCGGTGGCTTTATGATGACGCTGCTAGAGCATATTCCCCGGTCGGGTGAGCACTTTAACGCACTCGGCTATCGATTTGAAGTGGTGGATATGGATGGGACCCGAGTTGATAAGGTCTGGGTTGCTGCTTTGCCAGCAGAGGGTGACATGGGGCCAGCGGCGCTGTCTGAGGCGCCGGAGTCTCTTGAGGACGGTTGATGGGGTGTTTCGATGGCAGGCAAAGTCTTGTTTTGAGATTTGAATAGCCATATTAAGTCCAGCTAAAAGCAAAGTTAGTCTCAATATGAGAATTATCAAAGGCCAATAATTTACCGCTCTGCAGTCCATGATTATTCGTGCGGCTTCAGCGGAAATTCAGGTTTGTGTTGTTAACTCTGTATAGTGACCTGGTTGAAGGTGAGTGCAATGATGCGGATTCAATATTTGGGGCAAGTTGCGATGGTCCATAGGACCGGCTTAGCCATCACAACCTGTCTGCTGCTGTCAGCTGGCTGCAGCGCTGATATCGCCAGGGATAACGAATCTGGCGGTAGTCCAGCGGCAGCGGTATCGACCGCTGCTCCCAGCGCCCAAATTGAAGCGGATGCAGAGCCCTGCGCAGCGGCGGATCCCTGCGCTGCAGCCCAAACGGTGGCTGAGGCCGACGTCCAGCCTGAAGAGATATCAAATCTTCGCTACTTTACCGATGGCAACGGAGTAGCGATTCGCGGGACTGACCCGGTGGCTTACTTTACAGAAGGGATGGCAGTGGCAGGCCGCCCGGACTTTGCCTACACCTGGGGCAATGCGACCTGGCAATTTGCCAGTGCCGAAAACCGGGCTGCGTTTGTCGCAAACCCTGAGCGGTACGCGCCTGAGTATGGGGGGTTCTGTGCCTGGGCGGTGAGTCAGGGGTATACGGCGTCCATTGACCCGAATGCCTGGCGGATTGTGGACGGGCGGCTGTATTTAAACTACAGCCGTGGCGTGCAGCGACAGTGGGAGCAAAACATTCCGGGCAATATCAGCAAAGCAAATGAAAACTGGCCGGGGGTGTTGGGTGAGTCTTGAAGCAGGATCCAGGAAAGTACTTTGTGTTTTTAGCTAACTGAGAGGACGAATGCAGCGTGGATCGGGCAATGTCGCTTTCTCTGGTGCGCGGGAGAACCAGAAAGCGGTACGTTTGCAGAATGCCACTAGCATCAACATCACAGGCACCTCGATCAGCACACCGACTACCGTTGCCAGTGCGGCGCCAGAGTCGAGCCCAAACAGCATCACGGCGGTTGCGATCGCAACTTCAAAATGGTTGCTCGCCCCGATTAGAGCAGCAGGTGCCGCATCTTCGTAGACCATATCCAGCTTTTGGGCCGCCACGTAGGTAATCAGAAAGATCAGATTCGTTTGCAAAAACAGCGGTATCGCAATCAGCACAATATGAAATGGGTTACGGACAATCAGCTCCCCCTTGAAGGCAAACAGCAGCACCAGCGTCGTCAGCAGCGCAATAATAGCCACTGGCCCCAGATATTTCAGAAAGACCTGCTCAAACCAGGCTTTGCCCTTGTGTCGCAAAATCCAGGTGCGAGAGACCACCCCGGCTAGCAGCGGCAGGCCCACGTAAATCAAGACCGATAGCACAATCGTCTCCCAGGGCACCGTCAGGTCATTCACTGACAGCAGCCAGCCCCCCAATGGCGCGTAGAGAAACAACATTGCCAAAGAGTTGATCGCCACCATCACCAGCGTGTGCCCCTGGTTGCTGTAGGACAGGTAGCCCCACATCAGCACCATGGCGGTACAGGGGGCGATTCCCAGCAAAATGGCCCCCGCGATGTAGGAACTGGCCAGCGACACCTCAACCCCACGAATGACCTCGGTGCCGGTAATCAGAGGTTGAAACAGCCCGCCCAAAAAGAACTGAGCGAGGACAACCATGGTAAACGGCTTGATGAGCCAGTTCACTACCAGCGTCAAAATAACCGGCTTGGGTGTCTGAGCAGCTCGTTTTGCTTGGGAAAAATCAATCTTCACCATGATGGGGTACATCATGAAAAAGAGGCACACAGCAATGGGTATCGATACCTGATAGACGCTCATTGCATCTAAAGCATCAGCAATGCCGGGTAAAAAACGTCCTAGCAGGATGCCAGCCGCGATGCAGAGAGCTACCCATAGGGTTAGGTATCGCTCAAAGATGTTGAGTTCACCGCCTGCCTGAACGGGCTTTTGCGGAACCTGAGAAGAATTAGCCGTCATCAATCAATGCCTCCTGCTTAGCCGACGAGTTCTTTAGCGGGTTTGGGATTCGGGAGCTTTAGGGTAATGAGTTCTGCCAGTAAAACAAACACCGCAGATGCCCACAGACATCCCACTAGGCCGTAGATCTGAAAGATCAGACCTGACAGTACCGTCCCAGCTAAGCGCCCGCCAGAGTTTGCCATGTAGTAGAACCCCACGTTGAGCGCCACTTTGTCATCTTCGGTGTAGGCCAGTACCAGGTAGGAATGCACCGACGAGTTGAACGCAAACACGATACCAAAGACCATCAGGCCAAAGATAATGGTTTGCCCGGGCGGTCGCCCCAGCTGAAGGGCCAAGGCAATTGAGGCCGGAATCGCCGTTAAAAACCCGGTCCAAAACCGAATCGTACTTGCCTGCGGGGGACGCCCCGAACCAAACCGACGCAGCAGCGTTGGGGCCAGGGTCTGGACCATGCCGTAGCCGATCACCCAAATCGCCAGAAACCCACCGACTTGCTCAAAAGACCAGTTCAAAACGCTATAGAGAAAGACCGGCAGCCCCACCACGAACCAAACATCCCGCGCACCAAATAAGAAAAACCGGGCTGCTGAGAGAATATTAATCTCTTTGGTTTTGGAAAATAGCTGACTGAACTTCACCTTGGCTTTGACCTTGCCCATCCCGGATGGTAGCCACATCCCTGAGGCCAGCACAGTCACCAGACCGGCTGCCATGATGAGCAGCGCGTTCATGTAGCCAAATGCGCCTAAAAGCAGACTGCCAAGAAAGAATCCGACCCCCTTCAGGGCATTCTTTGACCCGGTTAGAATGGCCACCCACTTGAACAATGAGGATTGCGCGTTCTGAGGAATCACCAGGCGAATCGCGCTTTTAGAACTCATCTTGGTGAGGTCCTTAGCAATGCCTGAAAATGCCTGGGCCACCATCACGTAGGGGACAGCTAACGCCAGTGCCCAGCTATCACTCACGGGCGTTAGCATCAGCAACGCGCCAATTTGCAGAGCAATACCGCTGTAGAGCGTCAGCTTCACCCCAAATCGTGAGCCAATCCAACCCCCTAACAAGTTTGTAACAATGCCAAAGATTTCGTAGAACAAAAACAACATCGCTACTTCCAGGGGCGTGTAACCCAGGGTGTGGAAATACAGCAGCACCAGCATCCGTAGCGCCCCATCTGTGATGGTGAAACCCCAATAGGCCGCTGTCACAATCGCGTAGTTACGGATACCGACTTTATCAATGGGGGGCAAAGCGTCCATATCGTTAGCGCGCGAGAAAGAGCGAATAGCGAAGCAGTAAAATAGTAGGCATGGCGCTACACAATCCCCTGAGCGACCCCCTGAGCGACTTTGCGAGTCAGCTCAGCCATCCGGTTGGCGTACCCCCACTCGTTGTCGTACCAGGCCAAAACCTTGACCTGCGTGCCATCGACCACCATCGTAGACAGGGCATCAATGATGGAAGAACGGGGGTCGTCTTTGTAGTCAATCGAGACCAGGGGACGCTCTTCGTAGCCCAAAATGCCGGACAGCTCACCTTCAGCGGCTGTTTTGAAAAGCCGGTTGACGGCCTCTACTGTAGTCGGCTGCTCTACTTCAAACACACAGTCTGTCAGAGACGCATTTAGCAGGGGTACTCTCACAGCCAGGCCATTGAGCTTCCCGTTGAGTTCAGGGTAAATCATGCCGATAGCGGTGGCCGAGCCGGTGGTCGTCGGAATCAGCGACATGCCAGTGGCTCGAGCCCGTCGCAAGTCTTTGTGGGGGGCATCCACAATTGTCTGCGTATTGGTTTGGTCATGAATGGTGGTGATCACCCCGTGCTTGATGCCCAATTCTTCTTGAATCACCTTCACCACCGGTGCCAGGCAGTTTGTGGTGCAGGACGCGGCGGTGAGTAAATGATGTTCTTCGGGGTTGTAGAGATGATCGTTGATGCCGTAAACGACATTCAGTGCCCCTTGCTTGACTGGGGCGGCCACAATGACCTTCTTTACCCCTCGCTTGAAATAGGGCTCTAGCAGCTCAGGGGTGCGAAACTTACCGGAGCATTCCAGCACAACATCGACGCCCAGTTCATCCCAGGGAACCTCGCCCGGCGTCTGATGTTCGCTGAAGTTGACCGGCTTACCGTCTATCAGGATATCTGCTTCGTTGGGGGCCTCTACCTCAGGCTGCCAGCGCCCGTGGACAGAATCAAACTTGAGCAGATGGGCGGCAGCAACACTGCCACCCTTGATTTCGTTAATGTGAGCAAACGTTAGCTCGGGCCAGTCCCAACTCGCCCTCAGCACCAAGCGTCCAATGCGACCGAAACCGTTGATTGCAACTTTTGCCATGGAAATTTTGCGATCGATCGTGAGTTCAAAAATTTGAGGTCTTGCTCTGTCAGTACTAAAAATTTCTCGGCAGTCTCATCTGCTAAGAGATGTCAGTAACAGCGCTGCTCATTTTTATTGGATTTGAACTTTACGGCACAGCTCACTCCCGAGATTGGTGCGATAGCCTCTGCCAAAGCGGAGCAGCCCGCTAAGACGTAATCGATACAGGCAATAGGGGCTTTCGACCATCCTGAAGGACGATGACACTGTGCCCGTGAAGTGTCTGTATCGATACTTCAATTATTTCAACTTAAGTCAAACTGTCAAGTCGTCAGGACGACGTTTCCAGATTTTATTTCAAATTTATTCCAAATGACAGAGCTCAGTCTGGGCAGTTCCGAGCGGGCAAAACTGGGCTGTATCGTCGAAATTCTGAGAAATACTGCTCTAGGGCAAGGAAGGGCTGTAGATTCAGCCGGTAGTAGATCCAGCGGCCTTCTTGCCTGCCTTGGACAATACCTGCTTCTTTGAGTGCCTTGAGATGGAAGGAAAGTTTGGATGCGGTGATGCCCAGGTGCTCTGCAATGTCACAAGCGCAGAGTTCCTGATGGCGCAATAGTTCAACGACTTGGACGCGGTAGGGATCTGCAAATGCTTGGAAGAGTGGCAGTACAGGCGTCTGGGTCGTTGTCATTTTACTTTTTAGCTCTAGATGAAATGATAACGGGTTCTTAGAACGATGAGGTCGCTGAAGCGGCACTATGGCGATTGAAATCTCAATAGTGGCCAAAGCTATATTTTTTGGCAAAGTAGCTTGGGAGTAGAATGATACTGGGAATTGTTGGGTTTCCATTCTTCGGCCCAACCTACGGAGAGTTGCGATCGCGCTCAAATAGCCATCGCTGGAAAAAATTAAAGGAATTTCGCGTTGGAACCTAGCGTATGAAGCCCCTGATTCTAGTTCTCACCTCATTACTAGCCTATCCCTCAACGTTTGCGTTATCCGGCATCACTACCGAATCGACGCTATCCCAGGCGTCTCAATTAGAGGAGGTTTGCCCCCTGGGAAACCCTGAGCCTTTACCTCTAGTCGGAGGTGACGGCACTGAAGTGGAGAAAACACCTGAGAATCCTCCCCTGACGGTGCCTCTCCCTTTCCCACTGCCAGGGTTGAGGATTCGTGACAATTTCAATACCGATTGGCAAATCCCCGGCGGCACAGCCTATGAGCAATTTTCTGTTGTCGTCATTCCAGAAGAATCAGGGAATTACGATATTGAAGTTAGCCTCAAGTATGGGGATGAGACCAGCGATCTCATTTTTAACGAAGCCAATGTCGAGCTAACGGCCAGTGAACCCATTGTGGTCACCGCTGATCCACGGGATAACCTACACCCTTATCAGGTCAATGTCCGTGTGGGTGACGAGGGTATTGGCAACTCATACCGGGCAACGGCCATCGGCTGCAGTGGCACTCAGCCTCCTGCGCTAGCTCCTGCTAACACCTGTATTCCGCTCTTTATTGTTGGGGGTAGAGACGATCAATCAGAGGTCGAAAAAGAAATTTCAGTCCCCTCTGTCCCCGGCCCCTTTGGGCTAGGCCTTCGGAATAATTGGAATACCGATTGGATCGTACCGCTGCCGAGCCGGTTTAGCTACTTTGTGGGCGTTGTCGAGAGTACCGATGACGAGGCAACCACGTTTGACATTGGTCTTGCCCTAAAATATGCCGACGATACGGCTGACTCGGCGTATAGCCAGTCCAATGTTGAACTCGACCCCGAAGAAACCGTCAGAATCGAAGCGACCCCAGATCGGGATGGATTGATGCCCTATCAGGTCAACATCTATGCTGGCGGCGCCGAGAATAATGGCAGTCGATATCGGGCCTCTGTTCTAGGCTGCCTATAAAAGCATGTTCGTAACTGGACGGAGAGTTTGAGTAGTTGCGGGTCCAGCAAACATTCATAACACTAAACCCCCTTTCCTGACTTATTTTTGGAGGATCAATATTTCAGTCGGACTATTTTTGGACTAAATTTCACCTTCTGTCCCAAGTCCCAGCAGAGAATGGGTATGGGAGCTTTATAGCTGCAGCGCACAAGGACTTATGGCTAGAAATCCGAACCAATCGCCTTGACTTGTGGCTAATGACACCCAACGAGTCTACCCAGATTTGCGTTAACAGGCGTCTCGGAGTCCGTCTCTAGGCTTAAATGAAAACTCCTGTTCCTTTAGCAAAACGAATCGCTGGTAGGCATGCGACCAAAAAAGCGACCAACACTGTATCGGGCACCTACTCATCAGACAGCAGCCAAAGAAAGACCTAGACAATTGCTGGGCACTGCACTAGGGTCCAGTCAATCTATTTTTGAGACTAAATGTTTCCAAAAAAAGACTCAATTCAATACATACAAGTCTTATTTTGAGGCAATATCGTCCCGTCAGTAACTGAGTCGAGTTGTGCAAGATTAGTCCGAGCGCAAGCGCCCAAGAAGACGTCTCGCGAAAATTTTCTTGCAAAATGCGCAAAGTCTGATAAGATCCTGACTTAATTTCCGTCTTGATTTGAGATTCTTGGCGAGTCAGGCTAGACCTATTCCAAGATTATTGAGTCTAAAATCAAGATACCTGCAAAAGCTACCCGAAGAACGCCATGAATCCTGTGCTGATCGCGCCGACTGAGAAAAGCGAATCTCTGCCCGAAGATTTCGTCGATAGCGCCGACTATTTGATGCCTATCGAGTCCGTTCAAAGAATTCTCAATCGCTCCCGAGCCTCAGTTTATCGCTATGCCAATACTGACCCGGCACTGCTCAATTTGCCCTTTGAACCCACACGATTGAATCCCGAGCCCCGCAATCACAAAGAAGAAGCCTTGCAGTTTCACCCAAACGAAGTCGCTCGGTTTGCTCGCGAAGTCCTCGGGATGAAGCAGGTCACTATTGAAGTTACGCCTCCAGCCGAGACCGTCACTACGGCTTTACTACGTGAAATTCTGACAGAGTTAAAGGCCATTCGACAGTCATTAGAGTCCAAAAACTAGCAAAATTTCTGGGATATCCGCGTAAGGTTCGTAAGCTCATCTCAGCGATCTCTCTCAATGCAGATGCCGATGGGAATGCTAACCTTTTAAATTGTAGACATCACTAAATCACAAGCTCTAGTGTCGGCAAGCTGGTACAGCTAAACGTGACCTAGCACACTGAATGCACCCACAAAGTAGATACCCTTATGACTAGACCGCCTTGAGTGGAGGAATCAAATCCTTCAAACGGGGCGCAGCGGCAAACGCTACGGCGTCAACGTCCCCCAATTTTCATACTTTGCTTTGTATTCTGTGCATCTTCAAACCTCATATATGGATTCCGCCAGTCATTCATCCGCCGACGCTGATCACCCTCCTAGTTGGCTTGCTAACGTTTTAGGCATACTCATTGCTGTTGCAGCACTTGGGTTTCCAATATTTGCGATCGCACATTTCTCCGTCGTGGATACTGAGATACCTCAAAAGCCAGCCTATCCGGTTGTACAGTTTCCGGAATAGCGCCTTTCAAAATACAGACTTCACATCCAATCTTCATTGGCTACCGCCAACGTGGACCCGCTTTCTCTTAGAATGCTAGTCGGGACGGTCCTATGGCCTCAATAGGTCATGCCTTCTCTATCGGCAGTGCTTACGGCTGATGATTGCTGCGAGCCTGCCGCTACCGTTGTTAGGAGTATCTTTATGGATTTATCGCTCATTCCTGCCCAGCCTAAACCTGGGCTTATCAACGTGCTGATCGAAATTCCGGGCGGCAGCAAAAATAAATACGAATTTGACAAAGATATTAATGCGTTTGCACTAGACCGTGTGCTCTATGCCTCAGTCCAGTACCCTTTCGACTACGGTTTTATTCCCAATACCCTGGCAGACGACGGGGATCCGTTAGACGGTATGGTCATAATGGATCAGCCGACGTTTCCAGGCTGCGTGATCGCGGCTCGCCCCATCGGCATGCTCGGCATGATTGACGGTGGCGACAGCGACGAAAAAATTCTCTGCGTCCCTGACAAAGATCCACGCTACGCCGGGGTCAATACCCTGGCCGACGTGGCACCTCATCGCCTAGAGGAGATTGCTGAGTTCTTCAGAACCTACAAAAATCTGGAGAAAAAAGTCACTGAAATCACAGGGTGGCAGGACGCTGATCAGGTTCAAAGCCTGGTAGAAAAATGTATCGCCGCTTACAAGTGAGGTAGCACTAGCCTATAGCAAGTTTCAAACGCGTTGAAACTTGCGCCTCACTTGACCTGCTGTCTTATGGAGCTTTTGCCTGAATATTGGGAGTCAAGTCAAGTGAGAAACGCTATAAACACGCTGTTCAGGGATCAAAATGTCACGGTCCCTGAACACTTTACCGAAATAATGGGTAAGAGAGCAGCTAGGAAAGGGTACCTTCAATGGAGAGAGGTTATGGGTGACAGTGAGGCGAGATTCCGCAAAATCACTGAATCTGTCGGCCTTGTGGCTGGGCTTCGCCGGAGCAGCAGAACCTCTGCCCCACCAATAGCATCTATTCACCTACGGTCTACCCACCCAGCGAATCCATAAGCGCACGTCTGTAATGTCAAACAGCGTTACTTCTGTTGACCTGCCGAATACCCACACTGTTCGGGTCACGCAACGCTCCGCTCCATTTGCTGTCACCTTCTGGGGTGTCCGAGCCCACATCCCTACCCCTGGTCTATCCACGGCCTACTACGGCGGAAATACTGCCTGTGTCGAAGTCCAGCTAGGCGAACACCGGCTCATCTTTGATGGCGGCACGGGTCTTAGGGTCCTAGGTGAGTCGCTGCTGGCCGCAGTTCCCCCATTAAGCAGTCTATCTAAAAACGAAACGGCCAACGCAATTACCGGTATTTCTGGTCACCTTTTCTTTACCCACGCTCGCTCGGACTGTATTCAGGGGTTTCCCTTCTTCAAACCCGCTTTTAACCCGCGCAATCAGTTCCACGTCTATGGCGCCTCGGCCGCAAACGGGGCCTCCATCAAGCAGTGCCTGACAACACAAATGCTTCGGCCCAACTCTCCGGTGCCGTTTCATCAGATGGCCGCCGATTTTACCTTTCACGACATTTTTGCAGGCCAGGTCATCTCCCTCGGTAACAGCCGTGTCGAAACCCTCACGACCAATTCACAAACCGGGGCGCTGGGCTATCGCATTACCCGTCAAGACCGCTCACTCGTCTATGCACCTGACATTGACTACGCCACAATGGGTTCCGCCTTAGCCAGATGGGCCCATTGTGCCGATTTGATGATTTGCGGCAGCGCCAGTACGGCCTACCCTGTCACCCGGTCAGGCACATCAAACTACCGACCAGTGCATGACTGGCAAACTGCCATTGACCTGATTCAATCCACCCAGATTAAACAGGCCATTTTCAGCGGCTTTAGTCCTGACCAAACCGATCGTAGTCTCAATGGATTCGCTCAAACCCTGAAACCCATCAAACCCAGGATTAGTCTGGCCAGAGAAGGATTGCAGATTCAGCTGGATACGGCCTAGAGCGGATTGCGGGAAAATTTGCCTCGCGGTCGGGGCGAACGGCTATCGTCCCCCTTTGGCTTCGCTTTGTTGACACGCAGATCGCGTCCCAGCCACTCAGCACCGTCCAACTCAGAAATAGCCATGTCTTCCTGGGCATCTTCTGCCAGGTTGATAAAGGCAAACCCTCGACGACTCCCTGTCTCTCGATCAATCGGTAGCGTAATCCGAACAACTTCTCCATATTCCGTAAACACTTGCCGGATATCGTCTTCAGTTGCTTCAAAAGATAAGTTGCCAACGTAAATGGTCAAGGGTCGTCTCCCCCAAAAAGATAAAGAACTGCAACACCATTCTATCGACAACAAATTATAGCTCTGGCCACTTTGCTTAGGATACTGGACATGGACTGCGTGTTCCGAAAGGCTATGGACTAAGGGCGTACCCTAACTGGGTGGTCTGAGCAAAAGGACAGATCAAATAACCTGTTGTTCGTACAGAAGACAGATGTGCGATAGATATCATATCCCATCTGTTCGTAAAAATGAGACAGACCTGGCACATTTACAGCTGTATCCGGTTGCCCATCCGACTTACCCTATAACTGTCAACCCCTCAACAACGATCGCGGGGGAGTAGCTAGCGCCATTCCACGTGGCCTCCGCTGCGATCGCACCTGCTCGTTTCAAGGCCTGGTACACATTCCCTGACAGCATCGTATCCTTGAGTCGGCCAACAATCTCTCCTTGCTTCAGGTAATAGCCCAGTTCTAGATTGACCGACAGCTCACCCGACAGCCCCGCGCCACCCCCCATCACCTGATCCACAATGACTGCCTCAGGCAGTTCTTTCAGTAATTCGGCTAGCGCTTTTTCGCCCGGTTCTACCCAAAAGTTTACCAATCCAGGCATTGTCCGGCTCCCTAACCCGGCTCGAAAACCGTTGCCCGTTGAGCTCGTTCCTAGTCGCTGTCCGGTAGTGCGATCGCAATACGCCTGGACCACCTCTCCGTTAACGATCAGAGGTAGCACCTGGGTTCGTGTGCCCTCATCGTCAAATGGACAGCTGTAGGGGCCTCGATCAGGGTGTTGCCCAATCGTCAATGCGTGCGTAGCAACCGCTTGCCCCTGCTGCCAGGGCGATGCCCCCTCAACCCAGCGTCGACCATTGAGCGCTGCCTGCACCGTTCCCCATAGCAGATCGGTCGCCTGTGCCATCAGCACTACTGGCAACTGCCCCGTCGCTGGTGCAGCTGTATGCTCAGCCCACCCTAGACGCTCAATCACAGATGCGGCCATCCCCTGTGGGTCTAGCTGCGTCCGGTCTATCCCGTCGGCTTCGACCGCCAGCAAATCATCCCCGCGGACCCATTCCGCACTCAGGCCACCGCTAATTGTAGTCTCCTCATAGCGGTAGTCTAGCCCGAGCGAGTTAATCAGCCGGGTATGGTTGGTTTCGCAGGTCAACGATGCCTCACACAGCACCTCATCGTAGGCCGACCGAATCGTTGCGATCGCAGCCTCCCCCCATTCGATCAGTCGGTCAACCGGAACCCAGTTCCCTACTGAAGCAAACACTTCTAGCCCGCCATCGGTCAATAGCGGCTCTTCTACTTCTCCAAGCTCACTCAGGCCCAGTGCCTTCTCTACCAAAATCTGCGAATCGATCGGCCCGCCTGCAACTGCCACACCGGGCCTGCCCTGCCGCCACACCCGCAGCGCCGTTACCGTATCGTCCGAGGTTTCTAACTGCTTCAGCCGGTTGGCTTCAAATACCACCGGTTGCGAAAATGATCGCTCCTGAGCGACTTCAGCCGCCGTCGCCCCTGTCCGCAATGCCAGCGTCAGCAGCTGCTCTAACTCATCAGACTGGCTGCGGCCCATCGGCTTACCCTAAGGAATCATGGCTTGACCAACACTCTCGCCATTGGTCTGGATAACGACCGTATTAAAGTAGCTGATGTCCGTCCCGGCGGGAAACTCTAGGTTGAACGATCCAACCGTCTCCGGCAGCGCCCCTAACTCAATCGTCCGCTTTTCCATATTGCCGTTGACAGTGAGATAGCCCATTAGCCTCTCCCCTACCGCACTCGTCTCAAAATCTTGAAAGGCCAAATTGCTTCCCACTCCGGCCATGATTGCGACCCCGACGTTGCCGGTTGTCTGATGCGGCCCCGTCCCCGAAAAAGCGCCCATATCTAAAAAATCCACTCATTAGTTAACCATCATAGCAAGCTGCCTAACCCACCTAATCTGCTTGTTACCTTACAGCTGCGCTAGGTGTCGGTGAACAAACTGTACGCAGATAGAGCCTTCACCGACGCCAGAGGCTACCCGCTTGACTGACCCATGACGCACATCCCCGACGGCAAAGATACCAGGAACGTTTGTCTCTAGCAAAAACTTATCTCGGGGTAAGGGCCATGGGGTCTCTGCTGGAATATCTGGACCAGTGCAGATGAAGCCTCGCTCGTCTCTCTCGACAACGCTCGCTAGCCATTCTGTGCTAGGGGTTGCCCCGATAAAGATAAACAGTGAGTTCGTCTTAAATGTCTTCACTTCGTCAGCTTGGGAATCTTTGACCAGCAGTTCCTCCAGCCGGTCTTTGCCTTTGGCTTCAACCACGCTGTGGAACGGCAGCACTTCAATATTCTCAGTCGAATCGATTTGATCAATCAGATACTGTGACATGCTTTTAGTTAGCGACTCTCCCCGTACCAGCATCCGCACCTTACTGGCATATTTCGAGAAGTACATCGCCGCCTGTCCCGCCGAGTTTGCCCCACCTACCACGCATACCTCTTCGTCTTGGCAAGCTGCAGCTTCGGTCTGGGCCGCGCCATAGTACACGCCTGCTCCCGTGAATTTTTCCACACCGGGTACCTTGAGCCTGCGCCAGGCAACTCCCATCGCCAGTATCAGCGCATGGCAGCTGATTTCGCTACTGTCAGATAGTTTTACGATGCGATAGTCATCCTCAATACGGATACCCGTTACCTCCTGTGGCGTCAGGATCTCAACCCCAAATCGCTTGGCCTGAGTTACGGCCCTTCGAGCCAGATCGCTACCGCTGAGCCCCACCGGAAACCCTAAATAATTTTCAATTCGGGAACTGGTACCCGCCTGACCGCCGGGAGCCTCACGCTCGACCATCACGGTCCGCAAACCTTCCGAAGCCCCGTATACGGCGGCGGCTAAACCGGCAGGCCCACCCCCCACAATCACTAAGTCATAAAAGGGCTTGGTTGCCTCAGTTTGCATTCCGACTTGCTGGGCCAACTGAGCGGTACTGGGCTTGACTAGTTTTTCGCCATCTGGCAACAGTACCAGTGGCAGACAGGGGCTGTCTTTTTCTCCCGCATAGGTGACCAGCTGCTGGGCTTCATGATTGTTCTCAATGTCGAGCCAGCGATAGGGGACCTGGTTGCGCGCCAAAAAGTCTCGGAGGTCATGGGAACTGGGCGACCAGCGATCGCTAATCACCTTTACCCCCTTAAACTCAGGCTTAAAGGTGGCCTGCCAGTCGTTGACCAAATCGTCTAGTACCGGGTATAGCTTCTCTTCCGGTGGATCCCAGGGCTTGAGCAAATAGTAATCGAGTTGGGCCGAATTGATCGCATCAATTGCTGCGTTGGTATCTGCATAGGCGGTTAACAGTGCCCGTTTTGCTGCGGGAAATACTTCACTGGCCTGTTCCAGAAACTCCACACCGCTCATGCCCGGCATCCGCTGGTCTGCCAAAAATAGCGCCACCGTGTCTCCCCGCAGCTTGAGCTGCTGAGTAACCTCTAATGCGCTCTTTCCCGAATCTGCTCGAATGATTCGAAAGCGATCACCGTATTGCTTACGCAAGTCCCGTGCGATTGCCTGAAGTACAGCGGAATCATCATCAATGGTCAGAATGACTGGCTTATCCATGGGGGCAAAGCGCCGCAAACATCAGACTCAATTTTGGCACCTTTGGTCCAATTTGAGTCTGATGTTTGGGAGATGCACCTGAGGCGCCATTGACAGCCCTCCATCCCCGTATTTACTCCATGCTATCGGTCTCGATATTGTCCGCCTCGGCGGATTTATCTTTCGGGGGCAGTAGCTGCTCTAGCCGTTCCTTCGACCAGCTTTCGGTAAGATATGCGATCGCAGTTACCTCTGCCAATCGCACCAGCCAAACCGTCCGCCAGGAGACCTCTTCGTCCGCTTCATCGTCATCGTCCACGCAAACATATACAAAAACGATCTCGACACAGGTCGGGTCCAGGTAAATGGGGATCCCCCGGAGGTTGCCCCAGGTCAGCCGGAGGTTAACCTCTGTCCCGGCCTGCAGTGCGTCATTCAGCCGCTGATAAAGCCGATCTGAAAATGAAAACGGCTTCTGGGTTTCAGCTGGGGCAAGAACTCGCCGTACTTGATTCATTGGCCTGACCTCATCTCAAGAACGCTTCAAAGTAGCTATAGCGTAAACATATGCTATTTCGCTACGCCACCAAACGCTGTCAGCGTCGGTGCTAGATTCAGTGCTGAACGATGGGATTAGCCCAGCGCTTTCCTAACGACTTTCAACTCCCGCTTACCGCACTGACGCTTTTTGGCCGCGTCGGTGCTGCAGATGCGCTCATAGAGGGGGAACCCTTCTCTCAAGAAGACTTCAGAGATTCTAGGAGCGCTTTCTAAAAGCGTTTTCCAAGCTGCTGGAAAAGCTCCCTACTTAGATCAAAAAAACGAATACCTCTCTAAATGGTAAGACCGCTGAAGCTTTTGCACTGCCTCCATTGCAGTTCTATGGTGCCGATCGGAAGAGGAATCGAGGGATGCGAACTCGTCCTGTGGACGGTGACTAAAGGGCCGCTTCATCCAGTGAAACGTCCGATAGCGCCACATCTGATAGAACGTAGAAACTAAATACATGAGGATGCTCCTGAGTAAGAGATGGGCCTCAACGCGCGCACTGCCTGAGGAGTACTGACAGTGGCCCCTTGAACCGTGAGCTGTAAAGACCTTTATGTTGAATACGCTGTCGGCTGCTGCGTCATCTGCCAGAGTCGGGCAATCAATAGCTCACTCTGGGGGTGGAAGCACTGTGATAAACGTCCCGGCTTCGGCGCTGGCGCTATTGGCAATCCAGGTGCCCTTGAGGCTGACTTCAACAAAGTTGATATCGACGGCTGTCAGTGCGATCGCACCTGTCGTATCTTCCTGTAATACCTCCACTAGCGGTGTAACCTCGGGGTCGCTAACCGGCAGCAAAAACGCAGCTCGGCTCGGTTCCAGGTGTAATGACTCGCCGGTATAGACCGCGAGCATGACGCGTTGGGTAGCGACTACATCTAAAGACGTAGCGACGCGTTCAAGGAATAGACCATAATCGGTATAGTTGAGCTTCAACACGGCTGACAATCTCCGTTAAAGTTCTTTTATGTCGGTCCATGGGCCTAAGCAAAAACCCCCGCTTCTACAAAAGAAGCGAGGGTTCAAAAACGGCGTGTTCTTGAGTGCTAGATGGGTATCGCCACTCGGCGTCCCCCGCTTCTATGCAGGATGTGATTGACAATGTCTGCCCGATTGGTCGAGCAATCGCCGCCCTTGATGAGCAGACCGTAGAAGCCCTCAGACAAGAGAATCGCGACGACGGTAGCAACGTCATCGAAGCCAAAGCCGCCGAAGCTCTTGAAACCGAACCGAACCGTGATGGTTGGCGTATCCAGACAAGACTGAATCCGCTTAAACATTCCCAGACCGGTCAGGCCGAAACGTAGTCGTCCGGTATGCGGTCGCGGACGGGGGTTAGCAATGCTGGCAGCGTGAATAGTCATAGTGCTAAAAGGCTCAAACCTCTGAAGATAGGCAACTGGGAATGAGAAAGCTAATTCGACCGGATTAGTTTCTATGAAACGCAAACGCATAAGCGGGCTAAATCGTTAGTAGGACTTGGCTCATCTGCTCATGCTATTCCCATACTACAAATGTAGTATGGGAATGTCCACCCTTTGTTTAGAAAATCTCGTAAACAGTCCATGTCCCTACATAACCCGCCCACTACCACCGAAATGCAGGTGACTAGCATTCGTTTTGAGCGAAAGCTAATTGACAAGCTCAAAGCGCTAGCAGGCAACCAGGGTTACCAATCGCTCGTGCGCGAAGTGCTGTGGGACTACGTACGTCAACAGTCTGAAGGACCCAACTTCCCGATTGATCGGCAGCAAATTCGCGCAATCATGCCCGCCGAGGCCCAGCGTCAAGAAAAATGCATGCTGACTGGTAACCTCATTCAACCCCATGAAGAAATGTGGATGGCCTACATGGTTAACAGCCAGCTTTTCCCTCTCAGCGAAGCTGGCATTTCCCTCCTAGGGGAATCGGCAACATCGACGTCCAAACCCGACAGTTAGAATTTCCCGAAAATTACCCGAGAACTACCCGTTTGGGCGTGTAGGCCTTTCCGCAAAAGGATTAGAGGTCCCTGTAGAGCTAGGAGTATCAACTTTTTTAGTTAGGTGCTTCTACACCTGTAAGAATCATGACTCATTCAACCTCTGTTTGCTTAGCGCTCCTATTGACTACCGCATCCGTTTCTCCTGCGATCGCAACCCCGAGCTTACCCTCGCCGTCAGCTCCCTTACTCGCCCAGGCCAACTCGACCGATCCGCTGCCCATTTTTCGGACCGCTACCTATGCAGTGCGCGTCTTCACGTCGAACAATCAGCCCCCTAGCCCGCAGCATCCGCTGCGTCTCAACCTATACAACCACAAGACTTCACGGCTAATTCTCAATGCTGTTCCCGTTCAGGCACTGGGCTCGGGTGCGGGGGTAGCCTACCGCTACATTGACAACAGCACCAGCTATCTGGTGACCGTACCCAACTACAGCGCTCAAAAGGCCGTTTCGATTCAGACCGAAGGGCAAGCGCCCCGGCGAGAGCTGGAAGTTTTGCCGCCGATCAGCGAAACTCGATTTCTTTTTCATACCGATTCCTATGCGGTTAGGGTCTTTAAGAGAGAAAATCGCCCGGATGTTTATCTCAATCTATACAATCGAGATCGCAACCGCCTTGAGCTAAACGGTGTTCCCATTACAATTATTAGCAGCGACGCTGAGAGAGCTTACCTATTCTCTAACGCTGGCGCTGACTACAGCATTAACGAAATCGTCAGCCACCCTCAAAAGCGGCTAACCATCAACTACAAGGAAGGCGCAGCTGCTCCCGTCAATGAGCTGGAGATCGTACCCCCGATTTCCAGTACTGAGCTGTTGTTTGACACCGATACCTACGCGGTCCGGGTTTATCGTAGACAGGGACAGGCGCCCCTCTTTTTGAATGTCTACAACCGCAATACCAACCGGACCGAACTGTTGGGCGTTGCAGTGGAGGCGATCTCCCTACCCGATAACGGTATGACTCAGTACGTGTTTGAATACGAGACTATCGGTTACCGCATCACCCAAGCAGACGCGATTCCGAGCTACGAAATCTTGCTATATAACCGGATGGGAGGCGCACCCATTAATGAGGAGAAAACGGACACGAAGCGGGCCTAGTGATCAGGCGCGATCTGGTCCTACATACGACCAGATCGCTTTTACGAGACCACCCGTTTGGAAGCAGTTGGCCGCCCGTCAACTGCTTTTTCTAGAACAAACTGAAGAAAGGCATAGGTCGTCAGAGTATCGAAGCGGAAGGTGTCGCCTCTATAGGTAAGAATGTAGTCACCTTCGACTTCGCCACAGGCGGTACAGGTGAACATACCCGATGCGATCGCCTCCACGCTCAGCCGCCGAATCTGCTCCGTAATCCAATCATCAAACTGGCCAAAAACTGAAGGCTCAGCATTTGCCAATCGCTGCATATCAATATCCATAGCCTCATGTCCTCTGGAGTTGTGCCCCCATTATGACGCCAGATTTCCGCTAAAGATGAGAACGAGATTGAAGATTTCTGAGCAGTTGTCGGTTTAGATCAGCGGTCGTGACCATACATCGGGTTCCACACGTCCGCCGGATCCGCCGCAAACGCATTTATATGCACCATCCAGCCCAGCAGCGTCGGGAAAAAATCACCACCCACCGCGTCACAGTCTGCTGCTGTGGCAATTTCGCTCTCTGGTCCAAACAGCGGTCGCCCGGTTTGGGATCTTGCCCACTGTTCTCGGTCCCAAACCGGGCGGGGCAGGCAAATATTCGTATGCTGATGCCAGCGGGTCAGTGACAGGGGCACCCGTTCGTTGAGCGTTTCAAGGGTCGAGTCCGGTGGGGCCGTGAACATGACTCCCAACAGCGCAAGTTCGCCGTTCGGCTGCCGTTCGTACAGCAGCGACCCCGGTCGAGTCGGATCGAGCCGTTGTCCTTCCTGCCACGAACGGCGATAGTTAACGTAATGCACAATTCGCATGTCGCCAGGGTCAGCGGGAAAGGGCCGATAGTTGTCCGCTTCGGCTTTGGCAATGTCAGTGTAGGGGGAGATCGCATCCCTTACCGTTGTCATCAGCTCAGCGCCATAAGCCTCGTCCTCTGAGGCCAGCGGCCAAGTCGGCGTCATTTGCATGTGAGGGTCGTTGGGGCCGTGGCTGGTCATCGCCCCATTGCTGCCCGCCAGAATCCCTTCATTGGTCGGAGTCTGGGCTAAGACTGGCCATCGCAAAAGTATCGTGCAGACCAGTGCAAGCAATAGCAAGCCAAGCCATTTCGGTCTGAACATAGCTGCAAATCGGTAAAGAGGACAGTCGGAGAATGTGTAGAGATGCGGTGCCTGGTCTCAACTCCATCGTTCCAGGCTTACCCAGTAAGCCTGGCAAACATAGGACAGTGATTCAACCGTCTACGACGCTAAACTGAACATAGCGCCTCTATTAAGCTATGTCCCCTGCTCCAACCCATCTGGCTAGCGTTGAACAAGTTGCAGCAATCTTTGCCGCCTTAGGACAGGTGTCTCGCCTAGAGATTGTCCGACTGCTGCTGTCGGCCTACCCCAAAGGATTACCCGCAGGGGAGATTCAGCAAGAACTTAACATTCCCGCTTCGACCCTGTCGCACCACCTTGACAAGCTCCGTCAGGTGGGCGTTGTCACCACCGAAAAGGATCGGCAGTGGATCTGGTACAGCGTCCGTTCAGAATCGCTTCAGCAGCTGATGAACTTCCTCTATGCCGAGTGCTGTAGTCGTAACCAGGTGGTATCTCTGGGCGACGAATTATCGTAGTGAAAGAAAATTTATTTAGGCGCTCAGATGGGGACCTAGGATAAAAGCTCCGGATGCTATCAGGGCTGATTGGGCGCAAACGGCTGTACCTCGCCCTCCAACGCCGTTACAATCGTACGCGTATTCGCCACCATCATATTCAAATAGCTGTTGCCATCGCTATCTGACCTCCCCAGCGAATCCGAGTACAGCTCGTTCGGCGCCAGTTTTACCCCAGCCTCCTCTGCCACGGTACGAATTAGCTGCGGGTTAATGGTGGTCTCTGCAAAAATCGCGGGTACGTCTGCGTTCTCAATTGCCTCAACCAGGCGCTGAACGGTCTGGGCACTGGGCTGCTCCTCGGTGCTAATGCCGATCAGCGTTCCTAGCATCTCTAGCCCGTAGGCGCTGGTGTAGTACTGGAAGGCATCGTGGGTTGTTACCAGCAATCGCTGATCGGACGGAATGGTGTCAATCTGTACCTCAATCCAGGCATCCAGCTTTGAGAGTTCGGCTACCAGTTGCTCGGCATTTTCAGCATAGGTCGCCTCAGAGTCGGGATCGAGTTCGACTAGGGTAGCGCGAATCATTTCCACCATTGCGATCGCATTTGTCACATCGCCCCACACGTGTGGGTCCGGCTCTGTTTGCCCCTGATACTGGAACGACAGCGGCTCGATGGCTTCTCCCAGTGCGACCTTCTCAGCCGAGACGCTGGTCCCTTCGATAATGCGAATTAGCTCAGGCTCCAAGTTATAGCCATTGTAAAAAACCACATCGGCCCGCTCTAGGGCCACCGTATCTTGGGGAATCGGCTCGTAGATATGCGGATCGTCTCCCGGCGCTAGCAGGCTTTCAACCACAGCCTCATCACCGCTAACCGTCGCTACTAGGTCCGCCAAAATAGTGCTCGTGACCACGATTTGGGGCTTGTCGTCTTCCGCGTCCGTTACCACTGACGAAGGAGATATATTACAGCCGACGCTCCCGAATGACAGTCCTAGCCCGACTGCGAGAGAACCCAAACGAAAAATAAATCCGTGCATAAAACCGAAGAATCCTGTGGCTGCGGCCTATCTTTTCATAATCCTTTCATTTTTTAGTCTATACTGTTTTCATAATCCTTTCACTTTTACATACTCACGGCACTCCGGTAATGACCTTTACCTCTTCCCAGTCCGCTTTCCCCGAACGTCAGCCTCTGAGAGTCGTAGGCGCTGCGCCCTCCGATGCCATTGAGGTACGTCGTCTGGGTGTTCAGTACCGAGAGGTGATCGCGCTGGATAACGTCAGCATCAACTTCCATGCCGGTCGACTCACCGGCATCATCGGCCCCAACGGTGCCGGTAAAAGTACGCTGATCAAAGCCATGCTGGGGCTGATTCCAACTGTCTCTGGTCAGGTTACTTACCAGGGCGAATCCCTGGCCCGCCAGCGGCCCAAAATCGCTTACGTGCCCCAGCGTAGCCAGATTGACTGGCATTATCCCGCAACCGTATGGGATGTTGTCATGATGGGTCGCATCCAGAAAACCGGCTGGTTCCGCCGGTTTTCTACCGTGAGTCGCCGTACTGCTTTGGCGGCCCTAGACCGCGTTGGCATGGCCGAATTCACCGATCGTTCAATTGGTCAGCTCTCAGGCGGTCAGCAACAGCGGGTCTTTTTAGCCCGTTCCCTGGCTCAGGAAGCCGACATTTTTTGCTTTGATGAGCCCTTTGTCGGCGTCGATCAAAAGACAGAGGCCATCCTTTTCCAAGTTTTCCAAGAGCTGGCCGCTACTGGCAAAACCGTCGTCGTGGTCAACCACGACCTGGGCGAGTCGATCACCCACTTCGACGATTTGGTTCTGCTCAATCGCTCGGTCATCGCTACGGGCCCCCGTCATCAGGTACTCAACCGTGACAACCTGACGGCAGCCTACGGCGGCCATGTCAATTTTCACGTAGCCTAACGGGCCTAGTCATGGAACTGCTCCATAGCTTAATTGCCCCCTTGCAGTATGGGTTTATGCAGCGTTCGCTCGTGGTGGCGGTGCTAGTAGGGATGATTTGCTCCATTGTCGGCAGCTACCTGATGGTGCAGCGACTGGCATTGTTGGGCGATGCCATCAGTCATTCAGTCCTGCCGGGGGTTGCGATCGCATTTATCCTCAATATCAACCTCATCATCGGGGCATTCTTCGCAGGGATTCTCAGCACCATGGCCATTGCCTGGATTCGCGTCCGCTCCCCAATCAAAGAAGATGCGGCCATGGGCATCGTTCTCTCCGCCTTTTTTGCGGGCGGCGTCACCCTAATCACGCTAATCCAAAAAACCAACAAAATCGACCTCAACCACTTTTTATTTGGCAACATTCTCGGCGTCACGAACGCCGATGTCCGAGATACCGCCCTGATTGCAGCACTGGTCATTGCCGTGGTGATTTTGCTGTACAAAGAACTGCTGTTTTACACCTTCGACCCCGCAGGCGCGCAGGCGGTCGGCCTGCCGGTCAACCTGCTGAACTTTGGCTTGATGGCCCTGATTGCCTTGACCGTCGTCGCCAGCCTCAAGGCTGTGGGCGTCGTTCTAGTGCTATCGCTGCTGATTACACCGGGAGCGACTGCCTACCTTCTGGTTCCGCGCCTGCATCAGGTGATGTTTGTGGGAGCGAGCATTGGCGTTGTCTCTAGTCTATCGGGCATGTATCTGAGCTATTGGTTCAACTTGCCCTCTGGTCCAGCCATTGTTCTAGTGGTCTCTGGGCTGTTCGTTCTTGCGTTACTGTTCAGTCCAAGATATGGTGTATTCACCCAGCCTACTGCGGTTCAGCAAACATCTGGTCTGTGGCAAGAGATAAAGCAGCTGCTGGGTTAAAACAAACTTTTACACCTTTGTCCACGGGCCATCACCTGCCCACAGGTGATCGCTGAGCAAGACCATTTTCATAAAAAGCTTCATAAAAAGCCGCCTTAATAACCTGCTGTAACCAAGAAAGTTATTAGAGCCTACAGGTTGCGCCCTATCGTTGGGCACCCTACAGCCAGCCTGTTGCCGCACTCGTCCACGTGGATTCAAGCAAAAAAAATAATTTGCCGCCTGCTGAACCAAATTCATCCCGGTCAGGTCCTTCCCCAACCCGAGAAGATAATGGCCCGGTTCTATTGACGGCTGTCATGTTTTTAGGCGTCATCTGGTTGCTGCTGCAGGGAACGCCGCTCAACGTCACTTCGTCCCGCTGGCCTGTCAGCTGGGGCCAGCGAATTGCTAACCACCGGGTAGGCTCCCTGTTCGGTCAACCCCGGTGGGGCTCGTCCAACTGGGTGACCTCGCCTCTGCCCCTGACGATGACTGGCGGTGATCCGCATATTCGTGCGCTGATGCGGACGATCTCAGCTAGCGAGTCGAATACGGACAATCCCTACGCCTTACTCTACGGCGGCAAAGTCGTCAGCGATCTATCTCGGCATCCTGAAGAATGCGTCACCATTGTCAACGGTCCCAATCAGGGTAACTGTTCCACAGCAGCCGGTCGGTACCAAATGATCAATACTACTTGGTACCGGGAAGCGCAGAAATACCATCCCAATCCGCCAACCTGGTATGCCTTTTGGGCAGGCTACAGCTTCGAGGCCGAGTATCAAGACCAGGTCGTTCATGCCTGGTTAGCCGACAGCAACGCCTGGGGCATGGATATCTCGGCCACTCTAGCCGCGGGTGAGATTGATACCGTACTCAAGCGGCTCTCTAGTACCTGGACCAGCCTTGGGTATGGCATCGAAACCAACAGTATGTCCAGTCAGCTACCCCGAATTTATCAAGCCATGCTGGCTGAAGAGTTAGCCAACCTATCTTCCGATTAGGATTCAGCTTAAGTTTCGATACCCAGTCCGCGGCGCAGTAGGGCGACCGCTTCAGCACACAAACAGTCCGGCAGCACGCTGTTAACTGACTGCACTCGCTTGACACCGACAACCTCAAACCGACTTCAGCGCCTCTAGCACCGCTTGCGCTGCAGGCTCAGACGAAGCTGGATTTTGTCCAGTAATCAAACGACCATTTTGATGCACCAGCGCTTCCCAATCAGGCCCGCCCTCAAAGTTAGCCCCCTGCTCCCGCAGCCGAGACTCCAGTAAAAAAGGCACGATCTCCTCCAGTTCAACGCCCTTCTCTTCGCTATTGGTGAACGCCGTCACCGTCTTACCTTTGACAATCGGGCTACCGGCAGCATCTTTTACCGCCGTCAGCGCTGCGGGAGCATGGCAGACCGCCGCAATCACCTTGCCTTTCCGATCAAATGTCTCAATCAAGCGTGTCAGGTCAGCGCTACTAGGGAAGTCCCACATTGTTCCATGACCGCCGGGTAAGAAAATCGCATCGTAGTCGTCAGCGCTGATCTGATCGATCGCGCTGGTATTTACCAGTGCTGATTTAGCCGCTGCATCGTTTGAAAACCGCCGGGTTGTCTCCGTTTGGGCGTCATCCTGATTGCTTTTAGGGTCAATCGGCGGATGCCCGCCCTTAACGGAGGCTAAGGTAACAGCAGCCCCGGCATCCACAAACGCATAATACGGCGCCGCGAATTCTTCTAGCCAAAAGCCCGTAGGCTTACCCGTACTGCCTAATGTGCCATGGGAGGTCAGCACTATCAGAATGCGAGGGCTAGACATCATAAAAACTCCTAGGTGGATTACAACCAAACATATGTAGTTTGCGAGTCTGCTCACTACCCTACCGCCATCGGGCGAAGACCAGCCATCACCTAACGGTCTAAGACACATCGGTTTTAGTAGGACATCAATGTTCCAAAAGACAGATGTTTAACCGGACAAGGAAAGGACACCGCTCTTTTTTGCGGATGAGGGGTTACACCCCTCGTATACATAATCACGATAGTATTGGGCTCGCCACAAAGACTTGTGCGCGAGCACGGACTATAAAGCGCCCTGAGCTTTTGAGATAGCGATATTCGGTGTCCTGACCCAAGTGGCGCAAACTGCATACAATACCAGGACTCTACCTATGCCTTCCGTGGTGATCAAACAAGTCAGCACCTGGACTACAACACAGCCAGCCAGCGCAGCTTCGCTGCATCTCAAAATTCAGTTTGATGGCCATGGCTACTGGCTTCTCGCTGAGGAATCCGAGGGTGGCTATTGTCTGGACTGCTGGCATCCCTCTCTGGCAAAGGCAGAGCAAACAGCAAAGGATCAGTTTGGGGTAGGGCCTGACGACTGGGAAACGGTCGCTGTTTCGTGAGCCACCGTTTCCTTATCTTCCCCTCCCTACGAGGTGGTTTAAGCCTCATCGACGCCAGGCAGCTGGGGAGCTTTGCCAATCTTTAGGACAACGACACCCAGTGGTGGCAGCGTCAGGTCCAGCGAATAGGGACGATTGTGGTACGCCCAGTCATCCGACCACTTGCCCCCGAGGTTCCCCATGTTACTGCCGCCAAACTCCCGAGCATCGCTGTTGAACAGCTCTCTGTAGTAACCCTTTTCAGGCACCCCAACTCGATAGTGGCTGTGGGGCTGGGGTGTAAAATTGCACACCGTTACCACAAACTCATTGCTGTCCTTCGCCCGTCGGATAAAGGCGACAACGCTGTGACGGTTGTCGCTACAGTCAATCCACTCGAACCCTTCTTGCGAGAAGTCTTGGGTGTATAGCGCTGGTTGGTTCCGATAGAAAGCATTCAGCGCCTGCATAAACTTTTGCAGCTTGGCGTGGCCCTCGTACTGCAGCAAATGCCATTCCAGATCGCCCCAGACGTTCCACTCGCTCCACTGGCCAAATTCCATGCTCATGAACAGCGTCTTCTTACCCGGATGCGTGAACATGTAGGCATATAAACATCGGATATTTGCCAGCTTTTGCCAGTCGTCACCGGTCATTTTGCCGATGATGTTGCTTTTGCCATGCACCACCTCATCGTGGGAAAGCGCCAGCATGAAGTTCTCGCTGAAGGCGTACCAGATGCTGAAAGTAACGTTGTTCTGATGGAACTGTCGGAACCACGGGTCCATGCTGAAGTAATCCAGCATGTCGTGCATCCAACCCATGTTCCACTTCAGGTTGAAGCCCAGACCACCCACATAGGTAGGCCAGGACACCATCGGCCAGGATGTGGACTCTTCAGCAATCGATAGCGTACCGGGATAGTAGCTGAACAGCAGGTGATTGACCTGACGTAAAAAGTCTGCGGCTTCAATATTTTCGCGACCGCCGTAGTCATTGGCAACCCATTCGCCTGCCTCACGGTTGTAGTCGAGATAGAGCATCGATGCCACCGCGTCAACTCGAATGCCGTCGATGTGATACTTGTCAAACCAGAATAGGGCGTTGGCGACTAGGAAGTTAAGAACTTCGTTACGGCCATAGTTGAAAACAAGCGTGCCCCATTCCTTGTGCTCGCCCTTTCGGGGGTCCGCGTGCTCGTACAGGTGAGTCCCGTCAAAAAAGGCGAGGCCATGACCGTCCTTTGGAAAATGCCCCGGCACCCAGTCCACCAACACGCCAATCCCGTTTTGATGGCACTGGTCAATGAAGTACATCAGGTCTTCGGGGCTGCCATAGCGGGAAGTGGCAGCATAGTACCCAGTGACCTGATATCCCCAGGAGCCATCAAAGGGGTGTTCTGCAACGGGCAGCAGCTCAATGTGGGTAAAGCCCAAGTCCTTGACGTAGGGAATTAGCTTGGCCGCAAGTTCTCGATAGGTGAGAAACCGGGCCCCAGGCTTAAGGTCTGCAACCGTTACAACTGGTTGAGGATTGCCGCTGCCATCGACAGCCGGTTCCGCCGACGATGCATGTAGCCATGACCCCAGATGCACCTCATACACCGATATGGGTTGAGTCAGGGGCTCTGTATGACGACGGGTCTCCAGCCAGTCCTGGTCTTGCCACTGATAGCTGTCCAGGTCGGCCACGATAGAGGCCGTTTTGGGCCGTACCTCCTGCTGAAAGCCGTAGGGATCGGCTTTTTCGTAAATATGACCGTCCTTGTTTTTGATTTCATACTTGTAATGGGTGCCCGACGTCAGCTCAGGAATGAACAGCTCCCAAATACCCCCACCGCCAATACGCATCTGATGCTGACGACCGTCCCACTGGTTGAAGTCACCCAAAATGGAAACATTTCGAGCATTGGGTGCCCACACAGCAAAATGGACACCCGTAATGCCATTCATGACAGTGGGATGAGCCCCCAACTTTTCGTAGATGCGATGGTGATTGCCCTCGCCAAACAGATAGACGTCAAATTCGGTTAGCTGAGGCGACCTGAAGGCATAGGGGTCATACATGAAATGCTCATGCTCACCAGCGGTGTAGCGGATCTGGTAGTTCGCAAGGGCATCCACATCGACAATCGCTTCAAAAAAATCAGGATGCTGCCCATTATCCATGGCAAACTCTTGCCGAGCTTCAGGCAGCTTCACCCAGGCCTGATCGGCCCTGGGTAAATAGGCCCGCACAGCCCAGACGGATTTGCCATCTACCAACACCTGATGAGGACCCAGCACTTCAAAGGGGTTCTGATGCTGGTTCCAGACAATGCGATCAATCTGATCGGAAGCAACTGTCGATGTCATAAAGACCTAAACCTTCTCAATAATCTTGTATCAACTGAATTTTTAAAGCTGCTTGACGGCAGCAGTATTAACGGAACGCAATTTAGCCAGGATAATCAATCAGTGGATTAAGCGTTGCTATGCAGACCACATCTTTTGCAGCCTATCAGAGCGCATACAGTTAGTGAAATCTGATTGCTGCAGATCCAATTGGCCATACTACCTAGACAAAGTCTAGCCATACGCCCCCTCACCTACGGTAGAAACGGCACGATAGGTTTGACAGCTCGTCGAGCCTGCAGCAGAAAGACCAGATAGCGGATGTCAGAACGGATGAGCGGCGTGTCAGAAGGTGCCCGTAGCGCGGCCTGAAGTTCGGCATATTCGGTGGCGGTAAGCGGCTGACCATCGATGGGAGATCGCGCCTCGAAAATAATTTCCGTCCGCAGGATCTCTTCGGGTATTTCATCGGCTGGTGGTA
The DNA here is from genome assembly GCA_039817185.1 of Cyanobacteria bacterium J06648_16. Taxonomy (GTDB): domain Bacteria; phylum Cyanobacteriota; class Cyanobacteriia; order Phormidesmidales; family Phormidesmidaceae; genus CAWUKV01. The sequence goes on along the minus strand of JBCBWI010000010.1, from coordinate 56,286 downwards.
ATTGCACCTGGGCACTGACGGCAGGAGTACGGGACTGGATCCCGAGCAATAGCCCTGCCAGGCAAAGTGACCAGCGACCCCACATTCGAAGCATGCTTTTCACGGAATGACCCAGTAAATGCCTGTAGTTAGCGTAGGTGGAAAAAAGAGTCCAGCCGGCCCTCCCTGATTCATCGAGAGCGCCACCTCTGAGACTGTCACCGCCATTCCCAGCATCGACAGCGGGTAGCCTAGGATGAAAGATGTCCGCAAGCAGGACACGACCTATCCCCCTCACACCACTCTCAACTAAATTAAATCCCCCACCACTGTAAAACACTATAGGGAACCCACCATGCAAAAAACGATAGCCCAGTTCCGCCGCGTCGGGATTCTAGGATTGATTTCGAGCCTTACGCTAGCAGCCGGTGCAGCTCAGGCCAACCCAATCCTAGAAAAGAGCGGCGCGCTGGAACCCATGCGAGACGAATACAGCTTTACTGGGGAAGCCGGTGACACTGTCACAATCCAGCTAGAAAGTCTAGAATTTGACACTATCCTACGGCTCCTCGACCCCAGCGGCGCAGAGTTGGAGGTTAACGACGATTACAACGGTTCACTCAATTCAACCATTGTGATCACCCTGCCCGAGTCTGGCGAATACACCGCCGTCGCTGGATCGTTCTCCGGTCAGGGCGGCGCCTATGATCTGCTGGTGAGAGCCGCCACCGATTACGAACAGGTCTATGATCGGGCAGTCGACTTCATGACCTCAGAAGATTACGGCCAAGCAATTGAGGCCTATACAGCTGCGATCTCACTTGATGCCGAAGATCCTAACGCCTACCTGGGCCGTGCCGATGCCTACTGGGGTGAAGCCTACCTGAGCCTGGGTGAGGACTTCGAAGGGCCTAACAGCCTACCCGAAGAGGCCCGCACCGCCATCGTTGCCGACTACGAGACCGCAGCCGATATTTTTGAAGCAGAGGGCAACGTAGACTATGCCTTTTCCTTACGGGAGCAGGCTAACTACGTACGAACTGGTGAATATAGCGAGTCCCAGGCACCGCTTTAGGACGCCACTACAAGCCGAACTCTGTATGAAAAGCAGCGATCTTTCAGAAGATCGCTGCTTTTTGTAGCGGAACTTTTCAGACCGATGAACCGTCTTTGGTATCGAACAGGGATCAAGCAACACATAGTGTCTGTCCGTATGCATGGCAACTCAGCGGTCAGAACTCTTGCTGCGCGGGCACTTCATGAAAGCTTAGCGATTTCTTCACAAAATCTAGAAAACTTTCCGGACTCGACCACGTCTGATGGAATAAGTGAATGAGTAGATGAACCTTGACATATCCCTTCAGTTAACGCTGGGGGATTTTTTCTTTTAAACGATTTTCTGTGTAAGGCCTGCGAGCAAGCACTTTCAGCAGATGCCCTGGTTGATGTGGCCCATCCTGCTACTATCCCTCAAAGGTTACGATGGTCGATTCGGACGGCACGTAGGCTACCGTCCCCGGTATCAGGTCTATCTCATACCCACCGGTAAAGTCACCAAAGGACGGCAGGGTGAGACAGCGCTGGGCCTTTTCGAGGTAAAAGCAGGGCAGCCGCAGGCGGTCGAGGTGAGATCGCAACACCACCACCGGATGCACGTGCCCGCAGATATTCAGCCCCGCCCCGTGTGACACAACAGGCTCATGACTCAGCAGCAGCCCGTCCGGTGCAACCGCCTCGACCTGACAGGCCATATCAAACTCACCCAGTGCCGTCACTAACCGCCGGTCATGATTGCCCACAATCAGCGTGACCTTTGCCCCTACGTCAGCTAAAAATGCCTGCCACGGTTCCGTTACCTCAGACACCAAGGAACGTGTTGAGTGAAACAGATCCCCCAAAATAAAAATCTGCTGGGGCTGCCATTGCTGACAGAGCTGACGCAGCCGTCTCAGCGTTGCCAGGTTCACCTGCCCTGCGACCGGCACGCCCAGCGACTGAAATGCCTCCGCCTTGCCCAGGTGCACGTCCGACAGCAGCAGACTGGCAGACGCGGGTAAAAAAATTGCCTTGTCTGGCAATAGGCAGAGCTGCTGCCCCAGCACCGTCGAGCCGAAGTCCGTTAGCAAAGAATTTATGCGTTTGCTAGTCATGCCCTCTTGATTATCAAACTGGTTTTCTTTAGGGTCTCTCCCGCCATCCATCCTCTAGCCGTCCCACTGCTTTCGAAACCGCTCGATTCGGTCCATCAGGCTTTCGTTGGATAGTCGCGAACTCAGCCGCTCTACCAGTAGTGGAAACGCAAAGGGCGAAGGGCGCTTTGTCGTTTGCCAGCTCAGCTGCAGCTGCCTCAGCCGGTCCAACGTTTGCCCCAATCGCTGCGCGTCCAGTTGCAGATCCAGTACCTCTCGCTCCGCCTGCTGTAGCAGCAAGTTATTGGGTTCATACTTGGTAAACACCTCGTAGATCAGCGACGAACTTACCTGTAGCTGATTCGCTGTCTTCCGCGACGACGGATAGCCCTTGAACACTAACCCCGAGACCTGGGCAATCCCCCGAAACCGACGCTGCGTCAGCTCCGAAATATTCAGACTCTGCTTCAGCTCCGATTCTAGATTCTCGACACTGAAAAATGCGTCAGAAAATAGCTCTGCATAGGGGTAACCCTTCGGTGCCAAAATCTCAAAGCCATAGTCATTGACTGACACCGTAAACGTCGCTCGCTGCTGCTGAGAAAATCGATAGGCCCACAAAAAGCCCAACCCCTCATGCACATACCGTCCCTCAAAGGGAAATACATACAGATGCTGTCCCTCCCGACTCTTCCAGGTCTCGATCAACAGCTGGTCAGACTCTGGCACCTGAGAAATCTCGTCCTGCGCAGCCAAAATCGGTAAAATGCAGGTCATTTCTGGCCCCAGGTCGGCACCGGCCTTGACCTGATTGAGCTCTTGCCGCAAGAAATAGCTGAGGCAATCGGAAATGGCCAAGTTACCCCCAACCCATACCGGCACAACGGTCGATTTCTTGCGCGTGTTCTTCACATACAGCGTCATATCTTTCATTTGAAAGAACTCTAGCTGCCGCCCTGAGAAAAAGAACACATCACCCTTCTTGAGACGCGAAATAAAGTTCTCATCCACGGTACCAATTCGCTTACGGGTGGTGTAAACGATGTTCACCTGCTGGTTGCCCGTGATGGTGCCGATGCTCATCCGGTGCATGCGCGAAATTTGCGCAGAGCTGACCTGATAGCGTCCTGACTCGGGCAATAGCTTCTTGTAGCGGGGGTAAGCTTTCAAGCACTCCCCGCCGTGCTCCAAAAAGTTCAAGATCCAGCTAAACTCTTCGTCGGTAATCTGCTCAAATGCAACCGTCTTTCTAATGGCTGCTAGCGTTGTTTCGGGTATGACCCCATCGCCACAGGCCAGCGTTACCAGGTGCTGCGCAAGCACATCGAACGGTTTCTGCTGTGGATGTCGAGACTCGATTGCGCCCGCATCAATCCCTCGTCGAAACGCCGCAAGCTCAAGCAGTTCCAGCGCATTCGTAGGTAAGAAGAAAACTTCCGACGTTCCCTCTGGAATATGTGCCGACCGCCCGGCCCGCTGCAGCAGCCGCGCCAGATTCTTGGCACTGCCAATCTGTACGACCCGCTCCACCGGCTGAAAATCTACCCCCAAGTCCAGCGATGAGGTGCAGACCACCCATTTAATTTCACCCGCGTTGAGGCCTGCCTCAATCGCCTGCCGGGTGTCGAAGTCGATCGAGCCGTGGTGCAGTGCAATCTTGTCAACGTGTTCCGGCACCGCAAAAGAAATCGCCTGGTACCAGCGCTCAGACTGGTTACGGGTATTAGTGAAAATTAGGGTTGACTTCTCAATATCCAACGCCGCTACCAGCGCCTCAAACATTCTCAGTCCCAGATGTCCCGCCCACGGAAACGTGTCTACCGACACTGGCAAAATACTCTGAATGACCGTTTCACGCTTCAGATTCGACTGTACGATAACTGGTTGAGTCCCCACTCCTACAGCCGTTTGAGCCGCTGCTGGCAAGTTTCCCAAGGTTGCGGAGACGGCCCAGGTCTGCAATGCTGGCTGCAGCACCCGCAGCTGCGACAAACACAGCTCCGTCTGCGACCCCCGTTTGGTGCTCATTAGCTCGTGCCACTCATCTAAAATGACTGCGCGTAGTCCGCCAAATCGCCGCTGCGCATCTTTGTAGGACAACAGCACCGCCAGCGACTCCGGTGTAGTAATCAGGACATTGGGCATCTTTTTGATCTGCCGCGTCTTCTGAGACGACTTCGTGTCGCCCGTGCGTGACTCGACCGATATCGGCCAGTCCATTTCCTCAATCGGTCTGAGAATAGACTTTTGAATATCTCGCGACAGTGCCCGTAGTGGCGTAATGTACAGCAGTTGCAGCCCCGTTTGGGGGGCAGCCAGCATTTGCGCGATTGGCCCCATCACGGATGCGTAGGTCTTGCCAGACCCGGTCGGCACCTGTATGAGTCCGCTGTGACCGGCCAAATATGCCTCCCAAGCTTCCCGCTGAAACGCCAGCGGCTGCCATCCCTGCTTCTGGAACCAGTTTTCAATGGGTAACAGAATCTTTGCTTGGGGCTTTGCTTGGATACGCGTCATCGAGGCTGACTGGCAATTTACGTTCCTTAGTCTAGCGCTGAAGCCCCAACGCTCAAGGCTAGCGCTGGGTAGTGGCTCCGGCGGCGGCTTTTGACGGAAATCCCCCGGCTATGCTGCTTTCCGAAACACAACTGAAAGGTTGTTAGCAGGCATTTCGACCACCTGATAGAGCATCAACCCTTCATCTTCAGCAGTCGCCGTCACCGCATCTAGATCGCGAACGCCCCAGGCTGGGTTCTGGCTCTGTAACCAGGCATCGAACTCTGCATTACTAGGAGCCGTGTGCTGTCCTCCTCGCCGATAGGGGCCATACAGGTAAAGAACGCCGTTCTCAGGCAGCAACTGCCCCGCCCCTGCCAATAACCCCTGCCCCGCAGCCCAAGGGGAAATGTGAATCATGTTGATATTTACGATGGCCGTAATGTTAGGAATACCAGGGGGCAAAGCCGCTTCAACATTCCAGCCCGCTACCGCTGCGTCAATGTCTGCTGGCGGCAGTAGGTTGGTGGCATTGCTCCACTCTCGCCAGGCCTGAATGCTCGCCCGCAGCGGTGGCTGGGGATCACTGGGCAGCCAGTATCGAGGAACGAGCTGGGGTGCAAAAAACGCAGCATGCTGCCCCGTCCCGCTAGCAACTTCGAGGATAGTTCCCTCCGGCGGCAGCACTTGACGCAGCACGGTGAGAATCGGCACTCGATTGCGCTCTGTGGCGGCAGCGTACTGCCGCGCGTCAGGGCAGTGATCAGAGGTAGTGAAGTAGGGCATCGATCATTTGAGAATAGACGAAAATAAATGTTCGGGAAACAACATCTGTGGCTGTGGTGAGAACCGAATTCTCTTTTTTAGGCCATTTCTTACTATGGAGATGGAGCAAACATGATTAAGCAAAGAGGAGAGAAATTATGTCTACTCTAACTCGTTGGAACCCCTGGCGTGAGATGAACTCCCTACAGCGTCAGATGAACCGCATGTTTGAAGATGCGTTGTCCCCAGTGGCAGAAGAGTTCAACCCGCTAGAACGGCTCAATAGCTTCACACCCGCCGTCGAGATGACTGAGTCAGACGAAGCGGTAGACATCAAGCTTGAGCTGCCGGGTCTTAGCCCCGATGACGTCAGCATTGAAGTCTCCGATCGCGCCGTATCCATCAGCGGTGAGCGCAAATCTGAAAAGACCGCCGAAGAGAATGGCGTTACTCGCAGCGAGTTTTACTATGGCAGCTTCCGCCGCGTCATCCCCCTATCGACCAAGGTCCAAAACACCGATGCCAAGGCCGACTACCAAGACGGCATCCTGCATCTGACCCTGCCCAAAGCAGCTGAAGAGCGCAATAAGGTTGTCAAGGTAGACATCAATCGATAGGCCTTCTCATCAGACTGACTTTTTAGGCTTCTCACACACCCAAGCTCCGGCGTTGCCGGAGCTTTTTCTTTGTCTGGCGCAGCCGTGCCTTCCCTTTCGCAAGGCGTGCGATCAGGGATTAGTCAATCGATTCCAGCCCTGCGAGTACTTGCTCTGTCATCGCTGTCCAACCGACAATGCCACCCTGGGCGCGCACCATATCAAGGGTAGATTGCTTGAATTCAGGGAAGTAGCTTTCGGTGGCGTCCTCGACAAGTAAACACTCGTAGCCCCGATCGTTGGCTTCGCGCAGGGTAGTTTGAACGCAGACTTCGGTGGTGACGCCAGTGAATATGAGGTGAGTGATGGATTGCGATCGCAACACGTCATCCAACCCCGTCTGATAAAACGCCCCCTTCCCCGGCTTGGCAATCACCAGTTCGTCTTCATCGGGTGCCAGTTCAGGAATAATCGCATTGCCCGGCTCCCCCAGCACTAAAATGCGCCCCATCGGTCCTTCATCACCAATCTTGAACGCAGCACTGCCCCGATTTAGCTTGGACTGAGGGCAGTCCAGCAGGTCTGCTCGATGCCCCTCTTTGGTTTGAATAATGGGCAGATCCCACGCTCTAAAGGCAGCCTGAAGCCGCTGAATCGCTGGGACGATCGCCTGCAGCCGAGAGACATCGTTGCCAAGCGCCGCGCCAAACCCGCCCGGCTCTAAAAAGTCTCGCTGCATATCGATAATGACTAGTGCGATACCGGCGTCCAATGGCAGCTCGTAATCGTAGGGCTGGGCAGCAATCACAGGCATTTAGCAATTCTCTTCTTTGAGGACGACCGGCTTCTCCCAAACGATCAGTACAATGCAGCCGTTTTCACTGGTAACCGCATGGGACGTTTCTGGTGCGTTTACCACTAACGAGCCTGCAGAATAGGTCCCCCGATGGTCAGACTGCGAGCCTGCCAGCACCAAAATATGTTCGTATCCACCATGTCGATGGACCGGGACGCTGGCACCGGGCGCGTACTTCAGCAGGGCAGCTTCTGAACCAGACTCGGTGCGCTCGTACAGGCGATAGATCTCTACACCCAGACGAAACGGTTGCCAGGCGAGACGCTCAGGGTTTTCTGCCAGCGAAAACAGATCGGTCAGCACCAGCGGCTCAGTGTCCGGCCATGCGTTGGCCGATGAGGCTGAGGTCAGCCTGGGCGGTTTCGCTTTCATACACAAACTTCCCTTCACTCATCACAATTACGCGGTCTGTCAACGTCATCAGCTCGTCCAGGTCTTCACTGACTAGCAGCACCGCCACCCCTCGATTACGCGCATCCATAATCGCATGCTGAATAAACTCAACCGCCGAAAAATCCAGTCCAAAGCAAGGGTTGGCAGCAATCAACAGCTTGACCGAAGGAGAAGATAGCTCCCTTGCCAGCACCGTTCGCTGCACGTTGCCCCCTGATAGATCCCCCACTGGAGCTTCAACGCTAGACGTCTTCACCGAAAAGGTTTGTACCAGCCCCTGGGCCATGCGCCGGATCGCCTTCAGCACCAGCAACCAGCCCCACCTTGCCTGGGGCGGACGGTCAAACGTGCGCATCGCCATGTTTTCCGCCACGCTCATGCTGGGCACGCAAGCATTCCGTAGCGGCTCTTCGGGTAATACATACACCTGATGGTTGAACATTTCTTCCCGCGTGGCGGTGTAGAGGTCGCCATTTACCCGCAGCTCACCCGACATAGGCAGCCGCTGACCGGCCAGTACCTCCACCAGCTCCCGCTGACCGTTCCCTGATACGCCCGCAATGCCGACAATCTCGCCGGGGCAGACCGAGAGGTTGACTCCCTCTACCGCCGGTAAGCCATTGTCGCGAACAGCGTGAATATCTGCAATCGTCAGCACTGCCTGGGTATCAGGAGTATCCACTCGGTGAATTGACTGGCTATCACGCGCTCGGCCCAGCATCATCTGCGCCATATCCTCGATCGACAGGTCACGGACGGCACCCTGCCCGGCGAGCTGTCCCTTACGCAGCACCGTCACCTGGTCTGCAAAGGCGCGGACCTCACGAAACTTGTGGGTGATCAGCAGAATGCTCAAGCTGTCCTTCTCCGCCTCCGAACGCAGCAGCCCCAGTACTTCATCCGCTTCTCCAGGCGTCAGTACCGATGTCGGCTCATCCAAAATCAGCATGCGGCTTTTGAGATAAAGCTGCTTGAGAATCTCTAACTTTTGTTTTTGGCCTGCCGCCAGCTGGGCAACGGGCACATTCAGATCAATCTGGAAGGGCGACCGATCGATAAAGGCCTGCAGCTGCTCGTACTCGCGTTTCCAGTGAATCGTCTTGCGGGTATCGTCACGGGAGAGGACCAGATTTTCTGCCACGGTCATGGCAGGCACCGAAGTAAAGTGCTGATATACCATGCCGATGCCGTGGGCGTGAGCGTCTTTGGGACTGTGGATCGGCTGCGGCTGCTGATCAATCAGAATCTGCCCCGACGTTGGCCGATAGAATCCCATCATGCATTTAACCAGCGTACTCTTACCTGCGCCGTTCTCTCCTAGCAGGGCATGGACGCTGCCCGGTTCTAAGCTAATCGATACTCGATCAAGGGCTGTAAACCGCCCGAATCGCTTGGTCATCTCAACCACGTCGACGTGGGGCGGGGCCTGGGTAAGGGCGGGGCGAGTCGCGGTATCCATAGGCAGGGTCCGGTCTAGGGTCAGGGGTTCGGTTCAGTGGATGGGGGTATGGCCTGATTGGATCGTGTCCAGACGATTAGGTCTGGATCGCGCCGATGAGGTCATCGGCGGTAGCAACCGCACCAAACACGCCGCCCTGCATCTTGATCATTTTCAGTGCGGCCAGGTAGTTGCCATAGTCCGTTGCCCCAGTACAGTCCGAAAGCACCAGGCACTCGTAGCCTCGGTCGTTGGCTTCGCGCATCGTGGTATGCACGCACACATCGGTGGTGATGCCCGTCAGAATAATGTTTTGAATGCCCTTACGCCGCAGTAGCAGGTCTAGATCGGTGGCATAGAAAGCGCCTTTACCCGGCTTGTCAATCACGGTTTCACCCTCGATCGGGGCCAACTCAGGAATAATCTCCCAGCCTGCCTCACCCCGCACCAAAATGCGCCCGCAGGGGCCAGGATCGCCGATGCCGGCGCCAATCTGCCGAGAGCGCCACTGCTTGTTCTCAGGTAGGTCGGATAGGTCAGGCCGGTGGCCTTCGCGGGTATGAAGAATGGTGTAATGGTGCGATCGCAACACGGCCAACAATCTCTGCAAAGGTTCGATCGGCGCACGGGTCAGCGATAAGTCATAGCCCATCTTGTCAACGTAGCCGCCCTCCCCACAGAAGTCGGTCTGCATATCGATGACGATCAGGGCCGTATTTTCAGGGCGAAGGTCACCGTTATAAGGGTATGGATAGGGATCGGATTGCACGTAGCGTCCCACGAACTTTAACCTCCCTTACGACCGAGCGCTCATCAGATAACCATCGTAGGCATATCATTTTTGCTTGTATTCAGAGTGTTTGGAGTGAACAAAACTGCTCTTCTAATTTTTCTTCCACTACCCTGAATCAGCCCTGGCTAGCTGCCCTATGGGTAATCTGATCTAAACTTGAGAAGTTTGGTTATACCCTAGCCCCATGGACTTTCAGAGTTTGAAGCAAAAGCCCCTTATCTTAATGTCCGCAGGGATTGGCATCGGTGTCGTTGCCGCGCTGGCCGTAGGCACGCCGCTAGTGCTGTCTCAGCTGAGGGCAGAGACCGTAAAGCCCATTGGCGCACCCGAAGCCACTACAGATGAGGAAGCTGCGGCCCGAGCGGCTTGGGAAGCGCAGCAGCAGCACGTGCAAAGCGTTATTCAGCCGATGGACCGGGCAACGCTGGTAGGCGATTCTCCGACGCGAGGGAATCTGGACGCGAGCGTTGTCGTGGTGAAGTTTTCTGATTTTCAATGCCCCTACTGCGCGGTGGCCGCAGCGAATATGAAGGACTTTGTAGGCGCTCACGAAGCGGACGTGCTGTACGTCTACAAGCACTTTCCGCTGAACAGCATTCACCCGGAAGCGACACCTGCGGCGAAGGCGACCTGGGCAGCGCAGCAGCAGGGGCAGTTTTGGCTGTACCACGACGGGCTGTTTGCCTATCAGGACCGACTTGGGGATGAGTACTATGTGGAGCTAGCGGCAACCATCGGACTGGATGTGGAACAGTTTAATCGCGATCGCAACGGTCCAGAAGCCGAAGCCGCCGTTGCTGCCGACCGTCAGCTGGCCGAGCGCCTGCGCCTGCGGGGCACGCCCTCATTTTTGATGAACGACCTGATGGTACCGCCCGGCGCCCCTCCAGAGTTTTTCGAACTGGCGCTGGGTCAGCTTCAGGCCCAGCAGGAATAATGAGCTGATCGACTCAGCCTTCGCCAAAGAGGACGACTGAGCCCGTCAGGTTAGCCAGAACGCGAGTGGTTACGTCGCTGACGGACAGCCCCCCCGCAGTCCGGCGACGGATAGAACGGAGAATGACCAAATCTTTATCAAAAGCAATGTCAGTAATAGTTTTTACCACGTCGTTGCAGCACTCTGTCTGTAGGGTGATTGGGGTGGAGGCCGCCGCGAGCCGCTGGGTTAGCGCCTGGCTAAAGGCCGCAATCGTCTGTGGGTCGGCAGAGTAGTCGTATACGTGCAGCAGCGTGATCTCGGCCTGGTTGCTTTCAGCCAGCAGCCGCGCAAACTGGATGAGCTTGAGCGTTTGGGGTGAACCATCCTTGACTGGGACCAGGACTCGCCGAATGGTCTCAGGCGGATGCAGTAGTCGAACGACGGCCACTGGACAGTGAGAGGTCCAAAAAACATCATCGACGACGTTGCCAAACAGCTGAGACTGCAGGCGGGTTTTGTCATTCCAGCCCATCACAATCAGGTCGGCGCTATGTTCGCGGGCAGTGCGGCTGATGCCGTGGGCAATATCGTCGTCGAGTCGCAGTAGCGGCTGCATGGGAATAGACAGGTTCTGACCTAGGGCAGCGGCTTCGTCCAGGCGGCGCTGGGCTCGGACCATTGCTTTTGTTACCTTGGGTTCACCCAGGTAGGCGCGGGCCTCTGCGATCGCAAGTGGCATGATCCGTCCTTCTTCGTGACGCGCCAGCAGCGTGCCCAGCTCGATCAGGTATCGCTCTGTCTGCGGGTTCGCCACGGGAATGACCACCGTGAATGACCGCTGCTCCCCCATCAATTCTGTCCCCGGTGAGCTTGGCTCTACAACCGATTCTGCAACCGTCGCGACCTCTGCCGCCGCTGCCAGGATCCGTCCCCAGCGAACGGTCAGCACCGGTCCAAGAATAGAGGTGACCAGCATCAGCACCACCACGACGTTGAAAATTGCGCCAGGTAGCAGCCCCACGTTGACGCCCACCAGCGTAGCGGCCAAAGTTGCCGCCACCTGAGGCATGGATAGCGACCACATCATTAACGTGTCCAGCCAACTGTATCGGAAAATCGCTTTGGCAACTGCCGAAGCCAAAAACTTGCTCAGCAGTAGCCCGATCACAATGGCCAGGGTCAGTAGCAAATCGTTACTCAGGGTCGCAACCAGCCCCGATACGTTCAGCAGCAGTCCCATATCTACGAAAAAGAAAGGGATAAACAGCGTGCTGCCGACAAACACCACCTTCTCTTCGACCGGACTGTGCTGCAGCACATCGTTGACCGCCAGCCCAGCTAAGAAAGCACCCACAATCTTGTCAATATTGATGACCTGCGCGCCCACCGACGCTAGAAAAACAACCAGCAAGATAAACAGAAACTGGTTACTCTCTTCGTCGCCGGTCCGCCGGAAGTAGTCTTTTCCCAGTCGGTCAATTCCGTACAGAACCAGCACAACATAGATAGCCAGCGAGCCCAGCTGCGTCACCAGGCTTGTTGCCGAGAAGTCACCACCATGTATAGACACACACACCGCCAGCACCAGCAACGCGGCAATGTCGGTAAAGATGGTCGCGCCCACCGTCGCTGTGATGGCCCGATTTTTAGCGAGTCCCAATCGGCTGACAATGGGATAGCCCAGCAGCGTGTGGGAGGCGAGCAGCGAGCCCACTAGGATAGCCGCATTCCAGCCCAGGCCAAATCCACGGGCGATGCCAGAGCCGATGATGAGGGGAATAGTAAACGTCGTAATACCGAAGGTCAGAGACTGCTCCTTAGTCCGGCGAAATTCAGCCAGATCGATCTCTAGCCCGGCAACAAACATCAGGTAAATTTTGCCAATATCCGAAAACAGCTTCATCGTTTCAGTCTCGGCATTGAGCAGCCCGAGACCGTCAGGCCCCAAACAAATTCCCGCTACGAGCAGCCCTACCAGGCCCGGTAATCGCAGCCGCTCAAAAATTGGCGGAATCACCAGTACCGCTAGCAGCAGTAGCGTGAAGGCGACCAATGGACTGGCCGTCAAACCGGCAAATGCATCGCTCATGACACAGACGCAGTAGAAAAAGGTGTAGACACCCTAGCAGGATTAGGGCCTTGGATACCTTCTTGCTGCCGACAGGAGCATTATTGACACCCTAATTCCATTCAAATCAAACCATTCAAACAGGGGATGCTGACACCGTAACCGGTACTCCAGTGTGGGCTCATCGCCCTGGAGGTGGCAAGCAACGGCCATGACCCATCCCCTATGGCAGATAGCGACGCACGTTTGCCAGCAGCTCACTAAAGCGAAACGGCTTGGTAATAAAGGCCACTGCTCCCATGTTCAAGCTTTGGGTCTCTTCCTCAATACCATTGACTGCCGTCACAATAATCACGAGAGGCTGAGGCGACAGCGTTCGAATTTCGTGAAGTACGGACCAGCCATCGAGACCAGGTAGCCCGAGGTCAAGCAGAATCAGATCAAACTGTCCTGACAGCGCCAGCGTCAGTGCAATATTACCGTCTGTTGCAATTTGAGTCTGGTATCCCGCTTTTTGTAAGCCTTTGGCGATAAACGCCGCAATCTGAACCTCATCTTCTGCAATCAGGATATTGGCCACAGGGAGAATTCCAAGGTAGGGAAGGTGAAGCAGCCATCGTCAGGTCATCCTGCAATGCCCGTCAATGCTCGTTGAAAAGGTCTATGCGGATATTGACTGTCGAGAGCCTATGTTCCAAGCTGAAAAATTGATGGGCGTTCCTGAATAAAGGAGCGAAAGAATCAAGCGAAGCTCCATTTCCACTCTGACCTGCATTCGTAAGAGAGGAATGAAACAGGCATGAGAAAACTTTCACGAAAGGATAAAGATCGACCTGCCTGACGTTGGGTCAACCTTACCCGCGATGTTGGGAAAATTCTTCTCAGTTTGGGCCCCTGTTTGTGATCGTGATGATCTCGACTGCCTTTGCTGGTGTGAGAAGGTAAGGGGGCTGATAGATTGCTCAACTGGGATGTGTGAACATGTCTAATCTCTGGCCTGATTTGCCACTGGACGCGTGGCAAGATACCTATCAGACGCTACATCTGTGGACGCAGATTGTTGGCAAGATTCGCCTTGTACAGACACCTTGGATCAATCACTCCTGGCATGTGTCGCTGTATCTAACCACTCGCGGTTTGACCACCAGCCCGATTCCTCATGGCACGCAGGTGTTTCAGATCGACTTTGACTTTATCGACCATCGGCTGTCGATCAGCCTCAGCAACGGCCGCTCAGAAACGCTTGAGCTGAGATCGCAATCGGTGGCTGATTTCTATCAGGCGGTGATGGCCGCACTCACTGCTTTAGAGATTCCAGTAACCATTAACACGCTGCCGAACGAAATCCCTGAGCCGATACCGTTTGAGCAGGACGACACCCACCATACCTACGACGCAGAGTATGCCCATCGACTCTGGCGTATTCTGCTGCAGTGCGATCGCGTTTTCCAAATCTTCCGTTCTCACTTTTGCGGCAAGGTGAGTCCAGTTCACTTTTTTTGGGGCAGCTTTGATCTGGCCGTAACCCGGTTTTCGGGGCGGCCTGCACCCGAGCACCCTGGCGGGGTGCCCAACTTACCCGATGCTGTTGCCAAAGAAGCTTACAACCAGGAGGTTAGCAGTGCCGGATTCTGGCCTGGGGTCGGGTTGGGTTACCCGGCATTTTATTCCTATGCTTACCCCCAGCCCGTCGGATTTAGTCAGGCCACCGTTCAACCTGAGGGGGCGTTCTTCTCTCAACAAATGGGGGAGTTTGTTCTGCCCTATGACGCTGTTCGTCAATCTGAAAACCCTGATCAGACGCTGCTGGACTTCTTGAACAGTACCTATGAGGCAGCTGCTAAGCTAGCTGACTGGGACCGGGCAGCGCTGAAGCAGGTCCTGTTCAAATAGCTTAGGACTCGTTGAACGGCTAAGCCTGCCGAGGATAGCGATTGGGGTAAAGCCAGCGATAGAACAAGCGGGTGACCCGAGGCATCACGACATAGGTCAGAGCAAAGACAGTAATCGTTACGAAAACAAGCGATCGCAGCAGCGAGGGTAGGGGAACCAGCGGCCCCAGCAGCCGACTAATGATCTGGCTGACTACAAATACGGCTAGCGCGGTCAGGATCGCCATCTTATAGCGTTTGGGTGGCTGCTGAACTAGCCTGCCCGGTAGCGTAAACCAAGTCTCCAGACCGGTCAGTACCTGAACGTCCTGATCTTTCTGTACAAGTGGCTGCACCTTATCGATCCACTGCTGACGGACAGGGGAGTCCATCCACTGCTTGAGGTTTTGGTAGCAGTCAAACTTAAGGATGATGGCGTACTCTGAATGGGTTGGATTGGGTGGACGCACAAAGCTGACGCCTGCATGTCCGGCAAACGTCTGGGCGACCGCTGAGACATCGCGCAGCCACTGTTCGTAGGCTACGACTTGGTCTGGCTTGACCAAATGGGTGATGACGGCAGTTACAGTCTGCGGCGTTTCTGCCGTATCTGGCGTGATCACGCACCCAGGTCTCCAAAATACTCCCGAAAACCAACAACTTTGTCGGCTTTGATGGCGAATGCGATCGCATTGTGCCCCGCATAGGATTTGCCTGCGTAGTCACCGTCTGAGTCGAACTCAAAGATGACCCAGTGATCTCCTGCCGAGATGTAGCTGGGTTCGTGTAGCGTTAGCCGATCGCCTGCCGCTGTGTGATCGTGGCATTTGGCGATCATCTGTTCTCGACCAGCGACACCGTCGAACTTTCCTCGATGCGTACCCATTGGAAACCAAAATTCCATCTCATCAGCCAGTAGCTCAATATAGGGCCCAAAGTCTCCATTTTTCCACCCCATTGCAAACCGATCGTACGCCTGGCGCGCTGCCGTCATCAATGTTTCACTCATCTTCTGTTGTTTCTAATAGTTGTTATAGCTTTAGCCACATTGTGCAGTCCTGTTGTCTAGAACACTGAATATCGCCAGTCTTCAGTCCCAGCGAACCCTGCCATTAATGCAACCATTAGTTTCGTAACCGAGAAGATTATAAGGGATGAATTGATCTACTCCGGCATTCGATAGCCCATTCCGCGCACGGTTTCGATGCAATGACTGCCCAATTTTTTTCGCAGGTAGCCAACGTACACATCCACCACGTTAGAGCCGGGTGCATAGTTATAGCCCCAAACGTGGTCGAGCAGTTGCTCTCGGCTCATGACCTGATTGACGTGCCGCATAAATGTCTCTATCAGGGTAAATTCGCGGGCGGAGAGTTCGACCGGCTGATTGCCGATGCGTACGAGTCGGGTTCGGAGATCGAGGCTGATGCTGCGGTGGTTGAGTACCCAGTCTTCGGCAACGTCTTGGGTGGTTTGGTAAGTGCGCATGCGGGCGCGAATGCGGGCCAACAGCTCTTCGAATCGGAAGGGCTTGGTCACGTAATCGTCTGCCCCCAGCTCAAATCCGGTGACCTTGTCGCGCACGTCGTCGCGAGCGGTAAGAATGATGATGGGCATCTGACAGCCTTGCCCGCGCAGTTCTTCAAGGACCGTCAGACCGTCTTTGAACGGCAGGCCCAGGTCCAGCACAATCAGGTCGAACTCACCGTCGAGTGCCATCATTACGGTGTCCGGTCCGGTCGTTGCGATCGCAGTTGTAAACCCGTTTGCCCTGAGCCCCTTTTCCACAAACGCCGCCACCCGCGCCTCATCTTCAGCAATTAAAACTCGACTCATGTCTAACCCGCTTTCAGACGATGACCGACCGGAACCACTGGAGCTGTCGGGCGCTGAGTTTTCTCTAGCGGTGGCTCCAGCGGTAGCGTAATTGTAAAGATCGCACCCTGACCAGGCTGGCTCACCAGCGTCACCTCACCGCCGTGGGCCTCAACGATAGCTCGCACAATTGCCAGCCCGAGGCCCGAGCCTTCCGAACGACGGTGGGTATGCTGCACCCGAGCAAACCGATCAAAAATCCGATCCTGCTCAGGCAAGGGGATGCCATCCCCCGTATCCTGGACCCAAAATTCTATCTGGTCGTCGCGGCGACGGCAGCCTAGCGTGATCGAGTCAGACGCCTGGGTATGCTGAGCCGCGTTGTTAAGCAGGTTGAGTAGCGCCCCAGTCAGCCGCTGATGGTCAGCCACCAGCCGCCCCCGCGTCTCGATTTGCAAACGCCAGTCACGATCGGCCAGCGTTCTAGCCTTGTCGTAGAGTGCTTGGGTAAAGGTAGCGACTGCAATCGTCTCCAAATGCAAAAAGTCAGACCGCTCCGACTTCATCAACAGCACCAACTCATTGACTAACCGGCTCATCCGAGCCAGTTCATTCATGACAATGTCCAGCGTCTCAGCTCGATCTTTAGGGTCGTCGCCCATAAGCTCTAGATGGCCTTGAATGATGGTAATCGGTGTACGCAGTTCGTGTCCGGCATTGTTAATAAAACTCCGCTGGCTTTCAAAGGCGCTTTGAATACGATCCATCATGGCGTTAAAGGTGGCCGTCAGCTCGCCCAGCTCGCCGGTTGCTTCCATCTCAATCCGTCGGGTCAGGTCAGTTTCGGTAATGCTGCGGGCCGTCGTCGCCAGATCTCGAACCGGGCGCAGTAGCCGCCCCGTACCCAGCCAGGCCAGTAGAAAGGCTAGCCCCAGCAAACCCGCCGCTACCTTAGCAAAGACGTATATCCCCGCCAGCGCTTCCTGACGCTCACCGGCCGAGAGGTGTGCAATCACAAACTGACCGCGCCGTTCGCCATCGATATACAGCGGCTGAACAACGTAAAGAATATCGCCCACCGTCGCGTCGCCCGAGGGCTGACTTGCTAGCGTGTAGTCGTCAAGTGCCTGCCAGGTCTCTAGTGGTGCCGATGCTCGGCCAATCACGGCAGGCAGTGCGGGTGGATTGGCGCGAACGATCTGTCCGTCGAGCAAAAAAATGAAAAAATTATCGTCTTCAGGAATATAGTCGGCAATGAAGTCGTTGGTTGCGGTCGTTAGACTATCTATTGTGGGGGTCGTCGACTGCGCCCAGTCCGCGTAGACTGCTTGAAACTCTTCGGCTTCTTCCACTAGATCGGTCTCAACACGGGAATCGACCGCTTCAAATAGCAAATGACGAAAAATCGGAACTGCAATCCCGACTGCTGCCAGCATTAACGCCGCATAGAGGAGCATAATGCGCGTTCGTGTTTGTCTCAGCAGCCCCGCTAATGGGCGATTCACAATGGTACCTCTTTAGCCAGTTCTAGGACATGAAAGGTATGGATATATCGGCGGTGATATATCGAAAGTATCTGGGGATCCTCGAGCGCTCAAATAAAAGGCGTTTTGAATGCGCCTAGTAACGATATTTGTTGCTACTCTTGCTACTTTCCGGGCCTATTTTCAGCTTATCTACTTAAACAGAATAGTATTCAATTCCTCATAAAAAGTAAAGCCAATCGCTATTAAACCTGTACTGGCTATGCCATTTAGGAAAGTGTCCCATGGGTGGGTGATGGCCAACTAAACTTGATACCAGTTCGTGAGATTTTCTTCACAAAATAGTCTATCACGCTGCTTTTCGTCGAAAGTCCCAAATTTTTAGGGAAGTTTGATAAGTCTGTCGAGCCCCACCTTATAAAGGCTAATCGGCCGTCTCAGTAGATTACTCATGAATATCTTCTTATTTTTCTGCGCGATAGTTATCGAGGCTGTCATCGTCTGCCACTTGGGCATAGGACGCCATCAGTTCTCCCTTTGATGAGAACATTTTCATGAAATTCACCTAATAGGCATTTCACCCGAATCTTAGGCAGGCCGGCAACACTAGGGTCAACAATGTTCAATCGAGTGCGGCGCTACTGGAGGATTCAAACTATGCAAGTTTGTGTTATTGGAACTGGATATGTGGGTCTGGTGACTGGGGCCTGCCTGGCCCACATCGGCCATAACGTTGTCTGCGTGGATAACAACGCCGCTAAGGTGGCCACCCTACAGCTAGGCCAGTCTCCTATCTATGAACCGGGGTTGACTGAAATCATTCAGGGGACGATGGCCGCTCAACAGCTGTCATTTAC
This sequence comes from Cyanobacteria bacterium J06648_16, assembly GCA_039817185.1. Lineage (GTDB taxonomy): Bacteria > Cyanobacteriota > Cyanobacteriia > Phormidesmidales > Phormidesmidaceae > CAWUKV01. The sequence continues at coordinate 37,827 of JBCBWI010000010.1, read as the reverse complement.
AACTGATTTAGCTGCCGGGGTTGCTCACGGGGATATTCTGTTCATTGCAGTCGGTACGCCGCCGTTGCCCAGCGGTGAGAGCGATACTCGTTACGTCGAAGCCGTTGCCCGTGGAATTGGTCAGCATCTGACGACTGGGTATAAGGTGATTGTCAACAAATCCACCGTGCCGGTGGGTTCTGGCGACTGGGTGCGCCGCCTAATATTAGATGAGCTGAGCCCCACTGCAGATGTGACCTTTGATGTGGTCAGCAATCCCGAATTCTTGCGCGAGGGCTCAGCGGTCTACGACACGTTTAATCCTGACCGAATTGTGTTGGGTGGGCACAGCCGCTGTGCCATCGAGCAGATGAAGCAGCTCTACGGACCGGTCGTCAACCGACAGTTTGCAACGGATCCAGCACTGCCGCCAGTACCGGTCGTTACGACCGATGTTGCCTCGGCAGAGACGATTAAGTATGCGGCCAATGCCTTTCTGGCGGCGAAAATTAGCTTTATCAACGAGATTGCCAACGTCTGCGATCGCATTGGCGCAGACGTGACCCAGGTGGCCAAGGGCATCGGCCTCGACAGTCGTATTGGCGAGAAGTTTTTGCAGGCAGGCATTGGCTGGGGCGGCTCCTGCTTTCCTAAGGACGTGTCGGCACTGATGCACATTGCCCGCGACTACGGTGTATCCACGGCGCTACTCGATGCCACCATCACCACCAACCAGCGGCAGCGTCTGCAGGTGGTTGACAAACTCCAGCAGACGCTCAAAATTCTCAAGGGCAAAACGATCGGCCTGCTGGGGCTCACTTTTAAGCCCAACACCGATGACCTGCGCGACGCTCCGGCCCTCGACATCATTACCGAACTCGCTCGCCTGGGGGCTAAGGTCAAGGCCTACGACCCCATTATCGAAACCCTGCCTGCCTCGCTCCCAGTGACGCTGACCGACACGACGACCTCTCTAGCCTACGGCTGCGAGGCGCTGGTTCTAGTGACAGACTGGGCCGACTTTCAAGACCTGGACTACGCCGACCTGGCCAGTCGCATGAACAACCCTGTCCTGATCGATGGGCGCAACTGCCTGAATCCCCAACGTTTGGAAGCGGCGGGGTTCTACTACCAGGGAATCGGTCGCCCGCCCGCCGGACAGTTGACCTGGCCGGTTGTCGCCCCAGCCGCCCCAGCCTTGGCCGCCTGATCTGAGCTGGGTGCTAGTTTTTTTCTCTCACTTTTCTTGCTCCTCACACCTCCTCACACCCCCCACTCTGCGGAGACCCTGCCATGAAATTGATGGTCTACTCCCACGATGCCTTTGGGCTCGGGAACATCCGCCGGATGCTGGCGATTTGTCAGTATCTGCTCAAAACCCTGCCCCAAATCTCTATTTTGGTCGTGTCTGGCTCACCTGCGCTGCATAGCCTCAGACTGCCTCAGGGGTTGGACTATATCAAGCTACCCTGCTTGGGGCGCGATATGTCCGGCCAAATTACGGCCAAATATCTCAAGAGTCTGCCTGAAGAAATGGTGCAGTTGCGATCGCACCTTATTCTGACAGCTGCGGCTCACTTTCAACCCGATCTGCTGCTGGTGGATAAAAAACCCGAGGGCCTCCGTAACGAGCTGCGCGAAACCCTAGGCTACCTCAGTCGTCACCGACCCCAAACCAAGCGCGTGCTGCTGTTGCGAGATATTCTTGATACACCGGCCACAACCATTCACCAGTGGCAAAAGAACAACTACTACCACACAGCCCAAGCTCAGTACAACCAGATCTGGGTCGTCGGCACTCAAGAGATTTTTGATCTGCCGGAAGAGTACCGTTTTCCCTCACCACTGCGGCGCAAAGTTCGGTTCTGCGGCTATATCAACCGCGAGATGGGGCGCGTAACGCGCCCAGCCCTACGACATCAGCTAGGTGTACACCCTGAGGAACCGCTGGTCATCGTGACTCCAGGCGGTGGCGGAGATGGCCATACCCTCATCCAAACCTATCTCACCGCAATGATGGACCATCCCCACCCACCTAAAACAGTGATCATCTCCGGCCCCGAAATGCCGCCTGAGCAGCAGCTGCAACTGCAGGCGCAGATAGAGGCGTGTCCCTCGCTGCAGCTGTTGGAGTTTACCGACGACCTGATGAGTTACCTAAACGCAGCAGATGCGGTGGTGGCAATGGCCGGTTACAACACCACCTGCGAACTGCTCACCCTGCGAAAACCTGCCGTAGTCGTTCCCCGCACTCGCCCCGTACAAGAGCAGTGGATTCGCGCCCAGCGGCTCGCCCAGCGGGGTTTGCTGTACGCGATTCACCCCCAGCAGTTAACCCCGCAGCGATTACTGCACAGCCTGCAAACCGTACTGATCAACCCACCCAAAAATTCTTTCCGTTTAGATGGTCTGCCGCGCATTGCCGAGCTGACCGAAGCCCTATTTTCCACACCTATAGCCCAACCCAATCTAAAACCATTACCATGCGCCCTCTAATTGGCTTTTTACTCAAGACCTACCCCAAGCTATCCGAGACGTTTATTCTCAACGAGATCTTAGAACTAGAGCGACAAGGTCTGAACCTGCATATCTTCTCTTTGAGAAACCGTACCGACCGCCGGGCCCACCCAGGTGTGGCCCAGGTAAAAGCGCCCGTGACTTACCTGCCCACGCTGTTGCCCAAGTTTGATGCCGCATCGGAAACGACCCTGATTGAAACCCAGCTGAAGCTGTTCAATCGTGATTCTGCTACGTACCTCAAAGCTTTGGAATTCTACCTTAGCCGACACGAAGATCGTCGCCTGCATGAATTTTTGCAGGGGGGCTATCTGGCCTGGCAAATGCAGCAGCTGGGCGTGACCCACCTGCATGTTCACTTTGCCAACGTGCCGGCGGCCACCGCAGAGATTGCCCAAGTCTTTTGCCAAATTCCCTACAGCATTACCGGCCACGCCAAGGATATTTACCTCAGCGACCCCGCCGCGCTCGATCGGCGGATCGGTAAAGCTGAATTTGTCCTCACCTGCACCGACTACAATCGCCGGTATTTAGACAATCTCTCCAGTTCCCGAACCCCAATTCATCTGGCATACCACGGGCTCGACCTCAGCCAGTTCCAACCTGTGCCCAAAGTCAATAACGACGTACCGCTAATTATGAGCGTCGGTCGCTTCTGTGAGAAAAAAGGCTTTCCTTACCTATTGGAGGCGCTGCATACGCTGAAGCAGATCGGTCAGCCTTTTCGGAGCCTGATCGTGGGGTACGGTGAGCTAGAGGGACAGATTCGCCAACAGATTCACGACCTGGCTTTAGAAGAACACGTCACCCTTCTGGGCAAACAGACCCAGGACCAGCTGATCGAACATTATCGCCAGGCAGATGTCTTTGTCCTGCCCTGTCTAGTAACCGAAGATGGTGACCGTGACGGCATTCCCAATGTCCTGCTAGAGGCTATGGCCATGGAGATTCCAGTTATCTCCACCGATATTTCCGGCATTTCCGAGCTGGTACAGGCCAACCAGAACGGCGTACTGGTCCCGGAGAAGAATGCCCTAGCGCTCACCCAAGCGCTGGAGTCGCTGCTGCGCCAACCTGAGCTACAGCGCCAGATGGGGCAGGCGGGACGTCGCAGCGTGCTAGCGAAGTTTGGTCTGTCGAACAACATCGGCCAGGTCAAGGACTGGCTCATGCAGGCCGTTCAGCACCCCAGACGACTTCAAGGCCAGGCCAGCGTGCTGGGTGGACTGTTGACGCTAGCGGCGTCCTAAACCCAGCAATGGATGCTCTTCTTTAAAGTTCAAGACGGTTACAGACATTCAAGACGGTTCACAATGAAAACCTTACTTTTTTACTGTCAGCACATTCTCGGTATTGGTCACCTGATTCGGAGCATGGCCATTGCCCAGGGACTGACCTCAGATTTCAAGGTCTACTTCGTCAATGGTGGCGAGGTCATCCACGATTTTCCCATTCCAGAAGGGGTGGAGGTGATCAACCTGCCCGCGATTAAAACCGATCCCAGCTTCCGGGGGCTGCAGGTGCCAGAAGGATTTGCCGATGTCGACACGACGCTGATGTATCGGCGAGACCGGCTGCTGGAATTGTGCGATCGCATCCGCCCAGATGTGCTGGTAATCGAGCTCTTTCCCTTTGGTCGGCGCCGCTTTTCAGCTGAGCTAATTCCGCTCATAGAGCGGGCCAAATCATCCGGTGCCAAGATCAGTTGCAGCCTGCGGGATATTGTGGTGACGAAGCAGGATCAGGCCCGTCATGAAGCCAAGGTGTGCAAGTTAATTAATCGCCACTTCGATCAGCTGCTGATCCACGGTGATCCGGCGCTGGTTCCGCTAGAACAAAGCTTTTCTCGGGTGCGAGACCTTAACTGCGAAGTTCACTACACCGGATACGTGGTGCCCGACGCGGGCCGAGTATTCCAGCATCGGGAGATGGACACGCCCCCGATGATTTTGACCAGCATCGGCGGCGGCCGCTTCGGTCACGAGCTTTTGGACTGCGTAGCGGGCGCCTGCACCTTTTTAGAAGACAAGATTCCGCACCAGATTCAAATGTTTACGGGGCCGTTTGCGCCGACGGCGGTCTTTGACCGGCTTAACGCCATCTCTGCCCAGCATCCCAATTTGACCGTTGAGCGTTACACCCCAGACCTGCTGAATTACATGGCGAAAGCCGATTTATCGATCAGCATGGCAGGCTACAACACAACCCTAAATGTCTTGCAAACCGGAGTGAGATCGCTACTGTTGCCCTTTACAGGAAATGACGATCAAGAGCAGCGGCTCCGGTCTAAGCGGCTCGAAAGGCTGGGGGTTGTTCGTGTAATTGAACGTGATCAGCTGACTCCCATACAGCTGGGTCTCAGCATTCTCAACAGCCTTAACACTCGACCTGTCAAGCGATCTTTCCACCTCAGGGGCGTTGAAGTCACTGCAGTTCGCGTTAGAGATTTGGCCCGTCAGACAGTATCTGCTTGATGATTGAACGAACACCCATTTACTCTTGTCATCCTATGCAACCTCCCAAAATCTGTATTACCACACTCGAATTCCCCCCGGATGTGGGGGGCGTAGGCGAATCGGTGGCGCGTATTGCCCGTCTGCTGCAGGCAGTTGGCTACGAAATTCACGTTGCCGTTTTTCACTCCAAGCAGCGTAAAGCCGAGGGCTATCACCGCTCTAGCTGTGAGACAGTTGAGCAGTCAGGCATTCATGTTCATCGGCTAACACCCGCTAGCCGCTCCAATAATCCTATCCTGCAAGACCACCGCAGCGAGATTTACTTTCAGCTCAAGCAGCTCCATTGGACCCATCGGTTCGATCTGTTTCACGCTTTTTTCATTAACGAAACGGGCTTTCTCACTACGCTACTGGCCAAAGAAGAGAATATTCCCATCGTGAACAGCGTGCGCGGCAGTGACCTACATAAGCACGTGTTTAGCCCCAAGCAGCATGGTCAAATTTCCTGGGTGTTGAACAACTCCGACTGGGTTACCTTCGTCAGCCGCGATCTGCGTAAGCGAGGCCAGGTCATGGTTCCCAGCCTGCGATACAAATCTACGGCCTTTTTCAACTCGATCCAGTCGGTAGACTTTTCGAATTTGACTCGGCCTCCCTTGACCAATCGACTGAAGGGCTTGGTCATTGGTTCGACCGGGCGCTTTCGAGATAAAAAAGGCTTGGAGTACCTGCTTGAAGCATGCGCTGACCTCGTTTCTACGGTGCCGCTAACGCTGTTGCTGGTTGGGGACTTCGCCGACAGAGAGCGACCCTACTGGGAGGCTGCTATTCGAGAAAGCGGCATGGCCGATCATACCGTGGTTACCGGTATGATCTCCCGCGAAGCGGGGCTGGCTTACCTGCCGCTGATGGATATTTATGCGATTCCGTCGCTGCATGACGGCTGTCCTAACGCACTGCTTGAGGCCATGCTGTCGGGTCGGGCAATCGTGGGCAGCAACGTCGATGCCATCGGCGAAATTCTAGAAGATAGCGATAACGGGCTGGTAGTGTCCCCTGGATCGAGCTTAGAGCTAAAAGAGGCGCTGCTAACTCTAGCGCAGTCGCCCGAACTTCGCCGATCGCTGGGAAAGGCCGCCCAGGAAACGGTACGCCATCAGCTTTCGCCAGCGGTTGAGAAGACCCATTGGGCCGCGGTCTATCGCCGCGTACTGACCACCGTTCCTCAGCTGAGCGCCGCTTCTTAATTGACTAGATTGTTCCTTTCAAACAGGAGACTTTTTATGACTGCTACTGCGCTACGGCCCACCCACTCAGCCGCACCTGCGATTACTATTTTGGTGGCCCCACGGGAACGGTTTAGCTACGCTCAGCCATCGCTGGAGAGTATCTACGAGCATACCCAGATTCCATTCGAGCTGGTATACGTCGATGGGGGATCCCCCCGATCGGTTCGAGACTATTTAAAGAAAGCCGCGCCTGAAAAAGGCTTTACCCTACTGCGGACGGAATATTTTCTATCGCCTAATCAGGCACGAAACCTGGGCCTGAGCCATGTCAAAACAGACTATGTGCTGTTTGTTGACAATGATGTTCACGTATCACCCGGCTGGCTGAAGCAGTTATGGGACTGTGCTAGAGAAACGGATGCCACTGTGGTTTGTCCGCTGACCTGCATCGGGAAGCCACTTCATCAGCGCATTCATCTGGCGGGGGGGGAAGCTCGAATCGAGACAGAAACGAAGAACGGCAAAATTCATCGCAAAGTATACGAAAAGCATTACTTTGTGAATCGGCCGGTGGCCGACGTGCAGGCGCAGCTGCACCGTCGGAACTGTGAGTTTGCTGAGTTTCACTGCATGCTGGTCAAGCGCGAGATCTTTGACCAGATTGGGCCGCTCGATCGAAAGCTGCTCAGCACCCGAGAGCATATTGATTTCTGTCTTAACGTGGCCCAGGAGGGCGGGACAATTTATTGCGAACCAGCCTCCGTTGTCACCTACGTGCCTGAGGTTCTCTATCGCTGGTCAGACTTGGCCTACTTCATGCTGCGCTGGAGCGATGCCTGGGAAACCAAAAGTCTCAAGCACTTTCGCAAGAAGTGGAATCTCGAAAAAGATAAATATTTTAGAAAACGTTATCGGCGTTTGGGGCACCGTCGCCATGCAGCGTTTCTACGTCCACTGATTCGCAAGCTTACGTTTGGTCAGGCGATTCCCTGGCTAGAAAATTGGGTTATTGGACTGGAGCGACAACTCAATCAGGTGATTACCAACCGATATAAACAGCAGAAACAGCGGCGACAGGATACTCAAGCAGCTGAGCAAATTACGTTTCAAGACTCTTTCTATGGCTAAGCGTAAATCTTTTAGGACGGCCCTGCCAGGTATTCAGCGCATTGTCCGACGGTTCTGGCCACATATTCGCCCGCAGTCGCAGCTGCTCTCCGGTGCTTTTTTTGCGCTCCTGGCAGAAACAGTGCTGCGCTTACTCGAACCCTGGCCGCTCAAGCTCATGTTCGACCGGGTCATCTTACCCACGGGGTTTGGGGTGCATGGCCACAATATTGAGTCACTGGCAGGACTGTCGCCGCTGATGGTTTTGTCGGTATTAGCCGGGGCACTAGTGGTTATTTCAGTCGGACGGGGGGCCGCCGCCTACTTTAGTACTGTCGGCATGGCTGTCGCTGCAACCCACGTGATGACGGCCATCCGAGCGGAGCTGTACAACCATATTCAGCGGCTGTCGATGTCGTTTCACACCCAGGCCAAAAGCGGCGATCTGCTCACCCGCGTGACCTACGACATTGAGCGGTTGCGCGAGGTGACGGTGGTAGCAGCCCTGCCGCTGGTGACCCACTTCCTGACGCTCTTTGGCATGGTGGGGGTAATGTTTTGGCTGAACTGGGAGCTGGCGGTGATTGCGATCGCAATCCTTCCCCTCTTTGCCCTCACCACGACCACCATGTCTCGCAAAATTCACAAAGTGGCCCGTACCCAGCGTAAACGTGAGGGCGCCATGGCCGCCTCTGCGGCAGAGGCCATCGGGGCCATCAAAGTTGTCCAGGCCCTATCCTTGCAAGACTTCCTAGGGAGTGCCTTTGCCAAGAATAACCGTAAAAGTCTAAAAGAAAGCGCCGAAGCCCAGCGACTGCGGGCCGGGCAGGAGCGGCTGGTGGAAATTTTGGTGGCAGTGGCGCAGGCTTTGGTCCTCTGGCGTGGGGTCCAACTGGTTCTCTCGGGAACCGTCACACCCGGTGACCTGTTAGTCTTCATTACCTATCTCAAGGTCGCCTTTAAACCCATGCGTCAGCTGGCCAAATATACCGGGCAAATTGCCAAGGCCGTCGCTTCCGGTGAGCGCGTGCTAGACCTGCTAGAGACCGTACCCGACGTTCGCGATCTCAAAGGCGCAAAACCAGCACCTGCCTTTCAAGGTGAGGTTCGCTGTGAGCATGTGACCTTTGCCTACAGCCCAAACCAGGGAACGCTGCGAGACCTCTCTTTCACGGCGTCACCTGGCAAGCAGGTTGCCATTGTGGGTCCGTCCGGTGGGGGCAAGTCTACCCTAGTGAGCCTGCTGTTGCGGTTTTACGATCCGATTGAGGGCCGCGTTCTCATTGACGGGCGAGAGCTGAGAGAATATACCTTGGCTTCGCTGAGGCAGCAGGTGAGTATTGTTCTACAGGACAGCATTTTATTCTCTGCTAGCGTGCGTGACAACATTGCCTATGGATCACTGGGAGCGAGTGAGGCCGAAATTCAGGCGGCAGCCCGGTTGGCCAACGCCCACGATTTTATTATGCGTCTACCCCAGGGCTACGACACAGTACTAGGCGAGCGGGGGGCGACCCTATCTGGCGGGCAGCGACAGCGGATCGCGATTGCCCGTGCGGCGATCCGTAATGCGCCGATCGTGATTCTCGATGAGCCTACAACCGGGCTCGACAGCGCCAGCGAAGCACTCGTCAGTGAAGCACTCAACCGTCTTACCCGCGGGAAAACCACCTTTTGGATCTCCCACAACCTACGTACCGTTCAACAGGCCGACACTATGCTCTACATCGAGCAGGGCCGAATTGTAGAGCGGGGTACTCATGCCGAACTCATGCGTCAGTCAGGGCGCTATGCTCGCCTCTATCGTCTGCAGTCAGAGGCGAGTGCGCGGCCTGATTTTCGTCCCCATTACCTGATGGGTTAGGTACTCTGCTGTTTTTCCAACAATTTTCATGCCACAACAGTCTATTCGCGTGATTCTTGTGCGCCACGGGCGCAGCACTTTTAACGATCAGGGTCGATATCAGGGCAGCTCAGATGCCGCCGTGTTGACCGAACGGGGACATTGGACGGCTCAGCAGGTGGGTAAAGCACTGGGTTCAACACCGATTGATGCTGTTTACACCAGCCCGTTGCGCCGCGTCACCCAAACAACAGATGCGATTCTCGGCGCGATGTCTGTTAAACCGGGCGGCCCGGTTACCGTTGTTCCTACGCTGAGAGAGATCGATCTGGCCGATTGGGAAGGGCTGGCCTACGAAACCGTGCGGCTGCGGTTTGCGGAGGCTTATCAGTTGTGGCAACAGCGCCCCCATGAATTTGTGCTGGCCCAGACGACGCCCGTTGACACCGCTGCCACGGCCACGGCCTCCGTCTACCCCGTGAAGGCTCTGTACCAGCGGGCACAGGCTTTCTGGGATAGCGTACTCCCTCAGCACAGGGGTCAAACGCTTTTGCTCGTAAGTCATGGGGGGACGAACCATGCCCTGATCAGCACGGCACTGGGCGCGAAACCCGCACATCACCATAGCCTGCAGCAGTCAAACTGTGGCATCAGCATGCTTGAGTTTGGGGGACAGCAGGTACGGCTACTCCAGCTGAACCAAACGACGGCGCTGGGTGAGACGTTGCCCAAGCTCAAGGTTGGCAAGCAGGGATTACGGCTGCTGTTGGTTCCAGTAGAGGGGGTAGTCGGTGATAGCTGTCGGCAGCTATCCAAAAGGCTGGCATCTATGCCTATCGATTTTTGCTTGGCGACTGGTCAGGGCCAGCGGGGGTCTCGATTGCTCCTGCAACACTGCCCACAGGTACTACAGCTGGCAACCGAGAATGCAAACTTTTTACAGGACTGGCAGCGGGTGTTGGCGCGCCCGTTGCGATCGCAATCACGACTCATGACGGGCATTGCGATCGCACCCGCCCGCAGCATTCAAACCCTACTGATACAGACTCTGGGGGGGCAACCGCAGAATGCCAGCCGTATTGACATCAAGCCTGGACAGATGAGCATCCTCCACTACCCGCCCGATCACCGCCCGGTCGTACAGGCGATCAACTTTTAACACCACTAGTCGAACAGGAGACTATAACTATGGCAACGATTCTGGTTACGGGGGCAGCCGGGTTCATCGGCTACCACGTCGCTCTCCGACTCCTGCAGCAGGGGCACGAGGTCATTGGCGTGGATAATTTGAATGACTATTACGACGTTCAGCTCAAGCGCGATCGGCTGGCCCAGCTTCAGTCCTACGGGCAGTTTCAGTTTGCCTATCTAGACATTGCCGACCGAGACGGCATGAACGCGCTGTTTGCCGAGTACGCGCCCGAGCGGGTGGTTCATTTGGCGGCCCAGGCAGGCGTGCGCTATTCGCTGCAGAATCCCCATGCTTACGCTGACAGTAATCTGGTTGGGTTCGTTAACATCCTCGAAGGCTGTCGCCACCATCAGGTCCAGCATCTAGTCTTTGCTTCGTCCAGTTCGGTTTATGGGGCCAACCGTCAGCTCCCCTACGCCGTAGACAACCGTGTGGACCACCCCCTCAGTCTGTATGCTGCGACTAAAAAAGCAAATGAGCTGATGGCCCATACCTATAGCCATCTGTACGGGTTACCTACCACGGGCCTACGCTTCTTCACCGTGTACGGTCCCTGGGGCCGTCCCGATATGGCCCCGTTCAAGTTCACCCAAGCCATTGCCGAAGGTCGCACCATCGATGTATACAACTATGGCCGGATGCGCCGCGACTTTACCTACATTGACGATATTGTCGAAGGACTCCTGCGGACGCTTGACCACGTTCCCCTACCCGACCCGGGCCCGTCAGTGCTAGACCCTGGCTGCAGCCATGCCCCTTACCGCATCTACAATATTGGCAACGGCCAGCCGGTTGAGCTGATGCGCTTCATAGAAGTGATCGAAAACCACCTTGGCGTCATTGCCCAGAAAAATTTAATGCCGATGCAACCAGGAGACGTGCTGGAGACCTGCGCAGACGTGACTGCGCTTAGGTCGGCTGTGGGCTTCCAGCCTTCTACACCCCTGAAAACGGGATTAGCTAGGTTTATCGACTGGTATCAAAGCTATTACCAACCTCAAGTCCTGTCACTGTCTGCCTAGCGGCTAGACTGTCGAACAGACAAGGCAGAGCATGACTGCGCATCCCTGAGCGCTAGGGACTCAGCATTGTGTCTTACCAAAAGCCCCAGAGTCACTTGGCTCTGGGGCTTTTGCTTGCTGATAGCGTAGACATTTCTAGCCAATCCATTAACGATTGTAAACCGGCTGAATATGCATCTTTACTGCCCCAGCCCCCCACTCAGCATCAAATATAAGCTGTACTTGCCAAAAGTATTAGAAAGACCTTAAGAAAGATTTTACATCCCGGAAAGATTGATGCTAGACTTTAGTCAATGGCAAATAAATTTTGCATTGATTTATATCAATCAGCAAAAACCGTCATCCATCGTAGGTCGGATCCTCACTCTTGCCAGTCGGAGCCTTTCTCAGTTGCTTTTGCAACGGCTCCAGCATTCGCCCTGCAGATCTCAGTCAACTGGGTTAGGTGATTTAAACTATGCAGATTACAAACAGAATTCATTTCCGAAATTTACGCGGTGACCTCTTTGGTGGGGTTACCGCAGCCGTGATCGCGCTACCGATGGCGCTGGCCTTTGGTGTGGCATCGGGTGCTGGAGCCGTCTCTGGTTTGTGGGGGGCAGTGCTCGTGGGCTTTTTTGCGGCCCTGTTTGGCGGGACGCCCACACTTATTTCTGAACCGACCGGACCCATGACAGTGGTCATGACCGCTGTCATTGCGAACTTAACCGCTGCCAATCCCGAAAACGGCCTGCAGATGGCTTTTACGGTGGTGATGATGGCCGGTGTTTTTCAAATGATTTTTGGCGCACTGCGACTGGGCAAGTACGTCACGATGATGCCCTATACGGTCATTTCTGGCTTCATGTCCGGTATCGGCATTATCCTGATCATTTTGCAGCTTGCACCTTTCCTAGGACAGTCAAGTCCTGGCGGGGGGGTTGTCGGCACCTTACTGGCCATTCCCGATCTGCTGACGAATATTCAGCCAGCGGAAACCTTGCTGGCCGCAACATCTGTTGCCATCATCCTATTTACACCTAGCAAGGTTAAACGTCTGGTTCCCCCTCAGCTGATTGCACTGATTGCGGGTACTGTTCTATCCCTTGTTCTGTTTCCCAATCTAGACATCCGCCGCATCGGCGAAATTCCGATGGGTTTTCCCGAGCTGCAGATGCCAATGTTTAGCCCAACTCAGCTACAGCTGATGTTTGTGGACGCCGCCGTGCTAGGCATGCTGGGCTGTATAGATGCGTTGCTGACTTCGATGGTTGCCGATAGTCTGACGCGCACCGAGCATAACTCCAACAAAGAACTGATTGGTCAAGGTCTGGGTAACCTGGCATCTGGCTTATTCGGCGGTATCGCGGGTGCCGGTGCCACAATGGGCACTGTTGTTAACATTCAGTCTGGCGGCCGCACAGCACTGTCCGGCTTGACGCGTGCCGTGGTTCTGCTGTTTGTTATCTTGGCGGCGGCTAACCTGGCTGCGACGATTCCACTGGCCGTACTGGCAGGTATCGCGCTCAAGGTCGGTATCGACATCATCGACTGGGACTTTTTGAAGCGCGCCCACCACATCTCAGTGAAAGGTGCCCTGATCATGTACGGGGTCATTCTGTTGACGGTCCTGGTCGATCTGATTGCAGCAGTGGGTATCGGCGTTTTCGTTGCGAATATTCTGACCATCGAGCGTATGAGCAAGCTGCGGTCTGAATCCATTCAGACGATTACCGATGCGGACGATGCTATCCGGCTGAATGCTGAAGAGAAGCGCTGGCTCGATGAGGGCAACGGTCGCGTCCTGCTCTTCCAGCTCAGCGGTCCGATGATTTTCGGGGTTGCCAAGGCCATTGCTCGTGAACACAACGCCATTCGTGACTGTGACGCCATTGTTTTTGACCTAAGCGATGTTCCTCACATGGGGGTTACGGCGTCTCTGACGATTGAGAGTGCGGTCAAAGAAGCGGTTGAGAAAGGTCGTGCTGTGTACATTGTTGGTGCCTCTGGGCAAACCAAGCGCCGACTTGAGAAGCTCAAGGTCTTTAGTCTACTACCACCCAACCACCTCTATATGGATCGGGTGGATGCGCTACGCCATGCTGCTTCAGGGACCTATGTAGAACAACCTGCGACCATGCCGACGTTGGAAGGAATTCCCCAGCAAAATCCGGCGACCTAAGCGAGCTCATCTGAGGAAAAACCCATGCAATCTCTCTTCTGGCTAGCCGCTGCTCTCAGCTTTATCGCTTTAGCAAATACGCTCAGCCGTGACGAAATTCATGCGCTCGCCCTCGGTAGTGCCGGTATTTTCAGCGGCCTTTGGGGGTTGGCAACGGCCCCCAGCCTCTTCCAGGTCACCTTCGGCTTATTAGCGATTGGCTGGGTACAGGTCAGCTTATTCAGAAGCTAATAGTTTCCGATCTGTCGATCTGCCGCAGATCTCTATCTCTAACGACAAGTCAACCAAGGCAATTCATCCTTCACTGATTCAAAATTGACTGTTTCCAACCGTACCGATAGACCGCAATCGTAAATCTGCATTCGTCTAAAGGGTTCACCATGTTTGATCTTTCAATCTCTTTATCACAGGCTTTTCATTTGCTGCCCACGAGTCTGTTGGCAACGGAACCGTCCGTAGACTACGGCCCTCTCGTTTTGACCGGTGTCCTGCTCAGTCTTGTCACGGTGTACATCACCAGCAAGCTCGGCGGCGAACTGTCCAAACGGCTTAATCTGCCTCCCGTCCTAGGGGAACTGGTCGGTGGCGTCGTCGTGGGCATCTCGGTGCTACACCTGCTAATGTTTCCAGAAAACAGCGCCGCTGCGACCGATTCGGTCATCATGCGCGGACTCCAGTTGATGGGCAACCTCGACATCGAGGCGATGATTCACGTCTTTCAAAGTCAAAGTGAGGTTATCTCGGTTCTGGCAGAACTGGGTGTCATTGTTCTCCTGTTCGAAATTGGGCTTGAGTCTGACCTACGCGAGCTGACCAAAGTCGGCTATCAGGCTGCCGTGGTCGCCGTGGTAGGCGTCGTTGCACCCTTTTCGTTAGGCACCATCGGGCTCATCAGCCTGTTCCACGTAGCCGTGATTCCAGCAGTGTTCGCAGGTGCGGCGCTGACGGCAACCAGCATTGGCATTACCTCAAAAGTCCTATCTGAGTTAGGCCATCTAAAATCAACCGAAGGGCAAATTATTGTCGGAGCTGCTGTTATTGATGATGTGCTGGGCATTATCGTCCTGGCTGTAGTCGCCAGTCTGGCAAAAACGGGCGAGGTCGATCTGCTCAACGTGGTCTACCTGATTGTCAGTGCCAGTGCCTTTCTACTAGGAGCGATTTTTCTCGGTAAATTCTTCAATAAGAGCTTTGTGGCCATTGCCGATAAGCTACAAACGCGAGGCGCCTTGCTGATTCCGGCCTTTACCTTTGCTTTGGTGATGGCGTTCCTGGCTAACGCAATCCACCTAGAAGCGATTTTGGGCGCGTTTGCCGCCGGTCTGGTCCTCGACGAAACCGACAAGCGTAAGGAACTAGACCAGCAGGTGATGCCGATTGCTGACATTCTGGTCCCCATTTTCTTTGTCACGGTCGGGGCTCGGGCTGACCTTAGCGTTCTTAACCCAGCCGTGGCCGAGAACCGGGCTGGCCTGATCATTGCGGCTTTTCTAATCACGGTTGCCATTATCGGCAAGCTGATGACTGGCTGGGTGGTATTCGGCAAGCCTGGCATCAATCGAGCCGCCATCGGCGTGGGTATGATTCCTCGGGGCGAGGTAGGCCTGGTCTTTGCGGGCATTGGCTCGGCCAGCGGTGTGCTAGATCGGCCTTTGGAAGCGGCCATTATTGTCATGGTGATTCTGACTACTTTCTTGGCACCACCGCTGCTCCAGCTAACGCTGAAAGACGCCGATGCGGCTGAAGCGGAGCCCGAGGGTGTTCCTGCCGAGCTGACGGCTGTGCCAGAGTAACGGTCATCGATT
Organism: Cyanobacteria bacterium J06648_16; assembly: GCA_039817185.1. Classification (GTDB taxonomy): domain Bacteria; phylum Cyanobacteriota; class Cyanobacteriia; order Phormidesmidales; family Phormidesmidaceae; genus CAWUKV01. Next base: position 22,516 of record JBCBWI010000010.1, on the reverse strand, counting down.
GAGGAGGCAGCTGCCAACGCTGCCTCCGATACAGCATATTTCTGTTTGTGGGATAAGTCATTGATTCTGATTTTAGAAGCCAGCATATTTGCCACCGTTCTGTTGGGGTTCTTCGGCATTGTCTTCAAGCAAAACCTGCTGATGAAGATTCTCTCGATGGACGTGATGAGTACCGGCGTCATTGCCTGCTATGTGCTGGTAGCCGCCCGTGGGGGAATGTTCTCGCCCATCCTGTCTGAGAGCGAAGGCCCCATTGCCTACGCCGATCCAGTGCCCCAGGCCGTGATTTTGACAGCAATCGTGATTGGGTTTTCGATTCAGGCACTGATGCTGGTGGGGGTGATTAAGCTCTCTCGGGATCACCCAACGCTGGAGACTGCGGAAATCGAGCGGGAGCACATGCCATGAACAGTATTCAAACTATCACACTGATCTGGATTGCACTGCCACTGCTAGCAGGGTTTAGCAGCTACTTGCTGCCTAGAGTAGACCGGGTGCTGGGGCTGGGTGTTGCCCTAATCTCGACAGGGTATGCAATAGGCCTGTTGTTTGCTTGGCCCGAGCTATCGGTACAGCTGATCGATAGCTTTGGCGTCACGCTCCAGGCTGACCGGCTCAGCGGCTTTTTTGTGTTGACTAATGCGCTGGTCACTACGGCGGTGGTGCTCTACTGCTGGAGCAAGGGAAAATCGGCTTTTTTCTACACGCAGATGATTATTCTGCATGGCAGCGTCAATGCCGTGTTTGTCTGCGCAGACTTTATAAGTCTTTATGTAGCGTTGGAAGTAGTTGGCATTGCAGCATTTCTGCTGATTGCCTACCCCCGGACCGATCGATCGATCTGGGTCGGGCTGCGATATCTCTTTGTTAGCAACACCGCGATGTTGTTTTATCTCATCGGGGCAGTGCTGGTGTACCAGGCCAACCAGTCCTTTGCTTACGAGGGGCTGAACCGTGCCCCAATGGAAGCAATGGCGCTGATTGTTTTGGGGATGTTGACGAAGGGTGGCGTGTTTGTATCGGGACTGTGGCTGCCGCTGACCCACGCCGAGGCGGAAACGCCAGTCTCGGCCCTGCTATCTGGGGTGGTGGTGAAAACGGGGGTATTTCCACTGGTACGCTGTGCTCTGCTGGTAGAAGAGATCAACCCGTTTTTGCAGCTGTTTAGTGTAGCGACTGCGTTTCTCGGTGTCGTCTATGCCATCTTTGAGAAAGACACCAAACGCATGCTGGCAGCCAGCACGGTTTCTCAAATGGGGTTCGTGCTAGCTGCACCTGCCGCAGCTGGGTTTTATGCCCTTACTCACGGGCTCGCTAAAGCGGCGCTATTTCTGTCGGCAGGAAACCTGCCCAGCCGAAAGTTTGAGAGATTACGTCAGGAGCCATTACCGATAGGCGTGTGGGGAGTAGGTGCGATCGCAGCGCTCTCCATCTCCGGCCTGCCCCTGCTCTCGGGCTACGCTGCTAAGACCCAGACGCTTTATCAGGTCGCGCCTTGGGAGTCCAATGTTCTTACCCTTGCGGCTGTAGGCACTGTGATTGCCTTTGCCAAGTTTCTCTTTCTCCCGTTTGAACGGGTTCCTGCCGTCGTAGGAGCGTCTTCGACTGGCGCATCAGACTTTCTAAGCTTACCGCTGGCCGATTCTGGAAACATTACAACTGCCCAAACGCCTCACCTGTGGCCCGCTGCTGTTCTGTTGTCGAGCAGCCTGGTAGTCGCAAACGGATTCTATCCTACTAGCTACGTGCCCTTGTCAATAGTTAAATCGTTAGGGGTCATCGGTATCGGCTGGCTGGCGTACCTGGTGCTGTTTCGCCGGTTAAAACTAACGCCTATTCGAGGGGTCGAACAGCTTGAACATCTGATCGGGGTAATGAGTCTTGTTCTAGTTGCGCTATTGGGGATAATGCTGGTATGACCGGATTTTTAAATATCTTTCTGCGTCTCGGCATCTGGTTTTTACTCACCGCTGATGCTAGTCCCGTCAATATTATTATTGGCGTCTGTGTAGCACTAATCATTCCCCAGCGGTTTACTCGTCCCTCAGCCATTAAGGAATGGCTGCGTGTCCTGGGAGAGATTCTTGTTGCGATTCCTATCGCCTACAAAGAAGCTGTTGAAATCATGGTGCGTCCCCACCGACGCGAAGCGGTGACGCTAGAGCGGGTACGCCCCTCCCGCACACCAGGGCTGATTTTTCTAGATATTTTTTTGATTACCTTCACGCCTAAAACCGTTGTGCTCAACTATCGCGAAGAGGGCTGGTATGAGGTTCACCAGGTGCAGCGGCAGTCCAATCGTACTGCCCTGCCGCGTTCTTCTGAGGAGGCTACCCGATGAATAGCATTCTTCTCATTATGGTCGTAGCGCTGCTAATTCCCATCTATGCCGCCTGTCGGGCTGGGGATACCTGGCAGAAGATGCTAGCCTTTGCCAGCATTGCCACTAAAACGTCACTGATGATTTTAGTGGTGTCGGTGCTGCGAGACGACTGGATGATTGGCTTGGTGGGCGTACTGATTTTGAGCGTGGGCAATGCAGCGCTGATGCTATTGGCCCATGTGCTAAGGCGATTGAATGAAACGTAAGGGAAGAGAACGGCAGAAGACAGAAGGTAGAGCGATGACAGCAGTGGGGGTGAGATGAACAGTTTGATTCAGGCAGTGAGCTACTTTTGTCTGGGCGTGGGGTTGGTGTTCTGGTTTTGGGGGACCTGGCCGCTACTAGGGCGACGGTCGGTGCTGTTTAAGCTCCATAGCCTGTCAGTGTCAGACACGCTGGGGTCAATGGCGATTGTGGTGGGGCTGCTGCTGCAAATCCCCCGAGAGTGGCCGTTGCTGCTGCTGGCGCTGATTTCGCTGGCTATTTGGAATACCGTGCTGGGCTACGTGCTGGCTTACTGCTCGACCGGAGGTGACTATGCTGAGTAGCGGTAACCTAGCGGATGCAGACATTTCGGGCGTAACCATCGCGCTGCTGTTGCCCTTAACGGCAGGCATGCTGGTCGCCCAGGTGAACCCCTACCACGCGCTGGTGGTGCGGGGCATTCTTGGCGCGGTGGCAGCGCTGGTGTACGCCTTTTTTGGCGCGGCGGATGTAGCCCTGACCGAGGCGCTGGTGGGGACAATGCTGTCGATTACCCTTTACGCTATTGCCGTGCGCTCGTCCATGAGTATGCGGTTGGGGGTCCTGGCCGAGGACAGCTTACCCCAGGAGACGGCGATGGCGCTGCGGCGGGTGCTGCACAGCCATCACATGCGGCTGGAGTTAGTGGAATATGATTGTGCGATCGCACTTAAAACTGCCCTAGAGCGAAAAAGCGTCCACAGCATCTTCTTGCCGCCTCACACCTTACAAACCCGAGTCAGGCGGCTCCACGAGATTCTACAGTCGGTCGATGACGAAACATTCACCCTCACCTATGCGCCAACAGCCCCAGAACCGGTAGCGGGCACCCAACCATTTGACTTGACGGAGACCCCTTCATGAAATGGATCTATCTTGCCGCCGGGGTGGCATTGTTTATTAAGATGCTGGTCTTCCCCAATGCAACCATGCCCGTGGACGACCTCTCTATTGTGGAAGCGGTAGTACGAGACAGCGGTGTACCCAACGCCGTATCGGGCATTATTTTTAGAAATCGTCTATACGATACGATTTTTGAAGTCGTCGTGTTCACGTTGGCAATCATGGGGGCACGGTTTCTGCTCGCCAACGAAAAACCGTCCTGTACGGTCTATCAGTTTACCGACCCTCCGTCCATCGTTCTTGCTCGGCTAGGGGCCACCATTGCGGCTCTCGTTAGCGTCGAACTAGCGATTCGTGGTCATCTGAGCCCTGGCGGCGGCTTTGCAGCAGGTGTCGCCGGGGGCACGGCCATTGGGCTAGTTGCGATCACGTCCTCACCCCAGTGGATGGAGGGCCTCTATCAGCGGTGGAAAGCAGCCATTTGGGAAAAGATCTCTGTGGTGATTTTTATTGTTTTGGCTGCAGTAGTGCTGCTTGGACTAGAACTACCCCACGGCAAAGTCGGGACGCTGGCCAGCGGCGGTTGGATCCCACTGCTGAATATTTTGGTTGCGATCAAAGTTGCACTGGGTTCGTGGGCGGCCATTTTAGTGTTTATTCGCTATCGTGGGCTACTGTAGGGGCTCGCTTCAGAGACGGCTGAGCACTAAGAGCGGTTGCACTTTGAACGTAAGGTCAAAACTGCCGCAGTGGAGGCCACCGTCAGAACGCCGCTCGCCACACATAGTCCCATAATCACGGGTCCAAGTACTGAGCAGCCCCATCCTTCACACTTAAATACTTCAACCGCGAAGTAGCTGTAAAACAGGAGGGAGAAAACCCACACGCTAAGACCACCGAGTCCAGCAAATATCAGCCGCATAGAGACTGGCTGACGATAAACGAACCAGCCGATAGTAGCACCAATTCCTACAGCCATTGTCCAGGGTAGAAAGGGAAGAAGCATTGATATCGTCTCTTGGTGTGGAGCCTGTATTTTATCGAGATTCCTTCGATAGCTACTTATCGCTTCAGCAGCTTCAGGGATTCGAACCTCACTGCTCGCTATCTGAGGAAATAAACTTCTTCAACAATAATATTGAAAATTCGAAATGGGTGTATTACTCTTGTAGACCTCTAGTGCTATCGCTAGAACTCACTTTTCCCCAATCAGGTTGAACCATGATTATCTAAGCGCATTTGCGAACAAGTAATCTAGACAACATTTTTGCGTCAAAAAGGAGGATTCAACCATGAAAAAGCGTTATTTCAGCGGCATTCAGCGTTAACCGCGTCCGCCCCCTAACCCCTTAGTCAAACTGAATACGCTATAGCCTTGGCCACTTTGCTGAGGACACCGAATATCGTTGTCCCTCAAGTGCAGAGCGTTCCGGGGCTTGCAGTCGCGTCCTAACGTGACTAGCGACTGCCATAACCCAACAAAGCGAGAATGGCTGCCGCTGTTGCATGCCCTCGAGTGATGATCCGTGCTGCTTGCGCGGGCAGAGGGTCGCTTATGCCTACGGTTAACCCCACGGAGGACTGGTCGGGGATAATACACCAGCGTGTTTTAGCACCTCGAATGTTGAGGAAATCGGCCCTGTCGATGGAGTGACACGCGCTGTTCGTAACCTGCGCGCTAGCTCGGCTGCCTATCCACCATTCGAGTGGATGGGAAAGCCCTGCGACCTTCTCTGTTGCCCCCGCCGTTGATAGCGTCTTCGGAATGACCTTAGTGACTGCTTACACCTGTGAGTGGTCAGGTTTTTGTGTCTGCCCTTGTTTCTGCATTCTGCCGCTGTCGGTTCAGACGCCGGTTTGAATGCCTATTCAGGAAAGTTTCCATGTCGAAATTTATCAAGATTCTCAAGTATTATCAGGATTTTTGGCGGATTACGATACTCAGCGCTTTGGGTATGGGCCTGTTTGAGGTGTTAGACCTGGCAGTCCCCTACGGAATTGGTCAAATCCTCAACATTCTCTCTGAACAGCCGGTAGATGGGGGACTACAGTGGTCTCTTGATGCCGTTGCCCGGGTTGTGAATCGACCTAACTCACAACAGTTTCAGCTCGTTGTACTGCTGTCTCTCATCGGTTTGATTTCAGTGGGCCGCGCGCCGATCCAGCCCTGGATTGGACCCTGGTTTAACTGGGATACCGCTTTCCGCGCGCGGCGTCAGCATGCTCAAGCGGCGTTGGAGAAAATTCTCACGCTACCGTTAGAGTTTTACGACGAGAACAACCCTGGGCGAATTGCCGCACGGGTTGCGAAAGGGTTGTCCAACTACAACTGGACCTATCCAGAAATCACCGGACAGCTGATTCCCAAAGTCTTTCGGGTGTTTGGCATCTTTGCCATTATCTGGTTTATTGACTGGCGAATTGCGCTGATTGTGCTGGTGACGTTTGTCGTCATCATCGGCTACAGCTTCCTGGGTCTCAAAAACCTATCGCAGGAAGAAGAAAAGCTCGACAAATATATCGAGAACACCGAGAGCCGCAATTCCGAGATTATTACCAACATCAAGACAGTCAAGGCATTTGCCACCGAAACTCGCGAGCTGCGCCGCCAGACCCAGCGACTGGACCGTGAGTTTAAAGTACTCGACTATCGCATTCACCTGGGGTACGTCAAAATCGGCACCTGGCAACGCACGCTGGTGCAGAGCTGTGTGTTTGTAGTGCTGGCGCTGACGCTGTGGGCCACGGTGCAGGGTCGCATTTCGCTCGGTCACTTTGTGACCACGCTGACCGTGTCGAGTATGGCCTATGCCGAGGTCGATCCTATCTGCGACCTGGCTGAGATGTTTGCCCGACGCTACGCGGCAATGCTGCGGTTCCAAGAGTTTTTGGAGCTGCCAGCGGGCCAGGATGCCGGGCAACTGACGACAGATGGACTGCCTCACTACCGCTTTACCGGGAAGGTACATTTCAATCAGCTCTCATTTGGTTATGCCCCAAATAAGCCCGTTCTAAACCATATTGAGCTGTTAATTGAGCCTCGTCAGACTGTCGCACTCGTCGGTCGGTCGGGGTCGGGCAAGTCCACTTTAGTAAAGCTGCTGTTTCGCTATTTTGAGCCGAATCAGGGGGCTGTACTGATCGATGGTCAGGACGTGCGTCGACTCGATGTTACGGCTTACCGCAAGCGGCTAGCGATCGTGCATCAGGAAGTGGACGTGTTTAACGGGACGCTGATTGACAATCTACTGTATGGCAACCCCAATGCCCCACTTGAGCAGGTAGTCGAGGCGTGTAAAATCGCCCAGGCGCATGAGTTCATTACTCAAATGCCAAAAGGGTATTACACCACCGTGGGTGAGCGGGGCGTGCGGCTCTCAGGCGGACAGCGACAGCGCATCGGTATTGCTCGAGCGCTGATTGTAGACCCTGATGTGCTGGTATTTGACGAGGCTACCTCTAGCCTTGACTACGAATCGGAGCGGGCGATTCAGCTAGCGATGCGCTCGTTGTTTGGTACTCGCACGCTCATCATCATTGCCCACCGGCTCAGCACCGTCCGCGAGGCCGACAAAATCGTTGTCCTTGACCAGGGTTGTATTAGCGAGGTGGGTAGCCACGCCGAGCTACTAACCCAAGGTGGTTTATACCACCGACTGCATGCCCTACAGGAAACGGGCGAGCTGTTAGGCTAGGTCAGACAGCAACCAAAAAATACAGTGAGAAAGTCAGGTGAGATCGCAGCTGCAACCACCTGGCTTTTTTCGTTGAGGCGTCCGAGTTTTGATATGACCTGGTGGGAATACTGGAGGGACTCGTCATGTTCTTTAGAAACCATGCAAGCTTTCTTTCAGCTCTGCGCATCGATCGCCTGGACGCTCGCTGCGATGTTCTTAGTTGGTGGCAGCCTCAACGTTCTATTTGACCTGGATTTAGCTTTCAAAGTTGTGGGTTCTGCTGAAGCTTTGCCGACAGACTTTGCTGGTGTCTTTGGGCTCACCGCCCTTGCTCTGCTGATTGGTGCGGGGTGTTATGCCATTGGCAATGCTCAACTGCTGCTGAAGCTAGCGCGACGGCATCGCTGGCCGCTGCTCGGAGGGGTGGTCTTAGTCACGGCTGCGATCGCAGTATGGATAGCCTCTGCCCTGCCTGAACTCAGGCTAGAGATGGCCTTAACGGGTGGTAACTCGACACAGGCACAGACTCTACTACAGAAACACGAGTACTCAGGCGAGGTCTTAAATGAAATGCTGTACTGGTCGCTAAAATCAGAAGACTTTGCAAGCACCGAGATGATGCTGGCGCAAGGAGCCGATATTAACCATCGTCGGGGAGAGTTTGACTCAACCCTGCTTCATAGTGCGGTATTGTTCTTTCCGATATCGGCAACCCGCTTTTTGATTGACAACGGCATTGACGTCAATGCCAAAGACGCCTTCGATCGCAACGCTTTACACGACTTACTCACCTCTCGAGCCAGGAACTTAGAGAGTAGTGAGGCAGAGATCTTGAGCCTGACTCAACAGCTCACAAACGCTGGGACTGACACCGAGGCCGTGAACTCATTCGGTAAAACACCCCTTACCATCGCCCAAGAGCAGGACTATGAGACCGTCGTGGCGCATCTAGAAATGGCTCTGACGGTCTCGGCAAGCGATTAAGCTCTCTCGGGCAGATAAATGCCTTCTGGACGTCGTTCAATCTGTCCAGTCTGCTCAAGCTGGGCTAACGCCTTGGACAAGGTCTGGGGTGTCAAACTCAGCTCGCTTGCAATGGCCTTCCAGGTACCCTCTAGCCGAACGGGTTCCAACCCCCGTGATCGGTAGCGCAAATATTGCTGAACCCGTAGCGTAGCCGAGCGAATGCTACGAAGCTCAATTAGCGTCTGCAGTGACTGAACCTTCTGCCCAACCAGCATCAGAAGCTGATTAGCGATGCCAGGTTCTTGCACTATGGCCGCTCTTAGAGGTTGGATAGGATAGGCAATCAGCTGAGTTGCGGTATCTGCGATCGCACTATTTCCGTATCGCTTATCGAATAGGGCCTCTTCACCCAAGATGCCCGATGCCACCGTTACGGCTAGAGTAATCTCTCGCTTCTCTACTGTGCGGCGAAATAGACGTAGCCGTCCCTGGGTCAGCAAAAATATTCGAGTCGCTGCATCCCCCTGACGAAACAGCCGCTGGTCAGGGACAAGAGAGATAAATTGGCAGCAATCTTGCAGTTCAGAGGTGAGCGTTTCCGGTCGGATAAGTTCCATAGCAGATAGTTTCATACAGGCTATGGTTAGCTTGCCGAACACATTTGAGAACGCGCTGACTGGCTATTAAGTAGAAGTTAAGCGTCTTCTGAAGGCTGGCTGAGAAGCTAGCGCGAGGTGACTTTTACCAGCTCAGTCAAAATCGGTGTGGTTTTAGTGCCTCTGTCACTCAGTCTGGGGATTTATCAGTTTGGGAGTCACAGAGAAATTTAAGATTTTTAGCAAACGATGTTTTCTAAATCACTATTTAATGATCATAATCACAGACATTCAATGGCGAAAAATTGTCTGAGACCTGGGGCATTCAAGCGTGTTGATATTGTTTTCTGCAAAGCTCACGGAACAGCTCTGGCTTCACTAAGACGAAGTCCTTAAACTAATCTATGTAAGCTGGAAAACATCACCTTGATTAGGTTTTAGCAGCCTTCCCTGTTTCTCATCCGTTTCTCAGACTACTGCTGAATACCGTGTTATTGTACTTCTGGTTAATTGATTAAACTGTGCTTGAGCCTTGTGGCTGTTGTCACAAAGGTTGGTAGATGACAGTAGGCACGAGGCACTCTTATCTGTTGAGGGAGCTGTTCTCGGCGTCCTCAGCAGGGTAGAGAGTCTGTGCTCAAATTTCCTCCAAGGGAAGTAAAAACGTAAATTCTGGTGTGAGGAAAAAGTAATGGCATCTCATTTGATAAGTAAAACAATCCTGTCAGGCTCAGTGTTCATGGGCTTGCTATCCCTGGCATCCCAGCGAACGCTGGCTCAAACAGTAGCTGTTTCGGTCAACGCCCCTGCTAATCTGCAAGTTGATCTCAGCGTCGTCGAGGAGACTTCTGTTGAACTGGCCCAAGTGACCAGCGTTTCTGAGCTGTCCGATGTTTCTCCTTCTGATTGGGCGTTTACAGCCCTACAGCGACTGGTCGAAGAGTACGGCTGCATCGAAGGGTACCCAGACCGCACCTATCGCGGGAACCGGGCGATGACGCGCTATGAGTTCGCTGCTGGTTTGAACGCCTGCCTGGATGTGATCATTCAGCTTCTGCCCGAACTGCCTCAAGATCAGCTAGATACGATTCTGCGCTTGCAAGAAGAGTTTGCAGCCGAGCTAGCAACCCTGCGAGGACGCGTCGATACTCTAGAAGCTGATGTGGCCGAACTCGCAGTCAATCAGTTCTCTACAACTACCAAACTAAAAGGACAACTCGATACCCAACTGATCATTCCGTTTGATGCGCCTGACGATGCTGACGAAGTCACCTTTGAGTATCGGGCTCGTCTCAATTTCGATACCAGCTTCACCGGTGAAGACCGCCTGCGGCTGCGCCTTCAGGCCTCCGATGATATGGATGCGCCCAACAGCTATCTAGTCGATGGTCTCGCGGATTCTAGCGGTAGCGGTGGCGAAGATAACCTCCAACTAGATGATGTCATTTATCAGTTCCCGGTTGGTGAGCGGATCGATGTTGAGATTGCTGCCAACAGTCGCTCTGCTGGTCAGCTCAACAGCAGCAACATTGTTCCGTATGCCAGTAACGCGGTGGCTGAATTTGGTGAAGACGGTTTCTTTGAGTCTGCGTTTGACCAAGACGGTAGCTTTGCAGTCGGTGTCAATATTGGATTGACTGACAGCCTTATTCTCGATTTGGCTTATTCTACCGATAACGGCCAGGATCCTAGTATCGGCCTTTTTGAGGAGTATGAATATTTGGTTCAGCTCAACTATCTCACCGACGGCTTGTTGGATGCAGCGATTACCTTTCAGGATGGCGAAGATCCCAACACGACGGTAGACTACCTCATCGGCGGTTTGCTAAGTTTGGACTTTGGCTCTTTTATTCTCGGTGGTTACTTTGCCTTTATTGAGGGTGAGGACGGCCTCGGGAGTCAAGAAGAATGGCAAATTGGTATTTCTGTTCCAGACTTTCTGTCACCTGGAAACGAACTTGGGATCTATGGTGGCGTTGCCTTCGATGAAGATAATGCGCCTTTTAACTTTGATAGCGATCCAGTGATTATCGAAGGCTTCTATGCGATGGAGCTGACCGATTTTCTGACCGTCACGCCAGCAATTATCTACGCCGATCCGGATGGGGTTGATGGCAACACCGAAGACGGTTTTCTGGGCGTGATTCGAACCACGTTTAAGTTCTAAGAGACCGTTAGTATCATTACCCCTAAGCTTTTGCCTAGTAGTTGCTGCCAGCTTTTGTAGTGGCTGCTAGGCTTTACTAAGAGGTCTGACAGCCTATTTGCATCTACTACGTTGCTATTGACAGTTCTCGGTGCTGAAGTGGCTGCCGCCCAGCCATCGTCGCTTTAGATTTCGACCAGTGGCGTTCCTTCCAGACATGCGCCGTCTAGAACTGCACCGTCTAGGATTGTTTGCTCAATCCGAGCACATAGCAGGTTAGCCCGAGTAAAGTTCACCCCCCTCAACACCGCCCCTGCCAGGTTGGCCTCTTCTAAATTTGCCTGAGAGAGATCTGCGCCTGAAAGGTTTGCACTACTGAAGTCTGCACCTATCAGCATTGCTCCGGTCAGAGAGGCTCCCCGCAGGTCAGCCCCGCGAAAATCGGCGTTGACCAGGTTTAGGTTGCTCAGTACCGCACCCGCTAAAAACGCCCCTGAGAAACTAGCGGTGTCGGTTTCTGCCTCAATGAGGACAGCCCCACGCAAATCGGCTCCCCGTAGGTCGGCCCCGCGCAGGTCGGCCCCCATGAGTTCAACACCGCGTAGATTGGCCCGTAGATTAGTCTTCTGAAGATGAGCGCCGGTCAAGACCGCTCCTCGCAAATTGGCCTGGGACAGATCGGCTTCGGTGAGGTGGGCCCCTTCCAGATTGCTACCGGCCAGTTGAGCCTTGCTGAGCTGCTTTTGCTCGCCTGAACGAATACGTGAGAGGTCAATAGTCTCGCTCATGAGACGACCTCCGAACGGGCAGGTTCTTTCGTTTCTTCAAGCCAGACGTTGGGTAGCTGGCTCGGCTGACTGGGCAGCTGCATCATGCCAATTTCCGAGAGGCGCACCACAGTCGCCAACGACTCAACCAAGTCTGGATCAAATCGCTTACCGCTTTTTTCCTGACATTTTCCGAGGGACTCCGTTAAGGTTCGAGCCTGCCGGTCGCCTCGCGCCTGAGTTTGTTCCTGGAAATAGGCCGCCAGGCCCAAAATGCGTGACTCAATCGGAATATCTTGGCCCTTAAGCCCGTCCGGTGTGCCGCTGCCGTCCCAGTACTCTAACTGGTGCGAGACGATCTGACTGATGGGAGCCAGTTCGGACATAGAAGACAACAGCTGCGCCCCTAGCAGTGCCCGGTCGCGCCAGAAAACAAGGCTGGCATTGTCAAGCTGGTCCGCCGTTTGATGAAACACTTCGATGGGGGCTTCGGCCAGGCCGATGCGAAAGAGTAAACCGGCCAGCCGCAGCCGACGGAGCTGAAGTGTAGTTAGGTCTAAAATTTGACCGATGGTCTCAGCTAGGGCCGCCACCTGAAGTGAAGCGGTTGGGTTACTGGAGTCGCGCTCGTCCACCCGCTGAGCCATGCGTAAGAACGCCTGTAGCTTGTTTGCCGTGAGGTTGCGGCTCAAGCGCATCGCCTGTCCTTCTAGTTCCCACAGTTCGCGAGACTGGCGACTAACGGTTACGAGCTGTTGCTGGCTGCTCTGCAGATAGTTGACGATACGGGTGACCACGTCGCTCAGGTCAGCGGGGTTTACGTTCACCTGCTGACGAATTTTGGTGTGGCGGCTCAGCAGGTCTTCGGACAGCGATACATCATAGGGCCGCATGCGGTGAATCAGGATCTCAGCGGCCTGCTCAACGAGCGTCCGATCAAAGGTCCACATGCCGTAAAACTTACGCTCGATGTCGTTCGCCGGTAGGCTATCGGCCCGGTAGTCTTCGCCCGATAGCTCATGGCAAAGTACCATTGCGGCGTAGTCGGGGGCCAGAATAATCAGGTTCCACTCATTGGTCAAGCTGTCTGCCGAGTCGAGATGAACCAGGTCAACGTTGGCCCTTTGGCTGGTTGGGTGATTGGCAAAACCGCTATCGGCGACGGCTGCGATCGCAATCTCGCTAGAGCAGGCTGCAATCTCTTCATACCGATCGGCCTCTTGCAGGTACCACTTGCCCTGCTGAAACGTAACCAGGACCAGCGGCTGCTCGTCAGGATCGGCCTTGCAGCTTTGCAGGATGTGATCCTCGAGCGCGTGGCACAATGCCACCAGCGTATTCTTAAAATACACCCCAAAACTGGACGGCAGATGACCGTCGGGCGTTTTGGATTTGAGCTGATTAAGCGTAGCTTCAGGCTGCATCACAGAATATAGGTCGCCCAAAATAAGTTATTTCTATGATTTCATACATTGATGAGAATTATCGTTACAGAACTTAAACTTAACATGTTTTGTTACTCGACTCCCTCCCAGGAAGGCGCGTACCGAAGACGCGCTCTACCAACTTGCTCCCTTAAGATAGATTGTGGTCTGGTCGCCCGGTAGGATGATCCAGATTGACTAATATGCAAGCAGGTTAGCCCAGACCCTAGTTCTCTGGGTCGCCGTTGACGTACGTGTGGTGATTTCTATGAGCGAACAACCCAGTTCGACCGATTCGCAAACCTGCCCAGTCTGCGGAGTAACCATTACCGGAGATGAGGTTCAGTTTTCTACAGGTGCCCCTGGAACGCGTGCCCGTCTATATGCTCGCGTTTGTCAGTACACCTCCAAACCCGGCTGTATCAACCAGGACTCTGCCGTCATCGGTACGGTCATGAAAGAAGACGGGTTCGATCCAGGGCAAAACGTACAGCTATAGCAGGTCAGCTGTCGGGCACAGCTATAGCCGTTCTGCAACCTGTTTAAGCCGCTGTAGCTGTGCCTTCATGTCTTGCTGGGTCCAGCCTGCGGCAAACTGTTTAAACCCAAACGAAACCACCGGGTTAGAAATTTCAAACTCAAATCGATTGAGCAAACGAGTCCCGTTTGCTTCAGGCAAACATTCCCAGCGGTCGCGCCCCTGGAAGAAACCATCAAAGGCCCAAACCACCAATCCGGGTGCCCGCTTAACGACCGTACTCAGCAAACTGGGTTCTAACAGCGGTATTTGCAGCACAAATCGGGTCTGGCTACCTAGATCGGTACACCAGCGGTCACCCACCGGGTCGCACCTCAGCGCTGGATTCAGCCAGCGGTGCATCAGCGCTTGCTCGGTAAAGCAGCGTTCGACCGTGGTGGAATTGGCTGCAATGAAAATGCTCTGTTCGTAACACGGCATAGGATTCAGGCAGTTGTCTGCGGGTGCAGGAACTTGCTCCATTGACTCACCGTAGTGAGGTTTTGATAAGCTGGCTGAGCGTTACTCATCTAGACAACAAAAACAAATCATCTTAGCTTTGAGCATTTTAGCTTTGGCATTGTGTCAGGAATTGGTCGAAGCTTAGGTGATCTTTAACCTGGCGTTGCTACGGTTAATGCCTGAGTTGGTTAGGGGTTGAGCCGTGCGAATTTTTGCGATTGGTGATATTCATGGATGTTCTACACTTCTGCGTCAGCTGTTGAAAGTCGTTGACCTCTCTCCAGCTGACCGGGTGGTCACCCTAGGTGACTATATCAATAAAGGCCCTGATACCAAGGGCGTACTCGATCAGCTCATTGCCTTTGCCCAATCCGGACAGCTAATTGCGCTACGCGGTAACCACGAACTGAGAATGCTGGCTGCGAAAGCTCAGCAGGCTATCGAGATGAATGACGAGGTGCTGCTCGACCAAAATACGCTGTCGTCTTACGACAGCGGCAGTTTAGATCAGTCTCTCCGGTCTCCGCTGACCAGCATTCCCGATGCTCACTGGAAGTTTGTCGCCGAACAGTGTCTCGACGCTTGGGAAAGCGAAAACCATATTTTTGTGCACGCCTCGCTAGACCCCAATAAGTCGCTCTCAGAGCAGCCCACTCGCAAGCTCTTTTGGGAAAAGTTTGACAACCCAAAACCTCATGTTTCCGGTAAGACGTTAGTCTGCGGCCATACCCGTCAAAAAAGTGGAGAACCACTCAATCTAGGGCACGCTATTTGTATTGATACCTGGGCCTGGGGAAACGGATGGCTAACGGGGCTAGAGGTGACCAGCGGTGATGTTTGGCAGGTCAACAAACATGGAAAGGTAAAGCGAACCCATATCGACACCTTTCGGCGTTAGCCCACTTCCGTCTCAGCCATTGGTTGTCCCAGCCATTAGTTGATAATCAGGAGACTTCAGGTGAAACCGTACTTTTTCTGCATCTTGGCCCTGGTCCTGTTAGGTCTCGTCCCCAGCAGTCGGGCAGTTGAGCGGCGCTGTGGCTGGATTGACAACCCAACACCAGCAAACTGGTGGATCACTGACCGTGACGGTAGCTGGACGCTATCGGTGCAAGGGGGCTACTCAGCGGCTGGCGGCGAGCATATCCCTGCGGCGCTACCGGGCGAATATGTAGAGACTAACGGCTACTACGGTTATTACTGTGGCTGTATGGATGTGGCGGCTGACGCCAACACCATGCGAATTGACGAAATTTACGCAGGTGAAGCATTGCCGCTATCGACTTGCTATGCCGACCCAGCGCTGCCGGATCGTTCAGGCGGGTAGATGTTCCTTCACATCCCTCATAGTACAGCAGCCCTCCCAGAAGCTTGGGAAGACCGCTGTGAGGCGATTCGGTTAGTTAAGCGGGCATACCGACTGATGAACTCTGCAGCCTATCGGTCTACCGACCCCATGATGATGTCGATGCTACCCAAGATCGCCATCACGTCAGCGACTTTCACCCCTCGAACCAGCTCAGGCAGAATCTGCAGATTGTTAAAATCTGGGGCACGGATTTTCCAACGCCAGGGGAAGACGTTATCGTTACCGACAATAAAGATGCCTAGCTCGCCCTTGCCGGTTTCCACCCGAACATAGTGCTCACCCTCAGGAATTTTGAACGTCGGCGCAATCTTCTTGCCGATAAACTGGTACTCGAAGTCATTCCAGCTAGACTTTGGGCCTTCGGCCATGCGCTTGGCTTCTAGGTTTTCATAAGGGCCACCGGGCAACCCATCGAGCGCCTGACGAATGATCTTGACCGATTCCCGCATCTCACGCAGGCGAACGACATAGCGGGCAAAGCAGTCGCCCTCGGTCGTCCACTGTACGTCCCAGTCGAGTTCGTCGTAGCATTCGTAGTGGTCGACTTTACGCAGATCCCACTGGACACCCGAAGCCCGCAGCATCGGACCCGACAGTCCCCAGCTGATGGCCTGGTCGCGGGTAATCACGCCTAAGCCCTCAATCCGGCGACGGAAAATAGGGTTGTCGGTAATCAGCTTTTCGTACTCGTCGACCTTCGGCACAAAGTAATCGCAGAAGTCGCGGCATTTATCGACCCAGCCGTAGGGCAAATCCGCCGCAACTCCGCCAATGCGAAAGTAGTTATTGTTAATCAGGCGAGCACCTGTGGCCGCTTCCCACAGGTCGTAGATCATCTCGCGCTCGCGGAATATATAGAAAAAGGGCGTCTGGGCCCCCACGTCTGCCAGAAAGGGACCGAGCCAGAGCAGGTGGTTGGCAATGCGGTTCAGCTCCAGCATGATCATGCGGATGTAGCTGGCCCGCTTTGGCACTTCGATATCGGCCAGCTGCTCAGGGGCGTTGACCGTGATGGCCTCATTGAACATGCCAGCGGCGTAGTCCCAACGGCTGACGTAGGGTACAAACATGACGTTGGTGCGGCTTTCGGCGATCTTTTCCATGCCCCGGTGCAGGTAACCGATCACCGGTTCACAGTCCACCACATCCTCACCGTCAAGCGTGACGATCAGTCGCAGCACGCCGTGCATAGACGGGTGGTGAGGCCCCAGGTTGATCACCATGGGTTCGGTTCTAGTTTCTAGCCGCATAAGTTACCGTTGGGCGCGTTTAGAGAGTTGTTTAGTACTTACTCTAACAAGGTTTCATAAGGAATCGACCGGTGCTGCCAAAAATCAGCAGAGGATTACACTGACCGTTAGCAACCGTGGTCGCTGGGCACTCTACGCTAAAGCATTTTGCCGTAGAAATTGGCCTGAAAAACTATGCGTTACTGGGGGATTGCAACCATCATTCTGATAGGCGTAACCGCTGCCTCACCCGTCGAAGCCTACAACGCTGACCACTTGCAGCGGTTGCAGGAAACGGGCAACTGCCAGGGGTGCGATTTGCGGCAGGCCGATCTAAGCGAATGGGACCTGAGCGGGGCAGACCTGAGCGGGGCTAACCTATTTGGGGCTAACCTGTTCAAGGTCAACTTACAGGGAGCCAACCTGAATGACGCCAGCTTTTATCGGGCAGACCTGCGGCGGGCCACGCTGACTGATGCGATCGCAACCAGCGCTGATTTTTGTCGGGCCGATCTGATGGAGGCCGACCTGGACTATGCCCTGCTAGACCGGGCCGACCTATCCCAGGCCAACCTGCAGCGGGCCAACTTGGAGAGCGCTATTCTCCACGAGGCAGACCTACAGGGCGCGCGACTAGTATCGGCCTACCTGCTCAACACCGACCTGCGCGCAGCCAACCTGAGCGGCGCTAACCTTTACCAGGCTGACTTGGCCCAGGCCCACACTCAGCTGACCATCATGGATGGTGCGATGATGCCCCACAACGAGCGATACGAGTAGTGTGTGCCCGAGTGTACCCCGCTGCCGCCACCCATGTTCCCATTACAGCCCTTTGCCCCAGCAGAATTACACCTGGCTTCCTCCGGCTTTGGGTCACAGCTAGCTAACCAGCGCAGCAGTTAAGTTAACGTCGAACTCCTCTTCAAAGCAGACCTTCTTATAGTCCAGGTTCCATAGCTCTAAGTCGCAGGGGTCGTCTGCGTGGGTGGGCCGTAGGGCAAGGTGCAGCTCGTGTCGGTCGGGGTCGTAGTGGGACTGCAGAGATGCGATCGCACCTATGCGTCGCCGATCCAAAGCAACGGCTACTCTCAAGATCGCACTCATCTGGGCCACAATACTGCGGGCCGCTTTGGTGGGCAGCTCACCGTAGGATTCGTGCTTTTTCTTAGGCGCGCTCTTACGGTGGTAGCGGCTGATGTTAGCAATCAGCTCTAGCTCCAGTTCGGTAAAGCCCAACAGCTCGCCATTACGAATGAGATAGTAAGAGTGCTTATGATGGGCCGAGTGACTGACAAAATGACCGCAGTTATGCAGCAGACAAGCGGCCCATAGGTACTGTCGTTCGAGATCGCCCCAGTTGTGCAGCACCGTCTGAGTTTGGTCAAACAAATCGATGGCAAACGCGGCGACCCGCTCACAGTGGGGCAGATCGACATGATACTTCTGCGCTGTTTTCATCACGCTCCGCTCACGGACCGAGTCCTGGTACTGCATCCGGTTTTCGATCAGCCCATGGTTGAGCATCCAGTCCACCACCAGCCCTTCCCGCAGCGCCCGCCCACAAATCATCAGCCGATCAGCGCCCAGCATCCGCATTGCCTGCTGCAGAATCACTGCACCGGGTACGATGATCTCCGCCCGACGGGCCGACAGTTCTGACAGCTCCAACCGCTGGCTGTAGCTCATCCGGCGTAGCTTGTCAGCCCACCTTTCAACATCTGTCAGCATCAGTATGTAGCCGTTGAGCGGGTCTGGAATGCTGCCCAGCTGCTCAGCTGCGATCAGCTGGGCCAGGGTCTCGATGGTGCCAGAGGTGCCAATCATTTGCAGCGGCTCACCCTGCGGCAAGCAGACCTTCAGGTCATCCACGGCAGGCTCTAGCCGACCCCGCACGTAGGCTTCTAGCCGAATGAACTCTTCCTCACTGACCGGATTGGTCGTAATCATTTGGGCGTTGAGTCGTACGGCCCCCACTTTGGTACTACTCAAAAACAGCGGCTGGGCACCGGCGCCTAAAATTAGCTCCGTCGAGCCGCCGCCGATGTCTAAGATGGCGTGGGGTTTGCCCTGCAGTTCAACCCCTGATAGCACGCCTAGATAGATTCGTCTGGCTTCTTCCTGTCCAGAGATGACGTTAATCGTCAACCCCACCTCAGCCTGGACGCGGTCGATAAACGCCTGGCCGTTAGTGGCTTCTCGGGTGGCACTGGTGGCCACTGCCACAACATCTTGGGCCTGTAGGCTACGGGCAATTTGCATACACCGCTTCAGCGAGTCAATGGCTCGCGTTATGGCCTCTTCACTAAGGCCCTTGGTCTTGGGGCAAAAGTTGCCCAGCCGCACCGTATCTTTTTGCTTAGCAATAATTCTGAAAGTGGGCAGGTCGGGTTCGATCTTGACCACGACCATGTGGATAGAATTAGTGCCGATATCGATTGCCGCTAATGTATGGTCACGCCCGCTGCCAAGCGAGGTTCGTCGGTCGAGTGACCTTTTAGGCAATAGGGACGTGGCAGACGCGCCTATCGGCATAGGCGGTGAGTGCGTCAGGGCTGTGCTGCTTGCGATCGCATCAACCATCAGAAAAATTAAAATAATATTTGTAGGTCATATTACAGTTCAGTGCCTCTACTGAGATAGCCGGATACGTCCTTTAGCCTGGACTTTACACATATCTTTGTGTTTTAGAATGCACCGAACTTCCACCCAGGGAAGCTCGTCTACCCGTATGCTAACGTCACGAATAAGCACCCTTCATACCCTTGACAAATCAAGGAGAATGTCATGATTGCAGTTGCACAGGCTCGCCCAAGCGAGCGCGCAGAATTTATTAAGCGCACCTATCTACACCTGGCGGGGGCCGTGGGTGCCTTCATCGTGGTTGAGTTCCTATTTTTCCAGTTGGGCATCGCTCAACTGCTCGCCTCCGTTTTTATCGGTAGCCGGTTTGGCTGGTTTGCGCTGCTGGGTGGCTTTGCCCTACTGGGCTACCTGGCTAGCGGCATGGCCGCCAAGGCTGACGATACAAACACCCAATATATGGGGCTCGGGCTCTATGTTTTAGGTGAGGCAATCATCTTTGCACCGCTGCTATTTATCGCCAACTACTACGCGGGTGGCGGCGTCATTTCTTCGGCGGCGGTCATCACCCTGTTTATGTTTGCCGGTTTGACAGCGGTTGTCTTTACCACCGGTAAGGACTTTAGCTTTTTGGGCGGCATTCTCAAAATCGGTGGCATGGTGGCGCTGGGGCTGATTGTTGCTAGCCTGATCTTTGGCTTCAGCCTGGGAATTTTCTTCTCTTTTGTCATGGTGGCCTTTGCGTCTGCGGCCATTTTGTTTAAGACCTCGCAGATTATGCTGCACTACAACACCAACCAGCACGTAGCGGCTGCGTTGGCGCTGTTTTCCTCAGTCATGCTGCTGTTCTGGTATGTGCTGCGCATTTTGATGTCTTCGCGGCGCTAACTGTTCAGAGAATATCCATCTGTCCGCTGGACCATATCATCAGATATCTCGCTAAGCCGGTCTGGGGCTATCTCAGACCGGCCATTAGTTTTAAAATCTCTTCGCCTACGGCTTCATAGTCCTGCCAGGCGGATTCGGCCCGCTGGTCTTTGACCGAATACACGGGCAGTCCGGCCATTGCCGCTTTCTGAAAGGCCGAAAACCGGCGAATACCCTGGTCAAACACGGGTAAATTAGCTTCCTGGAGCATTTCTTTGACCTCCCCACCGACCTTACTAGGTTTTGGGGGAATCGCCGTAATCAGAATGCGGTATCGCTGTGCCTGGATCGCCTTGAGATACTCAATGGTCAGTACCAGCGCATCTAGCGAGAGCACATCGGTCAGCGTCGGCAGTACTAGCAGATCGCAGGTATCAGCCAGGGTCTGAAGTTCCTCAGAGTTAGGCCGCGCCTGGGTATCGATGATGACATGTTCGTAGGGCTCGGTCTGCTGCGCGGCGTCGGCACTGCTAAGCACGGTGAAGGGCAACTCGCCCCGACTGGCCCAACCCAGCGCTGAGCGGTTAGGGTCTGCATCAATCAGCAGGGTCTTGGCCTGTCCCTGAAAAAAGGCCGCCAGATGAATCGCTGACGTCGTTTTACCCACGCCGCCCTTAAAGCTCGCCACGGTAATGATCATGTCAATAGGGTACGCGCTGGCGCTACAGTTTGGATGGCTAGCCTACCCAAACCCCCCTGCCAAAAGCCCACCATGGCGAAACCTCCAGAGTCAGTCCCAGCGATTACGCAACCGCTACCCAATACTGCCGCGACTTACCAACTGGGATACCAGCTAGGCCAGACGTTACCAGCGGGAACGGTGCTACTGCTCAAGGGCGACCTTGGCAGTGGCAAAACGACCCTTGTGCAGGGACTGGGCGCAGGTTTGGGTATTGCCGATACCATCGACAGCCCCACGTTTACGCTCATCAACGAGTATCTGACGGGTCGAATCCCGCTGTATCACATGGACCTGTACCGGTTATCGGTAGCGGAAACCGATGGGCTCAACCTGGATCTGTATTGGGATGAGCAGGAAGTCGA
The DNA here is from genome assembly GCA_039817185.1 of Cyanobacteria bacterium J06648_16. Classification (GTDB taxonomy): domain Bacteria; phylum Cyanobacteriota; class Cyanobacteriia; order Phormidesmidales; family Phormidesmidaceae; genus CAWUKV01. Next base: position 1,343 of record JBCBWI010000010.1, on the reverse strand, counting down.
GCCGGGCATTGTGGCAATCGAATGGGCCGAGCGGCTGCAGACTTTGCCAGACGCCCCGATAACGATATCGTTGGAATATACGGCAGCGGGACGGCTAGCGACCCTGACTGCAACCGACCCAGATACCCAAGCACGGCTCGCAAGACTCCATGAAATACTGGCTAATGAAGTCTGAACCAGACGTTTACAGCATTGACGATTTGGCACGCGACCAGGACGAAATCTGGGACGGGGTGCGCAACTATCAGGCGCGTAACTTTCTCAAGTCAATGGACGTCGGCGATCTGGCTTTCTTTTACCACTCCAACACCAAGCCACCGGGTATTGTGGGGCTCATGGCGATCAAAGAAACGATGGTGGTGGATCCTACCCAGTTTGACGCGTCGAACAAATATTACGACGAAAAATCTACCCAGGCAGACCCACGCTGGCACACGGTTACGGTTACCTACAAAGAGACTTTTGAAAATAAGCTGTCATTGGATGTTCTCAAGGAGAACTTTTCCCCCGATGAGCTGCAGGTAGTCAAGCGAGGGAATCGGCTGTCGGTGATGCCAGTCGATGAGGCAGTGGCTAAGCAAATTTTGAAGTTAGCAAGATAGGCCGCTCCGAACGCAGACGCAACTCAGTACACCAGATCGGCAAACCACGACTACTTTCCGCCTGCCACATCGATAAACGACCCTGTTGTGTACGAAGCCTCCGAGGACAACAACCACAAGACGGCTTTGGCCACTTCGTCTGTTTGCCCACCTCGTTTCATAGGAATCTGCTCCTTTATTCGTTCGACGCGATTGGGTTCACCACCACTGGTGTGAATATCAGTATGTATAAATCCGGGACGCACCGCATTGACGCGAATTCCTTCTGCAGCCACTTCTTTAGCTAGACCAACCGTCAGGGTGTCGATCGCACCTTTTGAGGCAGCATAGTCCACGTACTCACCCGGAGAACCGGTCCGAGAAGCAACTGATGAGATGTTTACAATTGCCCCCCCGCTGCCACCATGCTTGGTTGACATCCGTTTGATAGCCTCGCGCGCGCAGAGAAAACTGCTAATTGTATTGGTTGCAAAGATTCGGTGCAGCCGAGCCGCATCAATATGCTCGACCCGCGTTTGTCGTTCCAGCATTCCAGCATTGTTTACCAGAGCGGTGACTTTTCCTAATTTCTCATCCACGGTTTCAAAGAGACGAACGATATCCACTTCAGAGGTTACGTCTGCCGCGATTGCAATCGCTTTGGCTCCCATCTCTCTTATGGAGCTACCTAAGTTTTGCCCAAATTAACGTCAACATGCTCTGATTTGAGCAGTTGAGATAGGCCATGTATCCAAGGTCTGA
>JBCBWI010000109.1:0-1134 GCA_039817185.1 Cyanobacteria bacterium J06648_16 | reverse complement strand
ATAGCTCTAGCTGAGCTGCCGCGTCGCTGAAGGTGCCTGTACGTGCGATCGCGACAAGTGCCCGTAGCGGAGACAGTTTTATCCGGTTGACATTAATTTCTGCCACTGCACTGGTTGTATTATCGGGGTCTATAAAATCTAGCGTAGTTTCTTATTAACTTTCTAGATATGTCCGAATATTACAAGCTTTCGACGCTACGTTTGGCGCGGTCCCTGCCTAGGCGATACCTGCTTGAGTGGAATATCCACCGTAAACTGGGTGCCACCTTCTGGCGCTGGGCTTACCGATAGCGTGCCGCCATGCTTTTCGGTCACAATCTGATGGCAAATCGACAGGCCCATCCCGGTTCCTTTGCCGATGGGCTTAGTGGTAAAAAACGGATCGAAAATATGATCACGTACCGTTGCAGGCATGCCAGGTCCATTGTCTGTAATGTTGATAATGGCCCGCTCGTCACAAGCATGGGTCGAAATAATAATTTCTGGCTCTGGGACATCGCCAAGCACGTCAATCGCGTTGGCCAAAATATTCATAACCACCTGATTTAGCTGGCTAGGGTAGCACTCAACAGCCGTCAGCAAATGGTAGTACTTCACAATTTCAATCAGCTTTTGATCAGCTCTCTCCCGCAACCTGTGGGACAGAATAATCAGCGTACTGTCGATGCCTTCATGAATATCAACGGCCTTGATATCCGCCTCATCCAACCGTGAGAAATTTCGCAGTGAAATAACAATATCGCGGATACGCTGAGTCCCCATTCGCATCGATTCCAACAGCTGTAAAAAGTCTTCTTGAATGAAAGCCAAGTCGGACTCTTCTATCATCTCTTGGAGAATGAGCGATGGCTGTGGATACTCTTTTTGATACTGTTCAACAATATCGATGATTTCAGTGGCGTAGCTACGCGCGGGTTTGATATTGGCGTGAATAAAGTTCACCGGATTGTTAATTTCGTGGGCAATGCCTGCCACCATTTGCCCCAGGCTGGACATTTTCTCGTTTTGAACAATTTGCGACTGGGTGCGTTTTACTTCTGCAAGGGCTGCGCTCAGCTCTTTGGCCTGCTGGGCCTGACGTTTGCCATAGGCTTCTAGCATGATGCTATTTAGCTTGAGTTCTGTGATATTAGT
>JBCBWI010000108.1:0-1704 GCA_039817185.1 Cyanobacteria bacterium J06648_16 | reverse complement strand
CATGGTTTTGTGCGGCACCAAAAAAGGATGGGGCGTAGTATCTAAAAACTTAAGATGAATGCGGGTGGATGAATCCGAGAGTAAATTGGCATGAACGTACTGGGTAATGCCGTCAAAGTACTGTTCTGGAGCCAGCTTGGGAGGTGCCCCCCGAATGATGAAAGTATCGGGGTCAGGGGTTTGCAAAGAGATAGTGACCTTGGGAATGCCAGAGCTGACAAGCTGTGGAATATGGTGGGGGCGGATGTGGAAGGTGCTGCCGTTGGTAGTGAGGTGAAGATTAAGCTGGCGGTCGGTAGCCATGGCGATCGCCTCAAAAATATGCGGGTAAATCAAAGGCTCACCCATCAAGTGAAAGGCCACAATCCTAGCCAGGCGATGCTCGGCAATGTCATCGAGCGCCTTTTCGAGCAGGGCAATATCCATATGCCCCCGCTTGCGCTCCATAATGGCATCCGGGCAAAACTCGCACTTGAAGTTGCATACATTGGTTACTTCCAAATGAATACGCTCTAGTCGGTAGCGCCCACGCGCAACACTGGCCGTTTCCCCTACGTCTGCCTGTGCAGAGCGAGCATCACTCCGATACGCTGTGGTCATAGTCTCGAACTCGCTGGCCATTTCAATGATTACGCCATCACCTTATCAACTGTAGGCCGAACGCATGTGAGAATGACCTGAAAACTTCAGATATTCAATGAATACAACCGCCACAGCGCTCCCTCTCGAACAAGCCATCAGCTATTTAATAAACGACCAGTCAGACAAACCCAATCCTGCTGACGTTGTAGATGCACTGGTCGCTGCTGAAAAACAGCACAAACGAGAAAAGCAGTCATTTACCTACAAACAGCTACTGGGAACCTGGCGATTGGGGTTCGTGTCGGGCACCCGGAAGGTAAGCCCTTCCGGGCCTGGAAAGACGTCTGTCAAGAGACCGGGAAAAGGTCGTTTTTTACCCACCTGGATCACGGTCAGCATCACCTATGGATCGCCCGCTGATTTGCTGGCAGCTGAGTTGCTCACAGCCGAACTCACGCTCGAATTTAGAGACAAGGGCATCGGTGCAGTGCGCAATCAGGTGAATTGGGCGGGGCTTTCGTTTCAGCTGAGCGGACCGACCCACTATCGACAGCAGATGGATATCTTGAGCTTTGATTTTTTGCATGTGCGCGCGCAAGCTGGCAAATTACGCCTGTACAATGCATCCGTCAGAGGTGGCTTTGAGCAGGCCAGCGCCTTTGTCGATCAACCCCTCAAGGAACAAGCATTTTTCACTTTCTTTGCGGTGACACCCACTTATTTAGCTGCTCGGGGTAAGGGAGGGGGACTGGCATTGTGGACCAAGGCTTTGGGTAACGCCTAGCCTTAGCGACTCAGACAGACCAATCTCGTACCCTTGCACAAAGTCTAGTCCTAGTGTTTTCACCGTCTCTAGAATCGACTTGCTCTCAACAGATTTGGCCACCGTCTTAATCTGCATCGCCTGCGCAACCTGCTGAATCGCAGCCAGCATTGCGAACGTGACCGAGTCAAGCACGGCTTCTTTGACAAATCGTCCGTCAATCTTGAGATAGTCGAGGGGAAGCTGCTTCAAGTAAGTCAAAGAAGAGATGCTGCTGCCGAAGTTATCGAGCGCCACTTTGCAACCCAGAGATTTGAGTGCGGTGGTGAAGTGGATGGTTTTTTGGATGTTAGCGATCG
>JBCBWI010000107.1:0-1731 GCA_039817185.1 Cyanobacteria bacterium J06648_16 | reverse complement strand
CGATAGTTGGTACTCAAGCCTGGAGAACTTGAAGTTTCTGAGAGACCAGAAAGTGAGTTTTCTGTTCGGCATTGCCAACAATCGCCGTAACCGTCCCTAGGGCTGCTGTTGGGGGATTAAAGAAGGCGTGTCTTTTCCTGCCCTATGAGCCAGACAGACCTGGGTAAGGAAATCGAGAATATTCCTGCCTTGGGCCTTGAGTGAGGAAGAAACGGTGAGCAGCCGAGCCACAAACTGACTGCCGCCCTCAGATTGGGCACCAAAACTGGTCTTGCGCCAAATCACAGCTGGTCGCAAGGCTCGTTCTGCTGCATTGTTGGTGGGCTCAACCCCGACGGTTTCGACAAAGGTCCAGAGGGCCGGTTCGACCTTGAGTAAGCGTCTACAGGTTCTGACCGTTTTCGCCAGGGGGGATTTCTCCTCGGGTTCAATCGGCAATGCGGCGCTCTCTTCTAACGTCGTTTTGACCCCTTGCCGCAAATGAGCGACCAGACCAATGAACTGCACACGCGATAAAGTGCCATCCCTCACCCGATACCACCAGCGAAACAGGCGTCGCTGACGACGCAGCAGGGCGTCGCCGATTTCCTGGGAGACACCGATACGCTCTGCCATCGCCGTAAAGTCTCGTTTGAGATGCGCCCAACATACTTGCCATTGATGCAGCGCAATCCAGCCATAGGCACTGTAGCGGTCAGAGGTGACGATGCCGCTATAGGATTCACCAATCAGGTCTTTGGCCGTTTGCTGAGACCGGCTCAGCACCACCTCAAAAAAGCTCACTAGCGGCGTCACCAACACCCACATCCAACCTTTAGCTCGATTGGGATTGCCACCATCACGGTTCCCTTGTGGAAAGCTGGTTTCATCGCTGTGCATCACCGGCTGGGCCTGAACATAGTCCTTGGCAGCAGCTACTGGCGCAGCCAGCGCTTCGTTCATTTCTGCGCGCAAGCGACCCACTGTTCCACGCGAAAGACTCACACCAAATAGGTCATCCATCAGCCCAAGCACTTGCCGATAGCTCTGACGATACGGGCCACTCAGCAGCGATACGATGGCACTAAGTCGTTCGCCATAGCCCAACGGTGATACCCCCGCCGGGAGATTCGCTCGGGTCTGATGACCACAGGCTGGGCAACTAAGCTGATGGAGACGATATTCCACCAACATCGCTTCTATCGGCGGCAATTCTATCTCTTGATGGCGATGGGGATGCTCGTCGTGACCACTCAGCGATGTACCGCACTCTGCACACACTAACGGCAACACCTCCTGCACCCGGTCACACGCCTCGCTTGGCTGGAGCTTGCGTACTTGGCGGGGCGAGGACTTCGTTTTCTTCGTTGACTTACGCTTTTTATCCTTGGGTTGACCGCTGGCGGACTGACCGAAACCATCGCTGGATGGCGGTTTCGATGAATTGCTCGAATTCTGATTCAGGCGCTCTTCTAGCTGACGAATACGCTCGTCCTGTTGTCTCAGTCGCTCGCTAAGCACCAAAACCAAGGCTTGAATGCTGGCAGGCGTTGCCTCCCAGTCCGCCTTCGATACCTTAATTCCTGCAATTTCAATCTCTTCGCTCATTCTCTTAAACTAGCGAATCTGACAAACGAAATTCCCTAAGATTTCTTTAGCTTCCTGGGACGGTTACTCTAAAAGAGGGCGTGACGCAATGGAACCTCTGGCGCGAGCGCCATCCCAAGACGATTCCGGATCTCAGTAAGGCTG
>JBCBWI010000106.1:0-2028 GCA_039817185.1 Cyanobacteria bacterium J06648_16 | reverse complement strand
GATTGAATCTTCGAATTTCATTGTCAACAACCGAGATAGTTTGCCCATCCGTACTCAGCGCTGCGGAAGAATACCCGCCCTCTCCAGGAATCTTAAAACTGTTCTCAGCGGGCTGTCCCTGAGCATCCAGTAGCCAAACGACTCTGTCTTGTCCAACAACAGCGACTGTTTCACCCTTCTCATCTATACTCACAGACATATTCTGCCGGAAGGGCAGCTCAAATTTTCGAAACAACAAAGCTTCTGAGGCATTCCATATCTTTAGGACTCCGCTAGCACCATCGGGATTCCCAAAACTAAGCTCGCTGTTACTAGTAGCGATAATATTACCGTCATCACTCATGGATGAACTAACCACGGGCGCTGAGCTATCAGTAACAATATCAATCGAGTCGCCTTGACGATTCCATAATTTTGCTGACCCATCGCCAGAACTAAGAATCGACTGACTATCAGCAGCAATATCTACAGACATAACGGGTCCCAAGTGTCCGCTAAAGGGACCACTCACCAATTCACCATTAGCATTCCACAACCAAATTTCTGCATCATTACTACTGCTCACAATTGTTCGATTATCTGCACCAACTGACAAAGCAGAAACCAGATTGAAGCCTTCTTTCTGAGGAAATTTTGTTATAGTGCGTCCTTCTCGATCTAACGATTGCAGAGGTGAATCTGAGCGACTTTTAGCCTCATAAATTGTTTGACCATCGGGACTAATGGCAACCAGGCCCCGACCCATTCCTTCGGACGAAAAAGCGCTAATAAGGTTACCTTCTCGGCCCCAGAGCCGAATATTCCCATCGCTATCACTACTCACAATACTGTTGCCACCAGCATCAATAGCCAAAGAAGAAATGGCATCTGAATGCGCCTCAAGTGGTTCGCTCAAAGGGTTACCCTCATCGTCCCACATCTGTAGGAGTCCATCGCTATTACCCGCAACGACAGTATTGCCATCCGCGCTGACAGCAAGCTTCGTTACACCTGGAACAGCTACCGCAGTAGAACTTAGCACTTTCCCGGTTGCATCACGTATCGATAGCGTGCTTTCGCTTTCATTGAACGGCCCTTCACCTTCAGACGCTACAGTAGCAATTCTCGTTCCGTCCGCATTCGTTGCTACCAGCTGTCCATATCCTGCTTGGCTAGCGACATGAGTCGCCCTCATCGTTCGATTCGGTTCGTCAAGAATTGCTGTAGTTACAAGCGCTTCGCTGAAAACATTGGGGAATTTAACAAAAGGCGATCGCCCCAATCCAACCGCAGCCAACCCGTTCACCAAGCTTTCTACATCATTACTATCAGCTAAGTCCTTTGCTCTAGCCTCATACAGTTCCATTTGGCGACGTGCTGCCTGATGAACTTTGTAGGTTGCAAAAAGGCTCAGCGCTGTTGATACCAGAAGCCCTGCTGCTAGTCCAGCGATGCCCAATCGCTTCACTTTCTTCTCTCTCTTTTCAGCCACATCAGCAGCTCTAAAGAACTCAAAAGAAAGTGACGACAGTTCACCTTGCGACTTTTTCTCGAACTTTCTCAGCAGGTCCAAATCGGGCGATCGCCACAACAGTCCACTTGGCCGTCCCTGCTCATCCCAATACACTGCATCCTCCTCCAGCCGCCGCTGAAAGCGAATATCCTCCCGGCTACTATCTAGCCAATCATTCAACAATCGCCAATGATCAAACAGCGCTTCGTGAGTAACCTCCGCTGTCTCCTTACTTGCCTCACTTGAAAGCGACACCAGCCGCGCACCTGGCGCAGAAAACCGACTCACAACCTGCTTCACCACATCTGGTGTATCTTTACTCGTCGCCAAATTCTCTACAGCTGCCCGCCGCCGCGTATCTTTTACCCCTTCACCTAGCTGCACCAAACCCAAAAACACCCGTCGAGCAATCTCCTGCTCATTCACGCTCAAGCTGTCGTAAATATCCTGTGCCTTCTTCGCCAGCGCACCACCCACCCCATTCATCTCTCGATACGTTTCAGAGGGTGATTTCCCTTCCTTCAGGCCTTCCCAAA
>JBCBWI010000105.1:0-2490 GCA_039817185.1 Cyanobacteria bacterium J06648_16 | reverse complement strand
TTTCCGCCCTTGAGGCTATCAAAGTTGCGCTTGACCCAAACAATTCGCTCTTTCAACCCAGTTGAGCAATTACGTTTATTTGGGATTTAAAAATTCTCTTGTACGGACAAGATAAAGCGCTTGATACCTATGCAATAATCCCGCGCTTCCTCAACTTTTGAGCGATGCGTGAAGGCGGAGCCGACTTAGGTTACAGGATTGCCTCCTTACAAGGCTGTCATGGCTAAGAACCATCTGAACGATACCTATAGTTCTAGATTAAACGATGCCAGAATAAGTCAGCAGAGATTGACTGTTTACCCACATCTTTAGTCATTTGAGGCCATGTCCACAAAATCTTCCATCGCTTCCGAGGCAGCAGAAGAATCATGAGTGACATCGAACTGCCGCCCACATTTCTGGATGCACTGCGCGGCTTAATTATCCAGGCTCGCCAGGAGGTGTCCCGCAACGTCAATACCATCCAGGTACAGACCTATTGGCAGATCGGCAGGCACATCGTCGAATTTGAACAAGGTGGCGAGGCCCGCGCTGCCTATGGAAAACGTCTATTAGCGAAACTGGCCGAAGCACTCACAGCAGAATTTGGCAAAGGCTTCGATGAACGGAACCTGCGAAATATGCGGGCCTTTTTTCAACATTTTCCAAATTGGAACGCACTGCGTTCCGAATTGAGCTGGACCCACTACCGCCTGCTTCTGCGCGTTGATACCTTAGAAGCTCGCCTGTGGTACATGCAAGAAGCAGCAGAACAAAACTGGAGCACCCGTGTCCTAGAGCGGCAGATCGGCACCCTCTATTATGAGCGTTTGCTGGCCAGCCCAGACAAAGATAAACTCCTGGCCGAAACCCAGCAGGTAGACCAGGAGCCCCGCGACTTCGTACGAGACCCGGTGATGCTGGAATTTCTCGGTCTGCCAGATACCGGGCGCTTACTAGAAGCAGACCTTGAACGAGCACTGATGGATAAGCTGCAACAGTTCCTACTCGAACTGGGTAAAGGTTTTGCCTTTGTCGCCCGTCAGCAGCGTATCAGCACGGAAACTCAAGATTTCTATATTGACCTGGTATTTTATAACTATCTGCTCAAGTGCTTTGTGCTCATCGATCTAAAAACCGGACATCTGACCCACCAAGACATCGGCCAAATGGATATGTACGTACGTATGTACGACGACCGCCGCCGGGGTGAAGATGATAACCCCACCGTCGGGATTTTGCTCTGTGGCAGCAAAGACCAATCGGTGGCACGCTATTCCGTCTTACACGAAAGTGAGCAACTGTTCGCCAGCAAATACCGGTTAGTGTTGCCCAGCGAGGAGGAGCTACGCCGCGAAATCGAACGCGAACGCGCCGAGATTGACAAAAGCCAGACATTGAAAAGGAAGGAGAACGACCACGATGACTGAACAAGACCCCAAACAACTGGGCAGTCTTCTGTCGGGCATTTCCGACCAACTGCGTGGGGCTATGAATGCGAACTAATAACTATCACCCTCCCCTGAATCCCTGACTCCTAGCCCAAGCTTCTCTTTCCTTCTGAATATCAAACTGCGCCCGCTGGTCCGCCATATCCACCCGATGCCTGAGCATCTGACGACCATAGCGATTCTGCGGCTCCAAGATAGACCGCTCCTGGATTTCCTCGCGTTCCGCAAACTTCGACATTCGCAGACACTGAAACCCGAAAAACGCCAGCAGCTCTGTACCGAAGTTGTACCCCAGGGTGAATAGCGCTGTCTTAAAAGTAATCTGCCCGCCTGGATAAAGCCCCTCATGGGTACTGTAAAAATCAAAGGCATAGGCCCCAAAGCACATCGCTAACAGCAACAGCAGACAAAAAGCCGATAGGGCAATTTTGACGCTGGTCGGCATCTTTTCACCACTGCCCCCTACCCCTTCCAGGTTGGCCCAGATGTCATCCCAGTTTTCTGGCTGGGTCAGGAAGATACTCACCGCACTTTCCAACGCCGCAATGCCGATGGCAATGGGCCAGATATTCGCATCGGCCCAACCATCGGCCCGCAAACCCAGCCGCGATAACTCAACATTCTGCCAGAGCACCCAGCCGCCCGCTCCAAAGCAAGAGAAGGCCACAAACTTGTACCAGGCCGAGGCCCGTCGAAATGCTTGACGATGTGTCGTGCTAGTGGAGACCATAGCGTTCCTCCCATTGCGCTTTGTAATAATCAAATCGGTCTTTAGCCTGCTTGTAGCGATCACTGCCACCCTTGGGGATGCCCCACACCATTTGGATGGTCTTGTTCTGACTCATGTCTTTGTAGAGGCAATAGTTGACCGCGTTTTGCTCATAGCCCCCCGGCTCAGTGGCTATATGCATCGGGCACACTTCCAGGGGATGAATCGGCAGTTGCCCTGGTGGTGCAGACCCTGGTGCAAAATGACGCTTGCTTCGGCACCTGAATGACGTTTGCTTCGGCGGCCAAGTGACGCCTGCTTCGGCACCTGAATGACGTCCACTTCGGCGGA
>JBCBWI010000104.1:0-2968 GCA_039817185.1 Cyanobacteria bacterium J06648_16 | reverse complement strand
CATATCCGTCGCCTTTTACGATGAAAGAGCTGCTTCCTAGAAGACGCTCCTTTGAATCAAATATCTGAATTTTTCCTTCTATTCCACTTTCTCTTCTGCTTTCTCTTTGAATTCTGACAATAGTCTCACCATCTGCACTAACCGACAAAGAACTAGAAGGTGAAGAACTGACCTTTTCCCACGTGTCGACTAACTCGCCCTTACGGCTGAATTTTTGAATGTCACGGTCAACAACCGAGATAGTTTTCCCATCCATGCTAAGTGCTACGGAAAAGTTTCTCTCGCCGGGAATCCTAAAACTGTCCTCAATCAGCTGTCCTTGGGCATTTAGAAGCCAAACGGCTTTATCTTGTCCAACCACAGCAACTGTTTTCCCTTGCTCATCAATACTCACAAACCGCGCTTGTCGGGAGGGCAGATCGAATTTTCGAAACAATGAAGCTTCTGAGGAATGCCATATCTTTAGCACTCCTCCATCACCATCAGGACTCTCAAAACTGAGATCACTGTTACTGGTAATAATAGTATTACCGTCATCACTCATGGCTGAACTCGTTACAGGCGATGAGCTACTAGCAACAATCTCAATCGAGTCGCCTTGACGATTCCATAATTTTGCTGACCCATCGCTAGCGGTAAGCATCGATTGACCGTCAGCAGTAATATCTACAGAAGAGACTGGTCCCACGTGTCCGATAAAGGGCCCACTCACTAATTCACCTTGAGTACTCCATAACCGAATTGCGGCATCGTTACTACCGCTCACAATTGTTTGATTATCCGCACTCACTGATAAAGCAATAATAGGATTGACGCCTTCCTTCTCAGGAAATTTTGTAATAATATTTCTTTCTCGATCTAATGATTGCAGGCGAGACCCTGAGCTGCTTTTAGCTACATAAATTGTTTGACCATCGGGACTAATGTCCACCGCCGTGACCCAACCCCTGTCTTCTACTAAAAAAGCTTTAATCAGCTTACCTTCTCGGTCCCAAAGGCGAATAGTCTCATCGCGACTGCTACTCACAATACTACTGCCATCAGCATCAATAGCGACAGAACCAATCCTATCTGCATGCGCCTCGAATGGTTCGCTCAAAGGGTTCCCCTCACCGTCCCATATCTGTAGTAGTCCATCATTGTTTCCACAAACAACAGTATTGCCGTCCGCACTAATGGCAAGTTGTGTTACACCTGGGAAAGATAGCACGGTAGAACTTAGCACTTTTCCGGTCGCATCACGTATTGATAAGGTACTGTCACTGTCATTGAGCAGTCGTATATCACCTTCAGATGTTGTGATCGTAGCAATTGTCGTTCCGTCCGCATTCATTGCGACAAGCTGTCCATATCCTGCTTGGCTAGCAACATGGGTCGCTCGCATCGTTCGATTGGGCTCGTCAAGAATTGCTGTCGTTACCAGCGCTTCGCTGAAAACATTGGGAAATTTAACGAAAGGCGATCGCCCCAATCCAACCGCAGCTAGCCCATTCACTAGGCTTTCCACATCATTACTATCAGCCAAATCCTTCGCTCTAGACTCATACAGTTCCATTTGCCGACGCGCTGCCTGATGGACTTTATACGTCGCAAAAAGACTCAGCGTTGTGGATATCAATAGCCCCGCTGCAAGTCCAACAACGCCCAAGCGCTTTACTCTCTTCTCTCTCTTTTCAGCTATATCGGCAGCTTGAAAGAACTCAAACGAAAGCGACGATAGTTCACCTTGCGACTTTTTCTCGAACTTTCTTAGCAGGTCCAAATCGGGCGATCGCCACAACAATCCATTCGGCTTTCCCTGCTCATCCCAATACACCGCATCTTCCTCCAACCGCCGCTGAAAGCGAATGTCCTCACGGCTACTATCCAGCCAATCATTCAACAATTGCCAGTGATCAAACAGCGCCTCATGCGTAACCTCAGCCGTTTCCTTACTCGCCTCGCTAGAAAGCGACACCAGCCGCGCACCCGGTGCAGAAAATCGACTCACAACCTGCTTCACTACATCGGGCGTATCTCGACTCGTCGCCAGATTCTCTACGGCTGCCCGCCGCCTGGTATCTCTTACCCCTTCACCTAGCTGCACCAAGCCCAAAAACACCCGTCGAGCAATCTCCTGCTCATTCACGCTCAAGCTGTCGTAAATATCCTGTGCCTTCTTCGCCAGCGCACCACCCACCCCATTCATCTCTCGATACGTTTCAGAGGGTGATTTCCCTTCCTTCAGGCCTTCCCAAATTCGAGTTAGCGCGAATTGCAGCAGTGGTAGTGCACCTTCTCGGCCTTCGGCATCATTTACCAACAGGTCTACGGTGGCATCGTCTAACGGATGACCTGCTTGTTTGGCAGGGAGTGCGATCGCCCTCCGCAACTCCTCTTCCGTCATCGCAGGCACAATCATGCTCAAATCCGACCCAATCAACTGATTGAGCACCTTATGCCGCTGCGTTTCCCCCAAAAAATCACTCCGCAGCGTCACTACCACACTCACGTAGCCTGTTGCACTGTGCGCCGCATACAGCAAATTCTCAACAAACGCCTCACGCTCCGCTGCATCCTCACACAGCGAATAAAGCTCCTCAAACTGATCCACCAGCACCACCACTGGCACCGACTGCACATCCAGCAGCGTCTCCGCCACATCCTGCCAAAAATCAAACCGCCCAGACGCCGCCGACTTTCTCAGTTCTTCCTCGTAGCGCCGCTTCTTAATTACCTCCGGCGTTTTATCATCCTGCGTCAGCTTCGCCAGCACACCTGCTAATGACTTTACAGGCGACGCCCCCGGCACCATCACCACCACCCGCATTTTCTCCTTTCCCGGCAGCGGCCTCCGCGCCAGCTCCGGCACCAATCCCGCTCGCGCCAAAGACGACTTTCCACAGCCCGATGGCCCTAAAATCGGCAAAAAGCGCGGTTTAGAATCCGGTCGTCCCGACTGCTCATAGAGGTCTTGAAACCGCTGCCA
>JBCBWI010000103.1:0-2987 GCA_039817185.1 Cyanobacteria bacterium J06648_16 | reverse complement strand
TTTGACGATGCATGGCAGCACTCAGAGCTTTCTAATTTTGGCCAAAGACTATTTGAACCATCTGCCGCCATGCGTAGGCCGCGTTCTTGAGATGAATCAGCGAGGCATGCCAGGTCGGTGCATTCATTTGCAGCCGCTGAACGGCCCATACAAAGCAGTCTTGGGCAAGCTGCTGATAGCTATCGCCAAAGGCTACAGAAATTTGAGCAGCGATCGCATCCGACAGCATCAGCGCAGCTAAGTTGTGCGTCGTCAAAATCTGTTGCTGTTCGATAATCATGCCGTTGTTGGCGGGCCGTCCATACTGAAAAGCGCTCGTCCCGGAGCGCATCGTACACAGCCGCGCAAACCAGTCCCCCCGCGAAGTGTTGCGATTAGGAGTGCCTCGCTGCATATCAAAGACTCTGCGATAGCGAATGCCGTAGTAGGTAGCATAGAGAGAATTTTCTAACGCTTTACCGGCGACGATGGCAGCCGCCAGAAACTTATCTGAAAATTTGCCCATGAAAATATCGGCAGCGATTTCTTCGGTAAGGGGCAACTCGAGCTGAGCGGTTTGAGCGATCGCACTCAGCTCCCGAATCAGCTTATTCGGCAAAATCGTATGGGGAAACGACGTCAGCGTTAGGTGCACAATGTCCACCAGCGCCTGCTGTGCGCTAGCCTTCACCGCGTAGTCACTGCTTCTAGCACGGTCAATTTCAGCGACCCAGGGCAGTTCTTCAAGCTGTACCTGCTTTTGCAGATTGAGTAAAAGGAGCGATCGCCGCTGCCGAAACGCCTGATAGATGTCTTTGTACAGGCGCTGTAGCCCATCATCAGCAATGCCTGCCGACTGAATGCCTCCACTCACCTGCGGGAGTATTCTCGCCAAAGACCCTCCTGACGTAATTATCTTTTTCGCAACCAGCTCTCTTAGCGTGGCGCGAACAGACCGCTCTACCTTTTTACGCAGCGCGGGCGGAAGGTCGGGAAGTACCACAGATGAGGGCAGGCCTTCGTCTGGGTCAAACTGCTTGATCCACGCAATGGCTACTTGAGCGCGATCATAAAACAAAGGTCCGCTCGCTTGCACGGTCTGTCGCTGCCTGGCTGCTCGCGCCTGCGAAGATCCTGGCTGACTCCGTTTCGCAACATATCTCGCTAAAATCAGCCGAATCCGACCCACCTCCCGCCCGGTGAGGACTTCAGGCGCATCCACGCAGATACGTAGATACATTTGCAGCTGCCCCAGGCTACTCTGCTGAGACCAAGGCCGGTTGCATAGCTTGTGAAGCTTAGTTTGTTGATCGAACGCTGCGATTGTTGCCTTAGCCGCAGCCGTCCACTCATCGGGATAGTGTTTGCAGGGCCAGCCGCCGATTACTGGGAACTTTCCTTCGGGCGATCGCTCCCACTGCCCATGCTCATCCGTTCGCAGCGTCGGCATCTCTCCTTCCACCGTCTCTAAAAAGAGATCCACCATTCGATCGTAAAGCGGCAGCCATATATCAATCGTCTCTCGCTGAGCCAAAATCTGTTGATTGGGCGATATCTGCTCCAGGCTTTGCTTTATCTCTCCTACCGTCTGATAGGTTACTTCGGTGTCTAGGCAGGCTGTTGTATTGGCTGTCAGACTGCCGACAACAACAGAATAAGGTTTGTCGCTTAAAACTGGGTAAAACCTGAGCTGGTCAAACCAGGGTTCGATGGCTCGCAAGATAGTTCTAGCATCAGCGGCCCGGCCTAGTTCTACTAACCGGGCAATCACCAGCAGTGCGCCTTCTTCAGGTACAACAATCCGGTAGCGACCTTCGCGCAGCACGGTTTGTAGTCGGGCAAGCCCTGCTTCGGAAATAAAGTATCGGTTGAGGTGCGATCGCCCATCTACATGAGGCGCACAGCCCAACTCAGAGAACAGGGCTAGCTCATGCTTTTGCAAAGGCCCACCTGCCAATAATGTGCCAGTAGCAAAGCCACCCTGCGTTACTTTTAGCGTTGCCCAGGCAGGCGCTTTAGTAGGCGTGCGAGAGCCAATCGAAAGCTTACCAGTGACCATTCCGTCAAGCACAGCTACCCAGTTAGATATTTTCCGCCAGGCGCGATCGCGAGTCTCTCTATCAGGACTTTGCTGCGCGGTCTGTAGCGCTTTAGCAATACGCATTTGCGGGTAGCCATAGCCCACCGGCTGCTCAGCTTCCTGGCTATCATTCTGTTGATCGCGATCTACCATCGTCTTCCTCAACCGCTAAAGATAGGTCCGGGGGCTGGAATTGAACCAGCGCCCTCTCGGTCCAGAGCCGAGCGTTCTACCACTGAACTACCCCAGATTAAATGCACCGCCCCTTTTTGTAGGTGCTTCACTATTCAATACAACAACCAAGTTTAATTTTCGGAAGCAGCGGCAGATAGACTGATCTTCATTTTCAATACCACCATGACCCGCCGAGGCAAGTCTCTCTCGGCAAATGATGATAGTGATACCAAAAATCAGGCGTTGCCCGATGTTTCATGTTGATTCCCCTACAGGTCAGTGCAGCGACCCTGATTGACTGACAAAAGATACCGACGAGAGGGTTGAAACGATTACCAGTCGGTAAATGTAGCGAATGAGCAAAGAAGTGGGAGCCAGCAATCTAGAATTAGATACCACTCAAATCATAGAAATGCTGTGAAAAAAACTCCCGCCTCTACGATGCCTTGAAAGCTTGGTTGGGTCAAGGCGAAAACTGGGCCCATCTCGCTCACCTTACGACCTGCCTATGGCTGGTAGCTGCGCTGATTCAAACCGGCGAAGTAAACCTGACGAAATGGGCAAAGCATGTGCCCTGCCGAGGGCTGTACGCTCAAAGCCGACAGCGTCGCATCCGCCGCTGGCTAGGGAACTCGCGGATCAACGTGCATCGGCTCTACAAGCCCATCATCCAAGCCGCGCTATCAACTTGGGAAGACGACTGTTTGTACGTCAGCTTGGACACGACTATGTATTGGGACGAGTACTGTTTGAT
>JBCBWI010000102.1:0-3134 GCA_039817185.1 Cyanobacteria bacterium J06648_16 | reverse complement strand
ATTGATTGAACAGGGAAAACTTCAGCCCGCTCTCGTGATTGGGATGCCCATTGGCTTTAGTCATGCGCCTGCAGCCAAGCGCCAGTTGATGGCGCTGCCAGTGCCCTACATCACCATTCAAGGCAGTTTGGGAGGCGGTCTTTTAGCGGCAGTCGCCCTGAATGCGCTAGTGGAAACTCTGATAGAAAAACCTGATTGCCATTGCTACCTCACCCGCCCTTAGATAGCTTCCTAACACAGGATTTGTTGTTTAAAGACTCACGCTGGCTTCTGAATTATTTGCTCCAGCTGACGCTGTTTTGCTTTGGGGTCGAAGCTCAACAATCGCACATAATCGCTAGGATGATGAGCCAAAAACTGTTCTACCTGGGTTAGCACCTGAGCTTCATAGGTGCTGGTAATTGTTGAACCCGTTTGCCAGGAACCGACCTTGAATCGCCTGGCATCGGCAAATTCTAGGCCAATGCGGTAGCCCTGGCGGAGTTGTTGACGGATGATGTCTACGATGTCTGCCTGCAAAGGATGAAGTGCTTTGCCATTTTGAGGCATAGATAACGAGCCATTAGCCCGAGAGCCGTTAGCTAGAGAGCCATTACTGTGAGACGGATTCTCCGGATTCGGAAAAGAAGTGGCGCAGTCGATACCGCTAGCACAGCGATACCCGGCCCGCAGCGCTTGATTGACTTCGACCACATGGTGAGAAAAGGTGCGATCGCTCTCAGTAGCATCCGGTAGCCGATCGGCAGCCTGCTGAGTCGTAATCACCGCGCCCGATGGCACATACTTACCCGCAGGAATCTCCACATCCTGAATCAAGGCGTGCATCATCACAATGCAACCATGGCCCACCTGAGCATTAAACACCGTCGAGCGAAAGCCAATAAAACACTCATCGCCAACGTAGGCGGGACCGTGGATCAGTGCCATATGGGTAATGCAAGTATCATGGCCAATCCATATTGAGTAGGCTTGCTGGTCATCGCCTAAGATGCGTCCCTGCTCTAACCCATGGATGACTACTCCGTCCTGAATATTGGTATTCGCACCAATATAAAAAGGAGCGCCTTCATCCGCACGAATGGAGGTATTGGGAGCGACGATTACATTTTCACCCAGCTGTACATCCCCGATCAGACTGCACTGGGGATGGACATAGGCAGAGGCAGCAATAACGGGCTGATCTAGATCGCTATCCCAAGGTGTAGGTGGGGCGGGTTGATGACGCAGCGGCATAACACTTTCCTCATTGATGCAGAAACCGTGGAAACCTCTTTCTCGGTTTGCTTTAAATTTGCAGACACCAACTTCACGAAGAGTTTATGTCTACCTCTGTATATTCGCATATTGTGAGAATGATAATCATTCTAATTACGAATTTGCGACTTAGGTGCCTGAACCGGTTGCATTAGTTGGACTGGGTGCAGTCACACTGCTGTCTCTGCGTTTCCGCAGAACCTCTCACGTAGCTCGCTAAGACCTGATAACCACAAAAACTAGTCAAAACTTCCATGCCCAAATCTTTTTCCCGAATCGCTAGCTGGACATGCGTTCCCCTGGTAGCGACATTGCTGCTAGCCTCATCAGCTGAAGCCGCTATCTTCTACGCCACAGGGCAGCGTCTGACCCAGGCTGATCCAGGCGTTCATGATGACATCCGTGAAAACTTTTTGTTTGCAGTCGATTCCACAACAGGCGTTGCTACTCCCGTTTCACCTGAGACCAGTGGCTTACCCTCAGCCCTAGCAGGAACAGCTGATCAGCGACTGTTGGGCTATCAATTTAGTGGCCAGCTGGTGGAGATTGATATAGACACTGCCAACCAAACCCCCGTTGGTGCCCCCACTGGTCTAAATGCCACCAGTTTTGACATTTTGGAAAATGACGAAGGATTTATCGTTCCTTTTGACGAAAACTTCAATACTCAACAACTGCATCAGATTGACATAGCCACGGGAGCAGCCGTTCCGCTGGGCTCATCGCAGGCGGTTGGCGACGCGATTGACAATACTCGCGGCACCGGGCTGGGCACAGCTACCCCTTTCATCATTAGTCTGGGGTCGGTCGATAATAGTCTGTATGGTATCGACCTTGATACCGACTCCTTAATTCAATTTGATTCAGAGACAGGAGACGCTGCTGTTGTTGGCGAGGTGGGCGCTGTAACCGCAGATGATCGCGCTGTATTTAGCGGTTTCGCCGCGTTGACAGGCGTTGACACCGATACCGATGGTCAGTTTGATGCACTCTTCGGCAATGTCAACTTTATCGATGATGACAACAATCCTGAAACGCCCGTTCAGCGTCTAGGTGGGATTGCCCGCTACGACCTGGACAATGGCTCTTGGGATTTAGTGGGAACTAACCCCGGCGTTATTTTCTTTGGGTTTGGTGCCTCACCTGCTGCTGTACCTGAACCGGGTACATTAGTTGGCTTGGGAGCGATCGCGCTGCTAACCACTCGCTTGAAAGGTCGGAAAGAAGCAAGATAGGCTCCGTTGCGCTTAAGATTGGGAAAAATTCTCAGCCTGATAATGGGACGGATATCCTTTAATTTCCTTCCGTTCCGGTGACCGGTAGGTCAATTGTTTGCTGGTAGTTTTTCCCAGACTCACCAAGGATTCTGCCATTTTGACTGCGGCTGCAACAGCATCAATAACAGGCACGCCCAAACGGTTTTCCAATTGTTGTTCTAGGCCACTCATACCAGCGCAACCCAAACAAATAGCCTCAGCACCATCTTCTTGAATCGCGAGCTGACTAGCTTCAGTCAATATATCCAGAGTGTTTTCTCGATCTTGTTCTGTCTCAAGCACTGATAGTTTTGTTGTTCTTACAGAGGCGCAACGTTCTGTAAGACCTGTTTTAACAATTGTTTTTTCTACCATGTCTCGTACTCGGTGAAGTGTTGTCACGACGCTCCACTTGGCTGCCAGCATATTGGCAACATATAGACTGGCTTCCGAGATGCCGACAACGGGTTTCGTCGTAATTTCACGGGCCGCTTCAATTCCGGGATCTCCCCAGCAGGCCACAATAAACGCATCAGAATCACGGTCAAGAATAATCTGCTCTAAAATGCCGGGAATTGCCAAGTATTCATCGTAATAGCTCTCAACGGATTCAGGGCCGCGTTG
>JBCBWI010000101.1:0-3231 GCA_039817185.1 Cyanobacteria bacterium J06648_16 | reverse complement strand
CAAGAACAAGGATTGAGCAGTCTTGTAGAGTCGCCGTTTTCTCGCTCCTTCTGGCAAGATAGCGATACCGTATAGTATCTCTGCTTTTGTAATGGCAGTAGTGAAAAGGCAGTTTGCTGGTTGTGCATCGGCCCAAGCTGTAACGAGTTTTGAACCTTTTGGATTCATCAGCTCCGAGAGCACATTAGTATCTAGGACAATCATAGGCGATCAAAAGGTGGGAGGCGTGCGAATAGGTTCTCGGGGTATTTCGGGTATCTCGAAGTCTCCAAGTGGTGCGAAGCGCTGCTTAATAGCAGTGCCTAAACCTAACGTGTCGTTTTCTATCTGGTCGGAGGCTAAGACGTCAGAGAGAATATCGGCTATTTCTGCTTCGATGGTTCGCCCGTTTTCCTCGGCCCGCTGTTGAAGTTGCTGAACTAGCTTGGGTTCTACAGATGTGAGTGTGATAGTTGTCATTGGATTAGTGCTCGCTTTTCTTGCAGGGTGTCTGGTAAGGCTACGGAGTGTATGTATTCGCTTCGCCAGCACTTCAATTTTAGCTTTATATCGCGGGACTTACTACTCGTATGGATAGTGCCAAAATGAATTGACTGATAGGCCTTTGCAGGCAAATGCGCTTAATCTAGAAATTGCGAGGTGCCAGGTACGGAATTGATGAAAGAACGAGGATTGGTGATGCAGAGCATCGTTTAAGAAAGCTGAAAATGGCTGAAGCTACTGTGTGCTACAGTTCACAAGTCTGGATGCGAGAGAAGAACCCCCACTCTCTCTCTCCCTCCGCCAACACCCAACACCCAAGCCGGGAGGTGCCCCCTCTTTGCTTTCTCTACTCCACCGAAAATGAGCTCGTCGTATTTTCTCAAGGCATCTTCTTCCAAAAGGCTGTTGAGGCTATCGTACTGTACAGCTCCTTCTTTGCGCCATCCCACTGTTTGGATAAACCGGACAAGTGGCATCTCGTAGTATTCTCCATCTAATTTGCCGCCACACTTCACATAAATATCTTTCTGTACGCTAAAGCCGAATTTTCCCTTACTGTGCTGACTCCATAGCCGATCTAGCCGTAGCAAATCTGCACAGGGGAATGTGATCAGATCCTTGCCGCCAGTGAAATATTCTCCGTAGCGCTTACCCAATACCTGAATCATCACACGATAGTTGTACTGGTCTGCCTCTTTCCAGTTACCTTCTACCATGTACTGCTCTAACTGCTGATAGCAACACTCTTGTAGCCTTGCAAATGTCTCCTCTGGCACTAGCCGAGGACTCGTTAATAAATCATTCTCTAACCAGCAGTCATAGGCTAGGTCTAGTGATGGCCTGTCTCCCTTATCGCATAGCTGTTCTATTAGCCGCGTTGGGTTTGCCTGCGCCGCATACAGCACTGCGGTATCTCGCCATTCTGCCTTCACGTCCAGCAGCAATCCTTCATCCTGCTGCCGCTTTACTTCTACCGCTGCCAAATACTCCTGAAAGCTGCGATGTGCAAACTCATACTCATCCGAAGCCTGTTTACGCACAAACAGCTCACTCACCTCTTCAATTTGGTCTACAAAGTCACGACTCGCAACAGCAGATTCTGTGGCTAATTCCACACAGCGACTTAAGTTTTTCTCTACCAGCTCGTGCATGACTTCCAGAGATAGGGCAATACGGTCCTTTTGCACCATCTCTAATGCGACTCCTTGCAGCACTGCCTTACTCTCGTCCGCAGGCAGCGCCATCGGTATCTTTTTAGAAAGCGGTCGATCTTCCAACAGCATTTGGCAAAACCCCTGGTACAGCCGGGGACGTGCCAATGGTAAGTTTCGCGCTGGATTACCGCGATGATAGGTTGCCATCATGCACAGCAGCAATGGATTATCCGCCATCTTTGTAAGCTCTTTGCGGCGTTTAATTTGTTCAATCAAATCATTCGCTTCCCGGCTGGCCTCTTCTACGACGCCGTCTGTATCGCTCGCTAGCCGGTCATTCTTCACCTGGCACCGATACCACTGATGCAGAAATTTATTCCGCTGCTTGGCATTGAACTCTTTTACCGCCACCGCTGTAAATGGCTGCTCTCCGCTGTAACGCTCATACCCAGCTGGCCGCGTCGTTAAAATAAAGGTGGTTGTTTGCCCATAGTCTCGCACTGCCTGATCTATCCAGGCGCTAACCGCCTCGCACTGTTCTTCGGCAACTTCGTCAAAGCCGTCTAGCATCACCAGCGCCTGACCACCGTTTAATAGCTTTTTGGCCCAGTCCACATCTAGCATCGCTAGCCTGCTGGAGAGTCGCACCAGGTGATGGTTTACAATCAGCGTCGGCAAATCCGGTGCATCTGGCTGAGCAATTATCTCCCGACACTCTCGCAGATACAGCAACACTGGCAATAGCTTCGGTACGTTTTTCTCTTTGCGAACCTTATGCGGTTCGTAGCTGTAGCGATAGGTAATGTGTCGCAACAGCGTTGTTTTCCCAAATCCGCCCCGTGCAATAATCGCAATTTGGCGATAGCTTGGATTGCTCTCTATCTGCCGTAGCAAGTCCCAAATATAGGGCGGCTCTTTTTCTTCATCCGCCTCATCTGCCGCTTTCCCAAACCCTTCTATAAAGCTTGCCTGATGAAACCGTCCGCTCAGTTCCAAGGGCACATACACCTCACCCAGCGTCGTTTTCGCATTCCACCTGGCTTTACTCACACCTTCCACGCTGTAGTAGCGGCAGGCGTTGGCTTGCGACCTCAAATACTGGGCATCGGCTTTGGCAAACCGCCATCGTAAATCCTTATCCCATTTGCTAAGTCGAGTTGATAGGGCGATCGCATCACTTTCTCCGCGATCGCCAGCCCTATCCCCAAAGGTTCCAATAAAATTCTCGGTGTACTTCGCCCATACCGCTGTCACCAGCATGACTGGAAACATACATATCGCCAGAAACCAATCTTGGCCAGCTAGGAAGTGAACCAGAAACCCTGCTCCCGTTCCTACAGGTGTCCATTGGATTAAGGCATTTGCCAATCGAGTAATAAAACGAGATTCAGGACTAGGCGGGGGATTACCATTCGTCATGTGTATGCAGCTTTGGTCCAGCGAGTCAAGACGATCCTACGACTATCGCGCCCATCAGCCAAACTTCCTGTAAGCATCATCAATCATGCACCTGTTGCTGAGCTACAACGAGCTTTTCCCAAAGCCGACAGACTCTGAACCGATGCAAAGTCGCTTTGTCCCTGTGCAAAGTTAG
>JBCBWI010000100.1:0-3363 GCA_039817185.1 Cyanobacteria bacterium J06648_16 | reverse complement strand
TATCGCTGATTTCTGCGAAAGGCCCTGTGTCTGAAGGATTTTCTCCTTCTGCTCCTGTTGTTGAGAGTGGTTCTGTTGATAGTGGTTCTGTTGAGAGTGGTGGTAACGGCTCGTCGGATATGTCTATTCATCGTCCGCCTAATAAAGCGATGGCGTTGCGCGCTCGAAAGGGGGCTAGTCAGGCGAAGAGTGATTTGTCTGAGGTGAAGACGGCGTCGGACCTGCAGTCTTTGAATGGGGCTTCGCCTACGCCCGCTTCCAAAAAATAATTACAAGCAACAGCCGCTTTGCGCTTGTCTTTTTTTGTCGCGTCTTTTTTTGTCGCGTACAAAGGGCGGCTGACTTTAATATAAAAGAACATCGAATTTCGCACATATTACCGACTTCAAGACTCACTGAAGCCGTAGGAGATTTCAATGGTTGCTAATGCTGTTCGTTCTGTTGAAAGTGTATCTGATGTGGCGAGTTCGTCACGCTATGAGAAAAAGGCACAGGCGATCGCTCGTCAGCTGTTGGCTGATAGCCGAGAGAAGCGATCGCTCTTCTCAAAAATGCGCGATCAGCTCCGTTGGGACGACAAGCTGCTGGCCTGGACCATGGACAATCCTGGCCTGCGAGTGCAAATGTTTCGGCTAATCGACTGCCTGCCTGCATTGACTAGCAAAACTGAGATTGCTAGCCATTTTCAGGAATATTTGGGTGATAGCAGTGTAGAGCTACCTCAGGCGCTCAAGGGCCTGCTGAATTTCGCAGACCCTGGCTCCATGCCCGCACAGGTGGCGGCAACGACGCTTTCGGGTGCGGTGGAAACCCTGGCTCGCAAATATATTGCTGGTGAAAATATCAAGCAAGCCCTGAAAACCATTGAGCGTTTGAGAAAGCAGTCGATGGCCTTCACCATGGATTTACTTGGTGAAGCGGTGGTGACCGAAAAGGAAGCCGAGGCTTATCTCAACCAGTATCTGGACCTGATGGCACAGCTGAGTGACGCTGCTAAGCGATGGTCTCCGGTTGATGTGGTCGATGCTGCCGATGGCAAACCGCTGGCGAAAGTGCAGGTTTCGGTGAAGCTAACTGCCTTTTACTCGCAGTTCGATCCGCTCGATGTGGAAGGGTCTGAGTCTAAGGTGGGTGAGCATATTAGAACCTTGCTGCGCCGAGCCAAAGAACTGAGTGTTGCCGTTCACTTCGATATGGAGCAGTATCGCTACAAGGACGCAACCCTGGCTGCGCTGAAGAAGCTGCTGATGGAAGAAGAGTTTAGATCTCGCGCTGATATTGGCATTACGCAGCAGGCATACCTGCGTGATAGCTATCAGGACCTAAAAGGAATTATTGAGTGGGTCAAAGAAAGAGGGACTCCCGTCACGGTTCGACTGGTGAAAGGGGCGTATTGGGACCAGGAAACGATTACCGCGCGTCAGAACTATTGGCCGACACCGGTGTACAACCATAAGTCTTCGACAGATGCGAACTTTGAGCGGATGACGCAGCTGTTGTTGGAAAGCCATGAGCATGTATATGCGGCGATTGGGAGCCATAATGTGCGATCGCAAGCTTTGGCAATGGCGATCACACAAACCCTTGACATCCCCAAACGCAACGTCGAATTCCAGGTGCTCTACGGCATGGCTGACAACCTGGCGAACGCTCTAGTAAAGCAGGGGCACCGGGTGCGTGTGTACTGTCCCTATGGCGACCTGATTCCAGGAATGGCCTACCTGATTCGTCGACTGTTGGAAAACACCGCGAACAGTTCATTTTTGAAGCAGAGCCTAGAGGATGTACCCGCAGATGAGCTACTGGCGGTGCCGGAATGGGGGCAGGGCGATCGCGATGAAGATAGGGTGACGCCGCTGCCAATTGCGGTGATGGAAGACGCAGTGACGCGGATAAATCTGGCGCCGGATACTGACTATGCGATCGCCCCTGAAAGGCTCGCCGCCACTGCCGCGCTCGATACCGTACGCGCGCAGCTCGGTAAAACCTATCAGCCGCTGATCAACGGCGAGTACGTGCAAACAGAATCCACTGTGCAGTCTTTGAATCCCTCTAAGCCCGCGCAGCTGGTGGGGACGGTGGGCCAAATTAGTATTGAGCAGGCAGATGAGGCGATCGCTGCTGCCAAAGAAGCGTTTGAGTCTTGGAAGAAAACACCTGCCGTCGATCGCTCTGCCATCATCCGCAAAGCTGCTGGCCTATTAGAAGAACGCCGCCACGAGCTGAATGCCTGGATGGTGTTTGAAGGCGGCAAGCCCTTGCACCAGGCTGATGCAGAAGTCTCTGAAGCGGCTGATTTTTGTCGGTACTATGCTCACGAAATGGAACGGTTGGATCAGGACGTTGTTTATGATGTGGCAGGGGAGCGCGATCGCTACTTCTATCGTGCCAAAGGCATCGTGCTCGTCATCTCTCCCTGGAATTTTCCACTTGCCATTCCCACCGGCATGACCGTCGCTGCGCTAGTTACCGGCAACTGTGCCCTGCTCAAACCTGCCGCTGTCACCTCTGTAATTGCTGCCAAGCTTACTGAAATCTTTGTCGATGCAGGCATTCCCAAAGGCGTTTTTCAATACGTACCGGGGTCTGGTTCTACGGTGGGTGCGCACATGGTGAAGCACCCAGATGTCAACATGATTGTGTTTACAGGCTCCCAGGAAGTGGGCTGCAAAATTTATGCAGATGCAGCCATATTACAGCCAGGACAGAAGCACCTGAAGCGAGTGGTTGCCGAAATGGGCGGCAAGAATGGTCTGATTGTCGATGAAAGTGCCGACCTTGATCAGGCTGTTCAAGGTGTTGTTTATTCTGCCTTTGGCTACAGCGGCCAAAAGTGTTCTGCCTGTTCTCGTGTTATTGTAATGGCCTCTATTTACGAGACTTTTGTTGCCCGGTTAGTAGAAGCAACACAGTCGCTGAACATTGGTCCGGCGATTGAACCCAGTACCAAAGTGGGGCCGGTGATTGACGCTGCTGCGCAGAAAAAGATTCGCGAGTACATTGCCAAAGGCAAGGAAGAAGCTACCTTGGCTCTGGAACTTCCTTCCCCAGAACTGGGTTACTTTGTAGGTCCTGTCATCTTCAAAGATGTCGATCCGCAATCTACCATTGCCCAAGAGGAGATTTTCGGCCCAGTGTTATCGGTGATGAAAGCTGAAAACTTTGACGAAGCCCTCGACATCGCAAACGGGACTAATTTTGCCCTAACCGGTGGCCTGTACTCTCGCACGCCGTCCCATATCGACCGAGCCTACGAAGAATTTGAAGTGGGCAACCTGTACATCAACCGCACCATCACTGGCGCCATTGTTGCCCGTCAGCCCTTTGGTGGCTTCAAGCTCTCTGGCGTAGGCTCCAAGGCAG